>JBEKCJ010000104.1:0-14924 GCA_050014935.1 Candidatus Korobacteraceae bacterium
ACGGAGTGCCAAGCCCTGTTGGATGAGTATCCGGCTTCGACGAGATCGGAGCTCGCTTCCGGCGACAAACGCACGGCAAAAAGCGAATCGCTTCTTTCCGACTCTGACGAAGTGCAAATGGCGAAGAGCGAAGAGCGCCGAACGGCGGTTCGCCGCTATCCCTTACTCGCCGCCTTTGATCTTTGCCTGAAATGCTCGCACCTGTTCAACATCCTGGATGCTCGCGGCGCCATCAGCGTGACCGAGCGCGTGGGCGTAATCGCTCGCATACGCGCCTTGGCCGTTGGAGTGGCGAAGGCCTACGTTGATCAGCAGCAGGCAGACGAAAAACTGTCAGAGGCCAGACGCGCTGAATTAGAAACATGCGGCAGCTAGCTGCCGATATCGCGAACGGCTGGGCCGCTTTGTAACAGGGCACGGCTTTAGCCGTGCCGATGAGTCGCGTTATTAGCTTGAGCCGGCTTCAGCCGGCGACAGGGCAGCTTGCAAGCGGCTTCGGCGCGTCCCGGTCGTAATCACATCGTTTTGATCGGCCATCATGACCTGCCAGTTCTTCGTCTGTTCATCATCTCGGGGCTACACACAGCATGGCTGACAAAGACAAGAAGGACAAACATCCCGCTTCCAACCGTTCGCCGCTGGCCTACGAGAACAAGAAGTTTCTCAACGGCCCCGACGGCCGCAGCCTGCGCATTCTCGCCGAATATCAGGAGCCGCTAGCGCGCTTCCGCCGCGAGCGCATTCAGGACACCATCGTCTTCTTCGGCTCAGCCCGCTTCCACAGCCGCTCGTATGCCGAAGAAGCTTTGCTGTTGCTCGACAAGCCTGGTTCGGCGACCCCGGCTCCGCCGGAAGAACAGGAGCGAATTCGCCTGGCCAAGGCCGATGTCGCGATGGCTCGCTACTACGAGGACGCGCGCCGCCTGGCGTTCCTCATTACCCATTGGACCAAGTCCATTAGCCAGCCCCGTCATCGCTTCGTTGTCTGCACCGGTGGTGGTCCCGGGATCATGGAAGCGGCTAATCTGGGCGCGTCCGAGGCCGGCGGCAAGACCATCGGAATGAATATCAATCTGCCCTTCGAGCAGATGCCCAACCCCTACATCACCCCGGACCTGAACTTCGAGTTCCACTACTTCTTCATGCGCAAGCTGTGGTTCGCCTATCTGGCCAAGGCGCTCGTCGTTTTTCCCGGAGGATTTGGCACCTTCGACGAGCTTTTTGAGTTGCTCACTCTGGCGCAAACGGAAAAACTGGCGAAGCATATGTGCGTGGTGATCTACGGCAAGGAGTACTGGGATCGGGTGGTTAACTTCCCGGCCCTGGTGGATGCCGGGGTGATTTCGCCAAAAGACCTCGATCTCTTTCACTGGGCGAACACCCCTGAGGAAGCCTTTGAATGTCTGCGCCGGGATCTGACCACGCACCACCTGGATCCCCAGGCCACGCGCGACAAAGAACCCGACATCGCTAAAACGCGCCCGTGATAGGCATGACTAGCGACTGATACGGTTCACTCACTTCGGCAATGCATTATGGAATTGCGCTTCCGCCTGCCCACCCATTACTCTAAGTGCTTTGGAGGACGGTATTGAAGGTTCTCATCACCGGAGGCGCCGGATTCATCGGCTCCCATCTTGCCGAACGGCACCTCGCCCTGGGCGACGAGGTCTTCATCATCGACGATCTCTCAACTGGCTCCGTCGCCAACATCCAGCACCTCAAGCTCCATCCCCAATTTGTCTATCACATCGATAGTGTCGCCAACACTCATCTTATGGCGGAGCTGGTGGACCTTTGCGACGTCATCTATCACCTGGCGGCGGCGGTTGGAGTGCGTTTGATCCTGGACAGCCCGGTGCGGACCATCGAAACCAATATTCGCTGTACCGAAATTGTTTTGTCGCTGGCGGAGACCAAGCGCAAACGCGTTTTGATCACCTCGACCTCCGAGGTTTATGGCAAGCAGGACCAAGTCCCATTCCGCGAAGATGATGATCTGGTGCTGGGCGCGACCAGCAAAGCGCGATGGAGCTACGCCTGCTCCAAGGCGATCGACGAGTTTCTGGCTATCGCTTATTGGAAAGAGCGCAAGGTACCCACCGTCATCGCACGCTTATTTAACACCGTGGGGCCGCGACAGACCGGCCGTTACGGCATGGTGATTCCCAATTTCGTCACCCAGGCGCTGACCGGCGCCGACATCCGCGTCTTCGGTGATGGTACTCAGAGCCGCTGCTTCACGCATGTCAGCGATGCCGTGGATGCCCTGGTGGATATTGCCGCCCATCCCTGCGCCAACGGCGAGGTGTACAACGTAGGCGGTAATCATGAGATCACGATTCTGGATCTTGCCAGAAAGATTAAATCCATGACCGGCTCGAAGTCGCGGATCGTTCTGGTGCCCTACAGTACGGCTTATGAAGAGGGATTCGAAGATATGATGCGGCGCGTTCCCGACATCTCTAAAGTCAATCGCCTCACCGGTTACATGCCCAAGGTTTCCCTGGAAGAATCGCTGGCCCGGATTATTGAAGATCAGCGGATTCGGCTGCGCGAACACGGCGTGTTAACTCACGCCTGAGGCTCGACTATGCGTGTGCTGGTGACCGGCGGTGCTGGCTTTCTCGGTTCGCATCTGTGCGATGCCTTGTTGGCCGATGACAACTCCGTCATCTGTGCCGACAACTTGCTCACGGGCCGCCTCGAGAACATCTCTCATCTCCGCAGCGAGCCGCGGTTCGAGTTTCACCAGCAAGACATCTGCCGGGCCTTCGATTTCGGCAAGCTCGATTACATCTTCCACCTCGCCTCGCCGGCCAGCCCCGTGGACTATCTGGAACACGCCATCGAAACTCTACAGGTTGGCTCCATCGGAACCATGACCTGCCTGGAGCTGGCGAAGAAGTACGGTGCCAAGTTCCTGCTGGCGTCCACCTCGGAGTGTTACGGCGATCCGCTGGAGCATCCCCAGAAAGAAAGCTATTGGGGAAACGTGAATCCCATCGGGCCGCGTTCGGTATACGACGAAGCTAAGCGTTTTGCCGAGGCCGCCACCATGGCCTATCACCGTTACCACCAGGTGAACACACGCATCGTTCGCATCTTCAACACCTATGGCCCGCGCTTGCAGCTTAATGACGGACGCGTGATCTCCAACTTCATGAAGCAGGCCCTGCTGGGCGAAGATCTCACAGTCTACGGAAACGGCTCGCAGACTCGCAGCTTCTGCTACGTCAGCGATGAAGTTGCTGGAATCCTGGCGCTGGCTAAGTCTGATGAGCACGAGCCCACCAACATCGGCAATCCGGGTGAGTTCACGATTGTGGAGTGTGCCAGGGTCGTGCTGGAAGTCACCACTTCAAGCAGTAACATTCGCTTCGAGCCGCTGCCGCAGGACGATCCCAAGCAGCGCTGTCCCGACATCAGCAAAGCCAAGCATCTGCTGGGCTGGGAGCCGAAGATCAATCTGCGCACCGGATTGCAAATGTCGCTCGACTACTTCCGTTCGGCAGTGCAGACCACTCGCGCCGGCGCATAACAGCGACGGGCACACTTCTACAGGGCTTTCAAATTGGCTTTGAAAGGGCGCAGCTTTAGCTGCGCCGTTGGTTGCTCCATCTGATATTCGAGCCGGCTTCGCAGGCTCCTGAAAAAGTCGTCCTGTGGAGTGCTTTGTAACAGGGCACGACTTCAGTCGTGCCGATAAGCCGGTTTATTTTTCTACCTGAGCCGGCTTTGGCCGGCGGCACCACCACCGCAACGAATGACATTCGTTGTTACTCCCCTGTAATCCCGTAAAATGTTCTATAGGTGGACGAGCAATTCGAATTCGATGTCCTGCGGCGTGAAACCTCTTCCTGGTGGTATATTGCGCGTCGTAAGCTGCTGCGCGAGGCGGTAGCGCAGGGCCTGGGTGAGAAACGTGAAGCCTGCGTCCTCGATCTTGGCGGTACCGCCGAATTGGTCTTTGCCCACGCACCTCAACTTCGCTCGCTGAGCGCCCACGCTTCACTATCGACCCTGGCCTTCCAACAAATTCAGGGCTACCGGGCTTTGGTGTGTACCAGTCTGGAAGAGCTGGGCTTCGGCTCGAACTCCTTCGATGCAGTCGTAGCCGGTGACATTCTTCAGACGGTTGCTGACGATCTTTCTGCGCTGCGCGAAGTGCGGCGTGTACTGAAAGATGGAGGAATGCTGTGCCTCACAGTCCCCGCTTATCCCTTGCTGTGGGGCGAAGCAGACGAGGTGAGGGGCCACCGCCGCCGCTACACCGCAACCGAGCTGCGCCGCAAACTGAACAATGCCGGCTTCGAAGTCACGCGCGTCTCGTACGTTGTTGCCTCCGGCTTTCTTCCAGCCGTTTTCGAGCGCATCGGCAAGAACATCTTCACCAAGTCAATCGACCGCGATCGACAGTCCGCCCGTCAGCCGAACTGGGCCGACTCCGCAATGGTTTTACTGCTCGACGTTGAGCGCCATCTCATCCGCTATGTCAATCTGCCCTTCGGCACGCGCGTCATGTGCTGGGCGCGCAAGCCGCCTATGATTGCCGAACGCATCACCGTTCCCGCCTGGGAGCGCCAATGGGCCAGCCGCCCGCTGCCCCAAGGCAGCGGCTAGGGTCGCCTGCTCGCTCTCCACGTTACAATCAAACCGTGCCGCTGTTTCGCAGCATCGGGACCACCCTGGAGATGATCAAGTGGGAGCACTCCGTGCTCACGCTCCCGTTCGGTCTGACGGGCGCGGTGCTGGCCGCGCGCGGCGTCCCCAACTTGCATACTTCGATCTGGATCGTCGTTGCGTTGGTGGCGGCACGCTCGGCGGCCATGGCCTTCAACCGGCTGGCCGATGCCGCCATCGATGCTGCCAATCCCCGAACGAAGGTCCGTGCGCTTCCGGCCGGCAAGCTCAGCAAATCATTTGTCGCGTGGTTCGTCGTCGTAACTTCGACGGTTTTCATCTTCGCCGCACGTGAGCTGAATCCGTTGGCCTTTGATCTGTCGCCGGTGGCGTTGGGCGTAGTCTTCCTGTACTCCTTCACCAAGCGCTTCACCCGCTGGGCCCACGTTGCGCTCGGATTGGCCATGGGCATCGCCCCCGCCGCGGCCTGGATTGCCGTCCGCGGCTCGCTCGATCCGCGAATCTTGATTCTCACCGGCGCCGTGGTCTTCTGGGGCGCCGGCTTCGACATCCTTTACGCCTGCCAGGATTACGACCACGATTGCTCCAGCGAGGTCTATTCCATCCCCAAGGCCTTCGGTATTCGCATAGCCCTCGGTATCGCCCGGCTCTTTCATGTGATCACCATCCTGCTGCTGGCCTGGATGGTCGTTGCTTTCGGGCTGGGGAAGATCGCCGCCGCGGGCGTCATATTTGTGGCGCTTCTTTTGATTTACGAACACTCTCTGGTGAAACACGACGACCTCAGTCGCGTGAATGCGGCCTTTTTCACCATGAATGGCCTGGTCTCAATGGCCTTTCTCTTCTTCATTGCCGGGGACTTGCTGCTTGCCAGATGAGCGCACGGAGGCGTGGAGGACAGTCACTTATCGACAGCGGGCCTAGTCGTGTGTTTGACGGTGCTTTGGGGTCGTCGAGGAAGGGAAGTCTGTGTACAATCTCGTTGCTTTAATCGTTTCTGTGGCGTCGGCTTGCGTCGCGGTGGCGGCGTGGTGGACGAGGCGCCAGATGCTGCGGCTCGAGCTTTATAAGCGAAGGTTCGATATCTACAGTCGAGTGCTCGATTTTGCCGGCGTTCTTTTAGAGTGGAATCCCACGGAATCGGAAACCGCGTCACAAGGCCTGCGGAAATCCCCGGAACTGCTGAGAACTTTTGAAGCTTTTCTAAAAGCAGGCATTGAGGCACGATTTCTGTTCGACAAGGACTCCGGGATAAAACAGGCCCTCGATCAGATGACGCGTACCGCTTCGCAAATTATTGGGTACAAATGGCACGCGCCTGAGTCCAGGGTTTACTTGAGTTCCACTGAAGTACCTGACGAACATCTGACGTTCCAGGAAAACCACAAGCGATTTTTTGACTCGATCCCGCCTCTAGAGGAGGCGATGTCAAAATACCTGAATTTTCATATGCTCTAGGGATAAGCTTCTCAAAGACCTGAGCAGCATAGCCATCTCAGCAAATCGGCCCAGTAACGCAAAGAAGTTACGACCGTCCCGTGCATAAGGTTCGTGATTCCGGCTACCGCGTGAGATATCATTACAACGATGCCTCATCCGACCAGCACTAATAAGAAGCTACACGCGTTTCAGACCGACGACCCGCGTCTGCGCCCGATCCACGACAAGGTCATGGCGCTGGAGCGCCTCTCCTCAGACGATGCACTCGCGCTCTACCGCTCAGGCGACATTCTGGCTGTCGGCTGGCTGGCTAATCATGTTCGCGAGCGCATGCACGGCGACATTGCGTACTTCAACGTCAACCGGCATATCAATTACACCAACGTCTGCGTCGCCGCCTGCCGCCTGTGCGCCTTTGGTCGCAAGAAGGACACGCCCGGCTCCTACACCATGGCGCTGGAAGAAGTTTGGAGCACCGCTGCCTCCGGCTATACCGAGGCCATCACGGAGTTCCACATCGTCGGCGGCCTTCATGCCGATCTGCCGTTCCAGTACTACATCGATCTCATCGCTGGGCTGAAGGAGCGCTTTCCACAGGTACATCTCAAGGCGTTCACCATGGTGGAAATCTCCTTCTTCTCCAAGATTGGCAAGATGACGCCGCGCGAAGTGCTGATCAAATTCAAAGAGGCTGGGTTAGATTCCATGCCGGGCGGTGGAGCGGAGATTTTTTCCGATCGCATCCGGCACATTATTTGCGATCACAAGATCGACGGCGGCGAATGGCTTGAACTCGCGCGCACTGCGCATGAGGTTGGCCTGAAATCCAACGCCACCATGCTCTACGGACACGTCGAGAATGACGAAGACCGCGTCGATCATCTGTTGAAGCTGCGCGCGCTTCAGGACGACACCCGCGGCTTCCAGACCTTCATTCCGCTGGCCTTTCATCCTGAAAATACGCCGCTACAGCATCTGCCGAAGACGACGGGCATGTTGGACCTGAAGCAGATCGCCGTGTCGCGCTTGGTACTCGATAACTTTCCACACATCAAGTCCTACTGGCAGATGGTCACTCCGAAGATGGCGCAGATCACCCTGCGCTTCGGCGCGGACGATATCGACGGAACTGTGGTGGAAGAGAAGATCTATCACGACGCGGGCGCGACCACGCCGCAAGGTCTGCGCCGCCAGGATTTGATCCGCCTCATCTCTGAGGCCGGCCGCGTCCCGTTCGAGCGCGATACGCTCTACCGGCCCGTCACCCGCACCGAGACCACAGTTACGGTTGCGGTGTAAGCCAAACACTTTCCTGCCGTGTCATTCTGAGCGCCCACATTCGCGTTTTGTGCGAATGCGGAGCCCTAGAACCACGACTGCCCGTCCCTACTTCTTCTGCTCTGGCGCCATATGTGCCGTCGGCATGGGCGGCCAGCCAATCGACTTCCCTTGAAACAGCGCCACCGCCGTCTCATATCGCTTTGTCCCGTCGTGGATGGCGAAGCGCCGCAAGTGGTCTGGCGGGCCGCTCCACATGCAGACACCCGCATACGCTCCATCCTTGCGCAGGATGTAGTAGCTCATGTCGACGTACTGCATCTTGCGCATATCGCCGTTGAAGTTGCGTACGATGCGCTTCAGCGCGTCCATGCCGGCTTCCTGCGGAGACATCCCCCGCCGCATGTTCTCCACGATAGTATGCGCGCCGCAGACCTTGATGTTCTCTTCGCCGTTGCCGGTCGCGCCCGCCGAGCCCACATCCTGATCGCAGTAGCAGCCAGCGCCGATGATCGGCGAATCGCCCGCCCGTCCAGCAAGCTTCCACGCCAGGCCGCTGGTCGTCGTTGCCCCTGACATCTCGCCCTTCTCGTTGATCGCGGAACAATTGATTGTTCCCGTCGGCGGCTGAAGCACACGTTGCACTGCCGCCGCCCGGAACTCCGGTTCTATGCCCAGCCTGCCCGCCAGTTCCTCCATTTGCTGCGTCCGCTCCTCGCGCAGCTCGGAGTGATTCGGAGTCTCGTCCGGCAGTTTGTAGTTCGGGCTCGCCAATCCCGGACCCCACCAGTCCTTATTCGACATGGTTTCCTTCCACAGTAGCCAGACTTTACGCGAGCGTTCGGTCAGCAACGTCTCTCGCGGAAAGCCCATGTCGAAGCCGAACCGCTGGGCGCCTTCGCCCACCAGCATGATGTGCCCGGTGTGTTCCATCACCGCCTTCGACAGCAGGGAAACGTTCTTGATCTCGCGCACCGCCGCGACGGAGCCCGCCATGCGGGTTGGCCCATGCATGCAGCAGGCATCGAGCTCCACCACGCCGTCTTCATTGGGAAGGCCGCCAAGTCCCACGCTGTCGTCATTGGGATCATCTTCCGGCCCGGTGATCACCTGCATGACGGCGTCGAGTGTGTCGCCGCCGCTGGTCAGCACGGTATAGCCGCGATCCAGATAGTTGTAGCCGTTGGCAGCGGAGATGATGATCGGTTTTTTTGGCGGATTGCCAGGCGGTACAGCGCCTAAGTCTGTTCTGTTTTGTCCGTGCAGATCGAGTGCGAGCGACGCGGAACCAAGGGCCGTAGTGGCAATAAAATCGCGACGCGAAACCTTCATGAGAATCCCTCAACAATAATCAATGGCGATGAAGGATAGCACGAGGCGCGTCGAACGCTGGAATCAGACAATGGCGCTGGCTAAGAAGACGAAAAGCACAGCTTCGTAGCTGTGCCTTCGCGTTCCGTTCCTCGCGCGACCCTGGTTAGCGATTCTAGCTGGCGGCCCGCTCGGCCGTGTTTTGATCGGCACGGAACCGCAAAAGAGCGGCGATCCGTCCAATGCGGTCGAACTCCTCGTCGTCGGGAATGTAGACCAGTTCAACCCCGGTGCGGATAGCATGACCCACGATGGCGTCGCCAATGTCTTCCAGTTCCGTAGTGTCCTTGCCGCACACCGCGCAAATCGGACTCACGTGGAGATCCATGTGTCCGCAGTGATAGCACTTCACCCCGGCCGCATGGAAGCTGGATCCGAGCAGCAGCGTCGAGATCTCGCCGGTCTCCAATGAGCGCAACACGCGCCGAAGTCCAATCGCGCCGCGACCGTTGCGGTGGGCCTCGCCTATTACTTCGCGGATAAGCTCCTGTTTCATATTGGCGCTGTAGCGTGCCAACTGCTCGTGGGCCATTTGCTTGACCTGCTCGGGCGTGGCCACCTTGGGATCGATACGAAAGTGTCCGACCAGGTGCTGTCTGGCCAGCGATTGCAGTTGCGGCTCGATCTCCGACCACACATCGTCGCGGCAGCCGATCAGGAGCCGGTCGTAGCCGCCGTGCTCGAAGTACTGTTCAATGCGGTCTGCCACCAGGCGGAAATGCTGCATGGCCTCGTTCGTCTGCTTGCGCTCGGCATGCCCAGCGTCGTAGCCGGCATAGCCATCGCTCTTGCCGCGCCGTGTCAGCTCGTTGATGAAGTCCTCCTTCTCCACCACCTCATCGTTAAACAGTTCGAAGACGCGTGCCTTGGCACGATCCGCCAGCAGCACGCAGGCCCGCTGCTCGCCATCCAGCACCGCGGCCAGAGGCTTCAGATGAAAGCGCTGGCTGACGGCGATTTTCGGGGTCAGCAGCTGCGCGGGAATGTCGAACTCGCGCCAGAAGCCCTGCTGGCCGCAGGCAAATATAGCTTTCGCTTTGCCGCTGCTCCCGTGCAGTGGATCCACCATGCTGTTGATCTTCTCCAAATCGCTGCGGGTGGAACCGTTCTTGCCGTGTTTCTCCGCTTCGCGGAGCGCGTTACGAATCAAGTCCTTCACCCGGATGGATTCTTCCCGATGCGATTTGTTGGGTGGTGCCGAGGGCTGATAGTAAAACGTGACAGCGCAACCTTCCGGCGACCTGAAATTGGCGAGTTCACGGATGTCATCGCGTGTGATCATTCCGGTGCTCCTATGGAATTATTTGTTGGATGAGTAATGCGGGGACTGCGACGCAGCCCCCGTGATCAGGCGCTCTTGGAATGCTCCAAAAGCTTGTCTTTGAGAGGGTCTTTGATGGGCAAGGAGCGTTGCAGGTGATCGCTGGCCCGGCGGATGGCTGCGCGCACCTCCTCCACAGTGTGATTGGTAATGTCCGCAATTTCTTCCAGCGTGAAGCCCTCGACGGTATACAGGATGAACGACTCCTGCTCTTCGCGTCCCGCGTCGCGCAGCGTTGCTTCAACCAGATTAAGCAATTCGCTTCGTGCCGCCAGTTCCTCCGGGGTGTTGGCGGTGGGATCGGGAATTACATTTTCCTCCACCAGTTGCTCGTCCGGCTGATGGAACTGCAGCTGCGTTTCGTCTGAGGCCTGCACATTCTGCTGGCCATGCGAACGCTCCAGCGAAACCATGCCGTTGTCCCGGCCATCGAGCGCCAGGGTGTCGATTGCCTCTCTTGCCAGGCGATGCACCCACGGCTCCAGCTTCATCCGTTCCGGCGTGTCGTCTTGCTCACTAAGGGCGTTCGCGATGGCTTCGTCTACCACCTCTTTCACCGTGACCTGATCGGCCGATAGCTGGCCCTGGTCCAGGCGGTGTTGCAGCTCGCGCTGGATGAAGCGCTCCAATCGCGGCAGGTTGACGTTGACGTAGCTCGCGATGTCGCTGGAGGAAACCAGATCCGGCCTCACCGCCGCAACCGTCTGCTCGAACGGAACCGTGCCAACCACTGCGCGACCCGGCCCGCGGCGGCGCGGCCACTTGTGGTGACTGCGCAGGAGTTCCTTGTGCCGCTTCACCTGACCGCCGATATCGTCGAACGCAGCCTTGATAGCGCTTATCGCGGTCGAACTGCTTTCCTGCGACGCTAATTGGCCTGAGGGCAGCCGGAGGTTCAGCGACACCACAACGCCTTGACGCGCGGAGTTCTCCTCGACGATGCCCTTGAGGTGCACTAAGTCGGGACGGAACACATGCAGGTACCGGTCCAGTTTTTCCACTTGTTGGTTGATGACTTTTTCGAGGTCGGGCGTTTTGGAAATCTTGTAGCTGATATGAACATTCATGAAAAGCCCCTCCGGATGGACCGCTTCCACCCGCAGCTACAGTCCTGTTCTAGCTGAATTTTACTCCTCCTAATACAGAAGCAAGAAGAAAATCAGGGGTTGGCTGGGTTGCGAAGCCCCTTTGCGAACTGCCAGGGTGCCTCGTTCTAGCCTGCTTTTGGCTAGGGCGGGGCCGCTGAAAAAAAGGCCCTCCGCCGAGGAGGGCCTGGAGTCGCAGCCGTGTCGATCTAGCGTTCCGGAATTCTGACCTTCACATCTGGACGTTTGTCGAGATGGATGGACTCGATGAAGCGCACCTTGCCCTTGCTCAGCTTCATGACCAGCGAGGTGGTGCGCACGCCATCGCCGAAAAACCGTACGCCCTTGAGCAACGTTCCTTCGGTCACTCCCGTTGCGGCAAAAATTATGTTCTTGCCCGGGGCCAGCTCGTCGGCGGTGTAAATGCGCTTGGGGTCGCTGATGCCCATGTCCTTCATGCGCTCGCCCTGCTCCGGCGTGTAGCCAACCAGTCTGCCGACCATGTAGCCATTCAGACAGCGAACAGCTGCGGCGGTGATCACGCCCTCAGGAGCTCCGCCAGTGCCCATCACCGCGTGGACACCTGAGCCCAGCATGGACGCCGCGACGCCGGGCGAGAGATCGCCGTCCGAGATCAGACGGATGCGCGCGCCCGCTTTGCGAATTTCGTTGATCAGCTTCTCGTGCCGGGGACGGTCAAGGATGATGATCACCAGGTCGGCTACGTCGCGATCCAGTACCTTGGCGATGACATGCAGGTTGTGCGCGACCGGAGCTTCCAGGTCGACCACTCCTTTGCAGGATGGGCCGACGACGATCTTCTCCATATAGCAGTCGGGAGCGTGTAGCAGTCCGCCCCGCTCCGAGGCAGCCAGCACCGTGATGGCGCCGGGAGAGCCGGTAGCGCACAGATTCGTGCCCTCCAGAGGATCAACTGCGATGTCGACGGCGGGATATACGCCTCCGTCCCGTTTGCCGACTTTCTCGCCAATGTAAAGCATGGGCGCTTCGTCGCGCTCGCCCTCGCCGATGACGATAGTGCCATCCATCGGTACCGAATCCATGACGCTGCGCATGGCCTCGGTTGCCGCTTCGTCGGCGTGCTTGCGGTCGCCCTGGCCCATCGTCTTGGCCGAGGCAATCGCCGATTCTTCCACTACCCGCAGGAACTCCATCGCGAGATCGGTTTCAAAATTGGCGGTGGGAGTGTGTGTCGTCATTTCTGGTTCTTCCGTTTGAACCTTGGTTGCCATGTGGCCTCCGTAGGCGCGGCTTGCCAGCAGAACTATGAGCTACGAAGGCGGATTACGCAAGCCCAGCGCCTGACTCTGATGTGCGGCGATATGCCCAAGGTAACCACCTGAGAATCCCGGCACAAGCGCAAAGGATACACCTGTTGGGCAAAGTGTTCGAGGACTTTCATCACGTACGGCCCGTTACGGAACTTGGCGCACAGTCGTCTGTCTGGCTACCCGCCCTAATGCTGCCGTCGTTCCACCTGTCGCACCTACATTCTCGTTCCCTCTTTGATGGCAAGGTCAACCTGCATGACCGCGACTGTGCGACGTTGCTCCACGGGTAAACTCGTCAACCAAGAAGCAGTTTCGTTAACGGCCCTTCGATAGGCATAGAGCTTTGCAAGGTGACCCACTAACAGGCAGGCCGCCACAAGTACCATTGCAAGCACCCAATTCCTCGCGAGTAGCAATATAAACGCGCCTATCACTACGAATAGCAATGTGAGCGCCGTGAGAATTGCCTTCATCTCAGCGTATCTCAATGGCCTGCCGTCGGCGACCTGGAACCTAAACTTCAGCAGGTATCCTAAGCGAATTAAGAACGGCACCAGCGCTAGGGCAAACACGAACATAGCCGTTCCCATTTTACCTGCCACCATTCCTGCGCCAGCCACAGCTTTCCCTGACGAAACCCAGCGAAGACAGCAGCCGGGGTGAGCGGCCAGCTATCTTAATCCAGGGGAAATTGCGTTATGCGCGCAAGTGTGCGTATACTTATATTCTGTGGGGAGAATGAAATTGCCCAACAAGACGATATACATAAAGGATTCTGACCTGCCAATCTGGGACAGAGCTCAGAAAAAACTCGGAGAAAGCATTTCCTCGATTGTTGTTGAATGCTTGAGAGAGCGCCTCCACGCCGAGGCCATAACCAGGAAGGTCGGGAAATCCGTGACGAAGGTTGAAGCGATGAATGACCTATTGGCCGAAATCAATGCCACGGGCAATTTGGATCTAGAACTTCATCCATCCTTTTCGCCCATAATCCTCGAGTCCCACACAGATAACATCGGTTACAAGTTACATCAGAAACGAGCCAATCCAGACCGCACAGTAAGCTTGGTAGTTAGTCCGTTTGCCTTCGACAGTACCGGACGGCTGACGACCGAGGCCAGGGATCAAATCAAGGTGGAGATTAAGAGATTCTGGGACGGCAAGAGAACAGATCGCCACGCGCTCGTGCAGGTCTGAGTGCTCAGCAGGCCAATACGGTGTCTGGCTGTGGCCCCGCCAAGGCGGCGCACTAAGGGCATCCGGCTGCTTTCAGAACGCCGCGTGCCCGGTAATGTGCTCGCCGATGATCAGGGTGTGGATGTCGTGCGTGCCCTCGTACGTCTTCACCGATTCCAGGTTCGCCATGTGGCGGAAGATGGGATATTCGTCGGCGATGCCGTTGCCGCCCAGAATGTCGCGGCCCATGCGCGCACACTCCAGCGCCATCCAGACATTGTTGCGCTTGGCCATCGATATGTGATGTGGCTTGGCCTTGCCCTCGTCTTTCAAACGCCCGACTTGCAATGCCAGAAGTTGCGCTTTGGTGATCTCGCTGATCATCCACACCAGCTTCTCCTGCACCAGTTGATGCGACGCAATGGGTTGATCGCGGAACTGCTTGCGGAACTGAGCGTATTGCAGCGCGCAGTCGTAGCACGCCATCGCCGCCCCTATGGCGCCCCACGCAATGCCGTAGCGCGCCTGATTCAGGCAACTCAAGGGCGACTTCAGGCCGCCCGATTGTGGCAGCAGATTTTCCTCTGGTATGCGTACATCCTGCAACGACAGACTCGACGTTACCGAAGCCCGCAGCGACCACTTGCCATGCACGTCGGCCGCCTTGAATCCCGGCCGGTCAGTCTCCACGATGAAGCCGCGAATCAGGTCGTTCTCGTCTTCCACCTTGGCCCAGATGATGGCGATGTCGGCGATCGAGCCGGAGGTGATCCACATCTTCTCGCCGTTCAGGACGTACTCGTTGCCGTCCTTCTTCGCGCGGGTGCGCATCGCAGAAGGATTTGAGCCGGCGTCGGGTTCGGTCAGTCCAAAGCACCCGAGAATCTCGCCCAGCGCCATCTTGGGGAGATATTTCTGCTTTTGCTCCTCACTGCCGAAGGCGTAAATGGGATACATGCACAGTCCCGATTGCACGCTGACGAAGGAGCGCACGCCGCTGTCGCCGCGCTCCAACTCTTGCGTCATCAGGCCGTACTCTACGCTCGACATCCCGGCGCAGCCGTAGCCCTTGAGGCTGGCGCCGTAGAAGCCCAGCTCGCCCATGGGCTTGATCAGCTCCTTGGGGAAGCGGCCGTCGCGGTTGCACTGCTCAATAATGGGGATGAGGTTCTCTTCGATGAACTTCCGGGTGTTGTCGCGGACCAGCCGCTCATCATCGTTGAGCAACGTGTCGAACTCGATGAAATCCACGCCTTTAAACTTGAGTGCCATGATGCGATCTCTCTTATGAAAATTTGCGGGTAGGACGAACCTTCG
>JBEKCJ010000105.1:0-14365 GCA_050014935.1 Candidatus Korobacteraceae bacterium
CTCATAGATAAGTAAATCTTGCAGCTTAGAAAGTGACATCAATAATCGCACCCGGTCCGCATCGTCTGCGCGCGGTTAGCCGGAATTGCCGCTGTCGACCGAAGTCGGCACCTGCCGCAAGGCGTTCAACCAGAACTGAGCATAGGCGGGAGCCAAGGTTTGCACATCCCACGGCAGGTCCTGCCCGGTAAACAGCTGGTGCAGATTGCAATGCGCGCTGACCGCCCCAGCCAGCCCAAGGGTGGCGAATGTGGGCTCCAGGTTGCCGATCGCGCCTCGCGCAGCACACCTGCCGAAGTAGGCGTTGACGGCATCAAAGATAGGTCCCAGATGCTCGCGAAACATGCTATCGGCTCCCGGCAGCTCAAAGCCGGCGACGTAGACCAGGCGCATCAACTCAGGATACTGCGCCACCATGTTGACCACAAACTCCGCCAGCAGGGGAACCACGACTTCCGGCTCCAGGTCTGCTGCCAGACCGTTCTGTAGCTCGCGACCCAGCTTCAGGCGGATCAATCTGGATTCGGCTGCGGCCCAAAAAAGACCGGTCTTCCGAGCGAAGTAGCGGAACAGGGTCGCTTCATTGACCCCCGCCAGGTGCGCAATCTCCCGTGTGCTTGTACCTTTATATCCCCGGCGGGAGAACAACTGCACCGCCGCCTCCACAATCCGTACCTCGGTAACACTTCTCGCCGCTGCCTGTTTCACACCCTGAAATCCTCTAGCGTGGATTGAACCTTAGGAAAGGGCATTACTGTTTGACGGGTTCGATCTCTTCGATACCGATTTCCACGGCAACGCTCTGCATAATCAGCTCCAGCGTGAGCACCACCCGGCAGTCGTTCTTCCTGCGGACCAGCACCCCGATCATGCCTTCCAGAGAGCCTGCGGTAATGCGCACCTTCTCACCGACGACCAAGTATGGATGAGGTTCAAAATGGCGAAGCGGCAGACTGGAGCGCAACGATTCAATTTCGGAGCTGGGAAGAGCGGCCGGCTCGCGTCCTGCGCTGACCAGAGAAACGACGCCGGGAATCTGCAATACCTTGACGGCTTCGCGCCGGAGAATATGAACGAAAAGGTAGCTGGGAAACAGCGGTTGTTCGACGGCCACGCGGCAACCGTTCTTCCATCGCCGAACCGAACTATACAACGGCAGGAATGATTCGATGTGGCGGGATTGTAAATGGCGGGCCACCACCTTTTCATGGCGGGGCGTGGTATAAGCCGCGAACCATTTGGCAGGCTGGTCCGGCGGTGAAACGTCGGAGCTCCAGCCGGGAGAAAACTTCTGCCTGGCCGTGGAGCAATCACCTGCAAGAGACAAAGCTTCGCCTTCCTCAACGAGAGAGGTTATCTGTTCAAATCCAGCGTCCGACTGCAACCGCGCGCTTCAAGACGTAACATGCCTAACTTGATTCGCGGTAAAACTCACGTGCTTTGTGGCACTTCCCTAACGGAACCGAGCAAGTACCCGCTTGCTGTTGCCCAAATCCGCCATCAACCAGTCGAGTGCCAGCATAGGAAATGCGGCAACGCAGGTCAAGCGAAAAAGCCCACCAATGTCGGCTGGGTGCACCAAGGTGGGACGGCGACGGCGTTCGGTTCCGAATTGGATGGGCGAGGGTTTCCGCGGTTTCGACCCAAAGCTGATTCCTGCGGTTTTTTCTCGCATCCAACCAGCGCAGCTTGCGAGCGCTAAGTCACTCAACCAAGGAGCAGCAATGGACAAGAATGCGCCCACCCGTGTCGTCGTGGTGGGCTTGGGGAATGTCGGAGCCACCTTGGGCTACACGCTCTTACTTAGTGGACTGGCGGCGGAGATTGTGCTCATCGATAAGAACCATGCCAAGGCCGAAGGCGAGGCCATGGACCTGAACCATGCCATACCCTTTGCACATCCGACGCGCATCTGGGCGGGGACGTATGCGGACTGTGCCAGTGCAACCGTGGTCTTGATCGCCGCCGGCGCTGCCCAGAAGCCAGGGGAAACGCGCCTCGATCTGCTGCAACGCAATGCCAATATCTTCGCGGAAGTCGTGCCCCGCGTGGTGGAGCACAATCGCGATTGCATCCTGCTGATTGCCACCAATCCGGTCGACGTGCTGACTCAAACTTCCTTGCGCCTATCCGGCTTGTCCGCACAGCATGTCATCGGCTCCGGTACCATTCTCGACACGGCTCGCTTTCGATACATGCTGAGCCAGCATTTCGGAGTCGATCCGCGAAGTGTGCACGCCTTCATCATCGGAGAACATGGCGACAGCGAAGTTCCGGTATGGTCGCTGGCGAACATCGCGGGCATGCGACTGGAGGAATTCTGCGCCGCCCAAGGCCGGACGTGCGATTGGAAGGTCCTCCACGCGATCTTCGAGCAGACACGCGACGCGGCCTACCAAATCATCGCACGCAAGCAGGCGACATACTATGCGGTAGCCGCAGGATTGATGCGGATCATCGAGGCCATTCTGCGCGATCAGAACACCGTGCTATCGGTGTCCAGCCTGGTGAGCGGCGCGTACGGTATCTCTGACCTCTGCCTGAGCCTGCCATCAATCGTCAATAGCGGCGGAATACAGAAAGTGCTACATATGCAGCTCAGCACCGAAGAGGATCAAAAACTCAAGCACTCGGCCCAGATTCTGAGAGAAACGCTGGAACAGGTAAAAGCTACATGAGAAAACAGTTTGGCAGGTAGAAGCTACATCATTGGTCTATATATCTATACTTAAGTATAGAATGCTATAATCATTGTGTCATGGCACTGAGTATCAAGAATCAGGAGGCCGAGCGCCTCGCCCGGTTAGTCGCGGAGCAAACCGGCGAATCGCTTACGGGCGCAATCGAACAAGCGCTGCGAGAACGTCTGGAACGACTACAGCGGAAGCAACGGGCTCCGGTGCGGATCGAGAGGCTTCTGGAGATTGCCAATCGAGTCGCGGCGCTTCCCAGACTTGACAACAGGACGCCGGACGAGATCCTCGGATACGACGAGAAGGGACTGCCCGGCTGATGGTTATCGACACATCAGCAGTGGTCGCGATTTTGTTTCGGGAACCAGAGCAAGAGCATTTCCTCGAACTCATTCACGGCGCCGACTTGCGCTTGATGTCAGCCGCCAGCGTGCTGGAGGCTGGCACAGTTGTTGAGGCGTCATTTGGGGAGATCGCTGGCAGAGATTTTGACCTGTTTCTCGGCGAGGCCGAAATCAACGTCGTCAGTGTGGATCGCGAGCAAGTAGAAGCCGCCAGGATGGCCTGGCGGAGGTTCGGCAAGGGGCGGCACCGCGCTGCACTCAATTTCGGGGACTGTTTTGTGTATGCGCTCGCGAAAACGACAGGAGAGCCGCTGCTGGCCAAAGGAAACGACTTCGCGCAGACCGATATTCCGATGTGCCAACCTTAGGCCTTGTCCCGCCTTATTCTCCCTTGCCCAGCGCCAATGTGATCAGCGTCTTCTGTTCGAGTTCATGTGCCTTCGCCGATCCCGTAGCAGGCGTCGAGTTCGGTGCTCGCTTGATGCTGCGCAGCTTTGAGCCCAATATCCGCTTCAGCCGCGGCGTCACGAATGACAGCGCGCCCATGTTCGCCGGCTCTTCCTGCACCCAGATAAACTCTATGGCGTTCCTATAGAGTCCCAGGACTTCTTTAGCTTCCGTCTCGGGGAACGGATACATCTGTTCCAATGAAACGATCGCCGGACCGGCGGCTTTCAGCTTCCTGCGTTCCATTCTTAATTCCTGCCCGATCTTGCCGGTGCATAACAGCACACGTCTTGCGTCCAGCGCTGTCTCGTCGGGGATGATGTTCAGGAACCGCGGCCGCTCCAATTCGGCCAGCGGCGACGATGCTTCGGGATGCCGCAACATGCTCTTCGGTGTGAAGCAGATGAGTGGCTTGCGCCATTTGCGCAGTGCCTGCCGCCGCAGCAAATGGAAGTATTGCCCCGCCGTGGAGGGCTGGCAAATCTGCATGTTGTCACGTGCGCAGAGCTGCAGATAGCGCTCGATGCGGGCACTGGAGTGCTCCGGCCCCTGGCCTTCGTGTCCGTGCGGCAGCAGCATCACCAGCCCGGTAAGCAAGTCCCACTTGTCTTCGCCGGAGGCGATGAACTGGTCGATGATGATCTGCGCGCCATTGGCAAAATCGCCGAATTGTGCTTCCCACGCTACCAGCGCCTCGGGATAGTCGCGCGCAAACCCGTACTCGAAACCCAGGACGCCGGCCTCCGACAACTCCGAATTGTAAATTTCCACGCGCGCCTGACCGGGCCCCAGGTGGCAAAGGGGCACGTACTCCTTCTCGTCAATTATGTCGATCAGGACCGAGTGCCGCTGGTTGAAGGTGCCGCGCCGCGTGTCCTGTCCGCTAAACCGAATCGGCGTTCCCTCCAGCGCCAGCGATCCCAAGGCCAGCGCCTCCGCCATTCCAAAATCCACGGCACGATTGCCATAGCCCATCTCGCGGCGCTGCTCCAGCAGTTTCTGCACCTTGGGATGAATATGGAAATCCTCGGGATATTTCACCAGCCCATCGGTGACCTGGTGCAGCTGCTGCGCCGACAGTCCGGTGTCAACTTCGTACTCAGGCTTGTAGGGGCCACCATGGTATGGGGCCCAGTAGCTCGGCATCTGCCGCATCGCCGGCTTCTTCACCATGCTCTTGCCCGCTTTTTCCGCGGCATCAAGCTCCGCCTGGAACTTCTCCACGTAAGGCTGCGCATCCAGACCTACGTTCTTGGCGTAGATCTGGTAGAGCATGGGATGGTCCTTGATTTTGCGATACAGGATCGGCTGCGTGATGGTGGGGTCGTCCACCTCCGAGTGACCGTGCCGGCGAAAGCCTATCAGGTCCACCAGCACATCACTGCCAAACTCGTAGCGATATTCCAAGGCCATTCGGCCGGCACGTACCACGGCGTCAACATCTTCGCCGTTGACGTGGAAGATTGGAATCGGCAGGCGTTTCGCCAGGTCCGACGAGAATCGTCCGGAATAGGCATCGCTGGGATTGGTGGTAAACCCGATCAGGTTGTTGACAATGATATGCACCGTTCCGCCCACCGTATAGCCACGCAGGTTGGCGAGGTTCAACGTCTCCGCCGTGATTCCCTGCCCTGCAAAGGCGGAGTCCCCGTGCATCAAAATCGGGAGTACGCGATTTTTTCCCTCGCGTCCCAGGCGTGTCTGCTTGGCGCGTGCCCGGCCCAGCGCCACCGGGTCAACCGCTTCCAGATGGCTGGGATTGGAAACCATGTGAATGCGCACCGGGCGCCCACTTACTCCCGTGTAAATGCCGGTCGCACCGATGTGGTACTTGACGTCGCCGCCACCCAGAACGCTGCGCGGATCAACATCCTCAAAACCGGCGAAAATCTCTGCTGCCGGACGGCTCACGATGTTGATGATGACGTTCAGGCGTCCGCGGTGGCTCATCGCGAGCACCGCCTGCTCGGCTCCATATCCCGTTGCCGAGTTCAAAATCTCGTCCAGTAAGGGAATCAGCGCGGTGTTCCCTTCCAGCGAGTAGCGTTTGGTTCCGATGTAGCGGGAGTGGATGGTCTGCTCAAAGATGTCGGCCCGCACCAGCTCATCCAGAATGCGGGAGCGGTCGAGCTTCTCCGCCTGCTCGGACTCCATGCGTTCCTGGATCCACTGCCGGCGCTCGGGATCGGCGATGTGCATGAACTCCACGCCGATGCTGCCACTGTACACCCGTCGCGCTGCATCGGCCACATCGCCCAAGATGTCCAAGTCGGGATGGGCCTGGGGAGCAAAGTGCCCCAGAGGATCGAGATTGGCCTGAAGATACCCCCAGCGCCGGAACACGTCCAGAACGCGCTCCTGTTTCTCGGTGTCAACGTTCATCATCACAGTAGACAAGAATCGATAGCTCCTCGGCTCCGCCCTGCCCTTCAGGGAAAGATAAGGCGTTGCCAGACACGCTAATAGTTATAGATTCCGTACCGGCCGGGCGGATGCGCTCGCCACGTGAACGGCGACGATGGTCGCCGCACCTTTCAGTATATAGTGTCCAAGTGTTCGCTGAGCAGAGCCTCTGTGCCGTAATTTCTCCAGCCCGTGTGGCCTGCGCATCCCGACGGAGATCGGAATGATTCGGGCGCTGTCGTCGCGCGATCGAGTGTTCGTGCTTACCGGCGCTGGCGTAAGCGCTGAGAGCGGCCTGCCTACCTTTCGCGGCGCCGATGGCCTTTGGCGTGGCGCCCGCGTGCAGGATGTGGCGACGCCGGAGGCTTTCCGCGCAAATCCGGAGATGGTCTGGCAGTTCTACTCGGAGCGGCGTAAACGACACGCAACTGTTATGGCCAACGCGGCCCACTCCGCGCTGGCTAAGCTGGAGGAGGCGTTGGGTGAACGCTTCTTCCTCTGCACCCAAAATGTCGACTCCCTGCATGAGCAGGCTGGCTCCCAGCGCATCGTGCACATGCATGGCCGCCTGATGCAAACCCGCTGCTCGCGAGAGAGCTGCCGCACCAAACCTTTTGACGATGAACGTCTGTACATGCAGCGGGCCGAGATTCCCACTTGTCCGCAATGCGGAGCGATGATGCGGCCGCACGTGTGCTGGTTCGGCGAGGTCCCGTACTCAATGGATCGCATCTTCGAGCAACTCCGAATCTGCACCATGTTGCTCACCGTAGGAACGTCAGGCGTAGTCGAGCCCGCCGCCAGTTTCGTGCGTATGGCTCGCATGAACCGGGCGACTGCCATTTACGTCGGCCCCGAGGAACCGGCGAATCGTGCATTCTTTGACGCTGTGGTGCTGGGCAAGGCAGGGGAAGTGTTGCCTGGGATGGTAAAGGAACTCGTCGGCTGATTTCAGTGAACGAAGTGTCCGACGATGCGGTAAGCGGCGAAGGCAGCCACGTAGGCCACGACGGTCATGTAGGTGAATTGCAGGATAGGCCACTTCCAGCCGTTGGTTTCGCGGCGCACCACCGCAATAGTCGACATGCACTGCATGGCGAAGGCAAAGAAGATCAGCAAGGCCACTGCGCCCGCGGGCGTCAGTTCCTGACGCAACGCCCCTTGCAGGCCCGTGGCATGGGATTGCGGATCGATTCCATTCAGCGTGCCCAGGGTTGCGATGATCACTTCGCGCGCCGCCAGCGAGGTCAGCAGGCCGACGCCAATCTTCCAGTCGAAGCCTAACGGCCGAATTACCGGCTCAATCGCATGTCCCAGCTGAGCCACGACGCTGTTCTGAATCTCAGGTGGCTGGCCGTGATGCATGGGGAAGTTGGTAGCCGCCCACAGCAGCAGCGAAACCAGCATGATCACCGTCCCCGCGCGGTACAGAAATGCTTTGCCGCGATCGACGACGCGCAGCGCCAGCGATGCCGGCATGGGCCAGCGATAGGGTGGCATCTCCAGGATAAACGGGGCGTCTTTGCTCTTGAGGATGGTTGACTTCAGCAGCCGCGCAGTAAGCACGGCCATCAGAAATCCCAGAACGTACAAACCCAGCATGGCCGTCGCGCGCGTGCCCAGAAATACGCCCAGCAGCGGACGTGCCGGCAGAAACGCCGCAATTACCATGGTGTATACCGGCAGACGCGCTGAGCACGTCATAAACGGCGCGATCAGAATGGTGGCGATGCGGTCCCGTTTGCTCTCGATGGTACGGGTTGCCATGATGGCTGGCACCGCGCAGGCGTAAGCGGAGAGCAGTGGGATAAAACTCTTCCCGTTCAGGCCCACGCGTGACATGGTGCGGTCAGCGATCACTGCTGCGCGCGATAGGTATCCCGAATCCTCCAGAATGCCGATTACCAGGAACAGCAGCAAAATCTGCGGCAGAAAAACCAGTACCGACCCCGTACCCTTCCACACACCATTGATGATGAGCGATTGGAACATCCCCGCTGGCAGGTGAGCACCAAGCTGTGCGCCCGTGGTGTCGAGAAATTTCTGTAGCAAGTTCGAAAGCGGTTGACCGAGAGCGAAGATGCTCTGGAAAACTCCGATTACCACCAGCCCAAAGATAATCGGACCCCACACGCGATGCAGAAAAATCGCGTCGAGCCGAGCTGTCCACACCGGCGTGGCCGGACGGCGGTATCCCGCATTGGCTCCCACCCGCACCGCCCATTCGCGGTAGCCTCGCGTGCTTCCCAGCACCGGCAGCTCAAGCGGTTCCGGAGTGGCCGCGGCAGACGACAAAAAGTTCTGTACCGCGATCATCCCTTCGCCCGTGGTCGCGCTGATCAATGCCACCGGAGTTCCCAGCTCCCGCGCCAGCGAAAGCACATCGACATGGCCGCCCTGTTTGCGCAACTCGTCGGCCATGTTCAGCAGCACCAGCGTCGGAATACCCAGCGCGATCACCCGTGCCGCCAGCACCAGGTGGGTGTGCAGATTCGTCGAATTGAGGACCACGATGACCGCATCCGGACACGCCGTTCCCGGCATCTGCCCGGTCAAAACATCGATGGCCACCTTCTCGTCCTCGGATTTCGGCGTCAGGCTGTAGACGCCGGGGAGATCGATCAGTGCGATCTCCTCCCCGTTGCCGTCGCGCAGGTAGCCGGTGTGATGTTCGACAGTAACGCCGGGAAAGTTGCCCACTTTTTGGCGAAGTTTGGTGAGGCGGTTAAACAGCGTGGTCTTGCCGGAATTGGGAGGTCCGATAACTGCAATGGTGCGGTACGCGGAGCCTGGAGCTTCATCCCGCAGGGGCGCCGCCGCGTGACAGCTGACCGTCGAAGCTCCCATCAATTAATCTCCGAACGACGGCGCGCCCAGCAACTCCACGTGAATGTAACGGGAGAGATCGCGGCGCATGGCCACTTCGGCACCGTCCACCCGATACACCCGGGGATCGCCACCCGGGCCGCTGCGCAGCACCTTCACCACCAGGCCGGGAACAAATCCCAGGTTCATCAGGTGCTCGGCAATGGGCGGAGACAACTCTAACTCGGAGAGAATTGCACTCTCCCCGACCCGCAAATCCGCCAGGGCGCTGGCTTGGGTGTGGCGTTCTTTCTTAGGACGGCCGAATATGAAGTTGAAAATCATTTTCAATTCCAACTCCATTCTAAACCCTCCCCGCTCCCGGGCAACGACCAATGTCACACCTGCTTGTGACATCTGAACATTTTGGGGAAGCTCGAAAACCCCGCCCAAACCGGGAGTTTTGCATCATTTGTGCGAATTGTTGCAACAAGGTTGAAACTATTTCGAGGCTTTTCGCCTATTTTGTCGCACAGCCGATCGCACGCTCCTCCAAATCTGACTAGCGAACATTCACCCTGACACCGAACGTCTTCGCCGGCGCCACGTTGTATTCCCAAGACCGGTGGTAGATGAGTTGGAGGGTCGCTATCCCAGCAGAACCGGCGTCGAAGCGAAAGACCTGCACTCCGGGAGCGCCAACCACTTTCGACGATGCCGTATTCTTTCGATAAGAAGTTTTCTCCAGCTTCAACGGCGAAGGATCGCCCGCAACCGCCCAACTGTATCCCGTCGCAGGATTGCTCTTGAGCTTCACGATCAGCGTGCCGCCAGATGTAAGATCGACATCTTTGCCGTTGTCTTCATCGGTAATGCTGACTGCATGAGAGTCGGCCTTAGCCGGCGGCTTAGCCGATGGCGTCTGCCAGGCTGCGGCGACGCAGCTAAAAACAAGACAAAGTGTGGCGCTGACGATCCATACGCGGGGAATCATTAGGCTTCTCTTCACCATAAAGGCTGTAACGATGAAAGCAGTGGTTACACCGGTGCGGACACCAGCTGCAACCGTCAAGACGTCATTCGCGGTATTCGCCGAACATTCCGTACGGAAGCATACGTGTCCTGCGCGACGACTCCGCACGTCACAGATATCCATTCCTGAACGTCTCGTTAATCGCCCTGTCCGCATTCGCCATGGCCGTGTAGGCAATCGTCGTAGCCGGAATACTCGGGAAACTGCTCGCATCCAAAATGTGAACTCTGCTGAGCCCGGCCGGCCGGCCAAGCAGATCTGAGCTATACGGGGTGTTCTGCTTGCCCATCGGAAAACTGGCCCCGGCATGAAAGCTTCTCCCCAGCGCAACCATAGTCAGGTTCAGCGGCGGAATGACGCCAAACCCAGCCAGGTTTCGGCGCAACACTGCTTGAGATCGCTTCGCCACCCGCATCGAAGCAGGGCTAGCTACTCCTCGCACGTGTATCTCGTCCCTGTTCACTTGAGTCGAATTCACGGTCAGCTCCAAGTAGCCCGAATCAGACGAATGAAGGAAACCTTGAAACAAATAGAAACGGCCTTCGACGTTATCGAGAACAAATCGGCTCCGAAGCACAGAAGGTAGTGTCGATTTTATGGTTTGCCGGAATATGTCATTCAAACCATACACTTGATAATGTACATAGTAGTCGCTGATTTCCGGTCTAAGTGCCTCAAGGAATATTTCGGCTAAGGTAAAACGCACACTCGAATCTTTGGCCTTGCGATAAGACAAGAAAGGAAAGAAAAAGTACTGACTATCCAGGATACGAACTGGCTTATCGAATATCTTTATGGACCTGGCAATAAGGCGGGTCGTGGAAATGGTTCCCATACCGACGAAGAGGCGCCCCGCGCGCAATTTCCTCAATGAGCCATCTCTTACGTCCACAACAGACAGGGTTACCCCCTCCGGTTCTTCCTCAAATTCGACCGCGTAAAAGCCCTTGTGGATCTTTATTCCTTCCTGTTCGAGTTTCTTCCATAGCAGACGGGGATTAAATATGGAGCCATACGGACAGCCGTCAAGACAATAGCCGCAGTAGCGGCAAGTAGAAGGTCCACGAGACGAATCTACCGCGACCCGCGCGCGGCCAAAGGCTATACCCTGGCCTCGCAACGCAGAACCTTTCTTAGTTAGAAATCTAAGTAAGGTCTCGGTTTGTTCTGACTTTGTAAGTGCAGTTGTTTGGTCACGATATAAGGGGAAGGTCTCGTCCAAATGATCCAATTCACCGCTCATCGGCACAAAGTGCGACAGATTCCTGTACGAGTCGGCCAGATCGGCAGAGGAAATAGGCCAATCGCCCAAGTCCTGATCCGTATAAGGGAGCATGGCGGCGCCCCAAACATTGCCGAAGCCCCCCAGACCATGGGACAGATCGATCTTGCATTGGGTTGTGCTGCAAGAGAGACACTGCGGCCGCTCATAAGGAAAGTTGGAACCGAAGGTGAACCGCTTTTCAACGCCTTGCGCAGAAGTTACTGGTGGCGGAAACAAAGCCTCGACATAGCTGGGCGGCCAATCTGCGGGCTCACTCGCCGCGAGCGTTTCCACCATCGCATCTCTTTCAGGCTCCAGGTCGTAGGCGACGTCCAAGACTTCAAAAGGCACTCCGAGGCGTCGAAACGCATAGGCTGCGGCAACCGCCGTGGGGCCGGTTCCCAGAATAAGATTCGGTATTCGCGCGAGCGTCATTGACTCCATTGTCAGACCACGGTTCCCTGTTGCTCTACGATGCTAAGAACTTTACACCAACCGCACAGCCACGCACATCGCCCACCTTGCATTCGCCAGCGGCACGATTTAACCTGATTGACACTCCCACGGATGGATGTTTGGTTACAATCCGGGTTTGCGCTCTGCAATCGCGGCCGGTTGCCGGGATGACTGCGGATGAACATGCCTTCGTCCTGGCTCTCCTTATGACTGACTAAATGCTTGCAGCTGGAATCATGCGTACGGATTGTAATTGTGATGCCGAGCACTGCTTCTGACCCGAGATCGATTACCGGACATCCGCCTCCGCAGAAGGGTCGCCAGACCGTCGCGCCTCTTTTTTTCCTGCTGCGGCCATATCAGTGGTCGAAGAACATTCTGGTGTTGCTGCCGGTACTTCTGTCGCACACCTGGAGCGATCGAGCCATCGCCAGCAAAGCGCTGCTTGCGACCCTCTGCTTCTGCCTGACCGCATCCGCGACATATATCTTTAACGATTTCCTCGACGTACAATCTGACAGGAAACACGCGCACAAGAAATTACGTCCCCTGGCAGCCGGTACAGTAACCACCAGGACGGCTATGATGCTGGCCGCCGCTCTCCTTGCTGCTTCCATCTTCCTTGCTGTTAAGCTTCCGCTGTCTTTCGGCGTCATGTTAGCGGTATATCTATTGTCCACCGTCCTTTATTCACTCTATCTGAAGACAAAGGTTATCTTAGACATCTGTACTCTGGCTGGACTCTATACAGTCCGTGTATTTGCTGGGGGAGCAGCGACTGGTATTCCCATTTCAGAATGGACTGCTGGTTTTGCGATGTTCTGCTTCCTGGGTCTGGCTGCGGTCAAGCGCTACGCTGAGTTGCAGGCCCTACCGGAAACGGGAGAATTAACGAGCCGCCGCGGCTACGAGCGAGTTGACAAAAGCACCGTACAGGCGCTGGGTTTAAGCTCGATGGTGATTTCGGTCTTGGTTCTTGTCTTATACCTTCGAAGTCCCGAAGTTACGCTTCTCTATAGGCACGCGGAAATGCTACGGCTAATATGTCCGGTCTTGCTGTACTGGTTTGGGAGAATCTGGATAATTGCCGGCAGGGGCAGAATGCACTCCGATCCAATCATTTTTGCGCTGCGTGATCGCACCAGCCTGATCACTGCAGCCGTGATTGTCGGCATCGGATTCGCATCGAGATAACCGGCTCAGAATCCTAAGGCCGTGTTGTTGGCTATATAGCAGGCTGATGGCTGGCTACCGGGCAGAATGGCATATATCTTCACTGCCATGTGAGGGTTTACGTCTCTAACATAACCAACATAACCTGTATAACTACTCGTAATCTGTGGATTGGCCGCCTTAATCGCCGGGCGCCAGTCGCCTACCGCAGCCAGTCCAGTGATAATGCCGTCGCTGGTGGCGATGACCTCCGCCGGTGGCTGCTCGTGTTTATAGTCCCAGGCCCAGCCGGTGATTCGAAGTGCCCGCATTCCCAACAATCCCTCCATCGGCGTAGTAGACTCCACTGCTCCCGCGCACTCGTCCGGCGAAGCCTGGTGAAAGACCGCGTCCAGAGGTCTGCCTAGTTGGGAATGAGCATCGCCGTAGTAAATCGACAGGTGGTTCTCTTGCAGGTAGGGCACATCTCTCATCAGGTAGTCAGGTTTCACGCCCACCCCAAAATAAAACTGTCTCCAGTCATTCGTCGCGGTGAAGAGCGCCATGGATGCCACGCGGAGTTGAAACCCATGCCTTCGCGCTTCTCGGACCGGGTACTGCGCCAGATATGCTCCGCGCGCCATGATGGCGAGCAGGCAAATCTGCACAACCATGAAAGGAACTCGGGTTCGCTTAATTGCCGCGACGCTCCCCAGTAGCATTAGGCCGAGACAGCACCAGAAGAGCAGCACCACGGTCTGGTATCGCGAGGAAAACGCGTAGCTCAGCCCGAAGTTAGATCTTCCCAGGGCGGTGGCGAAGGCCGTGCCAAGGCAAAACAGCAACGTGAGAACGAGTTGAATAGCGAATGCCTGCCTGGTGCGTATATACAGGCGCGAGCGCAAGACGACGGCGCAAACGGCTCCTGCACCGGCTACCCCAAATATGCCCGCCAAGACCGGACTTGCATGTGCCCAAACACTTCCCAGGTACACAGCTACAAACTGCAGAAACCTGAGCGGATCTCCTCTGAATGACCCCGCGTTTGCCTCGGCCTGGCGGCTGACGTAGTGATGCAGATATAGCGCGATGGTGACAGCTCCCGTGGCAGCGAAACTCAGCACCACTGAGCGGCGCAATCCAAGGAATAGCGCTGCCACCACCAGCAGAGGCCAAACAAGGTTTCCGTTTGCCAACGAAAGGGTCGCTCCCAGCGCGGCAGCGATCGAAAGCGCAATAAATCTCCACGCGGACGGCTTCCCAGGTTGCCGCTCCGCATCGATCCAGTAGAGCAGCAATCCGGCAAATGACAGCGTCACAAACAAGCCTGGGAGCACGAAACACGGCTCAAAGCCCCAAACGAAGTTATGCCATTGCGACGGACAGAACAGGCAGAATGTTGCCAGCCCGGTACCGGCAAGCCACACCCGCCCGCGCCAGCCGCCGAGTACTCGCATACTCCAACTCAGCACCACCAAGAACAGAAACTGAATTACCTGGATGCTGGTCAACAGAAACCATTGCCGGGCGTGAAACATACGCAGGTCTGCGAGCAGGAACAGCTTCGTGATCACGAGCCTGTGGTCGTCGTGCTGAGCCCAGAGCCAATGGAGAGAGAGCGGGTTGATCCCGTTTACCAGCGGGTCAATCTGGATCCAGCCGTCGTCCCAGGGCAGGCTCGAGTAGCTGACCACGACCATGTACACCGCTACCGCGATGGTAACGATTCCACCCAGAAGGATCGCCCAGGAGAAGGCCGTAGAGGCCT
>JBEKCJ010000106.1:0-14271 GCA_050014935.1 Candidatus Korobacteraceae bacterium
CATGGACCTGAAGAACCATCGCGACGAACAACAGTGGTCGCCGGTGGTGTATTTCGACCGGCCACGCTGCATTCTCTGCTATCGCTGCGTTCGCGTCTGCGGCGAGGGCATGGACGTGTGGGCGCTCGGCGTCCAGAACCGCGGCTCCGGCTCCATCATCGCGCCCAATAAAGAAGATCATCTGGAATGCGAAGAGTGCGGCATGTGCATCGACATCTGTCCCGTCGGTGCGCTGACTTCCGGCGCTTATCGCTACAAGACGCGTCCCTGGGAGATGAAGCACACCGGCACGGTCTGCACCCACTGCGGAGACGGCTGCAAAACCACGCTGGGCGCGCGCCGCGCCGATACCGGCATGGAGATTGTGCGTGGCGACAATCGTGACAAGAGCGGCATCAACGGCGACTTCCTCTGCATCAAGGGGCGTTACGCATTCGACTTCGCGAATAATCCCGATCGCCTGCAGCAGCCGCTGATCAAGCGCGACGGCAAGTTCGTCCCCGCGACGTGGGAGCAAGCCTTCGACCTGATCGCGACGAAGTTCCAGGAAATTCTGACGGCCGACGGTCCCACGTCGATTGGCGTAATTGGTTCGAACCGCACCAGCAACGAAGAAAACTACCTGCTACAGAAGTTTGCGCGCCTCGTGCTTGGCACCAACAACATCGATCATCACCGCACTGCCGATTTCCCGGGCTTCGCTTCGGCGCTGGCCGGCAAGCAGAACACGACAGCCTCGATGCGTGACGTCTTCAGCGCCCCCGCGATCCTGCTGATCGGCAACGATCCGACCGAGCAACATCCTCTGCTGGCGTGGCAGATTCGCAGCAATGTTCGGCTGCATCGCGCAAAGCTCTACGTGGCGAATTCGTCTCCCATCAAGCTGCACCGGCAGGCGACCGCGTTTGCGCAGATCGCGTCCGGTTCCGAGGGCAGCTTGGTGCAGTTCCTCGCCGGGAACGACGGCGCAGCGGATGCGGTTGTGTCCGAGCAGCTTACTCGCGAGGCTCTGATCAAGTTGCGCGACGCGGTGAAAGCTGACCCCGGCCTGGTCATCGTCTTCGGTTCAGAGCTGCGCGGCAACGATGTCAAAGCGCTTATCGATTTCGGACTGGCGCAAAGCGCGAAGTTCATCTGCCTGGGCGATTACGCCAACTCTCGCGGCGCGGCTGACATGGGTGTCTATCCCGACATGCTGCCGGGCTACGCTCCCGTATCGAGCGCGACGCGCTTTCACGAAGAGTGGCTGGACGAGATTCCCACGACTCCCGGGTTGAACCTGCCGCAAATGATGGAAGCTGCCAAGGAAGGCAAGCTGAAGGCGCTTTACGTCGTCGGCTCTAATCCCATCGCGCGCTACAATGTCGATCCCTTTGCGCTTTCCAAGAGCTTCGTCATCGTGCAGGACATGTTTCTCACCGAGACGGCTGCGATCGCCGACCTGGTGTTGCCCGTCGCCAACGCCTACGAAAAGGGCGGCACATACACCAACACCTGCGGCGATGCTCAAATGCTGAAAAAGGCTGGCGAGTTTTCGGGCGTGCGCAATGATTTCGAGTGCATCGTCCGCATCGCGGCTCGCATGGGATACGACGTTCACAAGCTGGTGCCGTTCGGCGGCGGCGGTACGCGCGCCGACATGGGCCAAACGCGCGGCGCGCAATCCGGTGAGGCCGACCGTCACGCAGTCTGGTTGACCGAGCACAACCTGGAACCGAAGATGAGTCCCTACGATCCGACGGCGATGCTCGACGAAATTCAGCGGCTGGTGCCGGGCTACGGTATTTCGCGGCTAGGGCTGCTCTCCGGTCAGGATGAGCATACGCAGCTGATCCAGATCACAGGTGCGACCGGTCTTGGCGATCCGGCACTGGTGATGCCGGCGAACGATTCGTTGTTCACCTCCGGCACTCTGGGGCGGTTCTCGCAGACGTTGAACACGGTAATGGAGCGGTACAATCCGCCGTCGGATCTGGAAAGCGCGCCCGGCTACGATCCCATGGTCAGGACCGAGGACGGGGCTGGGGATTAGGGACTGGAGCCAGGAAATTTCGAGCTTCCAAACGCGAGCATCGAGACTGCGCAGGTTTTCAAATTTCAGGATCTAAAAGCTGCGGACCGGCCAGCTTATTTTCTGGCGAAGAGCGAAGAGCGAAGAGCGAAAAGCGAGCCGCGAGGAACGATAACTGACGGCTGAAGGCTGACAGCTGACAACTAAATGACCATTGGCATCTACATCCTGGTATCGATCGTCAAGATCCTGCTGGCGGTCTTCATTCTGATGACGGCGGTCGCCTACACCACCTTGTTGGAACGCAAGGTCGTAGGCCACATGCAAAACCGCTGGGGACCGTCGCGGGTGGGGCCGTTCGGCATCTGGCAGCCGTTGGCGGATGGCTTAAAGTTTATCTTTAAGGAAGATGTCACACCTCCCTTTGCCAACAAGCCCTTATATTTATTGGCGCCAGTCATTGCGCTGGTCACAGCACTGACTTCCGTGGCGGTCATTCCCATCGGTCCATGGATCTCGTTGGGTTCAATCCATACGCCGCTGCAGATCACCGATGTGAACATCGGGCTCCTCATCGTCCTGGGAATCACGTCGGTCGGAGTTTACGGCGGCGCCCTTGCCGGATGGGCATCGAACAGCAAGTATTCCATGCTGGCCAGCCTGCGCGCCTCGGCGCAAATGATCAGCTACGAAGTGGCGCTTGGCCTTTCCCTCGTAGGAGTGCTGATTCTTTCCGGCAGCTTCAGCTTGCGCGACATCGTAGATGCGCAGTCGGGCACCTGGTTCGGCTTTATTCCCAAGTGGAATATCTTCCAGGGACAGTTCGTGGCCTTCTTCATTTACATCATGGCGGCCTATGCCGAAACCAATCGCATTCCCTTCGATCTTGCGGAAGCGGAGACGGAGTTGGTCGGCGGTTACCACACCGAGTACAGCTCCATGAAGTTTGCCATGTTCTTTATGGCCGAGTACGCCAACATGTTCACGGTGGCGTGCCTGGCGTCCATTATGTTCCTGGGGGGATGGTCGGGACCGGTGTTCGGGCCGCCGATCCTCCAGTCGCTTTTGCCCGTCGGTTGGTTCGCTGTGCGGGTGTTTGCTTTCATTTTTGTCTATATCTGGGTCCGCGGAACGTTGCCGCGTTTCCGCTATGACCAGCTTATGGCTTTCGGCTGGAAGTTCCTTCTGCCGCTGGCCATTGCGAACATTGTTGTGACGGCATTTGTGGTAGCGGTGAAGTAAGCTGCGAGCTACGAGCTTTGAGCTACGAGCAATCCGCAACCCGCAATTCGCGAGTTGCAAATCGCAGTAGGTAATTTCTAGTAAGCCGCTTGTACGGCGCAGCTGTTAGCTCATGGCTCATGGCTCGCTGCTCGTAGCTAACGATCATGCTCGCTCTTATTTTGTTCTTCATCTTCGCTCTGGTCTGCGTAGGAGGCGCCATCAACCTCCTGGTGCAGAAGCACCCCATCAACAGCGCGCTGTCGCTGATTGTGGTGATGGGCTCGTTGGCGATGATCTACCTGCTGCTGGGCGCCGAGTTCGTCGCCGCGGTGCAGGTGATTGTTTATGCCGGCGCAGTGATGGTGCTGTTCGTCTTTGTGATCATGCTGCTCAACGCAGGCGAGGAAGAGCGCTTGCCGCATGGCAGCCGCGTCGCCACTATGCTCGGCGTGCCCGCGCTGATCATCGGCCTGGGCATTGCCGCCGCGGTCGTCAGCCATCTCACCGGGCTGGATCGCATCGCCATTGGCGGCCCGACGGTCATGAATGGCGAGAACGTCTTCGGCAATCCCCAGGCTGTCGGGCACCTGCTGTTCCGCGAGTACCTGCTGCCCTTCGAGGTGACTTCAATCCTGATCCTGGTGGCGATCATGGGCGCCGTGGTGCTGGCGCGGAGGGAAGAAGAATAGATGGTGCCTCTTTCCTATTACCTGGTTCTGAGCGCGATACTGTTCGCCTGCGGCATTGCCGGATTTCTGATTAAGCGCAACATCATCACCATATTCCTGTCCATCGAGCTGATGCTGAACGGTGTGAACCTTTCGTTCGTTGCGTTCGCTGCACAGCTCAACAAACTTGAAGGGCATATCTTCGTCTTTTTCGTGATGGTCGTGGCTGCTGCTGAAGCAGCCGTAGGTTTGGCCATCATCATTGCCGTATTCCGCACGCGCGAAACGCTCAACGTCGATCGCGTGAATCTCCTTCGACTATGAGCATGCACCTTTGGATCATTCCGCTGCTTCCGCTCACGGGCGCTGCCATCAACGGCCTCCTGGGCAAGCGCTTTCCCAAGGCGCTGGTGAACACCATTGCCCTGGGATTCACGGCGGCGGCTTTTCTCATGGCGCTCTGGGTCGCGATGCAGTTTGCCGGCCTGTCTCCGGACCAGGTCCCGCACATCGAGCGCTACGCCACCTGGTTGAGCGCTGGGTCATTCTCGGCCGAATACGGCATTTATCTCGACCAGCTCTCCCTGATCATGCTGCTGGTCGTTACCGGAGTCGGATTTCTTATCCACGTCTATTCCGTCGGCTACATGGCGCATGAAGGCGGCTACTACCGCTATTTTGCTTATCTGAACATCTTCATGTTCTTCATGCTCACCCTGGTGCTGGCGAACAACTACCTGCTGATGTTTGTGGGATGGGAAGGCGTGGGCCTGGCGTCGTATCTGCTGATCGGCTTCTGGTTCCTGAAGAAGAGCGCGGCCGATGCCGGCAAGAAAGCATTCATTACGAATCGCGTTGGCGACTTCGGGTTCCTGATCGCGCTCTTTCTGCTCATCAAGCACTTTGGCACGCTACAGTACGAAAGCCTGGCCAAACTGGTGAGCCAGCATCCGGTGGAGTCCGCCGGGGCCGGATTGCTCACCGCCATTGGCCTGCTGATGCTGGTAGGCGCAACCGGCAAGTCCGCGCAGATCCCACTGTATGTTTGGCTGCCTGACGCCATGGAAGGCCCCACGCCGGTCTCGGCGCTGATCCACGCCGCAACCATGGTCACTGCTGGCGTATATATGGTGGCGCGGTCCAGTCCAATCTTCGATCGCGCGCCGGATGCGCGACTGGCGGTTGCCGTCATCGGAACCTTGACTGCGATCTTCGCCGCCTCCATCGGTATTGTGCAGACCGATATCAAGAAGGTACTGGCGTATTCCACCATCTCGCAGCTGGGCTACATGTTCATGGCGTGCGGCGTAGCCGACTACATCGGCGGCATCTTCCACCTGATGACGCACGCCTTCTTCAAGGGACTGCTGTTCCTGGCGGCCGGTTCCATCATTCATGGCCTCGGCGGCGAGCAGGACATGCGGCACATGGGCGGGCTGCGAAAATATCTGCCTTACACCTTCTGGTCGATGACGGTTGCGACCTTTGCCATTGCCGGCCTGCCGCCGTTTGCTGGCTTCTTCTCCAAGGATCGCATTCTGTGGTCGGCATGGAGCAGCGGTAATCACATTATCTGGCTGGTCGGTGTCGTCACTGCGGGCATGACTTCGTTCTACATGTTCCGGCTGTGGTTCCTCACCTTCTTCGGCGAGTATCGCGGACCGAATCCTGACACAGCGGGCCATGGGCATGATGCCGATGCGCAACATGCCGGCGACCACGGTCATGGCGCTCCGCACGAGAGCCCGTGGGTGATGGTGGTGCCGCTGATGATTCTTGCGCTGCTCTCGGCCGTTGGCGGATGGGTTGGTGTGCCTCACTCCTTGCACGGTTCCGATCACTTCGAGGCTTTTCTTGCGCCGGTGTTCCAGGCAGCCTCCGCAGGCACCGTGGCCTCTGAGCCGGCGTCCGAAGCTGGAGGCAGCAGTACGGAACTGATATTCAGTGCTATTTCGGTCGGGCTGGTCGCCTTGGGTTTTCTGCTCGCCTGGTATCTCTACTACAAGCGGCCCGACCTGCCGGCTCGAATGGCCAAAGCTGCTGGCGGACTTTATACCCTGGTGTTGGACAAGTACAAAATTGATGAGCTCTACGGCGCGGTGATCATCCAGCCGCTCATTGCGCTCTCCACCAACGTCTTCTGGAAGGGAATCGACCGCGGGCTGATCGACCGGGCCGTCGACGACGGCGCTGAAGGCGCTCTGGAGACTTCGGACGCGGTGCGGCACATGCAGTCCGGCAACATCCGCTCCTACGCGGGATGGGTCGCGGTGGGCGCTACCGCGGTAATCGCCTTCATGGTGTGGAGGGGGTTGCGATGAAGTTCATCAACGACAACATCCTCAGCATCGTGGTCTTCTTGCCGTTGGTGGGAGCGATCCTGCTGGCCTTCTTCCCGCGCCGCGATCGCGACATCCGCTACTTCGCGCTCGCCGTTTCACTGCTCACTTTGCTGGCATCGCTGCATCTGCCCTGGTACTTCGTGCGCGGCCAGAGCGGCTTCCAGTTCGAAGCCGATTCGCAATGGATTTCGCATCCCAACATCCATTACCACCTCGGCATTGACGGCATCTCGCTATGGCTGGTCGTCCTGACCACCTTCCTGATGCCGTTGTGCGTGCTGATCTCGTGGAAGTCCATCGGCGACCAGGTGAAGGAATTCTTCATCCTGATGCTGGTCCTCGAGACCGCGATGATCGGCGTCTTCGTCGCCCTCGATCTTTTCCTCTTCTACTTCTTCTGGGAAGCCACGCTGATTCCCATGGCGCTCATCATCGGCATGTACGGGCATGGCCGCAAGATCTATGCCGCAGTGAAATTCTTTCTGTACACCATGATCGCCTCCATGTTCATGCTGGCCGGGATCATCTGGCTATATGCTCGCACCGGAAGCTTTGACTTCGTGACCATTCAGAGCGCCATCCAGAGTGGCCAAATCGCTGGCTTCAGTCAGGCGGCGTTGTGGCTGTTCCTCGGTTTCTTCGTAGCCTTTGCCGTCAAAGTGCCGCTGTTTCCGCTCCACACCTGGCTGCCCGATGCCCACGTAGAAGCCCCGACGGCAGGCTCGGTGCTGCTTGCGGGTGTGCTGCTCAAGATGGGCACCTATGGCCTGCTGCGCTTTAACCTCGGACTCTTTCCGGAAGAAGCGCGACGCAATGCTCCCTGGATCATCGCGCTGGCCATCATCGGCATCATCTACGGCTCACTGGTGGCGATGATTCAGCCCAACATCAAGCGCCTGGTGGCCTATACTTCGGTCAGCCACCTGGGCTTCGTGGTGCTGGGGATCTTCAGCTTCACCCAAATAGGGGTCGACGGCGCGGTCTTTCAGATGCTGAGCCATGGCGTCTCCACCGGCGCGCTGTTCATGCTGCTGGGGATGATCTACGATCGCCGCCACACCTACGACATCTCCGAGTACGGCGGGCTGGCGACCCCCATGCCGGTGTTCGCGACATTCTTCATGTTCATTATGCTGTCGTCGGTCGGACTGCCGCTGCTCAACGGCTTCATCGGCGAGTTCCTGGTGTTGAGCGGCGCCTTCCAGGCGAAGCAGCTTTATGGAATCCTGGCGGCGACGGGTGTGATCTGGAGCGCTTGTTACCTGCTGTGGATGTATCAGCGCGTCTTCTACGGCAATGTGACGGTGCCGGCAAATAGTTCCTTGCGTGACCTCGACGCTCGCGAGCGGGTTTCGCTGTGGCCGCTGGTCATCGCAGCCCTGGTGATGGGAGTTGCCCCCATGCTGTGGCTGCACTCCATCGATCCTGCGGTTTCGGCAGCGCTCAAGCAGTTCTCGGCGATCACGCAGGCCGCGGCTCCCGCCACCATGCCCATGACACAGTTGATTTCACAGGTGATCGGACGATGATCCCGGCCATCGACTACATCCGCATTTTGCCCGAATTAGTGCTGAGCGTCTTCGGCATCATCGTCATGATGATCGATGCGGTGATCCCGGAACACGGTTCCAAGAAGCCGTTGGGTGTTATTGCCATCATCGGCATACTGACCGCTCTTGCCGCCACCGCGTTCCAAACCGGGTTCTACGGCAACGCCTTCTACAACACAATCAGGGTTGACACTTTCAGCGTGTTCTTTCACGTGGTGGTGCTGTTGATCGCGCTGGTCGTCAGCCTGACCTCGTTGGAATATCTCGAAGTACAGCGCATTCGCTCCGGCGAGTATTACGCTCTGGTTCTGTTCGGCACGGTCGGCATGATGCTGATGTCGTCGGCTGTGGAGCTGGTGCTCATTTTCATCGCGTTGGAGATTTCGTCGATCTCGACTTACATTCTTGCCGGAATGCGACGCCGCGCGGCGGAGAGCGCCGAAGCGTCATTGAAGTATTTTCTGCTGGGCTCGTTCGCCACGGCATTCTTCCTCTATGGGGTCGCCCTGGTCTTCGGAGCCACCGGCACGACTAATGTTTACGGCATCGCGCAGTATCTTCAAACGCAATCGTCGCTGCTGGTTTACCTTGCCGTGGGGCTGATGTTCGTGGGCCTGGGCTTCAAGGTCGCATCCGCGCCCTTCCATGTGTGGACGCCTGATGTCTATGAAGGCGCGCCTGCGCCGGTCGTCGCCTTTATGTCCACGGGGCCGAAGGCCGCGGCGTTCGCGGTGCTGCTGCGCGTGCTCTTTGCTACTGGCGCGCCCGGCTGGTTCTGGATGATCTGGGTCTCAGCCGTTTTGTCCATGACGCTGGGGAACATTGGCGCGCTGGTGCAGCAAAACGTCAAGCGTCTGCTGGCCTATTCCTCAATTGCCCACGCCGGATATCTGTTGGTAGCCTTCGCCGCGGCCCAGCAGGTCGGGATCTCAGCCGCAATCTTCTACACGGCTTCTTACGCCGCCATGAACGTCGGCGCCTTCGCCGTCATCAGTCACTTCGCCTCCACCGGCGAGAAGTATGTCACCCTCGACGACTACGCCGGACTCGGCCGCCGCTCTCCGCTGCTGGCTGCCATCCTTACCATATTTCTGCTATCGCTTATCGGCATTCCGGTTACTGGCGGCTTCTTCGCGAAGTTTTACGTCTTCTCCGCCGCTCTGCAATCGCACCTGGTCGGCCTGACGATCATCGGCGTCATGAATAGCGCGATCGCTGCTTACTATTACCTGCGCGTGATCGTCTATATGTACATGAGGGATGAGCGCGGAGAGATTCCTGTCGCTCGCATCCCGGCCGGACTGGGAATCGGCTTGGCGATTAGTTTGATCGCGACCATCTACCTGGGGGTGCTGCCGGGCCGCGTGCTCGACTACGCCATGCAGAGTGCGCAGGACTTGATCAAGTAAGCGGCCCTGCGGAAACCAATCACGACAGCTCTTCGGGCCTCAGGGAACGGCTCTGCCGGGAGCCCCACGGCCTATGGTCATCGCTACAATCCCGGCATCGCGTTACGTTTTGTTAAACCTCTCTCGCTTTCGGAACTGGCCGTCCGTTTCAACGGAAGGAATGTACAGATGTACTTCGAAGAGGGAAGACTTTTGAAGCAGACGCAATATAAGAAAACGGAAGCATGCGCTCGAATCAATTCCATTGGACAACAGCCGCGCGAGTCAGCCCGCCGCGGCACAGAAAGCAATCGTGTTCGCCGCAACCAACTTTCAACATCCGAACCGGAAGAAGCGGCCGGCATGCTTGATGCCGCGAGCAACAAACTGCAAGAGTTAATGCAGTTGTTCTATCTGCTGGGCCGGAACCCGGCAGTACCGACCGATGCCCGTTACCATGTGACCCTTGCCCAGTCTGAGATTGCCTTGCTGACGCGACAGATGCAGAACGCGGCAGATGATCGGGCCGCGAAAGCCAATCCACCGGCGGCCGGAGACACGAGCGCTGGCAGCAATCCCAATCCTGGTCCGTAGCCGCGTAAACCGAAGGCCAGTGGCAAAAGAAAAGCCCCATCCGCTGATGGGGCTTTTGCATTGAAGCTGAAAAACTAGACGACCTTGGCGAAGATGATAACCAGGGTGAACAGCACCAGAGACTCGATGAACGCCAGGCCGAGAATCAGGGCCAGCTGAATCGCCGGGCGAGCGGCCGGGTTCCGGGCCATGGCCTCGCAGGCCGCAGCACCGACGCGGCCCTGTCCCAGACCAGCCAGGCCCGCCGCGATGGCGATGCCGAAACCGGCTGCAATGGCTACATAGTTAGCATGTGAAGAAGCGGCGCCTCCCGCCTCCTGCGCGTACGCTGGCATGGCGATCATCGCGAGGGCCATCAGCGCAAAGACAATCATCATCATTTTCCGCATTCTTGTTTCTCCTTATAAATCGCCGCCAGGAGGTGGTTGACGTTCACCGTGCTGACGCCCTCACACTGACGGCGGTATAGCAACTAGCCGCGAGCTTCGAGCCACTAGCTCATGCTCTTTGGCTTAGATCTTTCCTCTCACCTGCAATGCTGGCAAACTTGCCGCGCCAGGCTCCAAATTAACAAGCAATTAGCTCGTCGCTTGCGGCTAGTTGCTCGCGGCTTCTTTTAGTGCTCATGCGCCACCGCTTCGCCAATGTAAACTGTCGCCAGCAATACGAAAATATAAGTCTGGATCAGCGCGACGCCGGCGTGCAGCAGCATGAAGATTATAGGAATGCCAATCGGAAACAGGGTGAAGAACACGAGCGTCACCATGTCGCTGGCAAACATATTGGCAAAAAGACGGATGGTGAGCGACAAGACCCGCGCCAGATGGCTGCATACTTCAATCACGAACATCAGCGGCGCCAGCCACCAAACTGGTCCAATGAAATTTTTTATGTATCCGAACCCATTCAGCCGAATACCTTGAAAATGGTAGTAGAACCACGTGACCAGCGCGCATCCCAGAGGCACGGAGGGCGACGCGGTCGCAGTCTCGAAGCCGGGAATCAGCCCGATGAGGCAGCCAACCAGGATGAAGAGACCCAATACGGTCAGGTAGCCGACGTAGCGTTCGTAACCGTGGCCAATCACCTCCTGGCTTTGGTTAACGATAAACGAGTTGAGGCTCTCCGCCACGTGCTGCAGCGCTCCGGGATTGTCCACCGAGAGCCGCGCCCGCACCATGGCGAAAAACAGAACCAGCAGCACGAATACCAGCAGCTGCATGGCCACGTAATTGGTGATTGGAGCCTGCGGATACGCCGGGTGAACGTGAATGACGCCGAGAATGGCGTTGGCTACGCCAGCCAGGTATTTGTTTAGGAGTGCGGTCAACCACAGTTGCTCAGGCATGAATAAAGATCGCTTTTCGCCGTCCGCTTTTCGGTACTCGCTAAACCCTTAGCTTCCAGCAATCTGGCGAAAAGCGAAGAGCGAATGACGAAGAGCGATGCAGGCGCACTTCTAAGAATGAGATTGTACGAATCAGAAAATCAGAATCCGTGTCGCAGGGCAACGAATACTTCCACCGCGACTTCGCAGGCGATGGCGGCGATAGGAAGAAAAACGCCTCCGAGAAAGCCGTATAAGCCCGCGAGGGAAACATTAAATATAACATATGCACCGCCCGCAATCAGCAGGTATCGCAGCAATGCCCGCAGGACGATGAGGCCACCGCGCTCGTGGCTTTGCTGGGTGGTAATCCTCTCGCCCAACGCTTCGATGGCGCGCTCCATCCAGACGTGGTTGACATAGGAGACAACGGCGCCCACGACGAAGCCGGCGGTCACCGGCCAGCGAAAAAACGCCACGCAAACCACGGTCCCGAGCCCCGCAAGAACAAGCAGGAATTTGCGAATTCTAGGCAGGGCCCGGTCGAGGAAGGCTTCCGCGAAAACGGGCGTCGGTTCGGGCGGCGGCGTGGACACCAGATCACTGTAACGCAGATCAAGTCTTTTGCCGCGTGATCGTCCGAATCATGTCGACAAAGCCGGCGATCGAGCCGACGATGATACCGACGAGAAACAACCAGTGGGTGTGCAACCAGTAGTCGAGCAACTTGCCCAGCAGCAAACCGACCACCACCGCAGCAGGAATGATGAACGCGACTTGCGAATAGCGCGCCCACTGTATGGCCGCGCTCTGTTTGTCGTTAGGATCCTCTCCAGCCATGGTGACAGCCTACCATGCGCGGCTGCGGAAACTCCCAATCGGGCAGTGACTGTTATAATCCCGCGGAACGATGTCGCTCCGTATGCCGGGGTCTGGCGAAGGCACTCAAATCTGGTGTTCCTGTTTCGGAGGAGGCAATTATGGCGCAGCAAGACCATGATCTGAAGATCGACTACATCGAATTTCCCGCTACCGATATTGAAGCGACGAAGCGCTTCTTCAACGATGTCTTTGGCTGGAATTTTCAGGATTACGGTCCGGACTATACCAGTTTCCACGATGGCCGTCTGGCTGGTGGATTCAACAAAGACGCCAAATCCGCTGGCGCCTCCAAAGAGAAAACTACCGGCCCGTTAATTGTGATTTATGCTGCGTCGCTGGAAGGCACTTACGCCAAGGTAACCGCAGCGGGCGGCAAGATTGTGCGCGAGATCTTCGGGTTTCCCGGCGGCCGGCGCTTCCACTTCGCCGATCCCAATGGCAACGAACTGGCGGTGTGGAGCGAATAGGGACGGCTAGGGATCGGGGATTAGGATCTGGGGATTGAGGATTGGGAAATAGGCTCCGAAGGAGTTCGTGCTTTTGAAAAGCTTGCGCCTTTGATACCGTTTCCTAGAAAACGTTTTTCGGGATGAACAGCTTTCCCCGCTCAGGGATTGCACTGAGCTTTACCAACCCCTAGCCCCTAATCCCTGGTTCCTGGCCCCGAACGCGGGCCACTCTCCGCTTACCAACCTCGTAGAGGGCAACACCTCCACCGATCACTGCCGCGCTCAGCAGGACGAGCTTAGCGACGACGAGGGCTTTGTGCGGCTCGCTGGCGTCCGGAATCATCGAACCGATAATGGCCCCGCAAGTTCCCAGAAAACCAACGATCGCGATTGCGATTGCCGCCGGCTTGCCGCCCGGCACGCGAATAATCTCCGGTCCCACCGGCTCCCGCTGCAACCGGATCAGCGCCGCGAACATGAACAGATACGGAACGAAGCTGGTGATGATAGTCATGCTTACCAGCACTTGATAGGCCCCATGGACCGTGCTTCCCAACTGTCCCAACAGAACAAATAGCAGTGAGCATAGCCCTTGCACGATGAGTGCGACGTGCGGCGTTTGCCAGCGGGGATGAAGCCGTCCAAATGCCGGCGGCAGATAGCGGTCGATGCCGGCAACAAAAGGTAGACGCGACATCGCCGCCAGATAAGCGCCAACACCGCCAAGGTTGGCGACGCAAATCAGCAGCGCTACTGCCGGCCCCAGTCCGTACCAGCCGATGCGCTCCGCGCTGGTGGAGATCGCCTGCATAATGCCCTCAAGGCTGTTGAGCTGCTGCTGCGGCAGCACGATCAGCATGGCGATTGTCCCCAGCATGTAGCCAGCAGTAATCAGAACGCCCGCAATCAGCAGAGCGCGCGGAATGGTGCGCCGGGCATCTTTGATCTCGCTGCCCATGCAGGATGCCGACTCGGCGCCGATGAACGCGGACATCAGCGTCGCCCAGATTGCCGCGTTGCCCAGGTTCAAAGACGGCTTCATTGAGACGGGATTGAAGCTGGTCGCCGAGCCGAACTTGTGCAGCGCGATCACGCCGATCACGCACAACAGGCCTACCGGCAGCCAGCCGCCGATAGCGCCAAGATTGTTCAGCCACTTGCCAATGTCGAGGCCAACGATATTCACCACCAGCGCCAGCGCCAGTCCGCAAAAAGAAAAAATAAGGAAGAACGCAGCGTTGCCCTGGAGTGCCTTGCCCTTGTTGCCGGCGACGTAGAGCGCGTTACTGGCCGCGAAGTACAGCACCGCCGGGAAGTACGGCAGGTTGCTCATCCAATAAACCCAGCCGGTGAGGAAGCCGCTGAAGTCGCCGAAGGCGTGCTTGCTCCAGACGTACATGCCGCCTTCCTCGGGATAGCGCGAGGACAGCTCCATGACGCAGAGCGCCAACGGCAGAAAGATGACCGCCAGGCCGACCAGCCATATCACGATGGAACTTGGGCCGGCGGCGGCGGCAAGTGCAACCCAGCGCAGGCTCAGCGTGGTAACAATGTAAAACAATACGAGATCACGCAAACCCAGTACCCGCTTAGGCTGCGGCTGAGCGCCAGGTTCGGCGGATTGGGAAGTGGAATCGTCGCGGACGCGTTGCATAGGAATCGATTACAACGGCAGATAGTACCGATAAAACTCTTGCTCCCGCTTCCAACCCAGACTCTCATAGAGCCGCTGCGCAGGAATGTTGTCGGCGGCCGTCTCGAGGGTGAGGCAGTTGGCGCGGGTCGCCTCCGCCAGCTCGCGGGCGCGCTCAATCAATGCGCGTCCTACCCCCAACT
>JBEKCJ010000107.1:0-14138 GCA_050014935.1 Candidatus Korobacteraceae bacterium
AAGCTCGTGAAATTCCTGAACGGATACTCCGTGGCAAAGCCGTGGGCCACGTTGTTGGCGTCGACATAGAACCCCACCGTCTCTCCGAAGAGGTTATTGCCGAACGTGATTGTGCCCTGGTTTGCGGCTGTGCCGGCGCCCGGAGCGTTGTATTCGCTGAACGTGTTGCACGGGGCAATGCACTGGAAGCCGTGAAAGACGTTATTGTCATCATGGAACGATCCCACGACCGCCCCCTGCGGATTGATGTCGAAGCCACCGGTGCCCTGGTCGAAGCCTGTGCCTCCGCCCGGGGCACTAAACGAAGTGATGTGTTGAGCGCTTGCTAAACCACCTGCAAGAAGTACGACACTTACTACCTTCCACAGCTGCAGTCGATTCATAACTCCTCCTGGGTTGTACGCAGGCATGCGGGCTGCCACCAACCTCCGCCCGAGGCCGCCTGACCTTAGTTTTCGTTACGGCATGAATGAAATCGGAGACGGACTACGCGCGGGGTAGTGCGATTACACGCAAGGGTCACTTGAAATCTCGTTCGTTCGCAGATGGGATTGCGGAAAGTCGATGCAGATCTACAAGAAACAGGACTTCGGCCGCGACGATTCTATGGGAAAGCGGAGAGTGATAGCATGATACAACCAGTTGTATATAGCAACTGGTTGTGATAACTCCGAGCTAACTGCACTTCCCCCCTTCGGGGTTCTATTTTCGTATGTCATGCTCCACCGCCGAAGGCCACTTAGTCCTCACGCAGGCTCTCCTGGTCCTGGCTGCGACGGCCTTTGGAAAGGAAGGGGTTGGCGGGAAACGGCGACCACCCTTTGCCAAAAACACAACTAGTTACCATATGCAACCAGTTGTACAATCGTTGGGGCAGGCAGCGCCCGATCGGAAGGGAGGCAGAGTGCACAAGGATCACAGGTCAGAGTGCGTTATCAACCGGACGGTCGAGATATTTGGCGACCAGTGGAGCCTGCTCGTCATCCGCGACATCATTTTCATGAACCGAAGGCATTTTCGCGAGCTCCTGACCAACTCTGTGGAAGGGATTGCGTCGAATATTCTGGCCGATCGTCTCCAAAGGCTCGTCCAGCAGGGGATCATCGTCAAGTCTCAGGACACCAGCCATAAACAGAAAGCCATTTACAGTCTCACCGAAAGAGGCATCGAGTTGCTTCCGCTTCTGATAGAGATGGTTGCATGGGGGCAGAAGTATTTGCCGGCCTCGGGGCTGAGGGGGCTGGCTAAGGTTCTGGTAGAAGGAGGACCCAAGCTGAGGGCAGAATTTATGGCTGAGCTTCGCGAAACCCATCTTCGGAAGTCAAGCGCCAAGAAATCAAGCGCGAAAAAAAAGGCCCGGCGCCCGACGAAATCTACGCGTATTGTTGCAATGCAGAAGCGTTAGGCGGCATACGAAGCGGCACTCCCTAAAAGGAAATAGTAGTACGGGTGGTCCAGCCGACGGTTTTTGAGGGTGCCCACCCTGGGGTGATTGATATATGGCTTAAGCCAGAAAGGCTGGGCCGCCCGCCCGAGTTGGGTGTCCGGCGCTTACGTCCCACAACCGCGAATCTGGGGCGACACCCGACGCAGGGTTAGCGCACAGACCACACATTCGAATGCCGCGAATCTGTGGAACACGCGTCTTCATGTCATCCGGCTCGAGCACGCGACTTCGCGCGAGTGGGCTGGGCGGAAGCCTGGGCTGCGCGGAGATTGGCCAGGGCAGCCAGGTTCTTTCGCATGACAGCCAGACGCTTGCGGCCTGCCTTGGAGCCCTCGACCACGCGTTCGATGTTGCTCATCCACTCGGGCAGGTTCATCTTGCGGCGGAAGTCGCGCAGGTAGGGCTGGATCTTGGCGTATTGGAAGTACATTTCCTGGCAGGCGTCGTAGACCAGCTCGGGGGTGAGAGCGCCGTGACGCACGAAGGCGGCAACCATGTCCCAATAGCCGTAGACCTGAAGCACGAAGCCGCTATGGCGGGTGCCCGCACTGACGATGGCGATGAGCTCGTCGGCGGAGGCGGGCAGAAACGCGCCGCCGATGTAGGAGCGGGCCTCGCGCATGACGGCCTCGCGCCGCACTTCATAGAGCTGCAAGATCAGTTCGGCCTGCCGAATGGAAGTATCGGGCGCTGATTTACGTTTCGCTTTCATGACGCCGGGGCGCTCCTTGGTGGATGGGGTTTTGTCCTTCAGCTCCTATATTCGCCGCTTCAATACAGCGGCGGCTGCCCTGGAGGTCGGGTCTTCCAGCGGCGATGGACCCAGAGCCATTGCTCGGGATAGCGCCGGACATAGCTCTCGATGGCTGCGGTGAACTTGGCGGTGTTGGCCACCGCGTCGGCGTCGTCGTCGCCGGAGCGCACCAGGTCGATGGGGCGATCGAACTCCACGCGATACTTTCGCAGGACGGAATCCCAGATGGTGAAGGCGGGAACCACGGTGGCTCCGGTGTGCTGCGCGATGCGCGCCAGGCCGCTCGCCGCGCAGGCTGCGATGCCGAAGAAGTCCACGAAGACGCCTTGCGGCGGCGTCATGTTGGTATCCATCAGGATGCCGACGGTTTCGTTGCGCTTCATGGCCGTCATCAGGCCGCGGGCGAACTCTTGCTTCGCGATCATGCTATTGCCATGCAGTCCGCGATAGCGCGCCACCAGAGCATCGACGTAGGGATTGTCCAGCGGCCGCACCACGATCTGCATGGGATGTCCCTGAAGCGCGTGAAAGAACGACCCCACTTCCCATCCCCCAAGATGCGCCGTCAGCAGCAAGACGCCTTTGCCGCGCTGCTCGGCCGCCTCAAAATTCTCGAAGCCCTGATACACCGCGATCGCCGCCGCGTTCTCCCGGGTATAACGCGGGAAGAGACAAGCCTCGCCCAGCAGCCGTCCCAGCGACACATAAACGCCGCGCAGGATTTTGCGCCGCTCCGCTGCCGTCTTCTCCGGCAGCGCCATCTCCAGGTTGCGCCGCCCCACCCGCCGCAGCCGGGGATGCAGGTAGTACACCGCGCCGCCAATCATGATGCCGACGCCATGCGCCATCGCACGAGGCAGCAGCCCCATCAGGCGCACCAACAGCGCAACCGGCCAGTATTGCAACCTGTAACCCATCAGAAGGATTCGGCTTCGACGGTAGCACCCGGAAAAATCGCGGTCAAACCGCAGGAGAAATGTTATGTTTCAAGGAATCGTGCTACGCCTGCCCAGAAGGGGGCCCCGCCCTTCCCGCCCGACGCTTATGCGATCGGACTTAAGCAGAGTTTCCTAAGGCGGAAAGGGTGGGCCGGGCCGCGTGACTGATACTCTTCGGTGGTAATCCGCAAATACTTCCCTCGCATCGTTCCAATCAATTGTTGAGCCTCTCTGACTTGCCCGGGCACCGAGTTCCACACACAGGCGAACGACTCCCGGATCAAAAAACGACCGCCAGGGAACGTAGTGTGCCTGCCAGTAATCGGGAGAAAGAGAAAATATCTCCCAGCTAGCACCGATTTCGAAAGAGCTTTGACGAGGCCGGTGCATTCCGGGCATGAGCAAATCAACGGCGTTGGCTTTCACTCCCCACGTATCGCAGGAAATGTGGCTCATGCGGACGTGAAAAATCCGACGCATCTCCACATGAATCGCCTCTGCCCCTTCAAACGATAAGCAGTGGGCCGAAAACCGCGCTCTCTTCCAGTCATGCAGCGCACGTGATTGCGACTTCATCTGTCTTGAGCGAGTTGGATTCGTGGACATGATTTCCACCAGGTATCGATCTTAAATCAAGAAGAAAGCAGTCCGCTACGCCAGTCTGTCGCAAATGCGGGAGCTGAAGTGGCGGTGGTCCCATCCTACCCATAACCCGACACTGACCATATGGCTAGAGTACCCCACTCTTCTTGCCGTCTTTTGGCGAGAGGGTTGGATAGGTTTGCGGCATATGTATCAAAGCTTCCTGGCCCGCTGCTGCCATGCAGATTCTTGCCTATATTGTAGTTTCGAGCTAGCCGATCCCAGCCTTTTTCCAGCACTTCGCACCCACGCCGCAGCACTCTAAACCATAGCCAGGCCAATAGGCTTGTCAATAGGCTAGAATCCTGACCATCTCGTCGCTCAAGAAAGCAAATCACAACCTAACCAAGAAGCGCACACAGTCTCTCACGGTATGTCGGAAGCGGGTGGCCATCGCCTGCCAGCCTTATCTGGCCGCAACTTCGTACAACAATCCGGAGGATGATTCCATGAACAACATAGTTCGGTTCCTTGCACTTTCCATAATTAGTGTTGCGTTTGCAACATTGTCCAGCGCATGGGCGCATACCACCTATACCCGAGTCGACTACCCGGGCGCGGCGCTTACCGAGATCGCCGGCGGTCCGAACCTGGAAGGCACCAGCGTCGGCGCCTATACGCTAACCGCGGGTGGCACCCTTCACGGTTTCGCTTTAGATGCACATGGTGTATTTAGGCCGGTCGACGTTCCCGGCGCGACTAACACTATTCCCAACTTCATCAACCTGCAGGGAGTCATCGTGGGTAGCTATACCGACTTGGCCGGTACCAGCCACGGTTTTGTTCTAAATGGAGGAACCTATACTACCGTGGACTATCCAGATCAGCCTGGTAGCGAGCTTACTGGTATTAACGACCTAGGCGAAATGTCGGGAGCCTACTGTAGTGATGCTGCGTGTGATACTTCGGCAATGTTCCACAGCTTCGTGCTTTCCCGGAGGGGCATATTCACCACCTTCGATCCGCCTGGAGCAACCGGCAGCATCGCCAGCACCGTGAGCTTGCTTGGTGTCGTGGTCGGTAGTTATGACACTACATCGGAGCCGACATGTACTACCGTATGTCAGGGATACGTGCTGTTCAACGGGAAGTACACTACCCTTAATTATCCCGGCTCGTCGTTTACCTTTGCTGGCGGCGGGAATGTTTGGGATACTGTTACCGGGATATATACTGATGCTTCCGGCAACGGGCACGGGTACCTGTGGAGTAATGGCACTTACACGTCGTTCGACTACCCCAGCGCCAGCTTCACTGAAGGCACCGGGATCAATGCGCTCGGGGTCGTGGTTGGCATCTTTACCGACTCCTCGGGCAATACGCACGGATTTATCCGGACGCCGTAAAGGTGGGTGGCCCGGGCCTCCGCTTTTCGAGGCCTGGGAAGGCGCAGGCTGGTCCAGCCTAGCAACTTGAAAGTACCCGTCCAAGCTTCCCTTTGGTTGGATGGGTACTTTGAATTCCAGCTAATTAGATAATTTTGCCGGCTCCAATGCTCCAGGTAAAACCTGGTGCGCTCAGCAAACCAAGGGACGGAGGAAAGGCGCGGAAACGGGCAGCTAATCAGCCCAAGTTACAGTTCACGGCGCTGCGACGGTAATGGTCATCGCAGGCCCACCAACAATACCACTACTGTCAGCGCCGGGATCGGTCCGTATCTGGTGGACGTTGATGCCCGTGCTGACAGTTGGCCTTATTCCTTCAGAAAGATGTTAAGGAGAGTATTGTGAACTCGAATCTCGCCGTTGTATTCGATGAAGCCCAGTTTCCTGAAGCGATTCATAAAGAAACTCACTCGCGATCGGGTGGTGCCAATCATCTCAGCTAATATCTCCTGGCTGATCTTCGGAACCACCGTGTCGGGCTTGCTTTCCTTGCCAAATTGAGCAAGCAGTAACAGAATCCTCGCCAGCCGCTTTTCGCTGGAATTGAAAAGCTGGTCCACCAGGTCCGCTTGCATGCGGGCTTTCCGCGTGAGAAGAAAGGACACGAATATCTCAGCCAGTTGTGGTTCTTGATGAACGATGCGGACCATTTCCGCCTTACTGATTCTGAGCAGTGCGCACGCGGTCATTGCGGTTGCGGTCTCAAGCCGAAGAGGATGAGCCGAAACCAAGCAGTTCTCCCCGAGGAATTCCTTGGCTCCCACCAGCGCGATGGTTGCTTCTTTTCCGCCCGCGGATGTGACTGTTACCTGTAGTCGGCCTGCCTGCACGTAAAAAAGGGTATCGGCAGGGTCGCCTTGCGCGTAGGCGACTTCATTCTTTTTCAGATTCACAACTCTCCGGCCCAACCCGGCTCTCGCTAGAAAGGCGTGGGGATCGAACACCGGATCGCTTTTTCCTGGATGTGCCGGAGACAATTGAGGCCGGGAAGGAGTGGGTACTTTGGCAAGCGAACGTTCCTCGGATCGAATCGGATTGCTGGACGCAATTGCCTTGGCGGCCAAGCTTTGGCTGCGGGAAGCAGTGCCCCTCGCACTCATTTCGCACCTCCGAAGGCCTGAACTTTACACTTCGACATGATACATCTTAGGGTTCGTCCGTGGGGTACATCTGTTCAATATTGCTCAGTTTGTCCTTTGGCAATAAGCGGCAGGTGAGCGATTTTGCACAGCCCTATCTGTTTTTCAGCGGTAAGCTTCGGTTGCAAGCAAGAGGTTAGGAGCCACCCCCGCGCCAGTCATCGATATTGAACGCGATGCCGGCTCGATCAACAGGTGTGCGGGTGGGAGTAATGCCTTGATCGGGGGTCACAGCCCGATAGCCTTGCGAGATGCTTATGCCAAGTAAACGTGGGCTTTCCTTCAATCCCGGGAAGTTTTTGCAGAGGATCGGTAGCGACCACACCAGCCAGGAGTATGGCAATAAGCAGCTTATATTTTCACAGGGTGATGTTGCGAATGCGATGTTCTACGTCGAAACTGGGAATGTGAAACTGACGGTCCTGTCCAAGGGCGGCAAGAAGGCCGTTATCGCTATTCTTCGGCAAGGCGACTGTTTCGGGGAAGGCTGTTTAGGAATTGCGCCCTCGCAGATGTCTACCGCAACAGCGGTGCATTCGACCACCGTCGTGCGGGTGGAAAAGGCGATCATCGTTCGGATCATTCACGACGATCCCACGTTCGCAAGGCTGTTTATCGGCCACCTGCTCTCTCGCGTCGCCCGAATGGAAGAAAACCTCCTGGATCAACTCTTTAATTCCAGCGAGAAGCGGCTGGCGCGAACTCTCCTGGCGCTGGCGAATCTTAGTACGAAATCCAAGGTGGATTCCGCCGTCCTTAAGGTCAGCCAGGGAACCCTGGCGGAGATGGTTGGCACCACGCGGTCGCGAGTGAGCTTCTTTATGAACCGGTTCCGCAAGATGGGCCTCATCGATTACAACGGCAACTTGCACGTACACCGAGCGCTACTCACCTTTCTTCTCCTCGAATAAAGCGTAGGTGCGAGGGCTGCGGCCCAGGGGAACCACGCTTGACTCTTCAGGTTCCGCTTCCCGAACGGACTTTGCGATGCGGGTTTCGCCATCTCTTTCTTGATGCCGCTCAAGATAACTGCTCTACGGCGTGATCTCCCACACCGTGCCGTCATCTTCCGAGCCTCCGTCGATCCCGGTGCCATACATATTTCCGCTGGCATCGAAGGTAACGGCGCCGAGGGGAACGCCCGAGTTAGAACCGTTGAACGTGTAGAACGAGCGATAGATCCATTGATTGCCGGAGGGCGTCAGCTGGAAAATCTCGCCGCTGGGGCCGATGGTAGGCAGTGGCCCATAGAGAATGCCGTGTGAGTCGAAGGTCGGTGCTGCCAGAGTGCCGAGGTACTCGCTCCCGAAGTTTTGTAGCAAGCTGAAAGACCAACCGCCGTTCTGCGGCGTCAGTTCATAGGCGGCGCCGGTGCCTCCGTCAAGACCACCGGTAATCCCGAAGAGATTGCCGTGCGCGTCCATGATGAGGCCACCCGATCCAGCACCCGTCTGGCTCGTGAAGGAATAGAGGGTCGCCTCGCTCCATCCCGATTGCGAGGGCGACAACTCGTACACCGTACCCGGCGGGAAATTGCCGGTCGTGCCATAGAGATTGCCGGCGCTGTCGAAAATGACGCCGCTGACGGGAAAGCCGCCATCACCGCCGCCGGTGAAATTCCACAGCACGCTTTCCGTCCAGCCGCTGCCAGAGCGAGCCAGCTTGAAGACGACGCCCTCTCCCGAACTGCCGCCGCCAGCGGCGGTTCCGTAGATGTTGCCGGCCTGGTCGAAGCACAGGTCGCCGTATAGCGGATCGCCACCGTCGGTGCCCCCGGTGAAGCTATACAGGATGGTCTCAACCCATGGACACAGGACTGCCTTGCAAGCGCTTGCCGGCGGTTGCACTGTTGTCACGGATCCATTCACAGGGCAAAACCGGAACTAAATTGTGGCAGCGGTATCCAGCACAACCTTCCGGGCGGTTAGTGGGACTACTGTGTCGCCCCGGTCCACCTTAACGCGCAGGGTATGGCAACTGCCTTCTGCAGAGTCGGGCGGCGTGTAGGACAGGAGATAGTACTGGCCCTGTTCCTGGGCGATCTTCTGCAGTCCTCCCAGAAGATCGTTACTGTTGACAAGGACGAATCCACCGGTTCCGTGGGCAAGCTCATACAAAACTGCTTGATTGTGGGCACCGCTCGAGATCGTTGGAATGATGCCTTGGCCATTGCTATATGGGGCGTTAGGCGCGACGATCGTAATCACCCGGGGTCGTCGTTAAATCTCTCTTTCGAATCAGGCGGCAATTGAAAAGCAATGTCCGGTAACAGCCAGCCGGTTCGGAATCACAACCGGCCACAGACTGGTTCAGGGGCTCACGCCTCATCCGCTAGAGGTTTCCCTTTCTCCGTTCCGTCCTGACTCCATCTCCAATTCGTAATTTCCGGCATGTCCTGGCCGTGCTTGTCGATGTAGTGTTTGTGCTCGATGAGCTTGTCCTGCATCTGCTGCTTCAGATAGGCGCCCCTGGAACCCAAGTGCGGCAGGCGGTCCACTACGTCCTGCACAAGGTGAAACCGGTCCAGGTCGTTCTGCACTCTCATATCGAAGGGTGTCGTGATGGTGCCCTCTTCCTTGTAGCCCCGCACGTGCAGGTTGCGGTTTGTCCGGCGGTAAGTCAGGCGGTGGATCAGCCAGGGGTATCCATGAAAGCCAAAGATGATGTGTTTATCTTTGGTGAAAAGCGAATCGTAACCTGTTTCGTTTAGCCCATGCGGGTGCTCACTCGAAGACTGCAGCTTCATGAGGTCAACGACATTAATCACCCGAATTTTCAGATCGGGCAGATGCTCGCGAAGGATGGAAACGGCGGCCAGAATCTCCAACGTGGGCGTGTCTCCGCAGCAGGCCATTACCACGTCGGTTTCGGCGTCCTGATCGTTGCTGGCCCATTGCCAGATGCCAATTCCCTCCGTGCAATGCACAACCGCCGCGTCCATGGTCAACCATTGCGGGAGGGCGTGCTTGCCTGCAACCACCACGTTAACGTAGTTCCGGCTGCGTAGGCAGTGATCAAAAACCGACAACAGACAGTTGGCGTCGGGCGGGAGATAGGCGCGCACGATATCGGCTTTCTTGTTGATAACATGGTCCAGGAAGCCGGGATCCTGGTGCGTGAAGCCGTTGTGATCCTGTTGCCAAACATGCGAGGCAAGCAGATAGTTCAGCGACGAAATCTTCCGGCGCCACGGGAGTTCCATGCAGACCTTCAGCCACTTGGCGTGCTGGCTGAACATCGAGTCAATGATGCGAATGAAGGCTTCATAACTATTAAACAGCCCGTGCCGCCCGGTCAGAAGATATCCTTCCAACCAACCCTCGCACTGGTTCTCGCTGAGCATCGAGTCCAGTACGCGGCCGGTGGGCGCGAGGAATTCGTCATTCTTTACTTGCCGGGCATCCCACTGACGGTTGGTTACTTCAAAAACCGCGCCCAGAAGGTTCGAGAGTGTCTCATCGGGACCGAAGACTCGAAAATTACGCTGATCCTGATTGAGTTTGGCTACATCGCGCAGGAACGAACCCAGCACGAGCGTATCTTGGGCGTTCACCGCGCCGGGCGACGGTACGTTCACCGCGTGGACTTGGAAGTCCGGCATGCGCAGGTCGCGCAGCAGAATGCCGCCGTTGGCGTGGGGATTAGCGCCCATCCTGCGGTCGCCCTTCGGCGCCAGTTCGGCCAACGCCGGTATGAGTCGCCCGTCTTCGTCGAACAGTTCCTGGGCCTTGTAGCTTTTCATCCAGCTTTCCAGCAGCTTGACATGAGCAGGATGCTCGGGATCCACCAGCAGCGGCACTTGGTGCGATCGGAAAGTGCCCTCGATCTGCAGACCGTCGACGAATTTCGGTCCTGTCCAACCCTTGGGCGACTTGAGGACAATCATTGGCCAGCGCGGCCGTGTGGTGTCGTGGTTGTTGCGCGCGTCACTTTGAAATTGCCGAATGTCAACGATGGCTCTCTCGACGGCGGTCGCCATGAGTTCGTGCATCTTTTCCGGCTCATCGCCCTCCACAAAGTACGGCGTCCAGCCGCAGCCGCGTAGAAATTGCTCCAATTCCTCATGCTCGATGCGGGCAAGGACGGTTGGATTGCTGATCTTGTAGCCATTGAGGTGCAGTATCGGAAGCACGGCTCCGTCAGTAATCGGATCGAGAAACTTGTTGGACTGCCAGGCAGTCGCCAAGGAGCCCGTCTCCGCTTCGCCATCTCCAATGACACAGGCGACGATGAGGTCCGGGTTGTCGAACGCCGCTCCGAAGGCATGGCTGAGCGAGTAACCTAGCTCGCCCCCTTCGTGAATCGAACCGGGTGTTGTCGGCGCAACGTGGCTGGAAATCCCGCCGGGAAAGGAGAACTGCCTGAAGAGCTCCTTCATTCCGGCTTCGTTTTGGGTGACATCCGGATAGATCTCACTCCAGGTGCCCTCGAGGTAGACGTTGCCCACCAGAGCCGCGCCTCCATGTCCGGGACCGGCAACGTAGAACATATCCAGGTCATACTTCTTGATGACGCGGTTGAGGTGCACGTAGATGAAGTTCTGACCCGGCACCGTGCCCCAGTGCCCAACCACCAGCGGCTTCACGTGCGAAAGTTTCAACGGCTCTTTCAGCAGCGGATTTTCATAGAGATAAATCTGGCCTATCGACACGTAGTTGGCGGCACGCCAGTAGGCGTCCATCTTGTGCAGCAGTTCCGGAGTCAGCGTATTCGCCTTCTTGGTTGAGGTTTTCTTGTTTGCCGCTTCCGTTTGCTCGTGGAGCAGTTCCGGCGTGAGTGTTTCAGCTTGCATGGTTAATTCTCCCTTTTGCAGCCAAGTCCGATAACCTGGCAAGGCCAGGCGGACGATTTTTCGCGGTTCGTAACTGCGCCAGACTACACGGTACGTCTCGCGCTTTAGCAGGTCACGCATGTCGGACTCGGTAACTTCATAATTTCACTGTTACCTCGCCAGTTCCTTGCCAATCGCTTGCAATTCGAGCCGGCGCTTCTTAGTGGGCTTGGGATATGCCATCTTGAGGTCTTTTAGCGCATCCACGACAATTCGGGAGACGATCAAGCGGGCGCTCTCTTTATCGTCAGCGGGAACTACATACCAGGGCGCGTGATGGGTGCTGGTCGCACCCAGGCAAGCCTCATAGGCCTTTGCATAATCTTTCCAATATTTTCTCTCGTGAATGTCGGAGAGGCTGAATTTCCAGTTCCTGTCAGGCTCATCAAGACGCTCGAGGAAGCGCTTTCGCTGTTCTTCCAGCGAAAGGTGGAGAAATATTTTGACGGTCCTGGTTCCGTTACGATAGAGATGTCTCTCCAGGTCCACCATGGAGCGATAACGGTCGTCCCAAAGGGTCTTCTCGTCGCGCAATTCTTCCGATAGACCCTGGTTGCGGAGGATCTCGGGATGCACCCGAACGACCAGTACTTCCTCGTAATAAGAACGATTGAAGATACCGATCCGTCCGCGTTCGGGAAGGCGGCAGGTTGTACGCCAGAGAAAATCATGTTCCAGCTCTTCGGCGCTCGGCTGTTTGAAACTGAAAACCTCGCAGCCTTGCGGATTGACCCCGGACATGACATGCCGGATGGCGCCGTCCTTACCCGCAGCGTCCATCCCCTGAAAAATCAGCAGCAGCGCATAGCGGTTGGAGGCGTAGTGAAGCTGCTGCAGCGAGCTCAACGCTTCGACGTGTTCTTCCAGAAGTTTCTGATACTGCTTCTTCGACTTGCAAATGGGCTTTATTGTCGTCGGCCACTCGCTGAGGTTGACTTTCTTTCCGGACCCCACTCGAAAATCCTTGGAATCAATTTTCATCTTCTTCCTTCCGCTGTTGCACGCCGCCACCATTTCTCCAGCTCAGCGTTTAGAAGCCGGAATCGCGTCGAGCTTGTCGCTACTCGGCCGGTCCTGATCGCGCTCATGACGGGTCCATATTTTTCGATTCAGGCAGCGGAGGATCAGTCCTGCGATTGGCCTGATCGTGCAGTCGTCCGAGAGTGCTTTCGATTAGTCTGGATAACTTATGCCCAGCGCCGTCGACCGCTTGGTCCACGGTTGTGGCTTGGTGAGTGACAGCGACCGGCTGCCGTCCTTCAAGACGAGCTTCCAGTACGCAGCGTTTTTCGTTCTCGCCTCCCTTATTGCCGTTCTCGTCGCTCAGGTGAACCTCCACTCGGGTGATATGGCCGCTGATGCGATTTAGGGCGTTCTCAACGAGGCCACTAACATGAGAGGCCAGAGCCTCGTGTCCCGCGATGTTGTGGTCGGTGTTTATCTGTATCTGCATGCTGTGCTCCTGCTTTCATCGCGTTTTGGCTCAACATCATCTGTTGCTGTGAAACTCTGTCGGCTCAGAGACATTCAAGATAGTGATGGTCTCACTTCGTCTGCCTAACTCATCGCGCGGCCTGGCCATCGTTGAAACTTTCTTCAGGCGCAAAGGATCCTGGCAATTAGGGAAAACCTGACGCCCATATCCCAGCCTTCGTGTGGTCGAGATAGACGCGGAAGTCGGGCCAGGAAACCGACCGCACCCAGCCTGTGGGCGCGAGGACTGATCGATTCTGGAGCCAATCACCGCTTTTCACATCGAGATAGGCCAGGTGCCAGCTTGCTTCATCCATCACAAAGCCCTCAAGGGTCCCGAAGTCGCCGTCTGTAGCCCACACCTGGTAACCCAGCATGTGCGAACTGCAGCGTAGATGGAGGTCCTCGGACGTGTGTACCGGGTAGCTTGCTCCCGTCGGTATGGATGACAGGCCGAATTCCCTGTCGACCCAGCAGGCAAACGGCCCGAAGTATTCGGCCATGGCGATTTCCTGCTGGCGTGATACTGGCCTTTCAGCATCGACGTCGGGACTGTCCTCCAATTGCTTCTTAGTCAGGTGAGCCCGAAAGGTTTTGTTCGCCCAGTCCGGCTGTTCAAGCGCCGTGACAGGTATCACAACGTCGTGCCGCTTCAGCCAGTTTCCTACGTCTACAACCAGGTAACGAACATTCCACGACTGATCATCGAACAGAAAGTTGCGAATCCTTCCCGTCTCACCATTGGTCGCGATGATGGGAGATCCGACTAAGGCATTCAGAACGCAGGGCGTGTTCTCTCCCTGCGTGGCGGCGGAATTGAGTCGTACTCTCAGCTCTGTAGTTTCTTGCACGTATCGACTTATCCTTCACTGCTAATCGAATTCGGAAACCGCAACCACCCTTTTGAACGGTTACGAGGAAGTTCACCCAGCCTTCCTGGGTTCCGCTTGATTCTTTCCAATCTCTCGCTCCGCCTCAAGCCAGTCTTGATCTTGCTGGCTCTGGCCCTTCACCCGGTCCTGGTAGAGCTCATACGCACGGGCAGCGATTTCAGGTACGAGATCGTCAAACGCCGTAGGTGTCACTGCGACATTGGGACGATCGAATATCCGATAGGCGAGGAGCTTCACGCGGTCATTAATGAGGAACCAAGCTAGGGCATAGCCCCACACGAACGCTGCCCAACCCCAGCCAAGGGGTGTCATAAACAGTCCATAAACCGCAATCAGAGTCGCCACAGCTTGTGTGCCGAGTACTGCTATCCATAGAATTCGCGCCGGGCGTATCGACCAGAATGGGCCCCGCGTCCGTGTCAGGAAAATCGTCAGATGTCCGGCCACGGATAGCTTTAGGTACATCAGCGTTTGGACGTGCGCGTGGTCGAAGTGAAATACCCGCTCTGCGAGATAGAACAGCCCAAACGCAGCCACGACCCCGATCACGCCCAACACGGTCGAAACCCCAAGCACCAGCCGCATATTCCACTTCTCGGGCTTGTCGCTATAGTGAACGTTGTCATACGCGATGGA
>JBEKCJ010000108.1:0-13624 GCA_050014935.1 Candidatus Korobacteraceae bacterium
GGCCGCATGGGAGGCGGCCATGTAAAGTTCGGAGGCTTCGTCACCTTTGGACCCGCCGTCGGCTTTAATCTCACTGCCGACGGAAATGACATTCGTTTCCGTTACTCCGGCGTCAGCGTCACTTCCGATCAGGCGCTGCAACTCAATGGCACGCTGCAAAACGCTTCCGTCACCGGCACCATCACGGTGACGCGGTTCGCGCAAATCCCCTCCGGCGATATGCAATTTCTGCTGGCCCAGGCCACGGCCCCGCCGCGCATTCCCAATCCCAAGTCGCCGCTCAACAATCTCCGCCTGGACGTGCGCATTCTCTCCACTCCGGCGTTGACGGTGCAGACTTCGCTGGCAAAATTGTCCGGCGACATCGATCTTCATCTGCGCGGGACGGCGGCGCGGCCGGTGCTGCTGGGCCGCGTCAACATCGCGGAAGGCGACATCAAGGTAGGCGGCACGAAATTCCACCTGGAACGCGCTGACATCACTTTCTTGAATCCCGTGGTCATCGATCCGGTGCTGGACGTCGAAGCCACCACCCAGGTACGCGACTACGACATCACCATCGGCCTGCACGGCACCATGGAAAGACTCAATACCACCTATCGTTCCGATCCGCCGCTCTCCAGCGACGACATCATCTCGCTGCTGGCCTTCGGTTCCACCCAGAGCGAGAACGCGTTGGGGGCCGCGCCCTCGTCCGGATTCGCGGAAAGCGCTTCCGGCGCGCTGCTTAGCTCGGCCCTCAGTCAGGCCGTCACCAATCGCGTTTCCAAGCTGTTTGGGGCCAGTTCCATCCGCATTAATCCGTCCTTTGGCGGCCCGCAAAACGATCCCAATGCCCGTATTACCATCGAGCAGCAGGTGACCAATAACATCACCCTGACCTACGTGACCGACCTGGCCCGCTCCGGTCAGGAAGTGATTCAGTTCGAATACAACATCAACAGCGAATACAGCGTGCAAGGACTGCGCGACGAGAACGGCGTGGTCAGCTTCGACCTGCTGATCCGCAAGCGCAAGCAGTAGCGGTTTGTCAGGGCAGAGTGATGACGGACGGACTGTTGTTCTCGTAGGTTGTGACAGTCCCGTCCCCGTTCTTGGGGAGAGCTACGACGGTGAGCGGGAAGCCAACGTAGTGTGGGTCGTATTCCGTTTCGATCACAAGCATCGCTCTCGCGACATTGGAGAGATGTTCCGCGGTAACGCAGTGCCCGGACTTAGTCAGACCAACGTCAGCTCTGGTTCCGTCATTAAACTCCCGTTGGGCCTCGCTCTTGGCGGTATTGACAAGGTCTAGTCCAGTTCCACGGCCACGCCATCCCCACTCGAAAGCGGTGTTCTTGGGCCCTCCTTTCTTGAGCAGGACCTCAAACGGACCGTTGACAGTCTTAGCATTCCAGTCGGGCATCAGGGTGAGGGAGTAAATAAGTGGGACTCCATTCTCATATCCAGCGATTACATACTGGACGAGGTATTGATCCACTCCCCAGTCTTGCCCTTTTTTCATCTTTCCGTTCTTGATCGCCTCACTGGCCCAACTGAATGTCGAGGCCATCTGCTTCTTTATGACCGCGACCAATCCAGAAACCGAGATATCGGCATCCGTGCTGTCGTCAATCTGTTTGACCCAGGTTGGAAAATCATAGACAACAGCGCCGCCAGGGGCCGTCGCCGACTCATAGTAAAGGTCCGCCACCACCAGGCGGTTCTTCAAAAGAGCGATTTTGACGGCGGTATCGCCCGGGACTATCTTCCCGTCAGCACCGACGGCCATGCCGCAGGAGCTGGTGACATATACGACAGTGGTAGCCCGAGCGTTGGTTGCCACAGCGACAACAGCGACAAGGATTGCGAGATATTGTTTACGCATTAGCTAATCAGCCTAGCGACCCGCCAGAGGTGATTGGGCATCCGGTTGCCATACGGGAATCTGCTTCAGGCACTGTTGGAATGGGCGGCGTTTTTCGTTAACCCACCCTGTGTTTCATGGTCGCAGTGTAGGCCAACACTCTCGGATGTCAAGTCTCAATTTGCGACCATCATCGAAGCGCAACTCTGGTGTCGCCACAATCCGCCTATCCTGGCCCTTGCGCCGCAATCTGCCCGGCGGAGACGGCCGCTTCCTGCCCTGGCGGCGCGATCTCCACCAGCGGAAAACCAAGTTCCTTCCATTCGTAAAAGCCGCCCAGCAGAGGCCGCACGTGGCGAATGCCGAACTTGCGGAGTTGCAGCGCCACCCGGGCGCTGGTCGCTTCGTTCGGTCAAGTACAGAAGAGAACGACTTCCCCATCGCGGGTGATTTCGCGGTTCCGGGCCTGCAATTCCTCAGGCGAGATTTGCAGCGCGCCCGGCAAGGTGCGGGGATCGGTGAGGACGTCCAGGGGATGGCGCAGGTCGATGATGACCGGCCGCTCGCCCGCTTCCAGTTGGTGCTTTAGTTCGTCGGGCGTGATGCGGTCACCCTTGACCTGCCGGATAAAGCGTTCCCGCTCCCGCCAGCGATAGAGCACATAGGCGACGACACCAGTGAGAAACAGGATGAGCAATCCGTTGCCCAGCAGATGGGCGTCGCGTACCACTCGATCCAGCTGCTTGCTGAAAACGAATCCCAGAAGGGTGTATGCCAGCGTCCACAGCAGCCCGCCCGACAGGCCAAAGGCAAGGAATCGCGCAAAAGGAACGCCCACCATCCCGGCCAGCGCAGGCGCTGCCGTATTCAGGCCGGGAACGAATTTGCAGAAGAGCAGGGTGCGCGGGCCCCACTTCGCGAAGCGCGTCTCAGTGCGGCGCACGCAGGAGTCTGGCTCCATCGCAATCCGGCAGAGCAGATTCAGCACCACCGCACCGCGGCGCTTGCCGAAGGTGTACCAGAAGATGTCGGCGAAAAAACAGCCTGTAGCGGCGGACAGCACCACCAGCGGCAAACTCATCCGGCCCTGTCCCGCCAGCGCTCCCGCCGCCAGCAGTAACGGTGTGGCCGGAATCGGCAAGCCCCCCTGCTCCAGCAGCACCCAGCCGAACAGCAGGGCATAGCCATACTGCACCACGAATTGGAGCGTCTCCGCCATTCGATTCAGGGGAACTACCGCACAGACTTATCTGGATGCGCTGCTTCTGGGGAAGGTTCCGCTTCAGCGCAGTATAAATCAGAAATGGTACGGAGGAGGCTACAGAAGTCGCGAATGAATAAACCAGAGGTACCAGCATTGTCTTAGGCGATACAATCTTGAAGTCGCGTTGTCAGCAAGCGCAGGCTTGGGGCAGGGAATTAGACTCGGTGAGAGCAGGAGGCATGGCATGGGAAAAGCAGGTGGAATCGTAGCGGTGGTGCTGGCACTGTCGTTTTTGGCGGTCGCTGCCGGGGCGCAGTCGGCACAGCCGCCGATGTCGAACCAGTCGATGTCCAATCAGCCCGCCCCAGCCCAGGCGCCGCCGCCGGAGGCAGCCCTGCCGCCCGAGGCCCAGGCCAAGATCGCGAAGGCGATCAACCATAACGTCATCATGCTGCCCTACTACGGCATCTTCGACAGTCTTTCCTATCAGCTGCAGGGGCGTACCGTGATTCTTACCGGAGAGGTTACCAACCCCAGTCTGAAACCCGACGCGGAAAGAGCCGTGAAAAAAGTTGAGGGCGTCGACAAGGTGGTGAACAACATCGAAATCCTTCCGCCCAGTCCCATTGACCAGCAGATTCGGGAGCGGGTACGGAAAACCATCTACAGCTATGGTCCCCTGTTCAAGTACAGTCGCGATCCGAATCCGCCAATCCGTATCATCGTGAAGAATTCGCGGGTGACCCTGGAAGGCGTAGTTGATAGCGAGGGCGACAAGAATCTGTGTACGCTGCGCGTCAACCAGATTTCTTCCGTGCTGTCGGTCACCAACAATCTCCGCGTGGTGAAGTAGTAAGGCGGATAGCTTGTGATATGGCCCCATTGCAACCGCTCCCCTTGGTTGTCAGGCAGTTGGATAATGCTCCCATGCGCTTCGTCCTGACCGTGTTGCTGCTTTCATCGCTGTTTACACAACATGCACACAGCGGAGAATCAAGAAATGGGCCGAGACCGTGCTATGGATGTTGAAACCTTAGACTTAAACGTTACGGCACGTCCAGGTCAGGTATCGAGTCCATCCACTCCCAGAAGGCTGAGTCGGTCTTCAGATTAGCGGGACATACTCTCACTAGCGGCTGCCCGCTTCGCGGCACCAGCCGTATGATTTGAGAACCTTTCACCTCCACCAAACGGCGGCCTAGAATCTCGTCACGCCGCAACACTCGGGTAGAGAGCAGGCTCTGAACTTCAATGCGGTCCGGAAACAGGACTACACGATATTTGGCGTCTTGCAGCATCGCGAATATAAAGACAACGATGAGCAGGATGCCCGTCACAAGCCAGTTCACACGCACTTGAGGTCCCGCAAGCGCGGAGCGTAAAGTGGCGAATCCGATGCTGATTGCGACGAACCCAACGATCAGCCCCTTAGCTCTCGTGCCTGGAAGCATACGATAGGTGCGCGGGTAGTCTGCGGAACTCAGCGGCTGGTAGTGGCTGAAGTTGCTATTCGATGCCCCGCTGTTCGGCAAGCGCATTTCGCGTTCGATACGTGATTTACGTCGTATTGTGAGAAAAAGAAGCACCGCGAATAACACCACTATGGGCATGAGGACGAGGATTCGCTGTTGTTTTGGCGGAAACGCGATGGAGTGGTTGCGCAGCAACCCGATGGCCTGCGCCAGCTGGCTGGGCTGCGTCAGCACGCCTTTGTTGATGCGAACGTCGACCGTCAGTCCCTCGTGCACGGAAAGCGGAGCGGTGGTTTCGACGGAAACTGAATTGCCCCCAACCTGTACAGTTGCGTCTTGCGCGCGGGAGCCATACTCTCCGGTGAAAGCCTGAGCGCGAAGTTTGCCGCTGCTGTTCGCCGGGAAGACGATGTGGGCCGCGGCGCTCTCAATGAGCGATGACCAGTCGTTGCCCGTGACTTTCCAATCAAGCTCGTCATGATCGTCAAACCAGAGCACAGCATTTCTCACGGTGTAATGGATCTGCACCCTCCGGGTCGCGTTCACCGCATCGGGAATGTGGATGGTCAGGTGACGAAAGCCGTTTAGCGTTGTCGACTCGAACTTCAGGTCGTTGCCGGAGCCGTCGGTCACACCGGTGATCTGAAGGAACAGGGTGTAATTAGAGCCGTGCGGGTCGGGATACTCGATCGGAATATTGCGCCAGATGCCTTGGTAGGCGCCGTCGAAGACCACGTCCAGTCGCTCGGTAACATCGACAACTCCGTCCTGCGCCACCGACATCTGGGCCTCGAAGCGCGCCAAGTGGCAGTCGCGCGCGAAAGCCGGCGCAATGAGAACAACCCAGAGAAGTAGTGCGAGAGTAATCGAGGGCCCGGGTTTCTTGGTATAAGGCGAGTCGGTTGACTCCGGCGGCACAAACCCCTCCCCGCCTGTGCTCAGGATGGCGGCACGGAAGCGGGTGTACATCTCAGCAAGAATTTTCGTTTTGGCTGCCAATGGCCCCACACTATATACCCCGAGGCAGTCAAGCGCGCAGCATTTCTTCTCCTGGTTGGACCCGGTACGAAGCACGGCGGCAGTGTCGGCCGCGGGCGATACTATTTTCGTTGGCCAGAAGATTTAACCGCGGAGCAGTCACTGCGTCTGGCCACATTGTTCTCTTCCTCGCCCGGATTTACGAAAAACTTACGACTTCTTTAGCCCGCCCTTAGCAGCCAAATGCTCCAATCCAAATGCGAGCAGCGAAGGCGCTGACGTGTGCGAGGAAATCATGACAGCCTTGTTTCTCATTATCTGCGCGGTGAGCCTTGTCTTCTTCCTGATTTTTCTAGTGCAATGTTCACCCCCGGCGCGGACGTCCGCGACATTCCATCAGAAGCCCAAAACGAATCCTTTAGCCCGTCGAACCGCAGAAGCGCAAGCCATCGATGCCGCTTGCGGACGGCGGTTCTTTATTCATCTGGAGGAGCAGATGGCGGAGTTTCTGGCGGCTCAGGGCCGCACCGCCGCAATCCTGCTGATCATGGTTTCGCTGCCCCTGATAGCGCGCGCGCAGTCGGCCGGCGGCCCGTCGTCCGACCAGCTTGTCGCCCGCGCCGACACCCAGCCCGTCGCCGGGCAGCCCGCCAACCCCGACGATCCGTCGATTCCGCCCGCGGTCCAGAAGCAGCTTGATGCCATGCAAACGCGCATCGCCCAGTTGGAAGCTGAACTCAACTCGCGGACGCCCGACGGAGCGCCGGTGGCCCCGAAGCCTGGCGCGGCGATGCACGTGGTCGATGAGCAGACCGCACCCGGATCCGCGGAGTCCGCCTTGTCAACGGCAGCCTCGGAGAAGCCAGGCAAGCCCGAGCCGTTTTCCTTCGCCGACTTCACCTGGTTGAACGGGAACAGCCGCATCAAGGAGGTTCCGTTCGATACCAAGTTCTTTACCCCGGAAATCAGATCGGATGTGAACTACACGCACTCCTTCAATGATCCGCAGGATGACACCATCGGCGGCTCCAGCGAGATCTTCCGCGCAAATGAATTTCAGTTGACGCAGTTCGGGGTCGGCGGAGACTTTCATTGGGACAACGTTCAGGCCCGGCTGATGACGCAGTTCGGCCTGTACTCGGAGACCACGCCGCGCAACGATGCCAGTCCGGCCCGCGGTCAGTGGCAACTGGCCGACGCCTACCGCTACATTTCGGAAGCCTATGGTGGATATCACTTCAACGTGTGGGATGGAATCAACGTGCAGGCCGGCATTTTCATGTCCTACATCGGTCTATTCAGTTATTACCAGTTTGATAACTGGGCGTATCAGCCGTCCTACGTCTCGTCCAACACGCCGTGGTTTTTTAATGGTATGCGGGTGCAGATCTACCCCAACCAGCACCTCAAGATTGAGCCTTGGCTGATCAACGGATGGCAGTCCTATGGCCGGTTCAATCATCGCCCGGGCGTTGGAGGCCAGATCCTGTGGCGGCCCACGGGCTGGTTCTCATTTGTTGGCAATCAGTACGCGTTGGGCGAGGACACCCTCGGCGTCCCCGGACGGGTACGCTATCACACCGATGACAGTATCCAGGTTATGTACTACCAACATCTTGATCGCGTGTTGGACCGGATGGCGTTTTCGCTGACTGGCGATATGGGTTGCGAACACGGTGGTGGCGTCAGTTGTGCCGGCGATTCGGCCCAGGGTCCCAAACAGAGCTTCCTGGGATACATGCTTTACAACCGCTTCTGGTTCCACAAGGACCTGTACGCGCTGACGCTGGGTGGCGGCCAGATCAACAATCCCGGACGATACCTGGTCCTTCTGCCGCCCATCAACGGCGCAACTGCGATCTCCGGGACACCGTACTTCCCGGAGAACCCCGGCGATCCGTTCAAGGCGTGGGATGTTTCTGTCACCACGGACTACATGCCCAGCCAGTACGTGACGTTTCGTCTTGAATACAACCATCGCGCGGCCAACGTTCCTTACTTCTCTGGATCGGGCGGAGTAACGCCTCCGGGCGGAAATACGGGATCGCCTAGCTCGCTGGTGCCGGGTTGGTCCCCCGACCTGGTCAAGAGCGAGAACCGCATGACCGGCGCTTTATTGGTCATGTTCTGACGAACACGAGCTATGTGACGCGCACGCCAGTAACCGAACACCTGCCCGTAGTAGGCTCCTATGGGACCTGCACGGCATCCGAAGCGCGACCAGCGCGGATGCCCTCGAGGAGGTGTTTCGATGATTTCAATCGCACGGCGTGGCGGTCGGATGGGAAAGGCGTTGCTTGCGCTATTGGCCCTGGCATTCGTTGGCCAGATGAGGGCGCAGCAACCGGCGGGAAATACGTTCGCGGCGCCGCAGTCCCAAGGCGGAGAGACAACCCAGAAGCTGCAACAACACGTTGACCAGCTGGAGTCCGAGGTTGAAGATCTGCGCGAACAGGTGAAGGAGATGAGAGCGGCAATGGCGGGCAAATCGGCAACGGCAAGCAGTGACCCGGCTGAGCACAGCACCGTCGATGTGCCGGCCGCCAGTCTCGCGTCGTCGGCCGGGTCGCTTACACCTGAGGATCGCTCCGTACTCGATTACCTGAAGGGCACCACCATCAATGCGATGGTCGATGGCTACTACGAGTACAACTTCAACGACCCGGTCGGAAGGGTGAATCTGCTACGGGCCTATGACGTCCTCAGCAACGCCTTCAGCCTGAGCCAGGCGGACCTGATCGTAGAACGCGCGCCGGATGTGGCTGCCGGACGGCGCTACGGCGCCCGTGTCGACTTGCAGTATGGACAGGCAACGGCAACGTCGCAGGGCAACCCCTTGAACGAGCCGCGTCCTGACATCTATCGCAACATTTTCCAGGCCTATGGGACCTATGTTGTTCCCGTCGGCAACGGCCTTACGGTGGACTTTGGCAAGTGGGCCAGCTCTCTGGGAATCGAGGGCAACTACACCCAGTTTGAGGTTAACTATTCCCGCTCCTACTGGTTCAACTTCCTGCCCTTCTATCATATGGGCGGACGGCTGACCTACCCGATCAATAAGAAGTTCGCGCTGAACTACTGGATCGTGAATGGCACCAACCAGACCGAACCTACCAATGGTTTCAAGGACGAGCTCTTTGGGATGGTCTTTACTCCCAACAGGAATGTCAGTTGGACGCTGAACTACTACTTTGGCCAGGAGCATCCCAACGCGATCGCAGTTCCCACCTGCGGGCCGGTGCCGGTGCAGCCTGGGCTGTGCTTCCAGCAGGTCAGCCCTGCCCCCAATGGCAAGACGAACATTGTCGATAGTTATGTCAGCTGGCAGACTACCCCGAAGCTATACCTGGCGCTGGAAGGTGACTACGAAATTGAACGCCTGTGGGCCAGCACCGCGCCTGGCCAGTCTTCGGCGCCCGCAGATGTTTGGGGCGGAGCAGCCTATGCCAAGTACCAGTTGACTCCGCGTACCTATCTGGCCGGCCGCACGGAATATCTCAACGATCACGGTGGCCTGTTCACGGGGATTACCAGCTATATCGAAGCGCTGAAGGAAGTGACCGCGACCTATGACTTCACGCTGGCTAATGGCTTCGATATGCGTTGGGAATATCGCCGCGATATGTCCAATCGTCCCATCTTTCTAACCGGTAGCCAGGGTGTGTACAGCACCGATCAGAACACCGCCACCATGGGAATGATCTGGTGGTTCGGGCGTAAACAGGGGCCGTGGTAGGAATTTTTCACCACGGAAACACGGAGGACACGGAAAGATCAAGAAAGAAGATCAAGAAAGAAGATCAAGAAAGAAGATCAAGAAAGAAGATCAAGAAAGAAGATCAAGAAAGAAGATCAAGAAAGAAGATCAAGAAAGAAGACAAAGAGAATCAAGGAAAAAGTCAAAAAAGAGAACCTAAGCCCGATGACCATTTCTCGCTTTTCTTATCACGCCTTTCTTTCCGTGTTTTCCGTGCTTCCGTGGTGAATACGCTTTAGGAAATTGAGGAGCCGACAATGCAAGACCTTCTATTCGTCGCCATCACCATCGCGTTCTTCGCGCTGTCGCTGGGCTATGTGGCCTTCTGCGACCGCATTAAGTAAAGGGGACCCCATGCATACCGAGTCAAGCATCATGCTTGCCGTCTGCGCGTTGATGTTGATCTACCTTTTCTACGCGCTGCTACGGCCGGAGAAGTTCTGACATGACCGCCAACGGATGGCTACAAATCGCGGTCTTTCTCGCGCTGGTCCTGGCAGTCACCAAGCCCATGGGCGTCTTCATGGCGCGGGTCTTCAATCGCGAGCGAACATTTCTCGACCCCGTCTTGCGGCCGGTCGAGCGGCTTATCTATCGCCTGACCGGCGTAGACGAAAAATACGAGATGCGCTGGACTGAGTACGCTGCCGCGATGCTGCTGTTCAGCGTCGTGTCGATGCTGTTGCTCTATCTGATCGAGCGAATCCAGCTTCATCTGCCTTTCAATCCGCAGAAGTTTGCCGCAGTCTTGCCGGAGCACCTGGCATGGAACACGGCAGCCTCGTTCACCACCAATACCAACTGGCAAGCCTATTCGGGTGAGAGCATGATGAGCTACTTCACCCAGATGGCCGGCCTGGCTTACCACAACTTTATTTCGGCGGCGACCGGCATCGCATTGGCCATCGCCTTCATTCGCGGCATCGCGCGCCGGCAGATGCAGACCATCGGCAACTTTTGGGTGGACATGACCCGCTCCTGCTTGTGGGTGCTGCTGCCATTTTCCATCATCGGCGCGTTGCTGCTGGTCTCGCAGGGCGTAGTCCAGAACCTGAAGCCCTATGACACCGTCAAACTGGTGGAACCCCAACAGGCGCCGCATGTGAATGCTGACGGCAAGCCCGCCGTCGATGCCCAGGGCAAGCCGGTAATGGATACGGTTGCCACGCAGACCATCGCGCAAGGTCCGGTGGCGTCGCAGGAGATCATCAAGGAGTGGGGCACCAACGGCGGCGGCTTCTTCAACGCTAATAGCGCGCACCCGTTCGAAAATCCAACCCCTCTCACCAACTTGATCGAGTTGTTCGCCATCTTTGCCGTCAGCGCCGGCTTGACCTACACCTTAGGACGCGTGACCGGATCGCAAGCCCACGGTTGGGCGGTGTGGGGAGCGATGGCGATTCTCTTTCTCGCCGGAGTTACGGTCGCGTACTGGGCCGAGGCTCGCGGCAACCCTCTGCTTCATGGCGTCACCACGCAGGCTACCGCGTCGCAGCCCGGCGGCAACATGGAAGGCAAGGAAGTCCGCTTCGGCATTACCAACTCGGCGCTATTTGCCACCGTGACCACCGACGCCAGTTGCGGCGCCATCAACAGCTGGCACGACTCCTTCATGCCGCTGGGAGGCATGGTTCCGCTGGTCAACATCATGCTGAGTGAGGTGATTTTCGGCGGAGTCGGCGCAGGCCTGTACGGTGTTCTGATTTACGTGGTGCTCGCCGTGTTTATTGCCGGACTGATGGTGGGCCGCACGCCGGAGTATCTGGGCAAGAAGATCGAAGCCTACGACGTGAAGATGGCGATGCTGGTGGCGCTGGTCTTCCCGCTGGTGATTCTGGTCTTCACCGGCATCTCCTCGGTGCATGACTTCGGCACCTCGGGCATCAGCAATCCCGGGCCGCATGGCTTCTCGCAAATGCTGTACGCCTACGTTTCCGGCGCCGGCAACAACGGTTCTGCCTTCGGCGGACTGACGGTCAATACGCCCTGGTACGACAACAGCATTGGTTTCGACATGCTGATAGGCCGCTTCTTCATGATCATTCCCATGCTGGCGATCGCCGGCAATCTGGCGCAGAAGAAATATGTTCCGCCTTCACTGGGAACATTTCCCGTTACCACGCCGTTGTTCTCGGCATTGCTGATCGGCGTGATCATCATCGTGGGCGCGCTGACCTTCTTCCCGGCGCTTAGCCTGGGACCGATCCTTGAGCACCTGCTGATGGCGGCGGGTAAGACTTTCTGAGGCGATAGACAATGGCAAGCAAGAGTTCCAAAAGAGCTATCTGGGAAGGCAAGATCGTTGGCCGTGCCATCGTGGATTCCCTCGTCAAGCTTGATCCTCGTCACATGATGGGCAATCCGGTGATGTTCGTGGTCGAAGTCGGCAGCGTGATCACTACCGTGCTGCTCATCGGCGATAAGAAGAATTTTGGCTTCAATCTCCAGATCACGCTGTGGCTGTGGTTCACTGTGCTGTTTGCCAACTTTGCGGAAGCCATGGCCGAAGGCCGCGGTAAGGCGCAGGCCGATACCTTGCGGAAGGCGCGTTCGGAGACCATCGCCAACCGGGTTCGCGAAGACGACGGCGAGATCGAGAAGATTCCCAGCTCGAAGTTGCGCGCCGGTGATGTCGTGGTCGTTACCGCGGGCGAGTTTGTTCCTTCCGATGGCGAGATCATCGAGGGCGTCGCTTCAGTCGATGAGTCGGCCATCACGGGAGAGTCTGCGCCTGTGATTCGCGAGTCCGGCGGCGATCGCTCGGCTGTCACCGGCGGAACGCGCGTGCTCTCCGACCAGATCCGCGTGAAGGTGACATCGAACCCGGGCGAAACATTTCTGGATCGCATGATCGCCCTGGTCGAAGGCGCGGAGCGCCAGAAGACACCCAACGAGATCGCGCTGAACATCTTGCTCGCCGGGCTCACGATCATCTTCCTGCTGGCTGTGGTCACATTGCAGCCATTCGCAATTTATGCGCACGCGCCGCAGACGGTGTTTGTGCTGGTCTCTCTGCTGGTATGCCTGATTCCAACCACCATCGGCGGTTTGCTCTCGGCCATCGGCATTGCGGGCATGGATCGCCTGATCCAGCACAACGTGCTGGCCATGTCAGGCCGCGCGGTGGAAGCCGCGGGCGACGTGGACACACTGCTCCTCGACAAGACCGGGACCATCACGCTGGGCAATCGCCAGGCATCGGAATTCATTCCCGCGCCCGGCGTAAGCGAGACCGAAATGGCCGATGCCGCGCAGCTTTCCTCACTGGCAGACGAAACGCCCGAAGGCCGCTCGATTGTCGTGCTGGCTAAAGAGCGATACGGCCTGCGGGGCAGGGAACTCAGCTCGCACGAAATGGAATTCGTTCCCTTCACCGCGCAGACGCGCATGTCGGGCGTCAACATGAACGGCAACCAGATTCGTAAGGGCGCAGTCGATGCCATTACCAAGTACCTGGCCGCGAATGGTTCGGCCATGCCGCCGGAGGTGCAAGCCGCCGTGGAACAGATTGCGCGCTCCGGTGGCACGCCGCTGGTGGTTGCCGAGATGGGGCGCGCGCTGGGCGTGATTCACCTGAAGGACATTGTGAAGGGCGGCATGCGCGAGCGCTTCGATCAGCTGCGCGCCATCGGTATCAAGACGGTGATGATTACCGGCGACAATCCTCTCACCGCTGCCGCGATTGCACGCGAGGCGGGTGTCGACGACTTTCTGGCGGAAGCGACGCCCAAGGACAAGATGGACCTGATCCGGCGCGAGCAGGCGCAGGGCAAGCTGGTAGCGATGACGGGCGACGGAACCAACGACGCTCCGGCGCTGGCGCAGGCCGATGTCGGCGTGGCCATGAACACGGGGACGCAGGCGGCCAAAGAAGCCGGCAACATGGTCGATCTGGATTCCAATCCGACCAAGCTGATCGAGGTGGTTGCCATCGGCAAGCAATTGCTGATGACGCGCGGCTCGCTGACGACGTTTTCCATTGCCAACGATGTCGCGAAATACTTCGCGATTATTCCGGCGATGTTTGCCGGAACGTTTCCGGTGCTGAATGCGCTGAACATCATGCACCTGAAGACGCCACAGTCGGCGATTCTGTCAGCCGTGATCTTCAATGCGCTGATCATCATCGCGCTGATTCCGTTGGCGCTGCGCGGGGTGAAGTACAGACCGATGGGCGCCGCTGCATTGCTGCGCCGCAATCTGTGGGTTTACGGAGTGGGCGGCATCATCGTCCCGTTCATCGGCATTAAGTTGATCGACATGGTCATCACGCGGGTTGGGCTGGCGTAAAGATTTATTCACCACGGAAGCACGGAGAGCACGGAGGAAATTTCAGATGGTTTCCGGATTTCCTGTAGTGAGGTCTA
>JBEKCJ010000109.1:0-13392 GCA_050014935.1 Candidatus Korobacteraceae bacterium
TTGGGCTTTGAACGACGTGGGGTCTTGAAGGACATTGGGCTTTGAACGACGTTGGGTCTTGAAGGACATTGGGCTTTGAACGACGTGGGGTCTTGAAGGGGACGGCCTTACAGGCCGTCCGTAAATGCCGCAACGTTAATACGGCTTTAGCCGCGGAGGGGCTTCGCCGTCACCTGGTCAGCATTTCCCTACCGGCTCCGTTCCCATTTTCAAAGAGCATTTCCCGCCTCGTGTCCGTCATTAGCGGTCTTACCGAGACAGTTGGGGCGCTGGCGCCCTGACACCAGCCTATAACCCGAACCCTGACGCAGCATAGATGTCAAGCCTATTTTCCGGAACGAAGGTAACCACCATTCCCACAATGGGATCATCGCCACAAATGGGCTAAGACGCGGGTGCCCCACTCATCCGCGGTTTTCGGATGAGTGGGTTCCCCGAATCGCGAGATTCCATGAGGTCTCGCACGGATGGCCCAGCCCAGCTGAGCGTTACGAGGAGCTCCACGACCCTTCCCCTTCACACACCCACTCATCCGAACCCAGCGGATGAGCGGGGCACCCGGCACGTTTAGTCCGATCTATGTTATCTTCGCTCACAAGTGCGGCGATAACGTGAACCGTCCCAAGTTTATCGATTTGTTCTGCGGCATCGGTGGAATGCGGCTGGCCTTCGAGTCTGTCGGAGCACAATGCATTTTCTCGTCCGACTGGGACAAGTATGCCCAGATAACGTATGAGGCAAACTTTGGCGAAAAACCCCACGGCGACCTCCGTGCCGTAGCATCACACGATTTGCCGCCGCATGACATCCTAGTCGCAGGTTTTCCCTGCCAACCATTCTCAATTTCGGGCGTTTAGGAACGCCCTCATCCCAGAGTGAACGATGCCTGAAAAATGTAGTTTGATTCTGAATCGAGAAGATGTGCTGCAGGTTCTTGACGCCCTTACTGAGCGCCTTGAGGTGTGGCGGAACACCGTCGCATATCTCAGAGAGGAAAGTATCGCAGCTGATGTCTCGGTTCTTGCGGATTGCGGCAATCCCGTAGAGGCGGACCTCGTGGTTCAGCACTACGTGGATGTCATTGCTAGGATCGAATCTCAGGTTTCGTGAAACGACAAAGGCATGCCACGGCGAGATTGGACGCGGGACGAGTTGATCGTTGCTTTCAGCCTCTATTGCCGCATTCCATTCGGTCGCATCCATATTCGCAATCCGGAAATCACAGCGTTGGCTAGCGCCCTTGGACGCAGTCCATCATCTGTGTCCTGGAAGCTTGCCAATTTCGCGCGCTTAGATCCGGCGCTTCGAAAACGGCGGATTCGCGGGGCGACTCACGGCGCCAAAGCCGAGGAAGAGATATGGAATGAATTTAGCAACAACTGGGATTCGCTCACGTACGAGAGTCAAGAGCTCTTGGCCAAGTTCATGCATGTTCCGCCGGTGGAGCTATTGGCTAAAGAGGACTTTCCAGAGGGCAAAACCCGGGACGCAATCGTGAAAGCCAGAGTGAACCAAAGTTTCTTTCGCTCGGCGGTACTAGCAGCATACGACTGCAGATGCTGTATTACCGGCGTGGCGGTGCTAGAGCTTTTGACGGCTAGCCATATCGTGCCATGGTCAATCGATACAAAGAACCGTACAAATCCTCGAAACGGACTTTGCCTGAACGCGATCCACGACAGGGCGTTTGACAGTGGGTTGGTTACAGTTACCCCGGATTATCGGATAGTCGTTTCAGGCACCCTCAAACGTTCGCTTAAGGCGGAGGACTCGCTATCCGGAACGCTGCTGCTGGACTATGAAGGGCTGAGTATAAAGCTTCCCGAACGATTTGTTCCAGATCAAGAGTTTTTGAGATATCACAACGAACAACGCTTCAAACGAGATTAAAGGAGAAGCCAAAATAGGTATTCCTGCGTCGGGAGCGCCACACCCAAGTCGCCAGCCCAAAGGGCGAAACTGATTAGCCCACAGCGGAAGCTGTGGGTAAACGATTCTATTCATTCCGGAGCCCCTTCAGGGGCGGCACAATCATGCAAAAACGTGACCCGGCTCGAGACGGATGTTTGCGGCCTGCAACATCGCCAGGAACTCCTGCTCAAACGAGTAAGTTCGATGGTGCTGTGGTTGATTCGCAATGTACCGCTTCACACGCTCCAACTGGGATGGGCTGACGCTGAAAGCTCCGTAACCTTGTTGCCACGCAAAGAGGCGATCGGTTTCTCGCACCCCATCGGCTGGAGTTAGCCTTCAAGGTTCGCACGGCATCCGACAACGCCATATCCGAAGGGAGGACTACCAGCATGTGAACGTGGTTTTCCATGCCGCCTACGGCAAGCACCTGCATGCCGTGATTGCGGCCGATCCCCGCGAGGTAGTTCCACAACCGAGGTTGATGTTCGGGGCGAATGCGCTGCATGCGCTCTTTGGTGCTGAAGACGATATGGAAAACGGAACTGACGTAGCTGTGGGCCATATGTGTCGCCCCTGAAGGGGCTCAGAAAATAAAGTAACCCGATTACCCACAGCTCCCGCTGTGGGCTTAGTAGTTTCGTCCCGCGGCGCGACTCGCGGATTGCATTCTAGCGCAGAAGATCGGCTGTTCCGGTGACGAACATCACCTGTCCCAGTCCGGACAAGGTTCTTCCTCAGCCTCACTCAGGGGCGCCGGCCCCGTGCGGGGGCGGCTTTCGAGCTGCTTATTCTTCGATTGTTTGTTGCCCTCAACTATCCATTCACGCCCCAAGCCGTCATCAATGGTCAACCAGATTTCATACTACCGTCGGTTGAGCACTTCCATAAGAACGCGATGGACGCAATTATATTTACGGTGAAGCGCACCTTGAGGGAGAGATGGCGGCAGATTGTCACGGAAGGAACTCGGGGAATGGGTTTTTTCTTGGCGACAATCGACGAAAATGTCACGCCGCGCGATCTTAAGGACATGCTCGCATCAAGAATCTACTTGGTGGTGCCCACGCGGATCAAGGCATTAAGAAAGGATTACACCGACGCGCCGAACGTAATAACCTTCGAGAGCTTCTTTGCTTTCCATCTTGACCCCGCAATGGTGCGATGGAAAGCGGCAGGGGTAATTTAAACTGAGTCACCCGCCAGCATCAGTTCACAACGGCTGACATTCGCCAGAATGATTGCGCGGCAGCCAACAGTCCGGCGTTCGGCGGCAATCCTGCCCTATTCTCTTGTTCTGTCGCAGCCACCAAAATCTGTTCGCTGTTAAAGCTGCGTCTTTCGGAGACGATCCCGCTCCAAACTCACGCTCGAAATCAAATGCCGACACTGCTTGCCAATCCTCCATCGGCATATTAATGGCGTCGAGAGCTTCCCTCACTTTCGTGAGCCAAGCGTTGTAGGAACTCGCATCGACTGCCATGCTGCCATTCTAATCGACTGTCTCAGGCAACGCAGTTTGGGAATCGTCCTTTTTCTCTTGGACGTGTTCCATCTTGGATGCACTCGTAGTTAATGCCGTTTCGGGTCATGGGACGTTCCTCGTCAGGGCTGCCCCACTCACTCGCTCTTTCCGAATGAGTGGGACCTTTGTTACACCGACGCCACCTGCTTCGCCTGCGGCGCCATGAAGCGAATCGCCTTGGCCAGCATGATGGTTTCAATCCCGCGCAGTCCTTCCAGCGCTGCGTCCGTAATCTCACCATCCACCTGCACCACCGCAACCGCCGACGTCTCCGCCCCAGCCTTGCCGCGGCCGAGCGAGAAGTTGGCGATGTTGATGTTGTGCTTGCCCAGCACCGTCCCCACGCGCCCTACCACTCCGGGCACGTCGATGTTGCGCAGGTAAATGACATTGCCTTCCAGCGGCGCCTCAACGCGGATGCCATCGATCTCCAGCAGACGCGGCAGGCCGTCGGGCTGTACGCAGCCAGCCACGGTGTTTTCCTGCTGCCCGCTCTTGAAGGTCATGCGCAGCACGTTAGCGGCAGCACCGCTGGCCTCGCGCGCCTGCTTGCGCTCGGTCAGGCGAATGCCACGCTCCTCGGCGATGGATGCGGCGTTCACCAGGTTCGCCCGCTCGTGCGCGTGCGCAATCTGGTTGAGCGCGCCGGCAACCGCAGCGTTGCGGATGAGCGCGGTCTTCCACTCAGCGATCTCGCCGCTGTAGCTGAGGCCCATCTCGTCCACGCCGCCCTCGACCGACTGCGCCAGGAAGGTTCCCAGCCGCTCGCCCAGCGCGATGTACGGCCGCATCTCCTGGTACTCTCCCTCGCTGATCGACGGCACGTTGACGGCGTTCTGGATCACGCCCTTCAGCAGATACTCGCGCACTTGCAGCGCAATCTGCACGCCCACGGCTTCCTGCGCCTCGTGGGTTGAGCCCGCGATGTGCGGCGTCAGGATAACGTTGGGCAACGCCGCCAGGGGCGAGTCCTTGACCGGCTCCTGAGTGTAGACATCGAGGGCCACGCCGCCCAGTTGCCCAGACTGCAACGCCTCGATGATGGCAGGCTCGTTGAGCAGCTCGCCGCGCGCGCAGTTCACCAGCCGCACACCCTTCTTCATTTTGTGGATGGAATCGGCGTTGATCATGCCGTTCGTCTGCGGCGTCAGGCCAACATGCAGCGTGATGTAGTCCGACTGGGCATAGAGTTCGTCCAGCGGGACCATGGTGACGTTCAACTGCTGCGCGAAGCTGGGAGCCACGTACGGATCGTGCGCCACCACCCTCATTCCGAACGCGAGCGCGCGGCGCGAAACTTCCACGCCCACCCGGCCCAGTCCAACAATGCCCAGCGTCTTGCCGCGCAACTCGGTGCCTTGCAGCGTCTTCTTCTCCCACTTGCCGGCTTTCATGGTCGCATCAGCACGCGTGAGGAAACGCGCCATCGCCAGCATGAGAGCGAAGGTGTGTTCGGCAACGGCAACCGCATTGCCGCCCGGAGTGTTCATCACCACGATGCCGCGCTTGGTGGCGGCATCGAGATCGACGTTGTCGACGCCGACGCCCGCGCGCCCGATGACGCGCAGCTTCGGGGCCTTGTCCATCATGGCCGCATCCACGAAGGTTGCCGAGCGGACAACGATGGCGTCAGCATTGGTAAGTTCGCCGGCGAGCGCTTCCTTATCGGGCTGGACGACCGTCCAGTCGGGGTTCTCGGCGAACACCTTCAGCGTAGAAGGTGAGACTTTATCCGCAATAACGACTTTCATACTTTAGCCGCCTCGGCGAATTGCCCTGCAAACACTTCTTGCACGGCGCGCACGCCCGCGCCCAGTTCGACGTTGTAAGATGGCGCAACCTTTAGCAGCACATGTTCCAGCGCGCCGATGACGCCAATGGCGTCGAGGTAGTCGTAGTAGCCGAGATGGGCGATACGGAATAACTGGCCCTTCATTTCGCCCTGTCCATTGGCGACGACCATGGAGAAGCGTTCGCGGAATTCCTTCACGATCGCACTGGAATCCACGCCCTTAGGCGCCAATATCGCCGTTACGGCTGCTGCCGGACACGTAGGCGCGAACAGCTCCAGCCCCAGCGCCTGCACGCCGGCGCGAACCATCGCAGCGGAGGTTTCCGCGTTGTGGATGAGCGCATCGCGGCCATCGGCAAGATTGCCGTTGCCGGCGCGACGAATGTAATCCAGCGCCGCCGCCAGCCCCGCAATGAGCGCGACTGCCGGAGTAAACGCCGATTCGCCCTTCGTCTGCGACTTGCGCTCCTTGCGCAGGTCGAAGTAAAAACGCGGCTGCTTGGCGGTTTCCATGCGCTGCCACGCGCGCTCGCTCACACACAGGTAGGCAAGGCCAGGAGGAATCATGACTGCCTTTTGCGAACCGCCGATGAGGATGTCGATGCCCCAGTTGTCCACTTCGAAGTGCGTGGTGCCGAGTCCGGTGATGGCGTCGACCACCAGCAGCGTGTCGGTGCCCTTCAGCAGCGCTGCGATGGCCTTCACATCATGCCGCGCGCCGGTAGAAGTCTCCGTCGCCTGCATATAAAGGACGCGCGCGCCGTCAAGCTTCTCCTTCACTTCGCGGAGGTCGAACGTCTGGCCGTAGGGAACGGAAACCAGCTCGATCTGGCAGCCAAAAGCCTTGGCCAGATCGCGCCAGCGCTCTCCGAACTTGCCGGCGCTAAGGACAACAACTTTCTCGCCTGGCGACGTGAGGTTGGAAACCGCGGCTTCCATCGCTCCGGTGCCGGAGGAAGCCAGCAGCAGAACATCGTTGTTGGTGCCGATGAAGGTCTTCAGGTCGGCGAGGGTACGCGAGAAGATTTCGCGGAACTCCGCCGTGCGATGGTGCATGTCCGCGGCCGCAATAGCGTTTTGTGCGGCCGGAAGTAGAGGAGTCGGCCCGGGAGTAAATAGCCGTGTCTTACGAAGCATGGCAGTACCTCTGAAGATTGATTGCGGCGCCAGCGAGCGCCGACCTCTTAACTATAGGCCTCATCCATCTGAGCAGGCTAGCTCAACTTGGCACGCCCTCTGTGCCCTGAATCACAACCCAGGGTGACTATAATTAACAAATGAGCCTGACCGAACGCGTGCAAAAAGATATGGTCGACGCCATGCGCAAGAAAGAAGAACTACGCCTCTCGACGCTGCGCATGATGAAGGCCGCGTTGCAGAGCAAACGACTGGAGATGCGGATCGACAAAACCGCCGACCTCGACGAAAAGGACGAGTTGCAAGTCCTGAGCACCATGATCAAGCAACACAAGGACTCCGTCGAGCAGTTCAGCAAGGGCAACCGTCCTGAACTGGCGCAGAAAGAGGCTGCGGAGATCGTGATCATCGAAGCCTACATGCCCAAGGCCGTGGGCGAAGAGGAAATCATCGCCACCGTCCGCGCCGTTATCGCCGAAATGGGCTCTCCCACAATGAAGGACATGGGCGCGGTGATGAAGAGCGCTAAAGCCAAGTTTGGCGACGCACGTGTGGACGGCAAGATTCTGAGTGAAGCGGTGAAGAAGCAGTTAGCGGCGAGCAGCTAACAATCGATATTCGGCCTTAGACACTTGGTTCGCTGACGTTTTATGGTTTGAGTGGCAGCCTACGGATGAGCGGCAAAGCAGCTGAGTTATTGAAAGAAGCCCTGGCGCTGCCTTTGGAGGAACGAGCCGAGCTTGAAAAGAGGGGGCGGGATGATCCGCACCCTCTTCTTATCTCTATGTCGGAAGCCCGCGTCCGGTGCGCCCGACAATTTCAGAGCCGTTAGTCGTGGCCATCTGGAATAACCACTCCGTTGCGCTCGTCGTCCCAGGCGATGGCAGACATTTTCCACTCTCCATCCTTTCGCACGAATTGAATTGTCATCATGCCACGGGTGTCGAAGCGTTCCCCGTGCAGCACTCCCGTCTTGCGGTACGCGAGGAACCGCTGTGCCACATTTCCGAAGATGTCAGTCGTTTCCCATTCCTCACGCTCGCGCAGATCCACCAGGCTGCCATCGTTCAGCAATAGCTCGCGCGGCGCAATGAAGTCCGTGATTGAAAACACCTCTGTGTCTGGTCCGCAGGTCCTCACGATGATGCCCTGGGGGACGAACAGATCGTGGATTCGCTGGAGGCTAACGGTTGCGCCAGGCGTGGGTGAGAAAAGCCGGAAGAATTCCGCGGTGAGTGCGTCAATACAGTGCTTATCTCCGTTAATGGATGGGACTGACGGGGCTTTTAAACCTGGCATGGATCGCTCCTCCCCAGTCAAGCGATCGTCTCTACTCATTGCGCAGCTCTATCGCGGTGGACTCGCCTTTTTCCTTCTTTGGAAGGACCGGATACGCGATCTTCATCAATAGTTTTCTTGTCAAGGAGGAAGCTCATTGTAGCTAAGTCAGTCACCCCAGCGCAGGTCAAGTTCTCGCTGCCGTCATTTGCCATTGTCGGATGCTGTTCGGTGGGAATTACATTTCGCCCGTCACCGAAGGCGTCGGCTCGGCGTGCGCTTCTTCCGGAACAAATGACTCCTTCTTATAGCGCCCATTCATATCATTCCAACGCACCGCCAACATCTCAGTTCCCATCTTGATGCCGTCGCGCAGCGGGTTGATCTTGGAGCGATGATCGTGGGCCCACTCCACCGGGACCTCCGCCGTGCGCAGCTTGAACTTGTTGGCCAGAAACAGCAGCTCCGGATCGAAGCCCCAGCGCTCGATTCGCTGCCGAGTGAAAACGGTATGCGCCGCCCCTCGGGTGAACGCCTTGAAGCCACATTGCGTGTCGGAGTAATTCAGTCCCAGCACAATCCGGAGCGCGAGGTTGAAGCAGCGCCCAAACAGCTGCCGGTGCCACGGCTGACGCTCGGTTTGCAGCTCCGCTCGCAACCACCGCGATCCGATGGCCACATCCGCGCCCTGCTCCAGTGCGGCGAACAGCTTCGCGGCCTCGTAAATTGGCGATGACAGATCGGCGTCGGTGAAGAGCCTCACATCGCCGCGCGCGTTCAACATTCCATTGCGAACGCTATATCCCTTGCCGCGGTTTCCGGGATTTTCTACCAGCCGGAGGTCCGGATAAAGCGACATGAAACGCCGGACCACCTCCGCGGTGTTATCGCTGGAGCCGTCGTTCACTACAATCACTTCGCTTGGCAACTGCTGTTGGCGAATGTAGTCGAAGATTTTGGGCAGCGATACGGTAAGGCGTTCACTCTCGTTGTATGCCGGAACTACGAAGCTGTAGGTCAAAGCCATCCTCAGGCCACTCAAACGCAAATTCATTGTATGACAGTTGTCGGGTGGTTAATATCGAATGGAGAAGTCTGCGGTAGGCCACGCTGGGGCAGGAACTTTCAGCCTCTCGTGACCGACCTGGTTATTGAGCGGTGGGATTCTATGCGTGCTGTCTTCCTCCTTATCGCGCTGTTGCCGATCGGTCTGACGGCCGCAGCCGCCTCAAAGCCACACGTTGTAAGCCTGGGAAAGGCGACACCGGTCAAACTCTTCGTCGGGACCGCGGAAGACAGGACAATCGACATCTCGGTAAGGCCGCTGTACGTCGATACCAAGTTGAAGGATTTCACCACCGGCGATGCACACGATGTCACCGATCGCGAGTTCGTCGTCCGCCGGGCCTATCGCATCAACGACGTATTGCCGGACGACGCGAAGAAGTCTGCCAAGTGGCTTTGGCAGCGAGGCGGATGGTTGCTGGTAGACCGCGTGTCAGGCAAGATCGCGCTGGTAAAACTGCCCGACTTCGACGCGTTCTATTCGGAGGTCAGCTGGTATCGCGATTACGCCGCGTATTGTGGAATCACCTCCAATGGTGAGCGGGTGGATGCCGTAGTCGCCGAGATCGGCGGCAAGAAGCCGCTGTTTCACAAGGAACTGGGCAAGGTCGGCACGGGAGATTCGTCCGACAGGAATTGCGCGGTGCCGCGCTGGGAGCGGCAGCCGCCGCGCGTGACTTTCTTGCCCAAAGCCGGCGAAAAGTTCACGGTGAATGTGAGTGGCCGCTTTGCAGATGAGGCGCCCGACAACGATTCGGACGAAGAATAACGGAGCAAATTGCGGTGAAGAGTTTTGACGAACTGTTACACGATGCGGAAGTAGCTCACGGCCATCTGTGTGCCGGACAGGTTCTGGGCGTGCGGCTGGCAATGCGTGGTCTCGAGCTGCTGGGCATCGACGATCCGCACGGCAAAGATCGCAAGCGGCTGATCACCTTTGTTGAAATCGATCGCTGCGCCACCGATGCCGTTGCGGTAGTCACCGGCTGCCGGTTGGGCAAGCGGGCGCTGAAGTTTCGTGACTGGGGCAAGGTCGCCGCAACTTTCGTCGATCTCAACTCTGGCCGGGCGGTGCGCGTGTGCGCCAAGGAGAGTTCCAAGGCGCTGGCACGGCAGATGCATCCCGAAATTGAAAACAAGAACCAGCAGCAGATGCTTGCCTATCGCGAGATCCCGAACGACGATCTGTTCACTGAGCGTTGGGTGAAGGTGCAATTGCCGCCGGAAGAGCTACCGGGCTACAAGGGCGAGCGCATCGTCTGCGCCGAATGCGGCGAGGGCATCAACTTCCAGCGCGAGGTGCGGCGCGATGGCAGGATTCTGTGCCGCAGCTGTGCCGGAGAGCGCTATTACGAAGAGATCTCCTGATTTTGTCGACAGTTTATTTTGGAGCTTGCTGAGTTTGGGTAGCGTGTGGTTCGGTCATTGTCGGTGCCTGACCATAGGTCAGTTCGTGGCGCCGGTTTGACTCAGGCGTGCGAGAACTGGCGCTGGAGGCCGCAACGGGAGTGCGGGTCGTCGCCGAAGTTCCGGCCGTGGCAGATGGATGTTTCGTCGTCGTGGCTGGCGCCGGACGATGAAAAACAGTGTGATCGTGCTCCGAGTACTGCTGCCCGAAAAGCGGCGCAGCAAGCAAGACGGGGATCGCAAGAATAGCAAGACGAACTCGGCCCGGCATCAACATCATCCTGAATTGATTGAAACTGCTCTGATTTTACGCTAAAGGCAAAACGGTAGATAAGCCCGCAGTCGGGATCGTCTACAACTTTTGGTGCAAACGCTTGGCTCTTGCGCTGACCTTGGCGGCCTTCCGCTGGCGTTCCGCCGGCACGAAACGGTGTTCGAATTCCCGCAAATCCACCCGCCGCCCCTTGAAGCGAACGCCTTCAGCTTCCAGCAGAAAACGCTGCTCCAGAGCATATTCGCCGCGCAACGAGATCCGTCCGCCGACGCCAAGAATCCGCTGCCAGGGCAGCCCGCCAACCTGCTTCAGGACTCGGCCTACGTGCCGGGAGCAGCGCGGGTATCCGGCCGCCTTGGCAATCGCGCCATAAGTGCTGACCCGGCCGCGTGGTACCTTCCGGATCGCCTCGCAAATAGCAGCCGCTAACGGCGGCTTCGATTTCTGTTTGTTCCGCGTCATCATAGGGCACGTTACGATATCATTTTGCCATGCCTGAACCAGTCGGCGACCCCCTCGTCCGCTTCTCCGATCGCGCCGAAGACTATGCGAAGTATCGTCCTCGCTACTCCCACGATGTGGTACACGCCCTGCAACAAGCCTGTGGCCTGACGGCCCAGCACCTGATTGCCGACATCGGCTGCGGCACCGCGCTGCTGGCAGAGATCTTCCTGGACAACGGCAACCGCGTGATTGGCGTGGAGCCCAATCGCGAGATGCGGCTGGCCGGCGAGAAATGCATGGCGGGTTACCCAAACTTCAGCATGGTGGAAGGCAGCGCCGAGGCCACCACGCTGAAAGATGCGAGCGTGGACTTCGTCATCGCCGCCCAGGCGTTTCATTGGTTCCGGCCGCCGGAAACCCGCGCCGAATTCGCCCGCATCCTCAAGCCCGGCGGATGGGTGGTGCTGGTGTGGCACCATCGCGACGCCCAAGCTACGCCGTTTCTGCGCGCCTATGAGGCCTTCGTGGGGAAGTATTCCATCGATTACGAACAGGTCTCACGGAAATACCTCGCCAACTACGATGCCCTACAGCGCTTCTTTGCACCGAATAAAATGGCGCTGATCCAGCAGCACAACCAGCAGCGTTTGAACTCTGACGGGCTGCGCGGCCGGCTGCTGTCGTCGTCCTACATCCCCAAATCCGGCGAGAAGCACGATGCGATGTTGGAAGCCCTGCCGGAACTCTTCGGAGCGCATGCGGAAAACGGCGTGGTGACGCTGGAGTACGACACCAACATCTATTACGGGCATCTTGACCGATGAACGCCGCACCCGGCGCGGTGATCTTGCGGACGGAGCACTTGGGACGCCGCGTCGGCGAAAAATGGATTGTTCAGGACGTCTCGCTTGAGGTGCGCTGCGGCGAGCTGTTGGGCATTGTCGGGCCTAGCGGCTCAGGCAAGAGTTCCCTGCTCCGCCTGCTGAATCGCCTGGACGAGCCCACCAGCGGCACCGTGTTCCTGGAAGATCAGGACTATCGCCAGATTCCGCCGCAGGAGCTGCGCCGGCGCGTCGGCATGGTGACGCAGCGTCCGTTTCTCTTCCCCGGCAACATCGCCGCCAATCTACGTTTTGGGCCCGCGCAACGTGGCGAGACACTGCCTGATACTGAAATTGTCAGCCTGCTGGAGCGCGTGGGGCTTCCGGGATTCGCCTCGCGCAACGTCGCCAACTTATCCGGCGGTGAGCAGCAGCGGGTTTCACTGGCGCGAGCACTGGCCAACCGGCCGGAGATTCTGCTGCTCGACGAACCGACCTCGGCGCTGGACGAGCAGGCGAAGACTGGCATTGAAGATCTGGCCCGCAATCTGGTCAGTGCGCATGGCTACACATTTGTTCTGGTGACCCATGATCGGGAGCAGGCGCGTCGCCTTTGCGACCGGGTTGCCATGATCGAAGCTGGAAGGCTGGTCCGCCAAGGAACTCCGACGGAGGTGCTCGGTGGTTAACCTGGATTATTTGCCTCTTGTGGCAAGCCCAGAAGAGATGGTTTGAAGGGGCGCAGCTTCAGCTGCGCCGTTACGCGCTCGTTCGGGCCAGGCTTTAGCCGCCGAGGGAATTCGCAGTTTGTAGCACCGGCGATGTCCCTCAGTGGCTGAAGCCACACGCGAAAAGAGTATTTTGCGACGCGGCTGAAGCCGCGCCCCTTCACCCCGCGGAGGTGCTGGATGCTTAAGTCGCTGTTTCACTCGCAAGTTGCGCTGGGCTTCGCGCAGGCGGCCATCGCCTCGGTGTTGGCTCTCGTCGTAATTCTTCTGGCGCGCCGTCGCAATATTCACCTCGAAAGCGATACGGCGGTAGCGTTACTGCGCGGGATCGTGCAGATCGTTGTGGTCGGCTCGGTGCTGGTTCTGCTGTTGAAAGCTCCGCGCTGGAGCAGCGTTTTTCTGCTGGCGGGCATGATCATCGCGGCCGGCTCGATCTCTGCCAAGCGCGCGAAGAACATTCCCGGCGCGCGCAAAGTCTCAACGTATTCCATCGCGGCGGGCGCAGGGCTGGTAACGGCAGTGATGACGTGGGCCGGCGTGATCGATACCGCAATCACTTCGCTGATTCCGGTGGGGAGCATGCTCATCGCCAACGCCATGAACACGAATGGACTCGCGTTGAACCGCTTCCGCTCGGAGGTGCTGGCACACGCGGGCGAGATCGAAACCGCGCTGGCGCTGGGCGCTGCGCCGGAGAAAACGATCGCGAGCTACACCGAGGCGAGTATTCATTCCTCACTGATTCCCGCCATCGACAACCTGCGCTCGCTGGGCATCGTCTGGATCCCCGGCCTGATGACCGGCATGCTGCTCTCCGGCGCAGACCCGCTCTACGCCGCGATCTATCAGTTCGTGGTGATTGCGATGATATTGGCTTCGTCGGGCCTGACATCGCTGCTGAGCACGATGATGATTCGCGCCTATGTGTTCTCGCCGGCGGAGCAGTTGGTACTGAGGGAAAGCGCGTGATGCAAAAAGCCCAGCCCTAGCCAACAGAGGCTAGAACGGGC
>JBEKCJ010000110.1:0-13116 GCA_050014935.1 Candidatus Korobacteraceae bacterium
GCTCCAATGCTCGACTTTGCGCAGTTCGAGTGGCTTTCGTTCGACTGCTACGGCACGCTGATCGATTGGGAGTCCGGCATCCTCGGCTATCTGCGGCCGCTGCTGCGCCAGAAGGGCTGCGCGATCGCCGATGCCGAGGTCCTCAGCTTGTACTCTGAGTTCGAACCGCGCGAGCAGAGCGGCGAATATCGCAGTTATCGCGAAGTGCTGGCGAGCGTCGTGCGGGACTTCGCCCGCGAGTTGCACTTCGACGTAACCGAGGCTGAAGCAGCGGGACTGGCGGATTGCATTCGCGGGTGGGAACCCTTCGCTGACACCGTACCGGCGTTGCATCGCCTGCACTCCCGCTACAAGCTGGCAATTCTCTCCAACATCGACGGCGACCTGTTTGCTTATTCGGCGCGCAAGCTGCAAATCCCATTCGATTGCGTCGTCACCGCGCAGCAGGCGCGCAGCTACAAACCGTCGCTTAGGAATTTCGAGATGCTGCTGGAGCGCCTTGCGATACCGCGCGACCGCCTTCTTCACGTCGCCGAAAGCCTATACCACGATGTGGGACCGGCGCGTTCGCTGGGAATTGCGACCGTGTGGGTGAATCGCCGACAGGAGAAGGCGTCTGCTGCCAGTAAGTTGACCGAAGCGCGGCCGGACGTGGAGGTTCCCGATGTCGGGCGATTGGCTGAGTTGGCAGACTGCTGAACGGCCGCGGGCCAGCTGAAATAGCGTATTATCTTCTCGTCGCGGGCTTCCACATTCCTGTTGGAGGTCGCCTAATGGCTGATCTGGATACCGGCTCCCTTAAACGGGTAGCAATCAGCAAGCCGCTGTCTCCGGCACCGGAGTTGCTCTTGATTTTCGCCTGTGCGGAAATCGCAATCCTTGCTGCCGCCTTCCTCATCATGGCATGGGTACACGGCAGTTCTTTACTGTGGCCGGTTATTTGTACCCTGATGTGCGCTCTGATGCCGCTCATCTGGCTACTACATCGCCAGCGTATTCGAAACCTGCACGATTGGGATCGGGTAACCTTCCTGGAGTTGCGCGATGGAAGGATCGCCCTCGTACCGAGCCGGCGCATGCGCCAGGTCGGGTACACGGCGGCCGAGGCCCCGTTTCCATCTGGATCGAGCCTGGAATACCAGGTCAAAACCGGCGACAGTCTTTTTACTGGAGATCACGGGGCGCTGGTTCAATGGTCTTTGTGGGCGGTTGAGCCCAATGGAGCAAAGTGGCAATTGCGCGATTTTGTGGATGAGCTTCGCGTTGGAGTCGCAGCGGCCAACCTTGAGAAGGCCGGTATTGGGTTCCGAGTCATCAAGATTTATGACGGCCAGGAAGGCGAGCACGTGGAGGCCGATGTCACCGCCGAGCGCATTCAGGCTTCATCGAAGACACCGAAGAGAATGCTTGTCACCATCCTCGCCGGAACGTCGAGCCTGTGGCTTGGGGGTGTTGGCCGCAGCTTTCGTCCATGACGTAGGGTACGTGGCTGCGATAGGGGCCGCTGGTTTCACCGCTACGGTCGTGCTCGCCCTGCGCTCAAAAACCTCCAGGCGCTCATCCCTCGTACAGGTCGCAACCGCGATTCCCTCCTACGCTGCGGGATTCGCTCTTTCCGTCGTTGCAGTTTGGTACATTTTCAAAAAGTAGAAACAGACTGCTTGTCGCTGGTCCAACGAGGGAGGTTGGGTTTACTTCTTTCGCTTGGCCTTGGCGGGTTTCGCGGCTTTCTTAGGAGCCACCTTGGAAACTGTCTTCTTCGCAGCGGCCTTTTTGGCGGGAGCCTGTTGTTCCTCGCTGGCTTCTGACGCCGCCTGACGCTCCAACGCTTTGGTAACGACATAGGCCATTTCAGCAACGGGAGCGGGCTTGCCCGTCCAGATCTCAAATTGGCGGGCGCCCTGCTGGACGAACATCTCCAAGCCCGGAATTACCTGAATGTTCTTGGCCCGCGCCATCTTGACCAGCCTGGTCTCAGCGGGGTTATAAACCAGATCGAAGACAAACTTGGCGTTCAGTTCCTTTTCTTCCAGTGGCGATTGCTTGCTGCCATTCATACCGACTGGCGTCGCATTGATGATGACATCGAACTCCTGTTTGGCGATGTCGGCGCGCTTGATGTACTTCACCTTCGCCTGCCGGGCCAGGGTCTGGCCTTTCAGGGGCGTGCGGTTGACAATGAAGACCTCAGCACCCTTGCCCTTCAGTCCGAAGGCAGCAGCGCGCGCCGCGCCACCGGCTCCGACAATCAGAATGCGCGCCCCAGCCAGACTCAAGCGCTGCTGCAAGGGCACGAGTATCCCAGCCACGTCGGTATTGAAACCGTACAGCTTGCCATCGGCGCTCCGGACCACGGTGTTGCATGCGCCAATCTGCCGGGTCAGCGGATCGGAATTCTCCAGCGCCGCAACCATCTCCTGCTTATAGGGCATGGTCACGCTGAGGCCGCGGATGGGAATGTCGCGGACGCAGGCCATCAGGTCTTTCATGCTCTTGGCGTGCAGCGCCAGGTACACCGCGTTCACCGCTTCGCGCCGAAACGCCGAGTTCATCATCACCGGCGAAAGCGAATGGGACAGCGGATCTCCCACCACTCCATACACTTGCGTGGCCTGGTCGACCATGTCGATGCGATACGTGTCCCGCAGTTCACCGGCCAGCACCTGACCCGGCGCCGTTTCTTCACCCTTGGTTGCCGCGCCAAAAGTGAAGACGCTGCCCGCCCGCACACCCAGCACGCGGCTGATAATGCCCTGCTCTCCCATCGAAACGCCGACCATCTCGTGCTTGGCGGAGTTTGCTTCCAGAAACTTCATCATCACCACGTTGTCGTGAAGACTGGTTGCCGTGGAGACCAGTTTGTAGAAGTCGGCCGGATACTCGGTCATCGCTTCAAACTGATCGTCTAAGCCCTTGGTAGAACGGAAGTTATGGTGCGAGACGATCATGCCAACCCGGTCGTAGAGGTCGCGCAACTCAGCGGCTTTCAGGGCCTCCACGCTCTGGATTTCCAAATCAACCAGTGGGAAGCCACAATCCGCGGCCTTGCGCAGAACCGCCAGCTCAGCTGCGACGGAACCCTTGAACTTGCCACCATTTACGGCACGGCGACAGGTGGCAATGAAGGTAGCCTCGGGATGAACCTCGAGCAGGGTTTTCAGCCTGGGCAAAGCGGCGAGAGGTTGAGGAAGGTAGTCTAACCTCAACTCCATAAAGGGGTTATCACGCACCAAGGACTCGGCGCGCTCGATCATGGTGGCGACATCGGCGCCGACCACCGCTATGCAGAGGCGGGGCAGCCGAAATCGACGTATCCGGGATGCGTAAGTGCTTGAAGACTCGCGCATATAGCTGTTTGATACTAACGGTGCACAAGGAAAGATGCAATCTTCTTGTTATGGAAATTTCAACTGTGCGCCAAAAGTCCATTGGAGGGCACGAATCAGAATTGCTACTGCTGGAATCGGGACGCTACTCTTCGCCAAAGACTTCTGCCGTAAACGCTTGCAGATCAATATCATAGCTCCTGGCATCGGGGGCCAATCCAGCCTTCAAACAGGTTTGGGCCAGAAATGTCTCGACGTTCCAATCCCATTCCACAGGAACCTGTGGCAACAGAAGTCCGCGGCGGCTGCCTTGCGTTACAACCAGGCCATGCTTCCCGATCACGATTTCATCCGGAACAATGGGCCGCAGTGGAGAAAGCACGCTGATCTCAACCTTCAGGAGCATTACCTCTTCCGGGTTGACGGGGTGAAAGCGCGGGTCGTCTAGGGCGGCAGCGCGGGCCGTCTCGGCTACGGTTCGATAGAGGGGGCTGGTGGGAAAGACATACCCGATGCAGCCGCGCAACCGGCCGCGCAGGTGCAATGTCGTAAACGCCCCACGGCATTCCGCTAAGTGTTCGCTCGGGGACAACAGTTCGAACTCGCGCCCGTCCACTGCGGCTTCGATGGAAGTGTGCGCCAGCCGCAGCAGCAACTCTCGTTCTGGCAGAGAATATTCCGGAGCTTCCGCAGGTAAGGCCGCACGAGCTTTTTCAGACGACGGGAACATCGTCACGCTTCCTTCGCCGGCTAAGTACAAAGGAACGCTTGCGCCGGCGCTTCATCGCCGTCTGGTCGATGCGCTTCCAAAATGCGATGAAGTAATCGGCCGCTGACCACAGGGACAACGCCACCATCACCCATATCGAAGCAAGAGCGATGGGATGCACCGGCAGGCTGAGGAAATACCACGGCAAATATGTCCAGTGGTGATCGATGATGGCCGCCACGACGGAGAAAATCTGCACGAACATCTTCAGTTTTCCCAGGTCGCTGGCCTGGATGGTGAAGCCTTCGGAGGCGGCGATGGAGCGCAGGCCGCTCACCAGGAACTCGCGTCCGATGATGATGACAGCCATCCATGCCGGAACGGTCCGCGGATTGAACTGGACAAGAGTGATGAACGCGGCGGCGATCAGCAGCTTGTCGGCCACCGGGTCCAGCAGCATACCCATGGTGGTGACTTGCGCGCGCCGGCGCGCCAGATAGCCGTCGATGGCGTCGGTGAGCGAGGCCGCGATGAAGATGAACGAAGCCAACAGCTCGCGGTCGCCATTCGTAGAGCTGAAACGGTTGCTGGAAAGCACCCAGATCAGCACTGGAATGCTGAAGATGCGAGTCAGCGTGATGTAGGTCGGGAGATTCACAAAAACCAGACAGGCAGACCATCGCGACCGAATCGCCGCACCACAGCTGATTATCCTCTACCGGTCAGATTGAAAGCAATCGCAGAAAAGAGGCCGCTACTCGTCGTGATGCACAACGATCTCGTCCAGCATGATCGGCGCTTCGTACTGCTCCCAGTAGCTGTAGCCCACGGGAATACCCTTTGCCCAGTCCAGCACACCCATCCACACCCTCAAGGGCGTGCGCAACCCGCTGTGGACTCCCCGGCCGGAGCGCACCAGCGTCGCTACCAGGATGTATAGGAGAATGGCCGGAAAGGCCACCGCTATGGCGAGCAAGCGAAGACAGAAATGCAGACGTGACATGAATAACCTTGTACGGGAGGCGTTTCACACGCGCTGAAAAGTTGGACGTTATTATGCCCCAACTTGAGGTGCGATGAAGCAGCGAAGGCAAAATTATTTTTGCCTTCAAACAGAAACACCCTCCGTTTCGGGAAGGTGTTCCGGCCACAGGAGTTAACCGAATCGTAACTAGGCGTAGATCCCGCGTTGACGGATCGTATATGCGACCCGATCGATCGCCAGCATATAGGCGGCGATACGGTTGTTCACGTGGTGGGTCTCGGCGTAGCGCACCACGTCCTCAAACGACGAGACCATGATGTCCTCCAGCTGCGAGTTGACCACCGACTCTTTCCAGAAGTAACCCTGCCGGTCCTGTACCCACTCGAAGTACGAAGCAGTAACGCCGCCGGCGTTGGCCAGGATGTCGGGCATAACGAAAACGTGCTTCTCGGCCAGGATGTCGTCAGCGGCAGCGGTAGTCGGTCCGTTGGCGCCTTCCACCAGGATCTTCGCTTTCACGTCGTCGGCGTTGGCCGAGGTGATCACGCTCTCGGTTGCAGCAGGGATCAGGATTTCGCAGTCCGTAACCAGCAGCTCTTCCGTGGGCCGGCGCTCGGCTTCTTTGAAGCCGTGGATGGTGCCTTCCTTTTGCCGGTGCTCCCACAGCGCCGCAATGTCGATGCCCTTGGGGTTGTACAGGCCGCCGTCCCACTCGCCGATGCCGACAATCTTGTATCCGGCTTTGTGCATCAGCAGCGCGGCGTTGGAGCCGACGTTGCCGAAGCCCTGAATGATCACGCGGCTGCCCTCGCGCGTCATATTGTTCTTCTTGATGGACTCGTCGCAGATGATCATGACGCCGCGGCCCGTGGCCTCGCGGCGCCCGCGCGATCCGCCCATGTTCAACGGCTTGCCGGTGACCACCGCCGTCACCGTTTGCCGCATGTGCATGGAGTAGGTGTCCATCATCCACGCCATGGTCTGCTCGTTGGTATTGACGTCGGGCGCGGGAACATCCTTTTCCGGGCCGATGAATTCGATCAGCTCCGAGGTGTAGCGGCGGGTCATGCGCTCCAGTTCGCCGCGCGACATGTTCTTGGGGTCGCAGATGATGCCGCCCTTGGCGCCGCCAAAGGGGATGTTGACCACGGCGCACTTCCAGGTCATCCAGCTGGCCAGGGCGCGCACTTCGTCCAGCGTAACGTCCGGCGCATAGCGCACGCCGCCCTTGGCGGGCCCGCGCGCAATCGAGTGCTGCACCCGGTATCCGGTGAAGACTTCCAGTTGCCCGTTGTCCATGGCGACGGGGATGTGGACGATGATCTCGCGATTGGGCTGGCGAAGCACTCGCCATAGACCTTCATCGAGCTTCAGTTTCTCGGCGGCAAGATTGAAGCGCGCCGCTTGTTGTTCCCAGGGATTGCTTTCTTGTTCCAGCGAGTGTGCGGTAGCCATAGATTCTCCGAAATGATTGCTTGCAGTATGAACCGGGACGCGGTGAGTGGAGGGCGCGTCCTGTATTGGGCCAAACCTTCAAAGTATATGCAGCGGTGAGGATGGCGCGCAAGTAAAGGTGAAGGGCGGCAGTGCGCTACGCCGCCGCGAACCGTCAGCTTCAGCCCCATGGCCTTGGTTACGGCCACTAGCGTGGATAGCCGCGGATTGCCGCGCAGCACCAGGGCCGGACAGAGACTAATCGCGTTCGATACCTGCGGACTTCGCTACCTCGGCCAAGCCGCCTCTAGCTTCCGCTACACGGCGTAATGCCGCCAGGAGAATGCCCGGTTCGTCCACCTCTTGCATAGCGGCCTTTAGATACTCGGCAGCGAAATCAGTATCCTCACGCAGCTCCTGAACCATCGTTTTATCGTAAGAGATGCTCGCCTTGCGTCTCCATCTTCGTCATCCTGCTCGCACGCTTTATTTGATTTCAACAGGAGTCACGGTACGGTGACGACCAGCCGTCCCGCCAAGTCAATTTTCCTGATTATGTCTTTCGCTGCACTCGCAGTAAATCCGCGAGCGATGAGCCAATCCTGCATATCGAATTCGCTCGGTGCATCGGTTGATTCCCCGGTTGGGCCGCCGGCGAAGATCGTGTAGGACTTAACAATGGTGTACTCAGCGCTCATTATGGTCTTACCTCCGAGTGCTTTCAGGATAAGCCCTTTTGTCAATTCGCTTGGCAAAATTCGGCAAGGCCCGTTATGGTCGCGCCGCACGGACGAAATCGAGGGCGTCCTGCGGGCCACGGCGTGACAAACGGCGCTCCCGTATAATCCCAGTGCCTACGGCCGATCTCTTAATTCGTTTTCGTTTTGTGTCAGGGCACGGCTTCCAGCCGTGCCGCCAACGTCGCGCAGAAGCCCGGGCTTTAGCCCCTGATGTCTTCTGCGAGGGCTAAAGCCCTCTTTTCTTTCAGGCTCTGTTCGGCACGACTAGAAGTCGTGCCCTGACACAACCCAGACGACTTCTGAGACGAACCGCCAGGCGGTCCACCAATTACTCCCATGCTCACACCCGACTATCGAAGCTTTCTGCAGTTCAGCCGCGACGCCACTCTCATTCCGGTCGCCAAAACTCTGAGCGCGGATTTGCTTACTCCGGTAGCCGCATTCCTCAGCATCGCGGCGCGGCAGAAGTATGCGTTTCTGCTGGAATCGGTTGAGGGCGGCGAGAAGATTGGGCGCTACACCTTTCTCGGTGCCGAGCCCAGGACCGTGATCACCGCGCGGGGGAAAGATCTGACGGTTCGCGAGGGTTCGTCGGTGCAACGAAGCCAGGGCGATGTGATTCCTCTTCTGCGCGAGCATCTGCGGCAACACGGTCCGGCCACCTTACTCGGCCTTCCGCCGTTTACCTCCGGCGGCGTCGGATATTTCGCCTACGACATGGTCCGGCAGTTCGAGCGCCTGCCCGAGCGCACGAAAGACGACGTCGGGCTCCCCGATTGCGTCTTCACCTTTTACGACCGGCTACTGGCCTTCGATCATCTGCGCCACCAGCTCCACATCATCGCCGCGGCCGACGTTCGTTCCGAGTCGCCGCGCAAGGCCTATGACCGTGCGCTCACCGACATCGCCGCCATCGAACGAAAACTGGCGCGAGGAGTTCGCGGGCAACATCTGCACTGGTCTAACAGCGGCAAAACCAAGCCCATCAGAGTACACAACAGCACCTCGCACGATGATTTCGTGCGCAGCGTCCGGCGGGTGAAGGAATACATTGCCGCCGGCGATGTCTTTCAGGTCGTGCTGTCGCAGCGGCTCGATTTCAAGCCTCCCGCCGAGCCGTTCCAAATCTATCGCGCGCTGCGCACCGTCAATCCCTCGCCCTACATGTTCTTTCTGAAGCTCGACGACACTCATGTGCTGGGCGCATCGCCGGAGATGCTGGTCAAGGTTTCCGGAAGAAAGCTGGAATACCGGCCAATCGCCGGAACGCGCCCGCGTGGCGCCGACGCGGCCGAAGACGAGCGCCTGACCGAGCAACTGCGCACTGACGAGAAAGAACGCGCCGAACATGTCATGCTGGTCGATCTTGGGCGCAACGATCTGGGCCGCGTCAGCGAATATGGCAGCGTTAGAGTCCGCGATCTGATGCATGTGGAGAAATATTCGCACGTCATGCACCTGGTGTCGGCGCTGGAGGGACAACTGCGCGGTGATCTCGACGCGCTGGACGCGCTGGCGGCGTGCTTCCCTGCCGGGACGCTGAGCGGCGCGCCCAAGGTCCGCGCGATGGAGATCATCGAAGAGTTGGAGCCGGTACGCCGCGGAGTTTATGGCGGCGCTGTGATGTATGCAGACCACGCCGGCAATCTCGACTCCTGCATCGCGATTCGGACGATGGTGCTGCATGGCAACCGAGCCTACGTGCAGGCGGGCGCGGGCATCGTGGCAGACTCAAATCCAGAGAATGAGTTTGAAGAGTGCATGAATAAGGCGAGCGCTTTGTTGCGGGCGTGCGAGAGGGCGAGTGGCTGAAGAAATTCGGGCTTGAAGAATCATGATTTTCGTCTTGGATAACTACGATTCGTTTACCTACAACTTAGTGCAATATCTAGGTGAACTAGGAGCACGGGTCGTTGTGGCTCGCAACGACCAGATGACTGTCAACGAGATCGAAGCGCTCCATCCCGACCACATCGTCATCTCTCCCGGCCCGTGCACGCCGCAGGACGCAGGCATCAGCATCGACGTGATTCGTCATTTTGCCGGGAAGGTTCCGCTTCTGGGCGTTTGCCTCGGCCATCAGGCGATCGGTGCGGCCTTCGGCGGCAAAGTGGTCCGCGCGCCCAACCTGATGCACGGCAAGACCAGTTCGATAGAGCACGACGGCAAGACCATCTTTCGCGACATTCCCTCGCCCATGACAGCCACGCGCTATCACTCTCTCATCGTCGAAGAGAAGAGTCTTCCCTCCGAATTGGAGATTTCCGCTACCTGCCAGGACCGCGATGGGACGCGGGTCATCATGGGACTGCGCCATCGGAAGTTCGCCGTCGAAGGCGTGCAGTTCCATCCTGAGAGCGTGCTTACCGATCAGGGAAAAAAGATGGTTCGCAACTTCCTTGAGCTGTGATCTTCCTCGACAGGCACGAACGGCGGACAGTATAGTCAAGTCACGAAGTCTCCAGTTTCGAGTTTCCAGTTTCCAGTAACGCCGTGCTGGCTTGAAGCGAGTTTTCCCGCTTCGGGTCGTGGTTTGCTTGAAACTCGAAACTCGAAACTTGGTTTTTGAAACCTGAAACTGAACTTATGGGTGACATTGTCGAGCTGCGGGGAATCCGCAAATCCTACGACCGCTTTGTGGCCGTAGACAATCTTTCGCTGGCCATTCGCGCGGGCGGCGTCTACGGACTGCTAGGCCCTAACGGCGCGGGCAAGACGTCGACCATCCGCATGATGATCGGCATCACCATGCCCGATGAGGGCGAGGTCCGCCTGTTCGGCGAGCAGTTTCATCGCGGACTGCTGCACCGTGTCGGCTATCTGCCCGAAGAGCGCGGGCTCTACAAGCGTATGAAGGTGCTCGATCACCTGGTGCTGCTGGGCGCATTGCACAACCTTTCCGAGCAGGAAGCTCGCAAGCGTTCGCTGGTCTGGTGCGAGCGCATGCAGTTGTCCGAGTGGACCAACAAGAAAGTCGAGGAACTCTCCAAGGGAATGCAGCAGAAAATACAGTTTATAGCCGCGCTGCTGCACGACCCCGAGCTGGTAATCATGGATGAACCCTTCGCCGGGCTCGACCCCGCCAACTCGGTCATGTTGAAGGACATTCTGATTGAGCTGAAGAAGGCGGGCAAGACCATTCTCTTCTCCACTCATCGTATGGACCAGGTGGAGCGCCTGTGCGATTCCATCTGCCTTATCGACCACGGCCACGCGATATTGGAAGGCGATCTGAAAAAGATCAAGGCGAGTTACGGCAAGAACCATGTGCAGATGCAGTACGAAGGCGATCCCCGGCTGGAGAGCTGCGAGTTCGTGCAATCCTTCAACAACTATGGCAACTATGTGGAAGTGCGGCTGAAGCCCGGCGCCGACGCGCAGCAACTGTTGCGCCTGGCCGTGGATCGCGCCCGCATCAGCCGCTTCGAGTTATTGGAACCTTCGCTGGAGGAGATCTTCATCGACCAGGTGGGCAAGCATGCGTAACGTCTGGTTGTTGATCCAACGCGAATATCTGGAGCGGGTGCGTTCGCGCTCGTTCGTAATCTTCACGCTGCTGATGCCGGCGTTCATGGCCGGCACTGTTCTGGTTCCCGAGAAGATCGAGCAGATGAATGCCGGTGGCGAGAAGCGCATCGTGGTGGTGGCCAACGATCCACAACTGGCGGCTGCTGTGGGCCGGGAACTCAGCGCGGCCAAACCCAAGGCCGAGCTCGGGCTGGAAACGGAAGAGGAGCTAAAACCGACGGTGTATTCCATCCAAGTCGACGCCGACACCAGCGACGCCGAAGGCGACCGATTGCGCCAGCAGGTGAGCAACGGCCAGATCACGGGATTCCTGTGGCTGACCGACAGTGCTTTGGAAGAGCACAAGGTCATCTACAGCACCAAGGAAGCTGCGGACTTTGGACAGTCCGTCGAAATCCGCAATGCCGTCAGGACCGCGGTCACCAAGCAGCGTCTGTCGCAAAAGGGCATGAACGAGCCCGAGATCGACACCATGCTGACGCCCATCAAGCTCAAGACCCTGCGGATTGAAAACGGCCGCGAAGGCACCAGCGGGACCATGGTATTTTTTACCGCGTTCGCGATGGTCATGCTGCTCTACTCAGTGGTGCTGATCTATGGGATCGCCGTAATGCGCTCCGTCATTGAAGAAAAAAACACGCGCATCCTGGAGGTACTGCTTTCCGCGGTCACGCCCAGGCAATTGCTGGCGGGAAAGATCCTCGGCGTGGGCGCCGTGGGCCTGACGCAAATCGTGATATGGGTGACCTTCGCCATTCTGTTCTCGGTGCCGGGACTGCTGGCCTCTCGCTCGTTCCTCGGCGAAGTACATATCCCGGTCGAAGGTATGATCGCGTTTGCGATTTTCTTCCTGCTGGGCTACCTGCTCTACAGTTCGATGTACGCGGCCATCGGCTCCATGGTGAATACCGACCATGAAGCGCAACAGATGCAGTGGCCAGCCATGGTCCCCCTAGTGATGGGTGTTGTCCTGATGAATTTCGTAATCCAGCACCCCAACTCGCCGCTGGCCTTCTGGCTTTCCATCGTTCCATTTTTTGCTCCTATCCTGATGCTGGTCCGAATTCTGGTGGCGCAGCCGCCTCTGTGGCAGATAGCGCTTTGCATGGCAATCATGGTGGCGACGGTCTACGGACTGCTGGCGCTGGCCTCGCGCATCTACCGCGTCGGCATTCTGATGTACGGCAAACGGCCCACGCTTCCCGAGTTGCGCCGCTGGCTGAGGTATGCAGGGTAGAATTCTCGCGTGCCCGAAAAACCCAGCGACCATCCCGGCGATACTGGAGGCCAGCGCCTCTCACTGCTGGAGCGCACGCAGCTTACACTGGTTTCCTGGATCGTACCGCTGCTGCTGTGGCTGATCGGCTGCACGCTGCGGTCGAGCATGACGTATGAAGAAGGCGCCATCCAGGGCCTCGACGAAATCCATCCCGGCATCTTTCCCTTCTGGCACCGCTGTGTGTTGCCCGCAGCGTGGCTTTTTCGGCATCGCCACCTGGCGGTGATGACCAGCCAAAGCCGCGACGGCGAATACATTGCCAGAGTGATCAGCCGTTTTGGATTTGTGCCGGTGCGTGGCTCGAGTTCGCGTGGCGGGCAGCGCGCGCTAATGGAGATGAACACGCTGCTGGCCGAGGGTAGCGGCGTGGCGTTCACTATCGACGGGCCGCGGGGCCCACGCTATGTCGCCAAGAAGGGACCGGTGCTGCTGGCGCGAATGAGCGGCGTGGCCATCACGGCGTTCTATGTCGCGGTGGAGCGGGCGTGGGTGTTGAAGACGTGGGACAGGCTGGTGATCCCAAAACCGTTCTCGCGAATTCATGTAGGCGTGGCCCGCAAGATCTTCGTCCCGCCCGACGCCGGCGACGACGCCATGGAACGCTATCATGCCGAAATGCAGGCCGCGCTGGAGCGCGTCACGACATTTGCCGAAGCGCGGTTTTCCAAGAACCGCTGAAAGTCGCATTCTGAAGTTTCAGCAGCTCCTGCCTGTACAATCGACAACGCCAGCATGAGCACCGCAACCGCAGCCGTCGTCGATCGGGTGGAGCAGACGCGTCCTGCTCAAGAGCGCTTGTATTCGCTCGACCTGTTTCGCGGCGCCACGATTGCGGCCATGATCGTGGTCAACAACCAAAACAGTGACTCCGCGTACTGGCCGTTGCAACACGCAAGTTGGAACGGCTGGACGCCGACCGATCTGGTTTTTCCATTTTTCCTCTTCATCGTCGGCGTCTCGCTGGTGTTCTCATTTCGCTCGCGGCTGGACCGCGGCGATTCCCGCCGCGCCCTGGTTCTTCACACCCTCCGCCGCAGCGCCATTCTGTTCGCCGTCGGACTGGGGCTCAACGGCCTGGCGGCGCTGCAATTTGGGACATGGAGAATCCCTGGCGT
>JBEKCJ010000111.1:0-12140 GCA_050014935.1 Candidatus Korobacteraceae bacterium
CGAGGCGCGGCTGCAAGCCGCGCCTTTTCACTTCGGCAATGTCAAACGTGTGACCACCAGCGAACCAACTCGCACATGGCATCTCGAAACACATCGGTTACGTAATCGGCGGATTACACTAGTTACCCGTTTTCCGCTGGAACTCGAGCAGTTCTGGGTGTAAAGTGCGGGCTTCCGAGCTGCAATTGTCAAGGGTCGCGTTCAGCCAAGGAGGACAACCATGCGGAGGTCGGGACAACCGCGAAGGCGGATAATTGGGATTAGCCTGCGCTCAACGCCTTCCGCGCTGGCATTAGCGACTTTGTTTGTGCTGGCAGCGGCCGGATCGCACTCCGCCCAAGCTCAGACGTTCAATGTAATTCACACCTTCACCGGTGGCGACGACGGATACCAACCCACCGGCACCCTCACGCTGGACAGAGCAGGCAACCTATATGGGACAACCACCGACCTGGGTGGCCCGGGAACGGTCTTTCAACTGAAACGCACCAACGGAAGCTGGATTCTGAATACCCTTTACACTTTTCTTAATAGCAGCGACGGGTTTCTGCCTTTCGGCGGAGTAGTATTCGGGCCCAACGGAACGCTTTACGGCACAACTTACTATGGAGGAACTGGCTCCGGCGGTGGCCAGTGCCAGTATGGGTGCGGCACCGTCTTCAATCTGATGCCTCCGGCCAGAGCCTGCAAAACCGCTCTTTGCGATTGGACAGAGACCGCGATTTATTCATTTCAGGGAGGCAGTGACGGGGTCGATCCCAACTCGGCTCTGGTTTTTGATCCTGCGGGCGCTCTTTATGGGACCACGCCGCGGGGCGGCTCGGCTGGCGTGGGAGTAGTTTTCCAACTAACGCCTCACAACGGCGAGTGGACGGAAAACATCCTGCACACTTTCACCGGTATCCGCAGCGATGGGGCCTATCCTGAGACTGGAATGATCTTCGATAGTGTCGGCAACCTCTATGGAACGACGATTGACGGAGGTTCGTTTGGCGCTGGAACGGTGTTCCAGCTGACGCCCTCCGGGTCAGGCTGGACGACGAGCACGGTGCACGATTTTGACGGAGTAAACGGCGGAGCGGTGCCGCAAGGCGCACTGACCTTTGACGGATCGGGCAAATTCTACGGGACAACCGCAGGCGGCGGCTTGGACGATAGCGGCACAGTGTTCGAGTTGACATCTTCTGGAGAGGGCTGGTTCTTCTCCGTGCTTTACAGTGTGCCGGCTGGCAGCGATAATTCAGGCCCCCAGGGCAACCTCGCAAGGGATGCAGCAGGAAATTTATACGGTGCGACGTACGATGCGGGCGCCCATCACGACGGCAGCGTTTTCAAACTTTCACCAATAAACGGGGGCTGGACATACACCAGCCTGCACGATTTCACCGGCGGGGCTGATGGGGCAAATCCGCTCAGCGGAGTCACCCTGGATAGCAATGGGAATCTTTACGGAACGACTACCCTCGGCGGCATGCAGGGAGGCAACAACTGCAACACATTGGGCTGCGGTGTCGTCTGGGAGATCACGCCGTAACTGACATTCCTCGGCCTCTCGCCCCGGCCGTCGGATGGTTTGTGTGCTCGCGGGCGGCGCTTAAGTTTCCGGGTGGTACCACTCGGGTGACGGACCTGCGGCGGCTTCGACCTCGGGAACGAAGGCGCGTTCCAACTCCGCTACCAACGCTCCCAGATTCTCCACGATCTTCTGCCACTGCTCGGCATCGCCGATGGGGTACTGCGCGCCGGGCACCGCCTTCGCGGTGGGCGGGAGAATTAGTGTGCCCTTGAATCCTAATCCCCACACAAAAAACATTGCGGTTACATTATGGCTCCAGGTGCCGACGTCCAGGCTAAGTTCCAACGTCAGATTGGCGGCGGTTCGCCGGCGCAATGTGAAGCTGCCGGTTTCGCTGGCCGTGCCACCGCGAACGCTGTACCCCATGGGCTTGAAGATCCGCTCCAGCGCAGGTTTTTTCGGCCCCGCCCTCAAGCCCAGCGCGGCGTCCGCCATTTCTGCCCGGCTGGGGAGATGGTGCGGAAGACCAGCTTGCTGGATGATCTCCGGCAGCCGGCCGCGGTATTTGATCACGACCTCATGAACCGCGCGGGCTGCTTCTGGATTGGAGCTGGCGACGGCAACTCCCGACGGCAGACGCACCGCAGGTACCGGACCGGCAGGGAGATTTTCGGCTAATGGCGCCTGGATGGTTTTGCGCGCCTTGCCACACGCAGCGAGCACGATGGCGATCGGCCCCGACGGTGATGGCAGCTCCTTATCGCCGGGTGCCACGTCAACGATGGTGCGCGCCGATAGCGAACGATTGCGTCCGTTGACCCACCAGCTATCGGTGATCGTGATTCCTGGCATCACGCTGGCCGCGTGCGCCGGAGAGCTCATCGCCTCGCCGAACTCCGGCGAATGAAAGTGAATGGTGACGCCGTGAAACGGGAACGATCGGGGCACGCCCGCGGCAATGGCTTGCAACGTGTTATACGGTACCGCATCGTCCGCTGCCGATGACATCGACCCATTGGTGATGCGCCGCTGACTTGGGAGACCCGGCATCGCCGGAGCGTCGGTCACGAATCGCGCCAGTTCAGGATGACGCTTCAGTACGCGGTCGACGGACGAAAAATTCACGACCTGACCATCGGCAAAGTTGAAACGGACAAAGGGTTCAGGCAGCCCGGAATCGAGGAAGCCCTGGCGCACTCGATCCATCATGGCGGCCAGCGGCTCTTTCCTGCTGGCCGCGAAGCTAGTGAGAAGGGCAACTCGCATGGCGCAGAAGTTCCACTCGGAGTAAACCGTGAAGACCCGCCAGCCCACATTTGAACACACAGTCAATGTTCGTTCCAGAAGTCTCGCTGGGTGGACTAGTAACAGACGTCGTTCTGTGAGCGGTTGGCCAAGCGGAAGTCACATCAACCTCCATCGGTCCGTTGGCAAAGGACTGCTGCGCATAAACCGGCGGCGTGGAAGCGCCTGGCACGAGTGATCGACCAGCCTATTACTTCGCCAGCACGGGTGTTGTCCAGGCAAACTGAAAGATCGACAGCGGGTTTTCCGCGTGCTTGACGTCCAGATCGAGGTGGCTCTCGGTGACGATCCAGTAATAGGTTTTCACCGTTGCGATCATCCGATCGACGGCTGCGTCCAGCTCGCGGTGGGTTGGGGCGAGCGCCGAGAGAGTTCGCTCGTGATGTCCCACGCGTGGCGCGACGGCGTGCTGCAGGTCCGCAGCGGCCCGGAGCAGCGCCGTGCGATCGACCGCCAACTCACGCTCGGTGATCTGGTCGTGGAGCAACTGGGGATATTCCGCCAGCTGTGCCAGCACGCGCGGCAGTGACACGCCACCGTCTTCGCCCTGGAGCAGACGGAGCACGCGTGCGGCCATCGCATCGGCATAACAACCGCGCAACAGGTCGAGGAACGGACTGCGTGCCTCGCAAAGCTGCGGGTTGGGCTGGACGATCTCGCGCTCCAGCTTCCAATAAATGTCCCGGTCGATGGCCACGCCCAGAACCTGATCGCCGATCTGACGAAGTTCGATCCGGGCACGCTCGCGGAATTGTTTTTCGCTCAACATATAAGGAAATTGTAATGAAACACACGAACATCCTTCTGTGATCTCGGTCACTGGCGAGGAGAGTTTGCAACCTCGGTTGCAGGGTCGGAGGGCCGATACAACCCCTCGGAGACGCACTCAATCTCATCCCAAAAGGCCTTATGATTGCCGTTATTCGTGTAGGATGATCGACTGGCAGGAGGAGTCTTGGTCTGTAGCGCTTGTGGATTCGAAAACCTGGCAGGAATGCGTTTCTGCGGCATGTGCGGAACGCCGCTGCCTCACCGGCCGCTCACTACGCCTGGCGCGCAAAGTACCCTGAGTCTCACCCGGGTGCCGCAGGAGAGCGGCAGTTCCCCCGCCTCGTCCCGCACGGCGGTATCGCCGGAGATGCCGCGAGCCAATGGAGATTCACCCTCGGCAAAACTGCCGGGGGATGCAGGCAATGCTGCGGCGGAAGCGATCGCGGATGGGCAGACTTCAACGTCCGAGGCGCAGCCGGCGGAGCTAGTCCCTGATATTCCTCTGGACCAGTATCTGCAAAGCTTTCATTACCAGCCGCCGGACGAGCCCGATGAAATTGCGATGCACGGCGATGCTTCGGTCCACGAGCAGGAAGCTGCACCTGCGGAGAACGAGACTGTGGCACCACCGGCAGCGTCTGAGGTGACTACGTTGGACGACGCTGTCGCTTCAGCTCCCGCCGCCAAAAGCAAGGTCCCGGCCATCATCGAGAAAGTTCCTCCCGATACGGTTGAAAGCCGTTTGGGATTGGAGCCGGAAGCGCAGGAGGAAGTGCGCAGCGAGCGCCCAAAGTTTCTTGATCTCGACGACCTGCGTGACCAGAGCGGACCAGCTACGTCAGGGACATCGATTATCACCGGGCCGTCGTTTTTGGGATTGAACGACCCTCCTCCAACTGCCAAGAAGCGCCTGCCAAAACCTCGGAAGCTGCGCAAGAGCCACTGGGGAGCCTGGTCGGCGGTCATTCTAATCCTGATATTCGCGGGACTGGGCGTGATGCAGTATCGTTCGCAGGTTAACCATGCCAACAACGGCCCCCTCGAAATCGCCAAGGCAAAGGTCCGCGAGTGGAGGCAACGCATTCCGGCGCTGGCCGTCAGCGAACCGGCTCCGGGAGGTTCTGATACCGCCAATTCCAAGCCGATGCGGCCGCCGCGTCCAGCGCCGAGCAGCAATCCGAATGAAACCGCAACCGACGAAGCGGCGAGCAGTGATTTGCCGCCGAGCAATAGTGCGGAGGCAACTTCTGTTTCCAAGCCGCCGAAGGCAGCGCTCACGTCTCCAACTTCGCCAGTGACTACGGCGGCGAGCGGCGCGGGCGCCGGCGCGGCCAACCAGGAAGCGGCTCCCAAGCCCAGCTTTGCCGGTGCTGAAGAAATGACGAAGGCAAAGAATGCCAGCGATGCGGCGGCAACCGCTGCCTGGCTATGGAAGGCCACTGCGAAAGGCAATCCCGATGCGCCGGTGCAGTTGGCGGACATGTACATCGACGGCCAAGGCGTGCCTCGCAGTTGCGAACAGGCCATGGTGCTGCTGAAGACTGCGGCGGAAAAGGATAACGCCCGCGCCCGCAACCGGCTGGCCTCGATGTACGCGACCGGGAGCTGCGTGCAGCGCGATCGGGTGCAAGCGTATCGCTGGCTGAGTTCGGCGCTGGCGGCCAATCCTCACAGCGATTGGGCGCAGCAGAACCGCGACCTCATCTGGCAGCAGATGACGCCTGACGAGCGCGCGCAGGCGGAAAAGTACCGGTAGGACTGCGGCAGGTTTGCGCTTCGTCTCAGGGCTGGCCCTTCTGACCTTCCCAAGATTGTCATCCCGACCGAGGGCTTCAGCCCGAGCGGAGGGATCTGCGGTTCCCCCGAACGCGATCAGGAGCAGAGCAATCCGAAGCAATTCACTGTCGTCATTCTTACGTGAAAGCACATCGCTATGCCTCCCACATCAAGGCAAGCCGATCTTGCCACGGCTGACGAACCACAGGTCCCTCCACTCCGGCCGAAGCCATCGCTTGGGATGACAGACTGTGATGAGTAATCCCGCAGCCCACGCGCTACAATTGTTACGTCACTCATACGCTACCGAAATCTTAGCGAAGGACGGAATCATGACTAACAATCCCTTGGAGCGTTCGCTGGCGGAAGCCGATCTGCAGATCGCTGAGGCCATCGAAAACGAGGAGCGCCGTCAGCACGAAGGGCTGGAACTGATCGCCTCGGAAAACTTTGTGAGCGAAGCTGTGCTGGAGGCGGCCGGCTCGGTCTTCACCAACAAATACGCCGAAGGCTATCCTGGCAGGCGTTACTACGGGGGATGCGAATTCGCCGACGTAGTGGAGAACCTGGCACGCGACCGCGCCAAACAGCTCTTCGGCGCCGAGCACGCCAACGTGCAGCCGCACTCCGGGTCCACCGCGAACATGGCCGCATACGCCGCCGTCATCCAGCCCGGCGACACGATCCTTGGTCTCAACCTTGCCCACGGCGGGCATCTTACGCACGGACACCCGCTGAACTTCTCCGGCAAGACCTACAAGATCGTTCCCTACGGAGTGACGCGCGAAACCGAGACCATCGACTACGACGAGCTGGAGCAGATTGCCGAACGCGAGCGCCCGAAGCTCATCATCGGCGGCGGCAGCGCCTATCCGCGCATCATCGACTTCGCGCGCATGAGGCAAATTGCCGACAAGGTTGGCGCCATCTATCTGGTCGATATGGCGCACTTCGCCGGACTGGTTGCCGGCGGCGCACATCCTTCGCCGGTGCCGCACGCGCAGATCGTTACCACCACCACGCACAAGACGCTGCGCGGCCCGCGCGCCGGATTGATTCTCTCCAAAACCGAATACGCTGCGCCCATCGACAAGGTTGTTTTTCCGGGAATGCAGGGCGGGCCGCTGGTGCATATCATCGCGGCTAAAGCCGTGTGTTTTCAGGAAGCCATGCAGCCAAACTTCAAGGATTACGCGAGGCAGATCGTGGCCAATGCCGCCGTCTTGGCGCAGACGCTGGCTGATGAAGGTTTCCACATCGTTTCCGGCGGTACTGACACCCATTTGATGCTCGTCAACGTGTTCGCCAAGGGCATGCTGGGCAGTGAAGCTGAGAACGCCCTGCACGAAGCTGGCATCACGGTGAACAAGAATGCGATTCCTTTCGACACCAATCCGCCGCTGAAGCCCAGCGGCATTCGCATTGGAACTCCCGCGCTCACCACCCGTGGCATGAAGGAGGGCGAGATGCGGCAGGTAGGGAAGTGGATCTCCGAGGCGCTGCATAACCGCACCGACAAAACGGTGCTGACGCGCATTCGCCGCGATGTTCTGGGACTGGCCGAAGCGTTTCCGCTGTACGCATCCCGGCGCGCGAAACATGCTGAGGCAGTGAAGGCGTAGAGCTAAGCGATCGGCGAGAGGACAACTGCCTTTAGAAAGGGCTTGCTGTGCCTTGCGGCAGTGAAACGGCAAAACCCTGATTAATCGCAGAAAACAACTGGTAGAAGCCGGAGAGCACTACCATCTCCACGAAACCGTACAGGCCGTAGCTTTGGATGGCGTCAGCCTGAACCTGCTGGGGGATGTCTTGCCAGGCCAGCGTCGCTTGCAACACCAGTGCGGCGAGGCGATAGGGATCGGGAAAGTCGTTCGCTGCCACTCCGTGAGTTCTCAGGGCCTCAATCACAGTTTGGGGAACGCCTGCCGCCAAAGCATGCTGAACATGATCAACCCACTCGAATGCTGTCCTGGTTTCGCGCGCCACGGATAAAACAACGAACTGATAAACGTGACGCGCCAGGTGGCCTTCAAACTTCAGGTAATAGCCCAACTCTTCTACTCGCTGACAAAGTTGAGGGTGGTTCATCAAGGCGGCGTAAGGTCCGCCGAAGGGCGCGCCCTGACTCTTTCGCCGAGCCATCATAGCGTTGTAAATTGCCTTGTCCTCAGGACTGAGGGCAGCAGGGTCAAAGGGTAGTTCAGCCACGTCGCGCTCCGTTGTGCTTATTCGTGATACGACCAGGCCGCGGCGGCGACCGCCCAGTCATGCACCGGGGTTGGATATTGCTTGCCGGCTTTGACATCAATTACGGTTGGTCCCTGGTTGTGCAGGGCAGACTCAAGGGCCTGTTCAAGGTCTTCTGGTTTGGCAACGGCGATCCCATTTCCGCCGAGTGCCCGGGCAAAACCCGCCCAGTCGATATCGGGTAGGGTCGTCAGCTCAGCCGGCACCGGACCGAGTTGATGGGCGCGTAACCATACGTTGCCCAGCGCGCCGTTATTGATCACCAGGTAAATGATGGGCAACTTGTAGCGAGCGGCGGTCGCGACTTCCATGCCATGCATGTGCATGCAGCCATCTCCGGTAATGACGGCAACTTTCTTGACGGGCTGGGCGCACTGTACCCCAACTGCGGCGGGTATCGCCCATCCCATAGGGCCGAGGTTGGTTGCAGAAATATAGGTGAGGGGAGAATAAGACTGCCAATAGTGGCCGGCAAACGCCCGGTGCGCGCCTGAATCGATTAGAACAATTCCGTCGCGTGGCAGAGCCTTGCGCAATGCACTGATCGCCCGGGCCGGGTGGATGGGAATCGCCGGACTATCGCAGTTCTCAGGTTCCTGAAGGCGCGGTCGCGCCAGGATGCCTGCCAACCATTGCTTGCGCGAAGATCGCGTGGCATCCAGGGCGGAGCTAATACGACCGATTTGTCCCTCTAACCAGTCCAGATACGCGCCCGCATCGCCAACGACATTCGTCTGGTCGTTCGAAATTGCCATTGCCAAGGTACTGAGATTGACAACCACGGCGCGTTCCGGAGCCAGGCCCAAGGTCCAATGCATGGTATCGCGTTCGTTGAGGCCTGAGCCCAGGATGAGCAAAAGGTCCGGTGGGCTATCGAGTATCGCCATGCGGGCATGATGGGTGCCGGAATAGCCGAACACTCCCAGCGACAAGGGATGGTCCTCAGGAAAAATGCCCTTGCCGCGAAGCGTGGTCGCGACCGGGATATCCCAGCTCTCGGCAAACTTCAGCAGAGCCTTTGCGGCCGTGGCATGTTCTACCCCGGCGCCTGCCAGGATGACGATGCGCATAGGCGGATTCCCGTTCGCGCCGGCTTTGAAATGACTGAGAGAAGCTTCGGCGGACTCCAGTGAAAGCACCCGCGCATGAAACAGCGCCGGCTTGAGAGGTTCGTGGCAAACGTCGATGACGGCGACCTGACTATCCTGGGGGATCGACAGGTGCACCGGTCCATTGGGTTCACTACGCAGATGAATCAGAGCATGGCGAAATAGATGCGCCAGGTTCTTCGCGTTATCGACAGAACTTGAGTAGCGCGTGACCGGCCGCAGCAAGCTCACGTCGTCCAGAGTTTGGCTGCTGGCGTCCTGAAACATACCCAGCCCTTCAAAGGCTGTCGGTGCCTCTCCACTGATCACCAGCAGCGGAGAGCCGTCCGTGAGCGCGGTGGCCACCGCGGTTGCGGTGTTGGTCAGGCCTGGTCCGCCGATGCACAACGCCGCCCCGAATTTGCCACTGGCCCGCGCGTAGCCGTCGGCCATGTAAGCTGCGCCGCCTTCCTGTGCCGCAACGATCGGCGTTAGAGCGCTCTGCCGTCCCAAGGCGGGCAGGAACGGATCAACCAATCCGCCTGGAACCATGAAAATGTGATCGATACCTTCACCAGCCAGGCCATCGAGAATGAAATCGGTTCCAAGCAAGGGGGCCTCCCGCTTCGCAGTCGAAGTTTGGCGCTACAGGAATACATCACAGACTATCACCCACCCATCGCACCCCTGAACAAACCGCCGTCAATCATGTTGTCCGGGCAGCACACGCTCCACGCAGTGGATGCTTCCTACGGCCAGCGTCACCTGATTTCGATCGGGACGCGCACAGGGAACGCCGCCGGAAGAAAGCACCAGCGGCCCGGCGATGCGCATCGCGCCCGGGGAAAAATAATAATCGTAATGCTGGGCATTGTGCTCCCGATCGGTGAAGACCAAGGCATCCTTGGGGCAGCGATGCTTAACAAAGATCCGGGAATATTCGTTTTGCAGCTTGACGGCTTTTGCGCGCGCGTCAGCTTCGGAAAAAACGAAACCAACTTTGTACCAGCTTTCCATGATTGCGACGGTCATAGTATGCCGCATGATCGGCATCAGGCGCTGCAGCGGTCAGGATGATGGGCTGGAGGACTCTCCGGTTTACACTACGGTGTGCGCGTCGCCATCGATATTCGCCGCATCACCGAGTTCGGCGTTGGGACCTATACCCGCAACGCCATCCGCACCTTGGCGCGCCTCGATCACGAGAACGAATATTTCCTCATCGGCATTCCCGGCATGCTGGGCGAGATGGGGGCACTGCCGCCGAACTTCATCACCGTTCCTGGCCAGCCCAACGAGTTCTCGGTTGCCAGCTATCTCGAATTGCATCGCATCTTGAAGCAGAACAACTGCGATCTGCTGCACGTTCCGCACCTGTTCTGGAAGCCGCAGGGCATCCCGTGTCCTTATGTGGTGACGGTACACGATCTCCTCGACCACATGTACCGCGTCAACAGCCAGTCCGGCGTGAAACGCAGTATGCACTTTCAGTTCACCCGGCGCGTGCTACAGCGAGCCGCGCGTATCTTTGCGGTCTCGAATTTTTCTAAAGCCGATACCGTGCGCCTGTTCCACGTGCCGGCGGAGAAGATTGAGGTCATCTACAACGCCATCGACGACAGCTTCCGCCTGGGCCACGCCAGCGATGCCGAGCGCGAATTCATCGCCGAGCGCTATCAGGTGAATACGCCATTTCTGCTCTATGCCGGGCGCATCAGCCCGCACAAGAACGTGGTGCGCATCATCGAGGCGTTCGCCGCGCTCAAGGGCGAACTGAGCAAGGAAGGCAGATTCGACGACTTGAAGCTCATCATCATCGGCGACGAGGTGTCCAAGCATCCCGATCTTCGCCGCGCTTGCGTGAAGGCCGGAGTGCAGAACGATGTCCGCTTCCTCGGCTTCGTGCCCATCGATGTCCTGCGCATTTTCTACGACCAGGCGAAGATCTTCGTCTTTCCCTCGCTCTATGAAGGATTTGGCCTGCCGCCGCTGGAAGCGATGGCGCATGCCACTCCGGTGGTGACGAGCAACACCTCTTCCATCCCTGAGGTCGTGGGCAACGCCGCTGTCATGGTCAATCCCGAGAACGTCTTCGAGATCATGCGCGCCCTGCATCGCGTGCTGCTGGATCAAACACTGCGCGATAAGCTGAAGGCCCGCGGACTGGAGCAGGCGGGAAAGTTTTCGTGGGATGCCGGCGTTCGCCGGATGTTGCAGATCTACCGCGAAGTCGCCAAACCCATCTGAGCAAAGCGGCTCGACTTCCAACAACCTCGCAGCAGGTTCTTTGTTCTTAAGGTGTTAGCGGGCGATTGCAATAGCGCCCACGTGGAACCAATTGCAGCAGACGACATGCCCGAGCAGTTATTCTTACCAGTAAGACAGTCTTATTAGTAAGAATAACTGCCATCGTCTTACTAGTAAGACGATCTTACAAATAAGATTTCCTTGGGCCTTTGCGGAAGCCCGCTGCCGAAATCCTGAGCGCAGCGAAGGACCTCAAATGTATAGCTGCCGGGCCTGTAAGCCGAATTTTGTGTGCCGCTCTTTCTTCCCGCAGGGACGTATCTCACACATTCGAACAGCGCGAATGTGTGGGGCACCCGGCGTTGTTCGAAATGTGTGGGACACGTCTTGCGGAAACAAAGAGCGGCACGACGGTCATTCCTCTGGGCCGCGCATTACTGCGTGGCTCTAGCGACCTACCCGGAAGTTGTGACGCACCGAGCCGGCACGTATCCGCCGTTCTTCCGATCCAGGCTCCGTCAACCACGCCCTGTGGGTGCCCCGTTCTAGCCATCTCTTAGCTAGGGCGGGGAAGTTGACCTTGCCGGCGACCCCGGTCGCCTGAAGCGAAAGAACGGCGGAATCCTCCCCTATTTGGTCTTGCTCCGTGTGGGGTTTACCCTGCCACCGCCATTACTGACGGCGCGGTGCGCTCTTACCGCACCTTTTCACCCTTACCCCGCCCGGCGCAAACCAGACGAGGCGGTATATTTTCTGTGGCACTGGCCGTCAACGGCCCTTTGAGGGCCGCCGCCCGGACGTTATCCGGCACACCGCTCTGTGGAGTTCGGACTTTCCTCTACCGGCTTGCGCCAGCAGCGACCGTCCGGCCCAGCAGCTAACAGAATCATTATAGATGGTGATAGATGTTGTCGATTAGCGCCGTAGCTGCGACATAGGTTAGCCCAGCGCTTCAGCGCTGGGAGGACAGTTTGTTTACATCAGAGTCCCGTAGGGACGACATAGGGTCCAACCACCCAAGCGAGGTGTCGTGCCTACGGCACTCGTCATCTGAAATCGCGCACCACCCAGCGGTGAACGGCTAGGCTAACCTATGTCGCGCCTACGGTGCTGATCTAGCACCCTCAAATGCTACGACACCTACGGCGCTGATCCAGCGTGCCCAAATGCTAAAGCGCCGGGTGCCCGTT
>JBEKCJ010000112.1:0-11900 GCA_050014935.1 Candidatus Korobacteraceae bacterium
TTCTCGTGGCGAAATCTTCATAATGGCTCCTGCCGGAGTTCTACGCCCGGGGCAGAGTGAGAATGTGGTAAACCGGCAGGCACAGCAGCAGCGCGGCGATCACCGCCAAGCCAACCCGCACGCCGTGGGTCTTGAAGCGCTGGCTGATGGCGGTCAATAGCAGCACAGTCGCCAGTATTACCGTTGCCTTGACGTAGTCATCGGAGTGCCGCCGGGCGACGTTGCCCTGCTCGAAGACGTTTGCGGCCCGTTCGTTGAGCCTGGCCGCCTCCTCGGTCTTGGCGCTGTGATATTCATGCATTAACTGCGGGCCGGCGGGAGCGTTGGGGTTGTGCAGCGGATCGCTCTGTTTCCAGGCTTCGAATGCCGGACGAACCTCAGGCAGCAGACGCCGCTCAAACAGCTGCGCCAGCTTGTCCTCGCCCTGAACTTGCGCTTTCAGCCACTCGGCCACCGTCAAGGCGTCGTACATGCGCTGCTCGTTGGCCGCGTCCGTCGCGGCCGCAGCTTGAATGCGCAGCGTGTCGGACACGGAGTACAGCTCGGCTTGATGCCCGGTCCAGAGCGCGGCCTGGTAGCCGCTCCAGGCAGTGGCAATGGCGACGACCGCGAGCACGATGGCCTCCACGATCTCCAGTATTTCGTGGGCGCGAGACTGCTGCCCCTCGTGGCGTTCGCTCAGGTGGTGCGCCACTTCGATGTTGGAACCGCCCGCGCTTTCAGGCATTGCATGTCCTCCCGGTCAGAGCAGCATACAAGATAGCGACTGGAGTCCGTCTCAGCAAGCTCTTGCTCTATAATTGATCTGTGCTGACCGAAGAAGACAAACAGTGGATCGACAAAACGGTCGCGAGCAGGCTTGAGGAAGAGAGGCAGTGGGTCGTAGAGCGGATTGAGAAGCTCGAGACCACTCTGCTGACCGAGTTTCACAAGTGGGCTTCGCCTATCGACTTACGTCAGCGAACTCATGCAGCAGCTCGGCGGGCGCTCGACGCCGAGGTTGAATCTTTGTCGGATCGGCTGAAGAACCTTGAAGGCCGCTGATCTTCATCTGCTGTCCGAAATGACCTGATCCCCAATCCCCAGTCCCGAATTCCCTATTCCTTCACCGTAATTCCCAGCGTCTTCATCTTGCGATACATGTGGCTGCGCTCCAGGCCCAGCACTTCGGCGGTGCGGCTGACGCTGCCCTGGTTCTCGTCCAGCTTCTTCAGAATGTAGTCGCGCTCATAGGCGGCCCGGGCCTGGTGCAGACTGGAGAAATCGCCCATGGTGCGGCGTCCGCTCTCGCGATAGACCATGGTTGGCAGATGCTTGCGCTCCAGTTTGCCGACCGCAGGATTCATGATCACGATGCGCTCGATAAGGTTGCGCAGCTCGCGCACATTGCCCGGCCACGAATAGCGAATCAGCGCTTCCAGCGCGTCGTCGGAGATTTCCTTCGGACGCCGGCTATAGGTCTGCGAGAACTCCTTCAGAAAGTAGCGCGCCAGCAGCGGAATGTCTTCCTTGCGTTCGCGCAGTGGCGGAACATAGAAAGGAATCACGTTCAGGCGATAGAAAAGGTCTTCGCGAAAGTTGCCTTTCGAGATTTCGTCTTCCAGATCTTTGTTGGTGGCGGCGATCACGCGCGCGTCCACGGTGACTGACTCTTCTTCGCCGACCGGCGCGAACCGTCCCTCGTCCAGCGTGCGCAACACCTTCGACTGCGTTTTCAGGCTCATGTCGCCGACTTCGTCCAGAAACAGCGTTCCGCCGTCGGCCTTCTGGAACTTGCCTTCCTTGTCCGCCGTCGCGGTGGAGAGTGCGCCCTTGCGATGGCCAAATAGTTCGCTCTCGATCAGGTCTTCGGGGATAGCGGCACAGTTGACCTCAACGAACATGGCATCTTTACGCAGGCTCTGGGAGTGCAACGCGCGCGCCGCCAGTTCCTTGCCGGTACCCGACTCGCCGTAGATCAGCACGCGTCCGTTGGTCGGCGCCATCAGCGCGATCTGCTGGCGCAGCGCCTTCATGGGAATGCTATCGCCCACGATCACGCTGCGCGTCTGAAACTGCTTCTTGAATTCCAGGTTCTCGCTGCGCAGCCGCTTTGCCTCGATGGCATTCTTCAGAACGATGAGGGTGCGCTCGATGGAGAGCGGTTTCTCCAGGAAGTCGAAGGCGCCGAGTTTGGTGGCCCGTACTGCGGTCTCGATGTTGCCGTGGCCCGAGATCATGATCACCTCGGGGTGGTCTTCGCGCTCCACCAGCTTTTCCAGGGTCTCCAGACCGTCGATACCGGGCAGCCAGATATCCAGCAGGATGACGTCCGGCGACTTGTGTCGCAGAACCTCGATGCACTCTTCACCACTGCCGGCGAGCAGGGTCTTGTAGCCTTCATCCGCCAGCACGCCCTCCAGCGCGCTGCGGATCTGCGACTCGTCATCGACAATCAAGACGGTTTGCATGTTGATGGTGGGCAGTGCGGCGCTTAAGCGCCGCGTCCAAGTCCCTATTGTTACATCCGCGGCTTGCTTTAGCCGGCCTGGCGACGCAACTTCCGCCGGCTGAAGCCGGCTTGCGAGGTTTGAAATTAGCAGGCTTAACGCTGGCCTGAAGGCCAGCACTACCCGACCAAGCCGGTTCCTTCACCGAACCCGCCTGCAACGGATTCTTAAGCTGTCACGGCTTCGACCCCGACCTCCTGGGCCACCGGCAACTCTACGATAAAACGCGCTCCGACGGGAGAGTTCTCTTCCACACGGATGGAGCCGTGGTGATCTTCGATGATGCGGCCGACAATCGCAAGACCGAGGCCGGTCCCACGTCCTTTGGTGGAAAAATATGGCAGAAAGAGTTTTTCCTTCACGTCAGGAGTGACGCCGTGTCCGGTATCGGCCACCACGATTTCCACCGAGTCGCGATCTTCCATCAGGGTGGTGGAAATCACGATCTCCTTCATCAACGAATCCTGCAAGGCCTCAGCGGCATTGTCCACCAGGTTGGCGATGGCGCGCTTCATGGCTTCGGGATCGGCCTGCACCGGAGGCAGGTCGTGCGCCAGGAATTGCTGAACCTGAATGCCATCGAGCCTGCCGTCGAACATCAGCAGCGCTTCGTTAACAATCGCGTTGATGTCGGAGGGGTGCGGTTTGGCGGCGGGAAAACGCGCCAGCGTTGAAAATTCATCGACCAGTTTGCGTACCGTCTCCACCGACGAACTGATAGTGAGGGCGCACTGCCGGATCACCTTCAGCGAGGATGCATCGGGAGGCGTCGGCCGTTCCAGGTGACGGCGGATCCGCTCCGCGGCCAATGCCAGCGGGGTGAGCGGGTTCTTGATTTCGTGCGCGATGCGCCGTGCCACCTCGCGCCACGCGGCCTGCTTCTGGGCGCGTAGCAGGTCGGTCAGGTCCTCAAGCACCACCACGTATCCCGTGCGCTGCCTGCCATTGCGCGCGGTCTGCAAAGGCGGATCGAGCGAAGCCACGGTCACGGCCACATTCAGGTTGACGCGGGGCGTGACCGTCTCAATCTGGCTGGTCGTACTCCCCATGCGATCTGCCTTGCGCAGCATGTGCTCAAGATCGGCAACGGTATCTGGCGGGAAGAGATCGGAGAGCGTCTGGGCCGCGGCGGGAGCGTCTTGCTCCAGGCGCAGCAACCGGCGCAGCGCGGCATTGGAGTGCACGATGCGCCGCGAAGAATCCAGCGACAGCACGCCCGAGGGAACGCTCTCCAGAATGGTCTCGATGTGGCGGCTGCGTTGCTCCTGTTGGGCGTTCATCTCCGCCAGCTCGCGCCGCGAAGTTTCAATGCCGCTCCGGCTGGCTTCCAGATCGGCGGCCATGCGATTGAACGACTCCACCAGCTTGCCGATTTCGCTGCCGGCCTTAACGTCCACCCGATAATCGAGGCGGCCGCGGGAGATTTCCTGCGTGGCTTCCGCCAGCGCCACCAGCGGCCGCGTTACCATCTTCGACAGGAAAAGGGCCAGCCAGGTCGAGGCGAACAGCACGCCTACGGTCAGCAGTAACAGAAATCCCAGGTAGGTGCGCCGCAGCCTTCGCCGTTGCAGGCGCAACTCGCGATACTGCTCCTGGCTGCGCTCGATGTCGCGCAGCGTGCTGAAGTAGCTTTGCGGCAGGGGCATGGCCACCAGAATCTGACCGTGATCGCCGACGTGTGACCGACCCAGAACATACATCTGCCCCAGCAAATCGAACGGCGTCGCCTGCCCGTGGACCGCGGCTGCCTCCGGCAGATGACGGCGAATCAAAGGCCACGCCTCTGGAGCATGAAAGCTGGCCTCGGCCTGATCGTCCACCAGCGCAAACGCGAATCCACCTTGCATGGTGACTTCGCTGCGGCGGAACTCGTCCATGATGAAGGTGAAATTGCCGGTGTGAAACGACTTCTGCGCATCGGGAGTTGCCGCGATCCGCAGCGCTTCGTCGCGCGCGTTGGTCTGCGCGTATTCCGTAAGCAGCGAGGCGATTACGTTGGTGCGGTACTCAACATCTTCCGCGGGGCGCGAGAACCATTTCTCGATGGAACGATTGATCAGCCCATAAGAGAAAAGAAACAGGAAGATCACCGGCCCCAGCGACAACAGCAATGCGCCCAGCACCATCTGGCTGCGAAAACGCGAGCCCAGAACTCCGGTCTTGCGCTCCGCATAGAGGCGCAGCAGGGTGCGAATCAGGACGAATGTCAGCGCAACGAACAGCAGGAAAATCAGCGCCGAGACTGCCGCGAAAATGACGGTCTCTTCGCTCGTGTCCGGTTGCAGAAACGTCAGCTTGAAGGTCGCTTGCGCCAGAATGACGGTGAACAAGAAGAAAATGGCGATCGACAGCGCGACAATCGCGGGGGTACTGCTGCGTTTCTTGTCCTGACGAATTGGTGGGCTTACTGGCAACGTCGCTCGCTGACTTCTCACGTGGATCACCCGCAGCCTGCGCCGGGCTGCGATTGACATGGGAGCGTGACTACATTATATCCGCGTTTTCTTCACACCTTGATCGAAGATATAAAAGGGTGCTGGACCAGTCGCCAAACGTCCAGTTTTTGAATATGTACAGCAACAACTGGACAGCACCTCCGGATTTTTCCTGGCGCCGCGAGCAATCCGGTTAATGCTTGGATCCGCCTCCATGCGAACCTGAGCTCGCATGCGGCGCAGGCGCTGCGTGCGAGGAACCGTGCGGCGGAAACTCCTGGTCCTGCATCGGCCCCGCCGGCTTTCCCGCGTAGATATTGGCCCGCTGTTGCGGCTCCAGAGGACGTCCCGGATGCTGCTCCATGGCCGGAGCCTTTTGCTGGTACCGCAACTTTTCCTGCGGAGGCGCAGTTCTGGACACCAGCGGCGGATGAGTCTGCGGCGGCGCACTGGGCGGACGGCTTACGGTTGCCGGCGGAGTCTCCGGAGAAGGCCGATTGGTTGCCACCGGTGGATTCTCGTGGGGCGCGTCAGTCGGACGCGCCGGCTCGCTGGTATGCGGCGCTTCAGTTGGGCGGGAAGGCTCAACATTCCTCGGCGCGGGTGCTGGTTCTGCTTTTGCGGAAACCGGAGGGTGCTGCAAAATCGCGGGCCGCTGCGCCGGCACCGGCGGATGAGTCGCGTTCCCAGCTGCAATGGCGCGCGGCGTAGGATTGACCTCCGGATGCGGAATGACTTCAGCGTGGGCGAGCTGCTCCGGGCTTACCTTCACCAAATTTCGCATTACCGGTTCCCCATTGCGAAATGCGCTCTGGGAAACCGCCGTGGTAGCCACGCTTTGATAACGGTAGTGAACGTTGTTGATGTTCGTTACGTTGGTAATGTTGGTGACGTTTATATTGCGAACATTGGTCACGTTGATCTGCCGCAGATACCCCGGACTATAGTGATACCAGGGATAGAACGGCTCGCCCGGCCCGAGCGGAAACCACGCCGCCACACCAACCCCCACCGAGAATCCCGCGCCACCAACGAAAGCGACGAACGCCGGCCCATAGATCGGAGCCACCGCGATTGGTCCTGGCAGCCAGCCCCAGCGCGGCCCTACCTGTACCCAGCGGCCATAGTGGAAGGGAGCAAATCCCCAGGGCGCATTGTCGACCCACGTCCAGCCCCACGGCTCGACCCAGACCCAGCGGCCATAGCGGTAAGGCGCCCATCCCACGGGCACTGTCGTGGGATACCAGATGGGACCGTAAGCGGCTTCCGTCGTCCAGCTTCCGTAACCATCCAGATCGTAGTAGCCGGGAACCTCGGGACTGACGTATTGCCGCGCCTGCGCATTTAGGTATTTCTGATCGCGCTCGCCGCACCACTGGTCGAAGCTGTCGGGCCCAGGCACGGAGACCCATTGCAGCTGGACTGGATTCGTTCCCGTCAACTGTACGGCCTGCCCGCTTGCCACCATCTGGTTGAGACTATCTCCGGTGACTTGCGCTTCGCCGCTGTTGACGGTCAACATCGTCATGTTCTGGTCCGGATATGTGTCGACCCGGTAATCCCCTGTTTGTGAGAGCGTGATGGCAGCGCTGGGAGTATCAACCTCGACCGTATTGCCGGGACGCAAATCGTAAATCCGGACGCGCAGCGAGCCTTGCGCCAGTCCAAGCTGAAGCAACTGGTCGGTCAGATTGGTGGTCGTAAGGTCGGTCTGCTGCGACATGCGAATGGCGACGTTGCCGGTTTCCAGCTCCGCGCGCGCGTTCACATCGGTCCACAGGCGGTCGCCAGTGGTGAGGGGATAATTCAGCGTCGCCTGGCTCCAGTCGTTTTCCCCAGCCGGCTCGAAGGAGACAGCGTTTTCCATATAGCTGAGCCGCGCCACCCGGTTAGGAGGATCGCCGGCATCATCACCGAATACTCGTACAACCAGGAATATTGAGAAGAGTAGGAATGCCGCGAAAAACCTGGCTTGCGTTCTCACTTGTACCATCTCTTTCATGGAACCGAACCGCCCCTTTTGGCTTTGCCGCAAATGAAAGCTCTCGCCTCTTAGATGATGTTTCATCCGGCAAAGAGATGCTCGGCCGCCGAATCACTTTGCCGGCACCCGACGGACGAGGACAACGTAATCGCGAAGTATCACGGTCCAACCATCTCGCTTGCAAATTGCCTTCGAGTATAAGAACCCAGAATCGGCGAAAGGTTGCTGCCGTGGGCCTGTCCGGATGACCGCACTGCGGCGGTACGTGACCACCGCCGCAAGGGTCAGAACTGCGGAAATCGCAAACCTCAGGCTACTTCTTGATCATTGCTGCTGCGGTGGGCGCATGCCCTGCATCATGCCGCCCATGTCCATCTTTTGATAGCCGGGAGGAATCTCGAAGAGACTGGCGGAAGGCTCGCCTTCCTTGATGTTGCTCAACTCCCAGGACGAGTCCTCGGAAACCGTCTTGATGGGGAAATGGAGCTTCTGGTCGATCCAGATATTGCTGACCTTGCCGTTCTTATCGGTGATCTGCCAGTGATCGCAGCTGCGGCCATTCACCTGATCAGTGCCGAGGTTCTTGCAGGTTGCCCCATCCATATTGGCGCAGGGATTATTGGGGTCGGCGAGCGGTTTAATGCTGGGCCCCATGCCCGCACGCCTTCCCTGCATCTGGTCGGCCTTGAACTCCATGTACATGTGCTGTTCCGGCATCAGGGTGTCGTTCGTCTTGGTGACAAAGTTGGTGATCATGATCACATTGCCGCCGGGGCCGCCCTGCATGCCTGTCAAGTCCATGCGCATGTGTTCGTGGGCCATGTAAATCTTGCCGCTCGCCTCGCGCGTCGCACCGCCTTTACCGTGGGCTGAGCTGAATTGCATGTCGGCAGAAAACGGCGTCATTTGCGGAGGCATTTGCGCTGCCGCCCATGGCAACAAGAGCAGAAAGGCGACAACGATTGCGGGGATCGCGCTGGTTCGCAGTTTCAAGAGTCTCTCCTTGTACGGGTCTCTGTTGGGCCACGGAACGAAGCCGGCAAACAGTGTACGCCGAAACCCGGGATTCTTGGGCGGAAACTACTGCCGCCCCGCCCGCATTCTCCCGCGGCGTAGAACAGCATTGGATGAGCCATGGCACTTAGACTATAGTTTGAATGGCAAGCTCTGTGGGGGCGACTTACCCGCAGCGATATCAAGGAGACGAGCTTCATGGGCGCTACCGGCATATGGTTGCGCAAATCCGAAAACCCTTCCACCGGCGACCCCGCCGTCCTAGTGGTGGTAGAAGGAACGGACCGCCGCACCATTGTCCTTGACCATTTTCCCTTCACCATTGGCCGCCGCACCGACCGCGACATGGTGATGGCCGATCCCCGCGTCTCTCGCGAGCACGCTCATTTCGTCCGCGAGCCCGATGGGACCTTCATCGTCGACCAAGGCAGCCGCCACGGCACCTTCGTCAACGGAGAGCGGGTCAACCGCCGCAAGCTGGGCCGCAACGATCGCATTGAGTTCGGCGTGCAGGGCGCCAATTACGTCCTGTACAGTCCCGACCGCTCTCCTTCCAGCGCGGCGCAGCAATTCCTCAGCCAGTTCTCCACCTGGAAGCCGGCCAGCGGAGCAGGCTCCGATCTGGAGATGCTCGGTGTCTTTCTGGAAGCAGCTCGCAAGCTGAACACCAGCGGCGTCCTCGAGGATGTCTTGCAAACCTTGCTGGAAGCGGCGCTGCGTCTCACCCACGCCGAACGCGGATTTGTTTTCCTCCACCATGCCGATGGCGAACTTCGCCTGGCCGCGGGCCGCGACAAGACCGGCGAAAGCATCACCGATGACAGCACCATCTCGCGCTCCGTACTGCGCGACGCCGCCAACAGCGCCTCGGAATTTCTCGTCACCGACACCGACGACACCGGCAAGCTGGCGGGCCGCGAGAGCGTGGTCGCGCACAACCTCCACAGCGTCATCTGTATTCCGCTGCGCAAGACCGTCATCAAAGACAAGGCCAAGGATGACACCAAGGGAGGCCCCAGCGTTCAGGGTGTCTTGTATCTCGACGCCCAGTTCCTGTCGGGCAAGCTCTCCTCGGTGAGCCACGACATTCTGCGCACCATTGCCAACGGCGCCGCCACCCTGGTGGAGAACGCCTCGCTGGTGCAGTCCGAGGATGCTGCCAAGCGCTATCGCCAGGAGCTGGCTATCGCCGCCGAGATCCAGCAGCGCCTGATGACGGTGACCGTTCCCGACGTGCCCTTCGCCAAAGTGAATGCCGTCAGCTATGCCTGCAAAGACATCGGGGGCGACTTCTTCGACCTGGTTTACACCGACAAGGGATTGACCCTGATCGTCGCCGACGTTTCCGGCAAGGGCGTCTCCGCGGCGGTGGTCGCTTCCATCCTGCAAGGCATGTTGTATTCGCAGCTGGCCCTCGACTTGCCGCTGCCGGAGATGATGGCCGCGGTCAATCGCTTTCTGTGCGAGAAAGTCGGCGGCCAGAAATATGCCACGCTGGTGGTCGCCCGCTTAATGAACGATGGAGACCTGGAGCTGATGAACTGCGGACACGTGCCTCCGTTGCTGGTCTCGGGAGGTAAGATCACCAAGCTCGAGGAAGGCAATCTGCCTGTTGGGCTGGTTCCCGGGGCAGAGTTCCAGGCAACGCGTCACCGCCTGGGCACCGACGACCGCCTGTTGCTGGTCACCGACGGTGTTACCGAGGCCGAAGACGCGAGCGGCGAGTTCTTCGGAACGGAGCGCCTGGAAAACTGTTGCCACCTGGGTCTGGTTGCCGTTGAACAGGCGGTGACCAAGTTTCGCGGCGGCACAGCCCTGACCGACGACTTCACTATCACGGAGATGATCTTTCGAGGCGGGAGTTAAAGTACGATTGTTGGCGAGAGTGGGCTTCGGGCTTCCCAATTTTGCACGGCGTGACTCTTTTGGGTCATCCTGGGGCCCGGAAGGTCTTGGCCGATCCTCACTTCTGTGTTGTAATGGGGTATTAACCTTTTTAGCTGCACCATTACTATAGATATGCTTTTGCCGCCATTCTTAAGCATCTGGTCGCCGGACAGAATCCAGTTGCAATTCGTGTCGAATGTTCCTCAGCGCCGACTGGGCTGTGCCGTTCTTTTGTTTGTGATCACGCTGACCGCCAGCCTTCCGGCCCTGGCAGTCACACGGGCCGTGAGCCACACCAAGATGCACCGCGGCCATGCCGTACTGCGGACAGCATCCTTCCTGCCCACGCGTCACGGGCATTACCAGGTCGGGCTGGGCAGGTGGACTCCCATGTTCCCCGGCTCCCACGACATGCTGGTGCGTGAGAATGAAGAGCTGGACCGGCTGCAATTGCCGCGCATCGCCGACGAGTACGAGCTCACACGTTACGAACTTTCCCAGGAACTGGTGCCCGTCTCTGAGACCGATGGTCTGAAATTCGCCCCCGATCTGGCTGAGAACCGGCACTATTGCCGTCCCTGGACGCGTGAATTCCTTCAGGATTTCAGCGCCGCCTATTACGACCAGTTCCACTCCAACATCCTGATTACCTCGATGGTCCGGACCGTGGAGCAGCAGCACCGCCTGCGCCGCTGGAACCGCTTCGCCGCGCCGGAGTTCGGCGACACTGCCTCCACCCATCTCACCGGCGTCACCTTCGATATGTCGCGCCGCAACCTGAGCTACGAGCAGTACGAGTGGATCCGCAGCTATCTGCTGCCGTTACAGGCGCAGGGCATGGTCGATCCCATTGAGGAGCGCCAGCCGGTCCTCCACGTCGTGGTTTACGAGAAATATACTGGCCGCAACGACCAGAAGAGCGCCTGGTCCGAGGCCAACGAACCCACCGAGATGAATCCCTACGGCAGCGCCTCCGCTGGCGGAAACCTGCCATAAGTTCAGTTCCCTTAGGTCGTCCTAAAATACCCACTCCTTAAATCAAGCTTCCTTGGCCTTGGCTGCGCCCGAGGCGGGCTGTTGTCCGCCCGTCGGCCGGCTCTAGCCGAAGAGCCGGTTCGGAACGTGGATTTGGGCCACATCGCCGGGCTCGCAAGGATTGGTTTTGCTCTACAATCGCGCTCAGCATGGCCTCGGCGCAGCGCACCATTTTTCACGTCGACATGGACGCCTTCTTCGTCTCGGTCGAAGAGCTGTTCGACCCGTCGTTGAAGGACAAGCCGGTCGTGGTCGGCGGGCGTCCCAACGAGCGCGGCGTGGTATCGGCCGCATCGTATGCCGCGCGCAAGTTCGGGGTACATTCGGCCATGCCGTTGCGCACCGCAGCCAAGCTCTGCCCTCAGGCTATCTTTGTTGACGGACATCCCGATCGCTATCGCGACTACTCGGTCAAAGTCTACGAAGTCTTGGATCGCTTCTCGCCCAAGCTGGAGATGGTTTCCATCGACGAAGCCTACGTCGACATGACCGGCACCGAGCGTCTGCATGGTCCGCCGCTGCGCGCCGCCCACGCCCTTCACCTGGCGATGAAGAACGCGACCCAGCTCAATTGTTCCATCGGGATTGCCACCTCACGGCTGGTGGCCAAAGTTTGCTCAGACCAGGCGAAGCCTAATGGCGTGCTCTGGATTGTGCCCGGCGGTGAAGTTGATTTTCTTGCACCGCTCGATGTGCGCAAGATTCCCGGCGTCGGCAAGGTAATGGAGAAACGCCTGCACGAGCAAGGCATCCGCAAGGTGGGCGATCTGGCGTCGCGCGACGAGCGCTGGCTGGAACGGAATTTCGGAGCGCTCGGCCTGGCACTCTCCGGCAAGGCACGTGGCCTCGATGCTGGCGCCTGGTTCGATGCCGACATTGGCGCCGACGAAGGCCCGCGCTCCATCAGCCACGAGCACACCTTCTCGCACGACAGCAGCGATGCGCAACAGCTGGAATCAACCTTGGCGCGCCTGTCGGAGATGGTCTGCCGCCGCCTGCGCGAACAGAAACTGCATGCCCGCACTCTGCAATTGAAGATGCGCGATACGGCCTTCC
>JBEKCJ010000113.1:0-11885 GCA_050014935.1 Candidatus Korobacteraceae bacterium
GACGCCGGAGCGTTTCATGGCTTCGACCGCAGCGACCGCACCGAGTTCCTGGGCCGTAAAATCCCGTAGCTTCCCGCAGTAGCGCCCCATGGGCGTGCGGGCGCCGTTAACAATAGCGATATCAGTTTCGTTTGGCATATTTATATGGATGAAGAAAGAGGTCTGTGCAAACCATCAAGTTTATCAGCCGTGGAAGAAGCGCGGCAAATGCAAGGGGCGCGGCATTGCATGGCACGAGGTTGATTTGGCGAAATAATCTGGAATCTGCGCGTAGTTTTCTGTATCGCCGGTCCGCGGCTCCCGCGTTAATTCCTGGCCCACGGCTGGCTCCACGCGCGCGGCTAACTCAAATGACGCCCTCGGGGCTGGTTACACCTCGTCCGTTTGCGGACAAAGAATACCAAATTCGGACGCGCGCTTCAGCTCAAGGCTCGCACCGGAAAGACCTATCCTTGCTGTTTCCAATGATTTGAACAATCCTGCCGATGGCCCCTGACGTGTACTTAGTTGTGGCTATTCGCCTTTCGCTCTTCGCTTTTCGACGAAGTACGGCTAGAAGGCGAACCTGCAGGAGCGGATCCCAATTCTGGAGAACTTGATGCACAGCCTGCTGCAAGACCTGCGGTTTGCGATTCGTCAATTACGCAAGAACCCGGGTTTTGCCATCACCACGATGGTTACCCTGGCGCTCGGCATCGGTGCGACCACGGCCATGTTCAGCCTGATCAACAGCGTCCTGCTTCGTCCGCTGCCGTTCCCTGAGCCAGGCCGACTGATGTCGGCGACGATGTTGCAAAACTCCGCCGGCAAGACCAACATCCCGGAGAGCCTCAGCTATCCGGATTTCTTTGATTGGCGCACCCGTAATCATTCCTTTGAGGCCCTGGCCTGCTACCACGGCGACAATCGCACCGTGACGGGCGCCGGGAGTCCGCGGCAGCTGGAGTCGCAGACCGTTTCGTCGGAATTCTTCCGTGTGCTGGGCGTCAACCCGCTGCTCGGCCGAGGTTTCGTCCTCGACGACGAAAAGCCGGGAACGCATGTCGCGATGCTAAGCCATGAAACCTGGCAATCGGTTTTTGGGGCCGATCCCAACATCGTCGGCCGCGCGGTCACGCTGGACAATAATCGCTACACCGTGGTCGGCGTCATGCCTGAGGGATTCCAGTTTCCCATCCAGCACCCGGTGCAGGCGGTGTGGACGACGCTGGCCGATGACGCAACCGACAAAGATCCCATCACCGCGCAACGCGGAGCGCACATGGTGAGTTTGGTGGGCCGGCTGAAGCCAGGCGTCAGCGTCGCACAAGCTACCGCGGACCTCAAGCTCATTGCACAAAATCTTTCATCTCAGTATCCCGACTCCAACAAGCAATTCAACAGCGCCACCGTGGTGCCGCAACTGGATGACCTGGTCGGCGATACTCGTCCGGCGCTGCATGTGCTGTTTGCTGCCGTGGTGTTTGTGCTGCTGATAGCTTGCGCCAATGTGGCGGGATTGATGTTAACGCGCGCCGCCCGCCGGCGGCCGGAGATGGCCGTGCGTTCGGCCATGGGCGCCACCCGCTTCGAGATCATGCGTCAGGTGCTGGTTGAGTCGCTTGTCCTGTCGCTGTGTGGCGGCGCTTTTGGCGTGGTCCTATCGGTCATTCTGCTGCGGACGACATTGCACTTTGTGCCCAAGAACCTGCCACGCCTCGACCAGATTGCCGTGGATGGGAGGGTGCTGCTGTTCGCCGCATTCGCCTCCATTCTGACTGGCGTGTTGTTTGGCGCGCTGCCGGCGTGGCGGATGTCGCGGCTTGACCCTGCGCTCGCCTTGCGCGAAGGCACACGCAGCGTCACCAGCGGCCGCGGACAACATCGCCTGAACAGCGTTCTGGTGATCGCGGAAACGGCCATTGGACTGGTACTGCTGGTCGGTGCAGGATTATTGATTCGCAGCTTCATGCAGGTGTTGAACGTCGATCCTGGCTTCAATCCCCACCATATTCTGACCGCCAGCATCAGTCTTCCGGAAAACCAATATCCCGACCTGAAGAAAGCCCAGTTCTACGATGAGCTGCTGCCCCGGCTGGCCGCACTCCCGGGTGTGAAATCCGTGTCTAGCGGCTTTCCTTTGCCGCTGTCACACAACAACATCGGCATCAGCTTCACCATCGAGGGTCGCCCGGTCGCCAAAGGAGAGGAACCAGCCGCGCCGGTCACTATCGTGACCCCCGACTTCTTCCGTTCGCTCGAGATACCGCTGCTCTCCGGTCGCGCCTTTCTGCCGACCGATGATTCCAAATCGCCCGCGGTGATCGTCGTCAATCAGGCTTTCGCGCGCAAATACTTTCCCGGCGAGGACCCTGTCGGCAGGCGGATGAAACCGGGTCTGGGCGACGGCGTAACCAACGAGGTGGTCCGCGAGATCATAGGAGTGGTGGGCGACGTAAAGCGTAAGGGCATCACGGCGGCGATGCCGGCGCAATATTACCTGCCTTTCAAACAGGCTCTCATCCTTGACCCGTCGGTCGTTATTCGCACTGACGGCGACCCGCTCAGCCTGGTCGGTCCTCTGCGCGATCAATTGGCCCAGGTCGACGGGAACGTTCCGCTGTTCGACCTCAGCACCCTGGACGATTACGTCTCGCTTTCCGCGGCGCAGCCCCGCTTCCAGACGGTGTTGATCACGTTTTTCGCGGTCATGGCGCTGCTGCTCGCCGCGATTGGACTGTACGCCGTGCTTTCGTACATGGTGACGCAGCGCACGCTGGAGATCGGACTGCGCCTGGCCTTGGGCGCGCAGCGCGAAGATGTTCTTGGCCTGGTCCTTCGCCGCGGCCTGATACTGGCCGCCACCGGCCTGGCAATCGGGATTCTTGCATCTCTGCTGCTGACCCAATTTATAGCAGGGATGTTGTATGGAGTGAGGCCGTTCGATCCGCTGACGTTTGTTGGCGTCAGCGCGGTGCTGCTGCTGGTATCGGCGGCGGCGAGCAGTCTGCCGGCGTATCGCGCCGCGCGACTGGATCCAATGCGTACGCTGCGCGAACAATAGGCGCAAGAAAATATCAACCGTGGGTGAGGGGGATCAGGATGGCAAAGCTGGAACGCATTCGTCAGGAAGCGCCGGCCTCGTTCGGGCCGGAGGAGATCGCGCGCCAAGCCCAGCAGGGATGGAAGCTGGTCGCCGTAGAGTGGGAGCGCGAGCTCCCCGAAGCCGAGGCCGCCGCACCTGCGCCTGAAGGCGTGCCCTTTGGACTGCGGGTTGCCAAGGACGAGCCGCGACTGGAAGAGAATCCCAGCGAGCAAGAGGTGCTTTTCCTGATGATGGAGTTGACTGTCCAGGACGGCCCCTACACGGCGATTGCCGACGAGCTCAACCACCGGGGCTATCGCACGCGTCAGGGAATGAAGTGGACGCCGATCTCCGTTTTCCAGATGTTGCCGCGGCTCATCGAAGTAGGACCGCGCATCTTCGCGACCCAGGAATGGCAGGAACGCCGCTCGCGCCTGGCGAGGCTGGGAACCCGGTAGCCCTCGCGTCCTAAGCGCTAACTTCTCCTTTCGTCTTACCAGGCGTCCTACCAGAGAGTTTGGTAGTGTCCTAAAGTTGCGGTGCTAATGAATATCCTCTCTCCATCGGCGCAAGGCATCGCGGAGACCATGGGCTTGCCGTTCATATTCCTCGGCAGCTTCCAGTAGTTCGGCTCGACAATCGGCGTCCGTGATCGGTAGATTCTCAACTTCCTTTCGGAGCTGAGCAGCTACCTGCACAAGCTCGCAGATTGCTTCCTCTGCTTTTCGGATGCGATCTATTTGTCGTTCCGTCATGCCGACTAAGCCGGCAACTCCTGCAACGTCCAGACGTGATCGGTAATCCCAGCTTCCATTGCGGGCGTCACGCGTAGCGTCTTGTGTATCCGGCAGAAATTGTAATACGCGAAGTGAGCACCGCAACTTTAGGACACTACGGAGAGTTTTACCACTACCTGCGCCATTCCCTCTTGGGGTATAATCGCCCGCAAAAAAGGGGGCTTTCATGAAAAAACCGTTTTTCCTGATGCTGTTCTGCGCAACCTTGCTGGCGGCTCTACCCGCTGCTTCCCAGAATGCCTTTACTCCCGACCAGATCAAATGGGGAGCGGTGCCGCCGTTTATCCCGGCTGGCGCCCAACTGGCTGTTCTGGAGGGCGACCCGATGGCCGCGACCGGAGATTACACAATTCGGCTGAAGATGCCGGACGGCTATCGCCTTCCGCCGCATTGGCATCCCAAGCGGGAAAACGTGACTGTTATCTCCGGTTCCTTCAAGGTCGGGATGGGAGACAGCTTCGACACGGGCAAGATGATGCTCTTCCCGGCGGGCAGCTTCGCCTTCCTCGACCCCAGTATGCACCACTACGCAATGGCTGTCGGGGAGACCGTAGTTCAGGTCCACGGGATGTCGCCGGTGGAATTCGTATACGTGAATCCCAACGACGACCCGAGCAAGAAGAAGTAAAGCTTAACAATGGGCGTAGTTACTGTGGCTGCTGCCGCTAAGTTGCCGTTGCAGCGGGTGTGCACATGTACGTGTACGTGGCTGGACGTACCGCCATCATCGGTCACATCAATCACTGGCTTGGGTGCCCCAGGTCTCGCGGTTTTCGAGACCTGGGAGGCTTCCAATTGTCTACCCACCACGTTTCAACTCGGCCAACTTCCTGACCGTCTCCGACGGTTCAGGACGAATCGTGTAGTCGGCATTCACATCAGCGACACGAATGATCCCGCCCGTATCGATGATGTAGCGTGCAGGCATCGGCAAGCGGTACTCGGGTTCGTCGTTGAACTTGTCCAGCGTGCTGCCGAAGCTTTTGTACAGCTCGCGCAGATAGTCCGGAAGCACATAAACCAGACCGAACTGTTCTGCCGTTTTGAGATGCGGGTCGGACAGAATGTCGAAGCTCAGGTTCGACTTTCTGTGGACGAGCCGGGTGTACCTTTCCAGCTCCGGCGTTATCGCGACCAGCTGCGCGCCCAGCGCCCGGATTTCGGAATAAACCTCTTCTAGAGCCTCCAGCTCCATATTGCAATAGGGTCACCAGTGTCCTCGGAAGAAGCTGACCACCAAGGGCCCCTGCTGAAGGAGCTTGCTCGACTCGGCGGCGATGTGATCTTGATTGAACAAACTGAAGTCCGGAACACGATCTCCCACCTTCAGCGCTTTCTTCGCCAGCCCTGACGCTTCCAGTTCGGACGTCGCGCGATGCATGGTCTCGATTGCCTCGTGGGGCGCGTTGTACGGTGGGGCACCGGACTCAAACTCCACTTTGAATTGATCCAGACGTTCTCTCAGGGATGACATTGTCTGTGCCTTCTCCGGGGATTTGTGTTGCAACTGGGTTGGATGCAGCAGCAGGCGACGGGCTTCTAAACCGGTCAAACAATTGGCTTGCTGAAAGATGCCCCCTCGCGGGTCTGGAAGCGGAGGGATTTCACAATGCGCAGAACATCACTCCGGCTGCGGTGGAGCGGGGGCGACCTGGCCGGACTTGCAAGCTGCGTGAGTATGCACGTGAACGCGCGTGGTAACGCGTCCGCCGTCGTTGGTCACATCGACAATTGGTATATCAAGGTTCTCGATTCGCACCGAGCTCGAACGCAATTTGTCGGCGAGGACTTGCAGCTTCAAAGTGTTGGCTGCCATGCTTGAGTCCAGTGCAGCATTGATGCGCTGGTCAAGGTCGGCAGGCAGATTCACTTCGAGGGCCATAGGGCCGATGCTGGCCAAGCGTTGCTGCGCTTGCATGACTTCGTGGCGGGCGCGTTCGGAGTCCCGCATTGCCTGGGCGCGGGCACATTGGGCGATAGCTGAATTCTGCCTAACCATCTGCTCCTCAATCGTTGTCTGCATGCTTGCCAGGGGAACGTTCATCTCGGCCAGCAACTGCGCCTCTTCGGGATAGCGCGGGCGCAGGTGAGTGCGAATCTTCGCCAGGGCGCGCGACGCGCAACTCGGTTCGTGCATGGAATGGGCCATCGCTCCAGAATGTCGAACATGCATCACCGACAGCTGCTGCAAGGCACGGAAGCCGTGGGACGTCGCCGCGAAAGCCGTGATCATAGCCAACGCTGCAACCAGGTATCTGCGTTCCATACTGCCTCCTGACCCTTCAGACGACAGAGCGACCGGACCGTTAGGAGATTTGGGATTAACTGCACGGGCTCTGGGTCTAGCTTATGAGATACACGTCGAAGGCCATCGGGCAGCCGCTCTAAGTGGTTGAGCTGTAAGACTGTTAGCGACTGTTCGGGGGTTGTCATGCGACCTCAGATGTCCAGAATTAGAAGGGATTGTCCGCCGCTGGACAGAGGTTAACGCCGTTCTGGCGAAAAGCGATGATCTAGTCCGCCGCGCGCACCACTGTGGTCTTCAATTTGACCGCGATGTCGATAAAGGCCAGGGCCGCACGACTCAAGGCCTTGTCTTTGCGGAAGACCAGCGCCAGCTCGCGCTGGATGGTGGCGTCAGAGAGCGTCACTGCGACCAATGCCTTGGCTTGCAAATCCTCCACCACGTTCGAACGCGGGATGAATCCGACCCCCACGGAGACGGCGACGAAGCGCTTCATCAGTTCGCTGGAATCAAGTTCCATCGATACCGTCGGCTTCAGGCGGCGCTCGTGGAAAAGCTCCTCCAGCGCGTCGCGGGTGCGGCCAACTTTGGGCAGCAGCAGGGGATACTCCACCACTTCGGCAACCGTGGCCTTTTCGCGCCCAGCCAGCGGATGATCCGGTGGCGTGATCACCACCAGCTCATCGCGATGAATCGGGACGACGGTAAGCCGCTTGTCGGTCACCGGCATGGAAACTACGCCGAAGTCGCAGGAATTCTCCACGATGGCTTCCAGGATTTTGTTGTGCTCCAGGCGCTTGATCCCAACTCCCACATTGGGGTACTGGCGTTTGAATTCGGCAAAGACCTCGGGGAGGATGTGCAGGCAAGTCCCTTCGTTGGCGGCGACAACGATCTCGCCGCGCGGGATGCGGTGCATCTCGGCCAGGGCAATCAGCACTACCCTGCGGCCTTCCAGCGTATCTTCGGCGTACTTCTGGAAGACCTTCCCCGCCGCAGTGATGGCGACCTTGCCGCCGCTGCGGTCCAGCAGTTTAGCGCCAACCTCTTCTTCCAGGGCGCGGATTTGCGCCGAGATCGCCGGTTGGGTGCGGAAACGCCGCTCGGCTGCGCGCGAGAAGCTGCTCAGCCGCGCGACTTCCAGAAACGTTTCCAGTTGATCGAAGTCCATAAGGCAGCAACTAGCAGCTAGCAATTAGCCGTTAGCTTTCGGCTCTGAGCTCGAAGCTCGCAGCTCGTCGCCCCTAATCGTACCGCATCTTGCGCCTTGTGCTGTGGTACGATTCGACCACCTGCCCTAATGGTGATGCCGCGCCGCTGAAGATGTCCTCTTGGCTTGAAGCGGCGCCACTGCTGGACACGCAAGAATCGCTTTTATGCGTCCTTCCCAAATCCGCGTTTTCATACTTGCATTAGTCTCGCTGGCCTTTCTCGGTTGGGCCATCCCGACCGCCGCCAACTTCGTTATCGAGTACAACTGGTGGAAAGAGGTCGCGCAGGTCGACACCTGGTTCAGCATGCTGTGGTACAGCATTGCGCCCACCGCCGTGGGTGCGTTGCTGGCCTTCGTCGCGCTTTACGTAGCTCATGCCCGCGGCTTGCACTTCGCCGGCGTTCGTCAACGCGATTATCCCTTTTACTCGCGGCTGGTGCCTGTGGGCCTGGCCGTGGTCGCGCTGCTGTTCGCGTCCTCGTCGATCGACTTCTGGACGGTGATGCGGTTTTTCGGCTCGCGTGGTCTGGCAGCGCCTCACGACGCCTGGCAGGACAAAGTTTTCTCGCACGCCTTGCCCTTCTACCTTTTCGATTTGCCGTTTTATTCGGACTTGTTGGGATTTGTGTTTGTGTTGGCAATTCTGGCGGCGGTGCTGTTCTGGGTGACGGCCCGGGGATGGCAGTTGGTGGAACGCTTCAAGTACGGCCAGTTGCTGGATGGCCCATCGCGAAATATCAGCCTGGGTAGCTACCTGCGGCTGCCGGGGGCGACCCGCACGCCTTTCGTCCGCGTTATGGCAGTGATCTTGCTGCTTGGCTTTGCCGGTTGGGTTTACCTGGGCAACTACGAACTGCTGTTCAAGTCGCACGCCTTCATGACCGGCGCAGACTACGTGGACGAAAAGTTCACTCTGCCTCTGCGCTGGCTGCTTATTATTTCCGCCTTCGCGGCGCTGCCCCTGGTGTGGCTGTCAAAGTTCAAGCAGGCTGTTGTTCTGGTGTTGTCCTCCTTTATTCTGCAGGCCGTTTTGCCGGCCGTCGTGCGCGCCGTTTATGTGCGGCCGAATGAGATCTCCATCGAGCGGCCCTACATTGAGCGCCATATTGAAGCGACCACCGCGGCCTTCGGCCTCAATCGCAATGCCACCGAACAGCCCTTCACGCCATCTGGTCAGGGCGTGGTCGATCCCGTTCAGGACGCAACCTTGTTGGAGAATGCCCGGCTGTGGGACCTGCGTGCCTACAACGCAACCATCACGCAGATTCAAGCGCTACGCCCGTATTACACGTTCCCAGATACTGACGTTGACCGCTATTTCGTTAATGACCGCATCAAGCAGGTGCTGCTGTCGCCGCGCGAAATCGACGTCAGCCAGCTATCAGCCGAAGCCAGCGAGAGCTGGATCAATCCTCATTTCATTTATACGCACGGCTTCGGCGTCGTGGTCTCAGAGGTCAACAAGATTACACCCGACGGCCTTCCCGTTCTGCTCATCAAGAACGCTCCTCCGGAGATCAAGTCGCCGGCGTTTCAGCTCACGCGGCCGGAGATTTACTTTGGCGAGAGAACTCAGGATCCCGTCTTTGTTCACACTGCGCGCGAAGAGTTCGATTACCCTTCCGGCGACCAGAATAAGTATTCGACGTATCAAGGCACTGGCGGCTTCCCAGTTGGCACATTTCCGATGAAGGTTGCCGCCGCGATCTCGCAGGGCGAGCCGAATATTGTTTTCACCGGCTACCTCACCGGGCAAAGCCGCATGATGATTTATCGCAACGTGGCAGCCAGGCTGGAGCACCTGGCTGGCTTCCTGCACTGGGACAAGGACCCTTACCTGGTAATTACCGATGACGGCAGGCTGGTTTGGATGGTCGACGGCTACACAACTTCGCTATCCCATCCATATTCCGCAGTGCTTCCGGTGACCGGAGTTGACGAAGGCGCGAATTACATTCGCAATGCGGTGAAAGCTACGGTGGATGCGTACACGGGAAAGATTTCTCTATATGTATTCGACCCCAGCGATCCGATTATCCAGGCTTACGAAAAGCTGTTCCCTAAGTTATTCCAGCCTGCGTCAGAAATGCCCGCCGATCTGCGCAAGCACGCGCGCTATCCGGAAGCTCTGTTTCAGACGCAAGCCGAAGCGTATCGCATCTTCCACATGCGCGATCCGCAAGTGTTCTACAACAAAGAAGACATTTGGGAGATCGCGCGCGACCTGTTCAGCCAGTCGGGACAACCGGAGCCGGTGACTCCAACCTACGTTGTGGCTACTCTGCCGGGGGAGAAGAATCCCGAGTACTTGCTGATCCTGCCATTCACTCCGCGGGGCAAAGACAATTTGATTGGATGGATGGCCGGTCGATGCGATGGCGACCAACTTGGAAAGCTGGTGTTTTATCAACTCCCCAAACAGCAGTTGATGTACGGGCCGATGCAGATTGAATCGCGCATCGACCAGGACCAGAACATCTCGAAGGACCTGACGCTGTGGAACCAGCAGGGCTCGCGCGTGCTGCGCGGAAACATAATCGCTCTGCCTGTGACCGGCGGATTTCTTTACCTGGAGTCCATTTACATCCAGGCAACAGAAGCGCGCATGCCGCAACTCAAGAAAGTGGTGCTGGCCATGGGCGACCGGCTGATTTACCGCGATACCTTTGACGAGGCCTTGGCCGATCTGACCTCGGCACCAATGCCGGCGGCGGCGGTTGCGCCGTCTGCAACTACCGCCGCTGCGCCGAGCGAGAAGAACGCATCTTCATTGGCGGAGCGCCTTCATCAGCTGCGCGATCAGGCTGAACAATTGGCACAGGAGTTGGAGAAGCTGGAGAAGGAAACCGTAAAGAAGTAGTGTCGCCGCTCCGGCGGCCGATGATCATTGAATAACAATTATCCCAGCGTGCTGACCAGCAACTCTGCCGGGTGCAGCACCTCGCGCCCCATGCCGGCCCACAACTGTTCATGGCACGAAGTACCACTGGCGACCAGCGTACGCGGTCCGTCCTGCTCAGCCGCGCGCACTTGCCCGAACAGGTCCTCGCCGACAGCCATGCTCAGCTCGTAATACTCGCGCTTGTAGCCGAAGCTGCCGGCCATGCCGCAACATTCCACCGACGACGTCACCACGTCGAAGCCACACGCACCCAGAATCTCGATGGTCTGCCATGCCGCGTCACAGCTTCGCTGCTGGCAATGGGAGTGGTAGAAAATCCGCATACCGTGCGGCGATTTGCTCGCGCGAAAAACTTGCGACAGATCTAATCCTTGGTCCTTGGCAATCGACAACACCAACTGCAAAGGTTCGAGGAAGCTGGCGCGCGCAAACTTCTCCCAGGTCGCGGGATCCAGCAGATGCTCATAGTCGGAGCGGAACATCGCCAAGACGCTGGGCTCCAACACACACACCACCGTTCCCTTCTCGAGATAGGGCAGCAGCACCTTCGCCAGGGCATTCGCCTGCTGCCGAGCGGTTGCGATCATGCCTTGCGAAATGGCGGCACGTCCGTCGGGTAACGAATCACTCAGCTCGACGTTGACGCCGACTTCGCGCAATACGCGAATCGCCGCCATGCCGCGCTCCGGCGAACCATAGTTCGTGAATACATCAGCGAACATCAGCACGTCAGGCGAGCCGGACTTGGCCGCGCGTGCCTGCTCGCCCGATGGCCGGCCGCGATATAGCTGCTCCCAGGTCTTCGGCGGAAATGGCGGCAGCTTGCGGCGGCGATCGAGCCCGACGACGTTCTCCATCAGACCACGTACCAAAGGCAGACTCGTGATCACATTCGACAGCGACGAAAAGCGTGTAGCTTCGTTGGCCATGACATGGTAGTTGGCAAAGAACTGTTTTTGCAGCGGCGCGACGCGGTCTTCCTGCGCACTGCCCGTCATAGCCGCGAAGGCCGACTTCGCTGCTGACGACGGCTGCTCGAAGTTCATGCGCTGGCGCAGGTTCTCATTGAGCCAGGGAATATCGATTCGCACCGGACATTGCGTCACGCAGCGCGAGCAGCCGGTACACAGATCGCTGAAGCGCGCATTCATCAGTGTGCCGGTGCCGGCTTCCCACGAACCGCCGATTCCGCCGGAGTACGTTTCTCCCCCGAAAGCATGGCCGCCGACGGTTTCGAAGTTGGCGCAGCAATTCATACACGCGCTGCAGCGAATGCAGTACAGCGCCTCGTGCAGCACCGTATCTTCGCGCATGCGGCTGCGGCCGTTGTCTATCAGCACCAGATGGAACTCGCGCGGCTTCGTCTCTTTTCCGGGCGCGGCGAACGACGGCGCCTTCAGCGGCGGATGCAGGATGCTGACATAAGAGGTCAGCGGCTGCCCAGTGCCGCTGCGCGGAAGCAGTTCGATGAATGTCCCGAAGTCGGTACGCGAGGGCACGACCTTCTCGATGCCGGCCAGGGCGATGTGCAGCGGCGGCAGAGTCATGGTCATGCGAATGTTGCCTTCGCTCTCCACCAGCATCAGCGAACCGCTGTCGGCGGCGATGAGGTTTGCGCCCGAGATGCCGGCATCGGCGGCAATGAACTGCTGGCGCAGCTTCTC
>JBEKCJ010000114.1:0-11549 GCA_050014935.1 Candidatus Korobacteraceae bacterium
CACATGAAGACCACGTGTTTGATAGGCTGGATGTGAAAGTGCAGTAATGCATGAAGCTTACCAGTACTAATCGCCCGTTCGGCTTGACCATAAAATTTACTTGGCTACACGTGTTACCCCATCTCGCGCAGAAACTGGTGCGCTGTGGGAAACCCCGTACACTCTGGAGAACTAGCCAGAGTGGGGAGCTCGACGGAGCTCCAGCCTTAAATTTTTAACACTCGCTTACGAAATTCCTGATGCTATTCAGTTGTGAGAGATCGTGAAGGGGCGCGGCTTTAGCCGCGCCGTCACGTGGACCTCTCAAGATTGTCATCCCAGGGAGGCCTTCAGGCCGACGCGGGATCTGCGGTTCCGACGAGCCGCAAGACGGTTCTTTACAAGTTTGGCGCTACAGGTCCTGCGTGCAACCCACGTCTGGGACCGAGCTGCGGAGAACCATCCCGCACGCGCCTGCGAAGCCGGTGATCTTACCGCGGGGGAAACACCCGTTCCCATCCCGAACACGGAAGTTAAGCCCCGCAGGGCCGATTGTACTGCACGCGAAAGTGTGTGGGAGAGTAGGTCGTCGCCGACATAAATAACGGCCTCACGTGAACAACGTGGGGCCGTTTCCTTTTTTCAAGCCGTTTCAGATTGTCATCCCGAACGAAGTCGAAGGACCCCTACAGCAACATGCCTCGTCCCTCCCCGCGTCGCGCGCTTCGAGCGTCCGTCGTCAAAATCTGGTGTTACTCTTGGCGGCAGTTCGCACACAATCTGAAGTCCCGGAAAGGATTCTCGATGATAGACGCGTTTATCGGTTCACTCTTGCTGGTTCCCTATAACTTCATTCCGCAAGGATGGGCGGAATGCAACGGACAATCGCTACAGATCGCGCGATACCAGGAGCTGTTTTCGATCATCGGCAACATGTACGGCGGCGATGGCATTAACGTCTTCAACCTGCCCTCCATGCCCGAGGTGAAGGACGCAAATGGCAATACCCTGAACTGGATGATCTGTTACAACGGAATTTACCCACAGCGCTCATAGCCGAATAGAGAGAGTAGAGCCTGCCCTGAGCGCAGTCGAACGGTCGTCGCCAAGAAACGCGGCCTCACCGAGTGACGTGGGGCCGTTTCCTTTTGCGCCAAAGCCGGGCGCAGCCTTGCGCACATGTCAATCACGAAACTGCCCGCCAATAATTAAAGCGACACCTGCAAGGCACGTTGTTGCCAACGAGTTCACCTCTCTGGCATCGGGCAGTATCAGCCCGGTGCCCCGGGTTCGCCCTTGTGTTGGGCCTGGTGCCCCAGGTTCGCCCCTCTGTTGGGCTAACCTGGGTGGTCGCTTCATGTGGCTAGCTGCGGATGTGCTGTCCCTGAAGGGACTTCGGGTTCACTAAACGACTGGTACCCAGCGCTTCCGCGCTGGGCTAACTTTGTTCCGCCCTTTCGGGCTGGGGTCGTCAGGTGGAAGCGATGCGGCTGGGGCGCGAAGTGTTTGGCTTGACACCCACCCTTATCCGCAAGGGCTGCGGACAGGGCGGGGTTGGTGAAGATTGTCCTGCTCGCCTTCTTCTACATCTTTGCCGGAGCGCCGCCAGCGAGGGTATAGTCGCCGGTGCATTTATAGTCCACACCTTCATCGCTGGTGGGGGTGAGTGTGCATCCGCCCGAGCCCTTAATGCCTTTCATCTTCCCGGTGCCGGCAATGGCCTGGTACTTGTTCGTCTCGGACTGAAGCGCGCCGTTCTTCATGGTCCCCGTGCTTTGATAGTTGTAGTAAACCTTGTCGCCGCTATCGAAGGTCACGGTGTAGACTCCCCAGTTCTTCATGCGGGTAGCCGTTATGTCGCCGTGCTCGGAGTAGTTACCCTCTTTGGCCGCGGCCCCGCCAACATCTCCGGTAACGGTGCACTTGCCCTGGCCCAGCACGAAAACGTGGCCCTGCTGGTCGCCGACCGGGATGCTTTGCTGGACGTCAGGCTTACCGCACTTGCCCGACATCGTAGCTTTGGTTTGCGCCGAGGCCATCGCAACGGCCAAGGCAACGAACACACAGATACACATGGCCCTATAGTTCATTCGCAAGCTCCTTGTTGTTTAAGTAGGCCCAGATTGTACGCCTACTACTACCGTTCAACGCAAGTAGAAATTGTCATTGGTTTAGAGCCGGTGCGAAGGACTGAGAACATCAGCATGACGAGAGCGGCAAATTGCTGTGTCCAGCCGATTTCGCCGGAACGGCCGCGTTGCATGGATCACGCGTCTGCTGACGTCCTCTTCTTGCGCTTGACGATCACAGCGTAGCAGACGGCGTAAACCGCGTAAGCCGAGCCGAGCACGACGAAGAAAATGGTTTGGCTCAAAGTAATAGCGAAGACCACGACCGAGGCAGCCAACATCCACATGAAAGCCTCGCCCAGAAAGCCGTCTTTCCAATTCGGCGTCGCTCCGCCAGACGGCAGCTGCGGCCGCAGTGCGGGCAGCAGTCGCGGGACGGCCGCGCAGTAGGCACGATAGCCGTCGCCCTGGCTCGCGGAAATCGCAGCCTCTTCGTGGAGGATCAGGCGATAGTCGAACGCGATCATACCCAGCACAAGGATGAAGAACCCGATGCGGCTTGCCATCAAGCCGAAGCCAATCGCCAGCAGGATATTGCCGAAGTAGAGCGGGTTGCGCAGGTAGCGATAAGGGCCGTCGGCGACGAGGCGCGTGGTGTGCAATCGCATATCGACCATGACTTCGGGATTGAGGTAGGCCGTTCCCCAGGTGCGGACAACCGCATTGGCGAGGCAGAAGAGCGCGGCGACGGCAAAGATCGCGTGATACTCCCAGTCGGGTGCGGGCGTACCGCGCAGCCGGGCAATCCAGTCAACCAAGGCTGCGCCGGCGTTCTGGTGATCGAGGGAGTAGCCGAAGAACGCGACGCCGAATATCGCGCCGAAAATCCAGAAGCGAAATTTGAATTCGAAGTCGCTGGCTGCCAGCATCGTGCCACCTGCCGCCGCATTGCTCGTGGGGCGTGAAGATCATACGCCAGATGAGTACCATGCGTGTTCCTCGAAACGAGGCCGCATTTGTGGACGCAGGCAACTGCACTTTCGAACAGGGCGGAACAGCTTCGGCGCCCTGTCCTGAATTGCGGCCACAGGCCAGTAGCCATGATGAGCGCAACGTTCTACTGTGAATTCTGTTGAGAAGTAGCCATGGGCAGTACAGCAATGACGGGTGACTCGTAGCGCCGCAAGTAGGCGGCGCTACGAGAACAAAAGTTCAGCTACCAGTCTCTGGTAGCTGACATGGGGCTGGCGAGCTTAAAAGGGGGAGCTCGCTGGCCCTTTTGTATCCCGAGAATTAAGTAGCGGCGTCCCGGGATCGGGGCTCCGCTCGTATCTCTGGGATTCCTCTACGCGGCTCAGTTTTCCGAGTGCGGCTTCATCTGCCCGCATCGCAAGTACCGATTGTGCCAGCCCAGCGATTCGTTCATCAGGTGCGGCGTGTGCCGGCCGTACGACAGCCGTTCGGCACGGTTCAGATAATCGACCAGCAACGGCTTGTAATCGGGCGCCGCGCACTTCTCAATAATCAGCTGCGCCCGCTGGCGTGGCGACAGTCCACGCAAGTCCGCCAACCCCTGTTCGGTCACGATCACGGATACATCGTGCTCCGTGTGGTCCACATGTGAAACCATGGGCACGATCGTCGAAATGCTGCCCTTTTGCGCCATCGAGGGCGCCATGAAAATGGAGACGTATCCGTTGCGCGCGAAGTCGCCGGAACCTCCGATACCATTCTGAATGCGCGATCCCATCACGTGGGTCGAGTTCACGTTGCCATAAATATCAGCCTCGATCATGCCGTTCATCGCGATGACGCCCAGCCGGCGAATGATCTCAGGATGGTTTGAAATCTCCTGCGGACGCAGCACGATCTGCTTGCGATAGCTCGCCATATCGGCGTTAACTTCGGTCAGCATCTCCGGGCTCAGCGAAAATGCGGTGGCCGAGGCCGCGACGAGCTTGCCCGATTTCAGCAGGCGAATCATGCCATCCTGGATAACTTCAGTGTAAGAAGAGAGTCCTTCGAACGGACCTTCTTCCAGCCCAAACAGCACAGCGTTGGCGATGTTGCCCACGCCCGATTGCAGCGGCAGCAGGTTTGCAGGAATGCGTCCCTTCTTCACTTCCCAGGCCAGGAATTCCAGAATATGTCCGGCGATGCGGCGCGAGTTGTCGTCCGGAGCTTTGAACGGGCTGTTGCGGTCGGGCGAATCCGTGAGCACGATCGCCGCAATCTTTTCCAGCGGCATCTCAAGGTAGGGGCTGCCGATGCGCTGCCCGGTGTGCGTCAACGGAATCGGCCCGCGATTCGGCGGCGGTTGCAAGCCATAGTAGATGTCGTGCATTCCTTCCAGGGCCGCGGGCTGCCACGAGTTCACCTCGATAATCACGCGCTCGGCCTGCTCGATCCAGGTCTTGTTGTTGCCAATCGACGAGCTCGGGATCAGGCGGCCATCTTCCAGCACCGCCGTTACCTCAATCAACGCCAGGTCGAGTTTGCCCAGGAATCCGTATTCCACAAACTGCGCCACATGGCTCAGGTGGATGTCCATGTACTCCATCTCGCCGGCATTGATGCGCTTGCGCGTTTCCGGATCGGACTGATAAGGCAGCCGCAAGTGAATACCGCCAGCCATCGCCAACGCGCCGTCGAGTTCTGGCCCGGTAGAAGCGCCGGTGAAGATACTGACTTGAAACTTCTGGCCGCGCAGATTCGCATCCGCGATGCGGCGCGCCAGCGCCATCGGCACGGCCTTCGGGTAGCCGGAGCCGGTGAAGCCGCTCATGCCGATCTGGTGACCGTGGTGGATCAGTGCGGCCGCATCTTCGGCGCTCATGATTCGGTTAGCCAGACTGGTGTTCAGTATGCGGGAGCTAGTCGGGACCGCAGTGCTTGACATGCAGGTGCCTTTCCAACAAAAGTCGCTGGGCGCGATATGGATTAACCATAGGCAGTAGCAAGACATTCGTCAGTGAGGGAAGTCACAAAAATGGGGGAACCGGTGTGGCGGGTGAGGCCTGACCGGACGTCAGTTTACAAGAAAAAAGAGACCTGGAGCGCTCCCACTCCAGGTCTCTCTATCTCGTGAGGTAGCATCGCTTGGGCCACCACCACGGTCTCCGGGCCATCGGAGAGTCTGTTCGTGCCTTGCCAGCTTCAGACATCGAAGGCTCGATGTCGCTGGGATCTCCCTCGGCTACGATTGCAAAAATAAACATTGCAAACCAATGGCCAATGAGACCGCTACAACAGAGCAATTTAGAAGTAGCTTAGTTTCCATTCAGATACAAAGGGACGGCTACGCCGGGAAAAACCTGGCCGTACTCAATTCGTGCCATTTTTCTATCCGATTGGATAGCCGTAACTATCCATCTGGCTAGAGGCAGCTTCTGGCAGCTGGTGTAGTGTCGCGGTTTGATGTAGCCACATCATCCGCGCGCCTTACGATTCCGCGCACTACCTGCGGGGAAGTCAGCTACACTAACTGCCGTGAGGGAAGCGGACTTGGATTCCAGGATAGTTGTTGTCTCGGGACCTTCGAAGGGAACCGTCGTCAGGCTCACTGGCGACCAACTCTCGGTCGGCCGGGATTCTTCCAACCATCTTTCTCTCCGCGATCGTGCGGTTTCGCGACGCCACTTCGCCATCAGCAAAACCGACGCTGCCTTCCAACTTATCGACCTGGAAAGTCATAATGGCACATTCGTAAATGGAATTCCGGTGCGACGTAAATTCCTGACGCACGGTGATACCGTCCGCGTTGGCCGCTGTGAGCTGGTGTTCCTGATCACCGAGGACGAGGAGCAGACCTTGCAACCGGTGCAGTTCAAGGAGCAGGAGACTGTCGACCTGCTGACCACGACGAATGTGCGCGCCTATACCTCGCCGTCGCAACAGGGCACCGATGTCGGACGCATGGCCCGCGACCTGAATGCTCTTTTCAAAATCGCCAACACGATTAATTCGGTGCGCGATCTTGATGTCCTTCAGCGCCTGTTGCTGCAATTGATCGGCGAAGTTGTACCCGCGGACTCAGGCGCCATCGTGATCTTGCGCCATGCCGACGAAGAGCCTATTTCCAGCTGTGTCTGGCATCGGCATCCCGACGGGGCTCCGCAGATGCACATTCGGCGTGAGATTGTGCAGCGCGCCTTGTGGGAGCGGTCCCCGATTCTCAGCCAGCCACTTCCCGGCTCCGGCGACAAGGAAAGCATTCTTTGCGTCCCCCTGGTGGGCGTGGAAAGGACCGTCGGAGTTCTATACATGGCAGCGGCTGGGCCGTCAGATAAATGTGAAGACGGACACGTCCACTTCCTGAATTCGGTTGCCGGCATCGCCGCAGTCACACTGGAAAACGTTTTGGCCACCGAGTCTCTGCGCAGCGAGAATCGCCGCTTGCAGGCGGAGCTGGACCTCGAGGGAGTGATTATTGGCGAAAGCAAACCCATGCATCAGGTCGGTAACTTCATCGCCCGGGTAGCCAAGAGTGAGTCCACCGTCCTGATCCGCGGGGAGAGCGGCACTGGCAAGGAACTGGTAGCGCGCGCCATTCATCGCAATAGCTTGCGCGCTGACAAACCCTTTGTCGCCATCAACTGTGCCGCCATTCCCGAGGCCCTGCTGGAGAGCGAGCTGTTTGGCCATGAAAGAGGTTCGTTTACCGGAGCGATTGCCACCAAAAAGGGAAAACTGGAGATTGCTGAAGGTGGGAGTATTTTCCTGGACGAGATCGGCGAGCTCGCACCCATCCTCCAGGCAAAGATCCTGCGTGCCGTGCAGGAACACGAGTTCGAGCGTGTGGGCGCTACCCGGACGCAGAAGCTGTCGGCCCGGGTGATTGCCGCCACCAACAAGAACCTGGAAGACGCCATCAAGGCGGGTCAGTTTCGCCAGGACCTTTATTACCGCCTCAATGTGGTTTCCGTGGTGGTGCCGCCGCTGCGCGAACGTCCCGACGACATCCCACTGCTGGCAATGTATTTCGCGGCCAAGTATTCCGAAAGGTGTAAGCGGCCGCTGAAAGGCATCTCTTCCGCCGTGCGTTCGTTGCTGGTGAGCTATAGCTGGCCGGGCAATGTTCGCGAGCTGGAAAACGCCATTGAGCATGCTCTGGTCCTGGGAACCAGCGAGGAGATTGTTCCCGACGACTTGCCCGAGGCCCTGCTGGAAGTGCAACCCGCGGAAAGCAGTAGCGTGAAATATCATGACCAGATCAATCACCTGAAGAAGCGAATGATTGCCGATGCGGTCAAGCAAAGTAAGGGAAACTACACCGAAGCGGCCAAGCTGCTGGGCGTCCACCCTAACTATCTGCACCGCCTCATTCGCAATTTGGACATCAAGTCGGACTTAAAGAAGGAGGACGACGACTAGTCTAGGCGGGATCGGGCGGAACTTGCTTGAAGCCTGTTTGCGGTGTGGTATTTTGTTCTGCGAATTGCCAAACATGAGGAAGCATATGACCTCGACCTACAGTCGCGCCGCTCTCGCTGTTCTGGCGGCTGTCCTTTCCGTTCTTCCGGGCTGTCACCGCACCCCGAAGGACTCAGGACCGCTATATATCATGCTTATGTTTAATGGCGGCGCTTGTGAGCAGAACGGTTCTACGGAGGTTATTGAAGTCCCTGCCGACCGGGCCGTGATCTATCAGACTGCAGCCGAGCTCACCGATTTTGAAGTACGGTTCACAGCGTGCCCGTTTAGTTCCTGTCCTGTATCTAGCCCCCACGGGCGGTCTGTCAATGTCGGACAGCCGAATCCGGGCGCAGGCGGTACAACATTCAACTATGCCGGAATCACGATGAACCATCAGTCATGCAACAATGCCGGCGCCATGGGTCTACGCGTAAAGCTTGCTCCCTAGCGGCATGGTCATAGCTTAGCCGTATCATCCTTGCCGGTTTGGCCCACCCGGGCTTTGGCCGCTCCCCTGTTATTCGCTTGACAGTTGCCCGCGCCGTGCTACTGTTCCTAAAGACTTAAGAAAGTGAGGCAACCTATGGCGTCACGTTACAGGTGGCTCGCTCTCGCAGCTCTGGCCGCATTCCTGGTTGGTCTTACAAGCTGTCAGCATGTAAGGGCCGCCCAACCGGTTACGCAGTACATCAGCTTCAGTTACAACAATGGCTCTTGCCTGCAGAATGGTTCTTCCGGCGTCATTGACATCGTGCAGAACGAGCCCGTGGTATTTAAAGGAACCACTTCACTAAACCAATTCCAGGCGCAGTTTAGTAGTTGCCCGTTCAGTTCCTGTCCCGTAAATAGTCCCAATGGATCGCCTGTCAATGTGGGACAACCCACCGGGACGGTGGGCACTACCTACAACTACAGCAGCATTACCATTAACAATCAGCAATGCAGTGGCGTCGGGTCGATGGGACTACGCGTCAAGAGCTCCCCATAGAGCTTAGGGACCAGCAACCAGAGAGCGAAATCCCGGATTTTGCTGTAGGTTCGCAAAATCCGGGCTGTCGCGTATAACGTTGCGGGAGTAGCCTGTTTGCGCGGCTTTTTCAAGATATAGGAGGGTCTGGTCCGGCTCGCTAAAGTGGTTGTGCACGATCGCAGCGCGAAATAGGACGTCACCATTGGAGGGCGAAGCTTTCAGCGCCCTCTGCATATAGCTATAGGCCGCTCCCTTATTACCCACCATGGCAGAATAGTCGGCAAGGTAGGCCAATGTGGAAGCGTCATCCGGGTTGACTTGCAACTTAGAGGCCGCGATTGCAATCGCTTTGCTATATTTGGAGGACGCTTCGCTCCGGCGATTCGTACTCCAGTAGAGTGCGTCCGCCAGGTTTCCCCAGTTCATCCAGTCGCCATCGTCCAGCTGTAAGGCCTTTTCCATCGCCGTTATGGCTTCCGAATCGCGGCCCATCAGGGTATAGGTGTAGCCCAGGTTGCTATACCCATCGGAACTCGGATGCAGAGCGATGGAGCGGTCGAAGGCTTGGATAGCTTCCGGGTAGATTCCTTCGGCCACGTAGGTTGCTCCCAGGTTGAAATAACCGAAGTAGTTGTTAGGCGCCAATTGGGTTATTTTCAGAAATGCCTGTGCCGCATCGGCGTAGCGGTTCTGGCCGAAATAGAACTCGCCTAGCCAGCTATATACCGCCCAGTAGTTAGGCCGCACGGCGACCGCCTGTTTGTACGCAGCTTCAGCGTCCGCGAACTTACCCAGGTTGTTATACGCATCGCCCAGACCACGCAGGGCGTCTTCGCTTCCCGGCTCAGACTTCATCGAGCGTTGGAATTCCTGCACGGCTTTCTCGTACTGGCCAGTTACGTTGTATACGCCTCCCAGGCAGACATGGCCTTCCGTCAGGTTCGGGCTCAAAGACAGCGCCTTCTCGCAATGGCGCGAAGCTTGTTCGATCCATGTGTTGTCCTTGGCGAACTTCTTGAATCCCGCCAGGTACGTCCTGCCCAGACCTGCATAACCCAAAGCATAGTTAGGATCGATCTTAATTGCCTGAGAAAATTCAGCAATCGCGTTGTCAATGTCCTCTGGTTTGCTGAACTCCAGCAGATACCCGCGTCCCTGGATGTAAGCCTGGTAGGCGGCGGGCTGCGTGTCCTGGCGCACGGCCAGTTTCTGGCGTTCGTCCGGATCGATTCGCGCCGGCAACATGTCCAGCGTTTCGCTCACCACACGGTCCTGAAGTCCGAAGCTGTCACCGGCATCGACAGTTATCGTACGGGCGGCCAATTGCCGGTGCGTCTTGGCGTCCACCAGGTAACTGTTGACCCGAATGGTTTGTCCTTCTTTTTGCAAGCTGCTCTCCAGCACCAGGTCGCTGCCAAACTGGCGCCGCGCATCTTCTGCCGTCTTCACCCCTTGATCGCGAAGATCGCGAGGCGAAACAATCTGGATGGAGTCGCTGCTGCTGGCTTCCACCAGTTTGGCGGTCAGCGTCTCCATCAGCCCGATCCCCAGAGCATTGGTCGCGCTGTCCTGCCCCACCGTGTCGATAGGCAACACTGCCAGGATTCTCTGCTGCGCCGTCCAGCGCGGCTTCACCAGGAATCCAATCGTGATTCCAACCAACAGCACCGCGGCTACCCCCAAAACCAGATGTAGCCTTCGCCTCTTCCTCTGTACTTCCACCACGCCGGTGCGGCGCAGGGTTTCGGTCGCGATCTGGTCCCCGGCCAGCAGCCGGTTCAGGTCGGCACACATCTCGCCTGCCGACTGATAACGCCGCTCGCGGTCACGGTCCAGCGCTCGCAGGATCACAGCCTCCAGAGTGGGGCTGATCTGGGGATTCAGGAGCGACGGCCTGACCGGGTCGTAATGCAGAATGGCGTCGATCACCAGCGATGGTTGCTTGTCTGGAAAGGCGCGCTTGCCGGTCGCCATCTCGTAGAGCACCGCGCCCGCCGCCCAGATGTCCGCGCGCTCATCTCCCGCTTCCGTTTTCAACAACTCCGGCGCCATGTACGGCAGCGTCCCGCTCAGTGACAGATCGGAGGTGAGATTGCACGTCTCGGCTTTTTCATCGACGGGTTCATTCAGGTGCGCCAGTCCAAAGTCGAGGATCTTGACTTGACCGTCGCGGTTGAGGCGAATGTTGCTTGGCTTTAAGTCGCGATGCAGAACGTGCTCACGATGGGCGGCCGCAAGTCCACTTAGCAACTGGATGCCTAGTTCCAGGACCATCTTTGGCGGCAGCGGCTGACCGCCGATCTTCGCATCCAGGTTGACTCCCGGAATGTATTCCGTAACCAGGTAGTCGACTCCATTTTCCTGATCGAAATCGAAGGCCATGGCAACGTTGGGATGATTGAGCCTGCCCACCGCCAACGCCTCTTTGCGGAACTGCTCCCGGCTGGTCTCCTGGCTGAATAAACTAGGTGGCAGGATTTTGAGCGCGACATCGCGGCGGAGCTTTTCATCGTGGGCTCGAAACACCATGCCCATACCACCGGCCCCGATCTGCTCGATCAGGCGGTAATGTCCGAAAACGTCGCCGATGTTGGGGGATGGCACCGTCATTTATCCCGGATATTAGGACGCCAGAAGAACCGCGTCAATTAGGGCGTGCCAGGAAAAGCATTTCTGCGCGCCGACCCCTAAGTGTAGCCTAATGCTGGATTGGCGCGACCGCGTTGCCGTAGAAGGCGACCACAGCATCACACCTTGAGGAAGATGTGTCTTCGATACAGCCACCACACGGGAACGAAACACAGGCCCAGGACAACCAGCGAATACAGCAGCGAAGCCAGCCCGGCCGAATCCATCCACGCCGGTGAGCGCAGCCATGTGTAACCTTTCCAACCCAACCAGCCGCCAATCAACTCTGAGATTACGTAGGCGGTAATGGAGTTCACACCGAAGATCAGGAACGGTTTACTCCACGCGCCGCGATGCCTCTTCATGTCGCTGACCCAGTAGCACGCCGCCAGGCAGATCAGCGCGCAACCCGCCGAGAACAATACGTAGGAGCTGGTCCACAGGTTCTTGTTGATAGGGAACCAGAACCCCCATAATTGGCCGGCAAC
>JBEKCJ010000115.1:0-11485 GCA_050014935.1 Candidatus Korobacteraceae bacterium
GGGTGGGGCACCCCCGGAAAGGGAGCGGGTATGAATGACCATATTAATGTTGATCCCGGTTGTTATGGGAGAAGATGGGTCGCCTACTTGGATTTGCTCGGCTTCCGTAAATTAGTTTGCACCGAAAACTGGGTTAACATCTTCTCAGTTTACACACAAGCCCGGTGCCCCAGGTTCGCCCTTCTGTTGGGCTAACCTGGGATCACTGCACACGACCCTCCTCTGCCCAGGTTAACGTCCAAAAGAAGGACGCGAACCTGGGGCACTTGGCACTCGTTAGTCACGAGTGCCAGTCTTGACATACATCCCCTTGGCTCCCTAGAATAAAGGTGAGGGACTGTATCTCGCGCGCGCTCATAAATAATTGCAGCAGCGCAACTTACGGTCCTAAGGGCAACATTCTATGGGCACTCCGACGGGCATCGGCAAGCGCGAACGCGAAATCCTCACGGCCATAGTCGAGACGTATATCTCGACGGGCGAGCCTGTGGGGTCGCGCACTTTGTCGCGCAGCAATCCCGAGAGCCTGAGCGCAGCGTCCATCCGCAACGTCATGGCCGATCTGGCCGACGCCGGTTATCTGGAACAACCGCATACTTCGTCCGGACGCGTGCCGACGACACAAGCCTACCGTTTTTATGTGAAGCAGCTGACGGGCGAGGCGCGGCTGTCGGCCGCCGACGAGAACCTCATCCAGGACAGCCTGCACGGCACGCAGGATGTGCAGGAGTTCATGGAGCGCACCTCGCACGTGCTCTCGCTAATATCCCACGGTGTGGGAGTGACGGTGAGCTCGGCCGCGGGACAGCGTAACGCGCTGGAGCATGTCTACTTCCAGCGCATGGCCGACAAGAAGGTGCTGGCCGTGGTGGTGATGCGCAACGGCCTGGTGCGCGATCGCGTGCTGCGGCTGAACAACGATCTGGCGATTGCCGATCTGGAAGAGGCAGCGGCGTACATCAACCAGAATTTTCGCGGCTGGGAGATGGAAGCGCTGCGCGAAGAGATTGCCAAGCGAGTGCAGCAGGAGCGCAGCGAATACGATCGCCTGATGGCGTCGGTGGAACAGCTTTATGCGCAGGGCGCGCTGGCCACCGAGGGCGCGGCGCAAACGGTGTACGTGGAAGGCGCGGCCAACCTGGTGCTCACCGAGCAGGACAAAGAGCGTCTGCGGCAGTTGCTGACGACGCTGGAGGAGAAGCAACGCGTGGTGGACTTGCTGTCGGCGTATCTGGATGCGCGCCAGGAGGCGGTGCGCGTGGTTGTGGGTCTGGAAGACGCCATGCCGCATCTAAATAACTTCGTGCTGATTGGAACGCCGGCGCGCGTGGGCGATGAGGTGATGGGATCGCTGGCCGTGATTGGGCCCACACGCATGGATTACGAGCATACGATTACCGCGGTGTCGTACATTGCGCGGATGTTCGATAAGGCTTGGAACGAGTCGACGTAGGGTCAGGTGCCGCCGGCTAAAGCCGGCTCGGGAGAAAAAATAAGGGGCTTGTGGCGGCACACCTAAAAGGTGTGCCCCTTCAAAACCGGCCCGCGAGAGCTTTTAACGATATATGCCATTCAAGAAACATAGCGGAGGCCCCGACGCGGGGTTGGAGCTGGACCACGAATTACCGCCGGCGGGGCCGGATGACGAAAGCGCGTCACGGACTTCGGGCGAAGGTGGCAAGAGCGGTCAGCTAAGCGTCGCCGAGATGGAAGCTGAGTTGGAGAAAGCTCGCACCGAGCGCGCGGCTTATCTTGACCGCGCGGCGCGGCTGCAGGCCGAGTTCGACAACTTCCGCAAGCGCAATACGAAGCAGCAGCAGGAGTACCGCGAATACGCTCTGGCGGAGGCGCTCCAGACGCTGCTGCCCATACTCGACAGCCTGGACCGCGCGCTGAAAATCAATGCTGCGTCGGTGGAGGATTTCCGTTCGGGCATCGAGCTCATCGACAAGCAGTTTCACGACGCGCTGGCCAAGGTGGGCGTGCAGCCGATTCCCGCCGAAGGCGAGCTATTCGATCCCAATCTTCACCAGGCCGTGCAGATGGTTGAGACCAGCGAGATCGAAGACAACCATGTGATCGACGAGCTGCAACGGGGATATAAGCTGAAAGATCGCCTGCTACGCCCGGCGATGGTGCGCGTCGCCCGGAACCCGAAGTAGTGCCGCCGGCTAAAGCCGGCTCAGATTTTTTTGGATTGCCGGTTCGGCACGACTGAAGTCGTGCCCTGTTACAAGGCGCTTGGTTGTGCGCAATTGAAGAATCTGCGTGAGAACTAAGTTTGATCTCCGCCGGTGGAGTACTACACACGAAAAAGAACCCCGAAGGGGTGGAAATGCAGTTAGCCCAGGACGGAGCGAAACCGGGGCCCCCGATTCGCGCCTCTTTTGCGCGAATTGGGGTGGGAAGCGGAGTCCTGGGTAAAGTGGGAAAAAGAACCGAGTCCCGTAGGGACGGCACAGGTTCTCACGCAGACACTGAAGTCGTGCCCGATACAAAGCACCTGGTTGCGGCGCAATTTGAAGCCGTGCCCCGATACCCAGCGCCTGGTTGCGGCACGATTGACAGGCCGCTGAGAGAGTCGCTTTTGCAGTGGTTTGTAACAGGGCACGACTTTAGTCGTGCCGCTAAGCTGTTTATTTTTGTTCCCGAGTCGGCTTCAGCCGACGACAGGAAACTGGCGCAAGGAGTTTTTCGGCCGCCGGCTAAAGCCGGCTCGGGGATGAGAGAAAACGAGCTTAGACGCTGGCCTGAAGGCCAGCTCTACCGTTGTAATTAGGGGAGCTCTGATCAAGGCATGACCAGGTCCCTCGGCGGCTAAAGCCGCAATGATTTAATAGCCTTACGGGCGGCCTAAAGGCCGTCCCCTTCAAGTAGAAGACTTAAGCAGAGTTTTCTTAGGGGTTACCACTTCTGGCCACCACAGTGAAACGCGATTATTACGAGGTCCTGGGCGTCTCGCGCACCGCCGTCGATCAGGAGATTAAGAGCGCCTATCGCAAGCTTGCCCTGCAGTACCATCCAGACCGCAATCCCGACAATCCTGAGGCGGAAGAGCGCTTCAAGGAATGCAGCGAGGCTTACGCTGTCCTTGCCGACAGCGAGAAGCGCGCGCGCTACGACCGCTTTGGGCACGCGGGTGTAGGCAATGCGGCGGGCGCGGGCTTTGGCGGCTTCGATACCGTCGACGTTCAGGACATCTTCGGCGACATCTTCGGTGACATGTTTGGCGGCCAGGGCGGTCGCCGCCGCACCCGCGCACAGCGCGGCGCCGACCTGCGCGAGGACCTGACGCTGGAATTCGAGGAAGCGGTCTTCGGCGTCACCAAGCAGGTGCAGGTTCGGCGCCAGGAACAATGCGAGCGCTGCAACGGCAGCGGCATGGCGCCGGGCAAAGCACCCATCAACTGCACCACTTGCGGCGGGCGCGGGCAAATGCGTTATCAGCAAGGCTTCTTCTCGATCACGCGCGCGTGCAGCACGTGTGGCGGATCGGGCAAGCTGATTGTCGATCCCTGCAATCAATGCCGCGGCCAGGGCCGCGTGACGCGCGATCGCACGGTCACGGTCAAGGTCCCCGCGGGTGTCGAGGAAGGCGCTCGCATCTTGTACTCCAACGAAGGCGAAGCCGGCGTCTTCGGCGGTCCGCCGGGCGATCTCTACATCGTGCTCCACGCCAAAGAGCACGCCTTCTTTATACGCGACGGCAAGGACCTGCACTGCATGTTGCCCATCTCCATCTCGCAGGCGGCGCTGGGCGCGGAGATAACGGTACCGACGCTGGAAGGCGAGGAGACACTTCGCATTCCCGAAGGCACGCAGACCGGCGCGAACTTCAAGCTGAAGAACAAAGGCGTTCCAGTGCTGAATGGCCGCGGCCGCGGCGATCTGTTCGTCGAGATGAAGGTGCAGACGCCCGCGCGGCTTACCAAACGGCAGCGCGAACTGCTACAGGAGTTGCACAGCACGCTGTCGGTGGAGAACACGCCGGTCAATCGCTCGCTGCTGAATAAGGTGAAGGATACGTTTTTCCCCGGAGTGAGCTAGGGAAGCTCTGATTAAGTATTGCTTTGAAAGGGACCGCCTTTAGGCGGTCCGAAAAGTCGAGTAAATGAACCGGCTTTAGCCGCTGAGGACCTCGGCATTGACTTAATCAGAGTCTCCCTAGCTGTTGGTGTAGTTCAGCAACGGTAGAGCGGCGCTTTAGCGCCGCGTTCGCTGCGGATAAACTAATTGCTTGAGCGGCTGCGGGTTGGGGTGATCGTGGACGCCAGCCTGAAGGCTGGCTCTACCCAATGAATTTCATTGCCCCTGCTGGACGCAGGCCTGAAGAGACTGTGTCATGACCGGCAAGGAGATCTGTCGGTGGGAAATACGGTTCGAATTGCGTCCAAGCCAGCCGCGCAGCGGCGGCATGAAGTTAGCCCAGGGCGTGAGCCCTGGGTAGGAGTGGAATAAAACCTTAGCCGCGGGAGCGGCGGCACCGGTCGCGACACAGTCTCTGAAGGCCTACTCTACCAAATCAAGTCGGACACACTAAGCTAGAAACTACGCTAATCAGGGCTGCTGGCTGGGCTGCGCTTCAGGGTGGGACGTCCATCGTCTTGCGGATTGGAAGCGCTGCCGGAATCGGACGTTCCGGAACTGCTATCGCTCGACGTGCTGGTCCGCTTCAGCAGCACCGGACGGCCCGCGTTGGGTTTGGCGCCGCCGATGCGCCGGCCGTTGTCGAACGCCAGCAGTCGCGCCTTGACGCTCTCGAATTCGCTGGTATCGAGGATGTACTCGGGACGGTCCGGAAGATACTTCCGGATTTCATCCTGCGCCGCCTCAATGCGCTCGACATTCATGGGATGCGTGGCAAACGCCTTGGCCACCATGTTCTGCTTCTTCTTCTCCACGTTCAGCTTCTCGAAAAACTCCACGAACGCCTGCGGATCGTAGCCCGTAGCGTAGTCATACTCCAGGCCGAGCAGATCGGCTTCGCGTTCGGCGTCGCGGGAAAACTTCAGGAAGCCCAGCGGCACCGCGAGACTGGCGACTTCGCTGATGGCATACGCCACCGGCCCGCCGATGAAAATGAGCGGCACCGATGCCATGTTCCAGATCTGCGCGCGCGTCATGTTCTTGGTGGCGTGGCGGGCGCAGACGTGGGCAATCTCATGCGCCATCACTCCGGCCAGCTCGGCTTCGTTATCGGCGGCCAGAATCAGTCCGCTGTTCACGTAGAAAAAGCCGCCGGGCAGCGCGAACGCGTTCACCTCCTCGGTATCGAGCACCTTGATGACGAAGGGCACGCGCGCATCGGAGTTGCGCACCAGGTTCTGGCCAATGCGGTTGACGTATTCGGTCACGACGGGATCGGCGATGACCTTGGCGCTGGACTCGACTTGCTGCGACAACTGCCGTCCCAGCGCCACCTCGCGTTCGATCGAGTAGAAGTCCAATCCGCTGCCGACGTTTCGCTGGCCGATGAGGGCGACGTTGTACTTGGGAGCGAGGGTTGAATTTTGCGCCGGAGCGGTCGCGGCCGGGAGCTTGGGAGGCGGCGAACCTGCACTGGGATCGGGCGGCTCGTTGGCGGTCGCTCCCGACGCAGCAGCTTCGATCTCCTTGGCTGTCGGGATTCCGACGCTGGTCGCATCAGGATGGGCCGCGGGGGAAAGGGTTGCCCCGCTGGAGGAAGAAGACGAAGAAGCCGGCTGGGATTGATCGTTTGGTGTCGATGAATTTGCGGGAGCGGTCTGGGCTGCGCTGAATGCCGGCAGGCACAATGCGGCCGCCAGAACAACGATCGCCCTTCTGGGAGCTAGCGCGCACGACGAGCTGGTTCGAACCGCACCAGGGATGGACACGATCACACCTGAACCCTGACTTGATTATCCCGCCAAAGTCAGGGTTATGGAACAGGAAAGTTCACACGCATTGTAATCGAGTCATATTAATAGGAGAGCGCGAGTCGGACTCACCCAGGTCTCGAAAAGCGCGGGACCTTTCGACAAGCTCAGGGCAGGCTCTGGGCGACCCGCCAGCGGGAAACAGCGGGGGGTAACTATTCGACGACTTCCCAGACATTTGGCGACAAAAACGCTGCCTGATGACGCTAAGATTACGGGGGCGGAAGGCGCGCCAAACAAGCATTTGGGTGTTGCAAAGTTCCACTCGCGAGGACTTGTGTCTATGAAACGCTGCCTCTGGTTTTTGCTGCTGACGGCTGCATCGGGTTTTGCCCAGTCCTACAAAACGTGCGACGTAACCATGTGGGCCAACGAGACGTATGCGCAGACCTCGTATACGACGGGCAGCACGATTTTCTACTTTGTTCGGGTCGGACGAATGAGTTATCAGATTGCGTTGCCTGGGCCCAATGTGGAGATGAATTCAGGACAACAGATACGTTGTCGAGTGGACAAGGGCTATATGTTCATCCGCGGCAGCAACGGCCAGGTAAGCAAAGCGCAGATCGTTGAGGCGGGGCAGCCGATGGAGACGCAATACTAGAGGAGCAACGGCGGATAGGAGTAAACCCTCCCTGCCGGTGTCCGACGTATTGATGCTTCGCCCGGCAGGATTACTTGGGTAATGGTGATGTTTAAGCTAAGTGAGCTGAAGTCTATCAGTCAGGCGTGATCTCCCAGACGACTCCATAGCCGTACAAGCCGCCCTTGATGGTCGTGCCGTATAGGTTGCCATTCCTGTCGATGACGATCGGCCCCTGAGGAAACTCGCCGTCAGACTGGCTAAAGGTGTGGAGGGTTGTGAATATCCAGCCATTGCCAGGGTTCGAGAGCTTGAAGATGTAACCGTAGCCGTACTCGTAATCGCCGCCATAGAGATTTCCGGCAGAATCCATCACCAGCCCGTTGGCAAGATCGCCGAGCTGGTAGCCGTAGAGCTGGGTGTAGTTCCAGCCTCCGCCCGAAGGGCTGAGCTCGTAGATTGCTCCGGGGATGTCGCTGCCGCCGTCACCAAAGTCGGTACCGTACAGATTCCCCGAGGAATCGCTGATGACGCCGACAGGCTGGTAACCGTCACCGAGGCCCCATTGGTAGAGGTTGGTCAGGTTCCAGCCAGATTGCGAGGGCTGCAGCTCCCAGACCGCTCCCCAGAAACAGCCGAGCGTCGCGCTGCAGTCAGTCGTTCCGTAAAGATCGCCTGAGTGATCGATGACGAGCGAGCCCTCCGGTAATCCTTGGCTCTCGCCGCCCTCTGAGTCGAACGAGTGGATGACGCTCTCTGTCCAACCGCTGCCGGGGTGGGCGACTTGAAAGATCGCACCGTTGTTATAAGCGCCGCCGAAATAACTGACTCCGTACATGTTGCCCGTGCTGTCGAAGATTAGGGGGCTCGATGGAGCCGTCGCATCCGGCTGGCCCTGGAAGGTGTAGAGCAGGTTTTCCTGCCAGCTACATAGGAAGTCGGCGCAACGCGTTGGACCGGGCGCCAAACGGTATAAGCCGGTGCCGGCCGTGCCGTAGAGCGCGCCGTCCGGCCCGAACACAACGCCTAGTCCTGGATTGCTGTTGTTGGCGCCCCCCGGAAATTCGTAGAGAGGCCTCAACACCCAGCCTGAACCGGAGGGCTTCATTTCGAAGACAGTACCGCAGCCGTAAGTTCCCTCGTAGTTTTCGCAGCCTGAGACCCGCTGTCCGCCCGCCGAAGCTGTGCCATAAAGATTGCCTGCGGCATCGATCGTAAATCCACCCATGGGGTTGGCGCCGTCAGACCCGCCGGTGAAATTGTGCAGCACGGTGAAGGTCTGCGCGCGAGCAGCTGGGACACTCGCAAAAGCTAACGCCAAAATGGTAAGCGAGATGAGCAATATTGTTTTCCGTCGCAAGTTGACGTCGAAAATCGAAACTGCGATTGCCTGCCGGACCATGACGATTCCCTCCTGCGGATCGTTTAACGGACGACAGTATCACGCGCTGTCAGCAGCGCAACTTAATTTTGCATTACGGTTTAAGAAACTGACGAGAATAGACTTAACTCGCTTGCTTCAAGATGATCGATGAAATCAGGCCGTTATAGCAACCAAGTCACAAACGGCGGGTGGGCCTCGCGCTTTTCGAGACCTGGGTGACTGCCCGGGCGCTGGTGCCCTATCAAGCCCCAGGTCCGATTTTGCCTTTCCAGTTTGGGAATGAAACGGAACGTTGGATCAGTTTTGTATTGACACCATTTTAGTGGCTAGAAATAATAGCCTGTTAGGGTAGGATCCGCCTCACTCCTGGCGCTCCCTGCCCTATTTTTGTCTATGAGGATCGGTTGTCAGTTGCCGGTTGTCAGTTGCCGGTTGTCGGACGAGGACGGTTGTCAGGTGTCACGGCCGAGTACTCGGAAAGTATTCAAAAAATTAGCCTTGCTGTCCGATCTAAGTGCCATGATCCGAATACTTTACGGGGCGGCCCGGAAAGTATTCGAAACACGGGAGTTGGAGTGCAGTCTAACTACTTTGGACCTAATACTTTGCAGTTTCGTCTTCGTAAGTTGCTGTGGGTAAAGACTTTATTTTTTATTTTCTCGATGAGGGTATCTTGATGAGCGTTGCGATCTGTGAGCATATCAAGCCCGGTGGCGCGCGCTGCGCCTCGCCGGCAATGCGCGGCCAGCATTTCTGTTATTACCATGCTGGAGCGCGCCAATGCCTTCCGGTTGGCCGCGGCATGTTCCAGGACCCAAGCCCGGGGCTTCCGGATGCGCCGCCGATGCCCGAGTTCCCCATCCCGTTTCTGGAGGATGCGGCCGCCATCCAGATTGGTTACATGCAGGCGCTGTACGGAATCACCAGCCACCGGCTGGATCCAAAGCAGGCGAGGCTGGTGCTGGCTGCGCTAGACGGCGCGCGCACCAACCTGAAGCAGATGGAGGCGTGCGTTAATAACATTACCCAGGTCTCGAAAAACGCGAGACCTGGGGCACCCAGCATCTCGGACAAGAAGGCCGCGATGCCCCGGATCTCGAAAACCGCGAGATCCGGGGCACCTGCCGGGACACCCGCAGGGGTCGTGAAGGCGCTGGTGAGGAAGAGTGCGAAGCGGGGCGCAAAAGTGGGCGTCGGGGCTTGACAGAGGAGATGCGAGTTGCTATATTAGCACTCGTAGGCGGTGAGTGCTAACAGGCTTTCCCCCGCATCATTGCTGCACAAACCTCATACGTCGCCCAGCCGGAGAGAGCAGTTGCTTTGGCGGGCTGATGGGTACCGTAATCCAACTGAGTTCGACAAATTGAAAGGAGTTCAAAGAATGTCTACCAAACTGACTCCCCTGCACGACCGCATTGTGATCCGCCGGGTTGAAGAGGCGGAAACCTCACGTGGCGGAATCATCATCCCTGACAGCGCCAAAGACAAGCCGCAAGAGGGCGAAGTGATCTCCGTAGGCCGGGGCAAGAGCAACGACAAAGGCGAGACCTTCCCGCTGGATGTAAAGGCGGGCGATCGCGTCCTGTTCGGCAAGTATGCCGGCACCGAAATCAAGATCGACGGCGAAGACTTCCTGATCATGCGCGAGGAAGAAGTTCTCGGCATCCTGGAAGGCGCCGCCAAGGCGAAGGAACACGCAGCGAAGAAATAGCTGCGAGCTTCGAGCCGCGAGCTTGGAGCTAATCAAGAGTTCCGTCTCCCACCCTTTCGCAGAAGCGGCGACAAGGATGGGGCAGCCGCAAGATTTAGCTGACAGCTGATGGCTGACAGCTCACCTCACAAGGAGAAGAGAAAAAATGGCAAAGCAAATTCTGCACGGCGAAGATTCCCGTCAGTCGATACTGCGCGGCGTGAATGTTCTGGCTGATGCTGTAAAGGTCACGCTCGGCCCCAAGGGCCGCAACGTCGTGATCGAAAAGAAATTCGGTTCGCCGCTCATCACCAAGGACGGCGTCACCGTAGCCAAGGAAATTGAACTGAAGGACCCGCTAGAGAACATGGGCGCGCAGATGGTGCGCGAGGTTGCTTCCAAGACCTCCGACGTTGCCGGTGACGGCACCACCACCGCGACCGTTCTGGCGCAGTCTATTTACCGCGAAGGCGTGAAGACGGTTGCCGCCGGCGCGAACCCGATGGCCCTGAAGCGCGGCATCGAGAAGGCCGTTACCGCTATTTGCGGCACCGTCGACAACGATGGCAACCGCAGCGGCAGCGCGCTGGACAAGTTCTCGCAGAAGGTTTCCGGCGAGATGATCGCGCAGGTCGGCACTATCTCGGCCAACAATGACCATACCATCGGTACGATCATTGCCGAGGCCATGAAGAAGGTTGGCAAAGACGGCGTCATCACCGTGGAAGAAGCCAAGACGATGGAAACCCAGTTGGAAGTCGTCGAAGGCATGCAGTTCGACCGCGGCTATCTGTCGCCTTATTTCGTCACCGATCCCGAGCGGATGGAAGCGGTTTACGAGAACGCCTACATCCTGATCCACGAAAAGAAAATCTCTTCCATGAAGGACCTGCTTCCGCTGCTGGAGCAGATTGCCAAGGGCGGACGCCCGCTGGTGATCATTGCCGAAGACGTGGAAGGCGAAGCGTTGGCGACCCTGGTGGTCAACAAGCTGCGCGGGACCTTGCAGGTTGCGGCCGTGAAGGCGCCTGGCTTCGGCGATCGCCGCAAGGCCATGCTGCAGGACATCGCCATCCTTACCGGTGGCAAGGCCATCACGGAAGATCTTGGCATCAAGCTGGAGAACGTGCAGTTGGCGGACCTCGGCCAGGCCAAGAAGATCACCATCGACAAGGACAACACCACCATCGTCGAGGGCAAGGGCAAGCACAGCGACATCGAAGGCCGGGTGAAGGAAATCCGCGGCCAGGTGGAGAAGACCACGAGCGACTACGACCGCGAGAAGTTGCAGGAGCGGTTGGCGAAGCTGGTGGGCGGCGTTGCCGTCATCAAGGTCGGTGCTGCCACCGAAACCGAGATGAAGGAAAAGAAAGCCCGCGTGGAAGATGCGATGCATGCCACCCGCGCTGCGGTGGAAGAAGGCATCGTCCCCGGCGGCGGCGTTGCGCTGATGCGTTGCGCTGATGCTATCGACGCGCTGAAGCTGGAAGGCGACGAGAAGATCGGCGGCAACATTGTGCGCCGGGCGCTCGAAGAGCCTCTGCGCCAGATCGTCGGCAATGCCGGCGAAGAGGGTGCCATCGTGGTTGGCCGCATCCGCGACTCCAAGGAAGCCAACTTCGGCTACAACGCGCAGACCGATAAGTTCGAGGACCTGGTAAAGTCCGGCGTCATCGATCCCACCAAGGTCACGCGCACGGCCCTGCAAAACGCAGGCTCGATCGCGGCCCTGATGCTGACCACCGAAGCACTGGTGGCCGAGCTTCCGGAAGACAAGAAGGAACCGGCAATGCCTCACGGCGGCGGCGGTATGGGCGGGATGTACTAAAGGCAGCAATTAGCTAAGAGCTTCGAGCCGCTAGCTAAGAGCAAAAGACAAAGGCCTCGCACTGGTGCGGGGCCTTTGTTCTTCTGACCACTGGGGTGCTGGC
>JBEKCJ010000116.1:0-11467 GCA_050014935.1 Candidatus Korobacteraceae bacterium
AACTGCTGCGCCGGGATTCCCAATGCCGTCAGGGCCCATGCCGCCCATTCCACCACGCCCCACTCCTCCGCCTCCTGGATATCCACCGGCGCCCGGGTAGCCGCCGCCACCTGCTGGATAGCTGCCTCCCGGGTACCCACCACCGCCGCCCGGATAGCTACCGCCGCTTCTCGTTTGGCTACTCTGCTTGGCCTGTTGCACTTTTTGCTGAGCATCGTCACTTTGGTCCGTGTTGAAGTTCCAGCTACCGCTTAGGCGAGGCTTGTCTCCAGCGTGCGCCACGCCTATCAGAGCCAAGAGACAACACGCCGCAAACGGAGCCGCTGCTCGCATCGAAATCCTATTAACCCGACTCATTTCGAATCTCCCTATTGTGTTTCAAACACGAGCGATGAGTGATACACGCGCTTCCCAGCGTGACAACCCGGAAGAATTATCTGGTTGACTTGTGTGCTTCGCAGAACGCGAATCGTTATGGCCGCATCAGCTTTCTCTTGACTGGTTGATACTAGCCTAAACATGCTAAGTTTGGAACTCCGGACCCTCAGCAGTGTTACGGTCGGGCGAATTCGATCCAACGAGGCTTTAGACACGCTTAGTGGAAGCCTTTCGAGGTACAGCCGATTTTGCAAAGTGGATTTCGGTTGACTCGCGAGCGAAAGCTGGTACAGTCTGTTGACATTGTCACGGCCAAGGTGAACGCAGCCGACAGCTTCATTGTCCGGATTTTCTAATCTGGACGTTGACCGCCTGTGCCATTGCGCCGGTGCGGGCCGCCACTGCCTTGGCGAACAACCCGACTCGTTCTATTCCAAGGGGGGTGCTTATGTTTCGGAAGGCCAGGGCACTTGTCTGCGCAAGTGCTCATTCGTCCAGTCACCGCAACGCCGCCATGTTTCTGGTCTTGCCGACGCTAGTGTTTGGGCTAGTCATCGGGCTTACCGGAGCGCCGAGGGAGACTCCGGGAAGCAACGCGGGCGCTCACGATCCCGGCGTACGCCAGGGAGCTCCCGGCGCGGGGCTGCCGATAGCCGGTCTTACCGCCAACCAACTTGCATTCTTCAGTGCGGGGGGAGCCAGCTTTGCAGAGGTACACTCAGTTACCGGATCCATAAGCAATACCAGCGCAGGTCTGGGACCGAGGTTCGATGCCGAAGCTTGTGGGCAGTGCCATGCCCAGCCGGCCACGGGGGGTACCAGCCCGATTCCCAATCCGCAGGTCGCGGTCGCCAACGACCAAGGCGCGACCAATCAGATTCCGTCCTTCATCACAAATGGCGGTCCGGTGCGCGAGGTACGCTTTCCTTACACGTTCACGGGGCAGGTTGATGGCAGCGTGCATGGTCTGTTCACAATCACTGGACGCAGCGACGCTCCCGGCTGCAATATCCAGCAGCCAAACTTCACCGAAGCCCAAAACCTTGGCGACTTGATCTTCCGCGTTCCGACTCCGGTGTTCGGCACCGGCCTCATCGAGGCGATCGCGGACGCTACCATCCTGACTGGCATGACCAGCAATCAGCCGCAGAAGCATCAGCTGGGGATTGCCGGCCGGCCTAACACCAGCGCCAACGATGGCACCATCACGCGCTTCGGCTGGAAGGCGCAGAACAAGTCGATGGAGGTGTTTGCCGGTGAGGCCTTTAACGTGGAAATCGGGGTTACGAATGAGATGTTCAACACCGAGCGCGATCAGACGATAGGCTGCCAGTTCAACGCCACGCCGGAGGACAGCACGAACTTTGATTCCAGCGGCACGGCGTTGCCCAGCAATGTCGTCCTTGCCACCATGTTCATGAGGATGCTGGACCAGCCGACGCCGGGCCAGAGCTCGCCTTCAACCCGGCATGGACAGCAAGTCTTCGTCCAGATTGGCTGTGCCCTGTGCCACACCCCGTCGATGCAAACGGGACAATCGACCATCAGCGCGCTCAGCAATATCCAGGCGAACCTGTATTCTGATCTGCTGTTGCACCACATGGGTCCTAACCTTGCGGACAACGTCAGTCAGGGAATTGCCGAAGGCGACGAATTCCGTACGGCGCCGCTTTGGGGACTGGGCCAGCGAATCTTTTTCATGCATGACGGCCGCACCGCCGATCTGGTACAGACCATCCTCGCGCACTTCAGCCAGGGCAATAGCCAGTATCGGAGCTCGGAGGGCAATGGGGTAGTCACCAACTACAACCATCTCTCCACCTCCGATCAGCAGGACCTGCTGAATTTCCTGCGCTCGTTGTAGTTTGGCCGCCGCGAGTACGAACGCACAAGGGCTTTCAAACGGCGTTTGAAAGAAGGCCCACTGGCATTCCTGAATGCGTGCGAGTTTGGAGGTCGGGTGCTAGCCCTGGCGGGACTAAGGGGGTTTTGGCGGCTCGTTCATTGAACGCGGTGCTGCTTCCGTGGTGCTTGCTGCGCCGTGGCCAGTCCAGGATAGGTCAGCACTCGATGAGAGCTGCTACCCGCAGGCGCTCAAGGGTATGCGGTTCGCTGGGGTGATGACACAGGTCCGCACCTGGGCGTATGCGCCGCAGGGTACTGTTTTCTGCCGAGATCCGACGGCTTCCGCGAGCGCAACCTGAGGCGCTGCGGTTTCGCAAGCTTTCGCGTTGGCATCTCCGTCAGGAAACGACTCGAGCTGGCCGTTTCGGGTGACTTCGCTTAAGCGTGCCTCACTTCGACTGTAGCAACGCTTCGATCTTCTGCTGGAGGATCGGTATCTCCGCCGCGCCCACATATTTGGCGGCGATGCGGCCATCGCGTCCAATCAGGAAGGTTACGGGCAGTCCCAGAACTCCTCCGTAGGACTCTGCGAGACTCGCGCTGCCAATGGCCACCGGGTAATTCATCTTGAACTGCTGGTAGAAGTCGTGCACCGGCTTGGCGTCGTCATCCATGGAGATTCCGATGAGCTGCAGTCCCTGTGGACCGTACTTGCTCTGGTAGTCAATAAACTGCGGGATCTCGCCGCGACAAGGCGTACACCACGTCGCCCAGAAGTTGAGCAACACGACTTTGCCGCGATAGCCGGCAAGCGAGAGCGGCTTGCCATCCAAGTCCTGCACGGCAAAAGTTGCGGCCGGTGAATCCAGCGCGCCCGGCGGCGCGCCCTTGGAATGCGAGTGGTGTTGCGCGCCTTCATAGACAGCGACCGCAATCGCGATCACGACGATACTCAGAACAATTTTTCGCATAGGCATTATTGGCCTTTGATGGTGGGATATCCCTTGTCGACCCAGTCAGTCCCAAAGTTATCGGCGATGTACAACACCTTCACATGGGTGAATCCCATCGCGGCTAGCTGGTTGTAAGCGGGGCGAACGTTGGGGCAGTGGCTCCACGGGCAGCATCCACAATACAGGATGATGAGCTGGTCGTGACGCAGAGACTTGACGCGCGCCCGCAGCTTGTCCAGTCCCGGTTTGGCGGAGCCGGCGCCAATGTATTCCGCCCCTGGAATGTGGGCCTGCATATAGAGCAGCGAAGGGCCGACGCTCAGCACCAGAGGTTTCTCGCCGGTGGTTGACTGAAGCAGTGACAGCAATTCGTCGGGATTGATTAGTTGCGCGCTGCCGGGCGCCAGTTCAGAAACGCCGGAGGGTGACTGTGCGCGGATGGTTGCCGCGGCGAACAGGGCAAGCGCGAAGAGAAGTATGGCTGGGACAAACCCCCTCAACGCCAGTGCCTGTTTCGGAAGCGGTATCTGCAAATGTTCCACTCGACTCGCCCCTTTCGTTCGCGAATGCGCCGCCATAGGTCGATTCCCGCAGTGGCTGAAGCCATATCCTCAACTTTGGCTTGGCGGCAGACCTTAAGGCATTCAAAGCCGGCCTCCGATTGCGGACCCGCTCGAATCCAGATTAGCTGATGAGCGCCGTGAGGCCAATCCCGGCCTGGCCTCCTGCTCCTCACGTACAATCTTCTGCTAGATGGAGCCAACCGGACGCAAAGGGCTTTGTGCCGCCGGCTGAGGCCGACGCAGGAAGGGCAACAAGGGCTTGAACGCGCCGCTGAATGGCCGCACTACCCAAGCGGGGCGCAGTCCAGAGTTTTTCAGTAGCCTGTAAGGCCCGCTCGTGATCACACAAGAAGACCACGCAAACAAAAGCGGCTTGAGTGGCGCACTAGCTGGGCGCTGCTGGACACCGGTTTATGCCTACCTGGCTATGGCGCAAAATAGCCGGATATGTCGAGGACCAGTTGGGTCAGAGCATCTGCGTAAGCATCGATGGAACCGTTGTTCGTCGGCACGATTGCCATGTTCGAGGTGACGAAACCATCCATGGCGTTCAGCGTCGAGACTACGGGTTGCTGCTCGCCGTCAGGCCACAAAGTGAGGTAAGGCATGGGGCCAGGCGGCACAACGGTCGCGTTGAAGATGTATGCCGCCGCGTTGCTGGGCGGAGCACAGGCGCTGCCGACAACATTCACAGTTTTCTCGCCGCTGAAGGGCTGACCGTTGTTCTGGCGCGTATCCAGTACCCGGCACGGCGCCACCGGATACATCGATAACCCGCCGGTGAGCGCGGCGAAGTAGCCGTCGATATCAACCAATAGGTTGGTGCTGTTGTTGTGAGCGTAGAAGGCGGTTGCGGTTTCGCTGCCCGCTGCTACGATGGCTGCGTTGGCTACGACTGTCCCGGTGCTGTCGTTAAGAGTCGAGACCGTGGGTTGGGGCTCACCTTTGGGCCACACGGTCAGGTAGTCCAGCCCTCCCGCGGACGGGAGGACGGTGACATTGAAGGAATAGGCCACGGCGCTGCTGGGAACACCGCAATTGGGAGGAATCGTGTAATCACGTTCCACCCCCGCCTGTAGCATCCCTCCATCCTGATTGTTACGAGTGTCCACGATGCGGCAGGGCGTCAGGGTGAAGAACTGGAAAGTCTGAGAGGACGGCGCGGCGAAGTAGCCGTCGGTGTCGAGAATGACGTCCGCGGTGTCGGTGACATAGACACTCACCGCATTATTGCCGGAAGGGATAATCGCGGCATTGGCCTTGACGCGGCCATCGGGGGAATTCATGGTGGAAGCGTAAGGCTGAATCTGGCCGTCAGGCCAGATGGTCAGATACCCCAATCGCCCATGCGGTACGACGGTTACGTTCAAGGAATAGGCACCGGCGTTACTAGGGATGCCGCAGCCGCCTAGCAGCGGGATGAGGAAGTTCCGCGACGTGCCGCCCTGGATGGGATTGTGCGTTTGCCGCGTGTCGACGAGGCGGCAAGGTATGACTGGAACAAACTGAAGAGGCCCGATGACCTGGAAGTCCAGGTAGGTGACCAATGTGCTACCGGGTACTGCCACTTTGACCGTGCCTGTAGTTGCGCCGGTGGGTACGGTGGTGGTGATTTCGGAAGCCGAGACAACATTGAAGGTCGCCGGAGTGCCGTTGAATGACACGCTGGTCGCACCGATCAGGTTCGTGCCGAGGATAGTGACGGGCGCTCCGATGCTGCCGAAGGAAGGCTCGGTTAGCACAAACGGAGTAAGGCCGGCAGCCAGCTTAAAGATCGTGCCGCAACCGCCTTGACAGTTGGTGCTGGTGCCCCCTTTGCTGGTTGTTCCGTAAAAGTTTCCGTCGGTGCCTTGCACCAGGCCGCCCAATGGGACACCACCGTCGGTGCCGTCGAAGGCGTGCACGGTAGTGATGGTGCCGCTAGAGTTCGTTCTGAAGACGGTGCCACAGCCAAAGATGCAGCTATTGTTGCCCCCTTGTTCGGCTGTCCCGTAGAAATTCCCGTCGTCAGCTTCCAGCAGGCCTACGGGGGTGTACCCGTCCATGAAGTCGAAGGTGTGGATGGTGGTAAAGGCGCCTCCGGGGCTAATTTGGTAGAGAGTGCCTTCGGTGGTGCCGTAGAAGTTTCCGTCGGTGGCTTGCATGATCTGGCCGGGACTAACTCCGTTCGTACTATTGAACGTGAACAGCGCGGTGAAAGCGCCGCTGGAGCTGACTTTGAAGAAGGTGCCACAGCCAAACGTGCATCCGTTGAGGCTGCCTCCCTGGGTGGTTGTCCCATAGAAGCTTCCGTCGGCTCCCTGCACGAGAGCATCGCCAGGAAGGGCGCCGTCAGGACCGCCGTCGGGACAATTTCCCTGGGGGCAAAAGGTGTAAATCGTAGTTAGAGTGCCGCTGAGCGTAATTCTGAAGACCGTGCCACAGCCAGCATGCAGGGGACATTGGCCGGCGGTGCCGCCCTGCGACGTTGTTCCATAGAGGTTGCCGTCGCGGCCTTGCACCAGGGCTGCCGTCGGATAGAAGCCGTCGGTGCAGTTCGTCTGGGAACAAAAAACATAAAGTGTCGTTAGCGTGCCACTGGGCGTGATTTTGAAGACGGTGCCACAGAGATTAGTACCACGGGGACAAGTGGTGCCGCCGCCTTGGGCGGTCGTCCCATAAAAGTTTCCGTCGGTAGCCAGAATCAGGGCTGACGCAGCGTTGCCGTCAGTGCCGTTGAAGTTGTGCAGGGTAGTTAGCGTGCCCGCCCGGCTAATCTTGAAGACCGTTCCGTTGCCATTGGCTCCGCCAGCCCCGGTGGTGCCGTAGAAGTTGCCGTCAAAGCCTTGCACCAGCCATCCGTTCGGGCCGCTGCCGTCAGGACAATTAGCTTGAGAGCAAAAGCTATAAAGACTGGTGAAGCCTTGTCCAGGCGAAATAGTGGCGGTCGCCACTGAGAGGATGAAGAGGACGCATGCCATCCTGGATAAGCTAATTTTTCCCAACGGCAGACAGTGCACGGCGTTCATGGGATTCCTCCGAAAAACTCTTCGCTGTGATAGCTATGGGCCCTACAACAGACACTTGCCATTGCTGAATTGCTAGAACCGCAGTGCTGGAAAACTGCGACCCTCACTCATAACTTGTTGGCGCTGGACCGAAACATTCTGAAATAAGGCGAATGTTAGCATCAATCTGCGCTGCGCTCGACCACTTTCTGTGGTCTTGTCGGAACCCGTTCCGGGAAACCGAGAAATGTACTAGCACTCCCGTAACCTGACCTGATTGTAGTGCAGTTAAATACTGGATTGTTAGGGTAGAATCCGCATGGCTCTGAGGTCAAAGCCAGTACGCAGCAGCCAGTGCCCAGCTTGGTCGGTCAGTTTAGGGCGACACGGTCGCGGCGCCCGCGCTGGGTTCGTTAGTTGTCCCGGATGACGCTCTCAGGCGATTGCGGTTCAGTATCGAGCGAAAAGAGCTAGCCACTAGTCACTGACCACCAGCCACTACGCCAGGTCGAAGCGCTGGGCCATCATCTCGACGATCTCTCTGGCGATCTCGAGCGAGGCGGTTGCAGCCGGCGAGGGCACATTGCACACATGGATCATGTTCGCGCTATGAACGAAATGGAAGTCGTCGACCAGGTTGCCGTTGGCGTCGACTGCCTGCGCGCGCACTCCCGATCCGCCCTGTGCCAGGTCCGATTCCTGAAGCTCCGGCACCATTTTTCGGAGGGCCGCGACGAATGCGGATTTCACCCAGGCGCGGTATTGTTCCGCCAGCCCCATGCGCCAATATTTCCGGGCCATCTTCCAAAAGCCGGGAAAACGCAGGGTTTCCATCGCTTCCTGCATGTCGGGCGGCGCGCCCGTGTAACCTTCGCGGCGAAAGGCCAGCAGCGCGTTGGGACCGGCCTCGACGCTGCCGTTAACGCGACGAGTGAAATGTACTCCGAGGAAAGGAAATCGCGGATCGGGAACCGGATAGATCAAGGCCTTTACCAGGTGACGGCGTTCAGGCCGAACTTCGTAGTACTCGCCTCGAAACGGGATGATCTCCAGATTTGTTTCGACACCGGCCATGCGCGTGATGGTGTCGCTGTAAAGTCCGGCGCAGTTGATGACGTAGCGCGCGCGGAAAGTTCCGCCGCGGGTCTCGACAATATTGGTCCCGCTGTCCTGGCGGAGCGCAACGACTTTGGCGCCCAGGACGAGTTCACCGCCAGATCGCTGGATCAGCTCGGCATATTTCTGGGCGACGGCGGTGTAGTCGACGATGCCGGTGGAAGGCACTTGCAGGGCACAGATTCCGGCGCAGTGCGGCTCGATCTCCCGGAACTGCTCGCGTTGCAGCATCACCAGTCCAGGCACACCGTTGGCGGCGCCGCGCTGATGCAGAGCCTCCAGACGCGGAACCTCGTCGCGAGTGGTGGCAACCACCAGTTTGCCGCATTCCTCGAAAACCACGCCGTGCTCCTGGCAGAAGCGTTTCATCGAAGCTGCTCCGGCAACGCAGTTGCGCGCCTTCAGGGACCCGGTCTTGTAGTAAAGACCGGAGTGAATCACGCCGCTGTTGTGGCCGGTCTGATGGGCGGCCACGCGGGTCTCCTTGTCCACGATGATGAGACGCATCTGCGGGAAGCGGCGCGTGACTTTCAAGGCGGTTGCCAGCCCCACAATTCCAGCGCCGATGATGAGCAGGTCCGATCCGCGGTCAGGCATATTTCAAGTCCACCAAAACCGGCGATTATACGGCGCGCCGGGCCACGTCGCCATGACGCGCGTCACGCTCAAAGGCAGTTGCGAGCGCGGGCAGTCGAGGCGTCCGCCGAAAGGAGGCTCGAATCCCAAATTTAATCCAGTTGCGGCGGGAAGGGGCTGCCACCACTTTAGAGACTCGCACGCTTTCGACTAAGAGGGTAAACTGTTGCCCGAATGTCACCAGGGATTGAAGTGGCGGGACGCACCGATGTCGGGCGGGTGCGTCCGTCGAACGAAGACCATTTCGGCTACGACGAGCGGCTTGGAGTGTTCGTGGTGTGCGATGGGATGGGCGGCCACGCGGCCGGCGAGATCGCCAGCCAAATCGCTGTCGAAACCGTGCTCAGCTTTTTTCGCGAGCGGAAGCCCAGCGTGCAGGACAACGCGTATCTGGACGACGCGCCTTTGGGCGCGCGCTTGCTGGCCGAGGCGGTAAAGAAGGCCAACGACGCCATCCTGGCTTACGCGGAGGAGAATAAGAACACTTCCGGGATGGGCACCACGCTGGTCGCCGTCCGCTTTGCCGAGGGCGTATTCAGCATCGCCAATGTGGGCGATAGCCGCATCTATTTGTTTCGCGAAGGCCAGTTGTTGCAGTTGACGGAAGACCATTCGCTGGTGATGGAGCAGGTGCGTCGCGGCATGATCACGCTGGACCAGGCCAAGCACTCCTCGGCGCAGAACATCATTACCCGCGCTTTGGGCACCGACGAGGGTACGCTTCCTGATCTTGGCGAATTTCCCGCGCAGGGCGGCGATTTGCTGCTGCTGACCACAGATGGGGTTCTGCGCCATGTGGACGACGAACAGATCAGCAGCATCCTGCTTCAGTTGCCCTCGCTCCAGGCTGCCTGCGATACCCTCATCGACGCCGCCAACGAAGGTGGAGGAGAAGACAATTCGACGTGTGTGCTGATTCGAGTGCCCAACGGAGCGGCGTCGCAAGCCAAGCGGCCGGGCGACAAGCCTCCAGCGAGCGCTCCCTAGGAAGTGGTAGGCCGTTTTCTCGGGGAAAGGAATATAATCGTTGGTTTGGGGCCGAGTGAAAATCCAGTAAGACGAGGAGGCTGTTCGTGCGCAAGACACTCTTGATTACCCTGGTGCTGCTAGTTTCCGCGATGTGGTTGCAGGCGCAGGACTCGATGTCCAAGTCCGGCCCAACTACGATCACAGGTTGCCTGGCGACCGTGGGCAATAACTACACACTCACCGACAGCAATGGTAAGGTCTACCAACTTTCCGATGAAGCGAATAGGCTGGCCAAACATGTTGGCCACGAAGTCAAAATAACCGGTACACCCGGTGTGAGGACAAGGGATACAAGTCAACAGGGAGTTGAATCGAGCGTTAAAGAGACGCCCGTCATCCGAGTGAAGACGGTGACTCATATAGCAGAGACGTGCACCAAGTAGGCTGGTTACTGTAAGACTTCAGCGCGCTGCTCGTTGTTGATGCGCAGTCTATTCATGGTCGGCCTTTGGTTGGACGACCAGAGGTTGACGTCACATCGATAGCGCCTCTGTTGATACTTCTGAGCCGAGGAGCCCCATGGGAGCTTGAGCGAGAGCGGATCCCTCGGCCGCGCCCAATCGCATTGCTCCCTCGCTCGCTTTCAGGATGGCGGCGCAGTAAGGCGCGCCCTTACGTTATCCGGGACCGGTATCCGTCACCGCATCCCGCGATCTTACGTCCCCAGTGCAAACTCGACTCTTTATGCACCAGGCCACGGCGCAATCGTCGCGTATCGAGGAATTCACGGCCGCTGCCATCCAGGCAGTTGCTACAGTGCAAGTCATCGATCGCTCACCCGCAGCCTTGTGCAGTGCAATCCTGCAAGCGGTTGGTGACGCATCCCGCGTCCTCTACGCGCCTCCGCAGGAGCTTCCGGCCATTTTGTTCAGCCAATTCGCAGCTGATCCGCGGGTGCGAGCCAATGCCACACCCGATGAGATGGTCAACAGCGCCGCCGGTGTCACGGAAGCTTTCGCCGCCGTAGCCAGCACCGGTTCGGTGTGCATCGACACGAGCTTTGAGGGCACCGGGATCGTGAGCCTGATGGCGCCGCTGCAAGTCGCCGTGGTTGCTGCTGAGAGCATCGTTCCGCAGCCCCGCGATCTGTTTCGCGCCGACGTGCTTGACGGCCGCGGATTGAAGCGCGACTTCGTATTCGTCACCGGCCCCAGCGCCACCGCTGACATGGGGCCTCTGGTTCGCGGCGTTCATGGGCCGCATAAATTGCACATCATTGTGCTGAGGTGAGCGTGGCTACTCCGGTGAATCCCGCCGACATCAATCCTCGCCAGGTGGCCAACAAGAGCGACAAGAAGGCCCTGCTGGATGCCATCCGCATGACGCTGAGCGTGCAGAGCCCGGCCGTCCGCCGCAACACTCAGACGTTCAACCGCAATCGCTACGCCGCCACTGCGCTACTGCCCGACTACAACGAACTCAAAGACCGAGCCCGCCAGATCAAGGAAAAAGCCATCGCCAACTTGCCCGAGCTGCTGCGGCAACTCGAAGCCAGCGTGCGCGCTAACGGCGGACATTTCTATCTGGCGAAGACGGCGGCCGATGCCGACCAATACATTCGCGATGTCCTGCTGCGCCACGAAGTCAAGCTGGTGGTGAAGGGCAAGAGCATCACTTCGGAAGAGACTAAGCTGAACCACGCCCTGGAAGCAGCGGGCATTACCGTCGCCGAAACCGACCTGGCGGAATTCATTCTGCAAGTGGCTGACGAGCAGCCGTCGCACATCATCGCTCCGGCGCTGCACTACTCGCGCGAGCGCATTACGGCGCTTTTCAAGCGCAAGTTCAATACCGACCTGCCGCTCGATACGGGTGAAGAGCTGACTGTATTTGCGCGTGAGAAGCTGCGCCAGCAGTTCATTGCCGCCGATGCCGGCATCTCGGGCGCAAACCTCATCGCCGCCGACAGCGGTTCGCTGATGCTGGTGGAGAGCGAAGGCAACATTCGCATGACCATGAC
>JBEKCJ010000117.1:0-11382 GCA_050014935.1 Candidatus Korobacteraceae bacterium
GCGACCGGCGCGTACGATCTGCCCAGCGATGCCGACCGCTACGACATGATTCGCACCTACTTCGCCATGCTGGTACAGGAGCGTGTGGGCGGTGCCGAAGGTAAGATGAAGCAGTTCGCCTCGTGGTTCACCCATGGCGTGCCGCGCGGCGCGCAGTTGCGCAAAGCGGTTTACGAAGCGAAGACGAGCACGGAAATCCTCGACGCCGTGGATCGCTTCTTCGCCGACCTGCTGAGCGGCACCCACGCGAGTCCGCCTGCATCGCGCGACCATGCGCCCGCCGAAGCTCTTCTAGCGTAAATAATCACCCGGGCGGTAGGATGTGTCAGACCTCGTTGCCCTCTGGGAGCAGTTGAGTGGAGGGTGGAAGGGGCGGCGTAGGCCTCGGTAGCTTCTATGGTTATCACCGACTTCGTGCTTGGCCTCTCTGTGGTATGGGGGCTGTGGTGGCTCTCGTTTCCAAACGGCGCACTCCGATCTTATCGGGCGCTTTACGGAGATCGGTTCGTCCCGAGACCATTTTTCATCAGACTAGCGGGAGGTGTTGTGGTTGTTATCTCGGCCTGGATGTTTTGGTCGATAGGGATTTCAAGATAGCCCCACCCACTACCATCGCCACCGCCTCTTTGCCTCCTGACGCACCGATGGGCGACAATCGCAGAATGTCTCCTGGCAGCGACGCACTGCGCGTCGGAGTTGTCGGCTGCGGCGCTTTCGGCCGCAATCACGCGCGCGTCTATCGCGACCTCGAAGCCGACCCTTCGCAGAACGTCCAATTCGCCGGTGTCGCGGACCTCGACATCGACCGTGCGCAAGCTATCGCCAAAGAGTTCGGCACGCAGGCCTTTCGCTCGCTCAATGAGCTTGTCGCAGCCGGCACTAACGCTGCCTCGGTCGCGGTTCCCACTGTCAGCCATCTCGGAGTCGCCCGGCAATTGATCGAGGGCGGCGTTGATGTCCTGATTGAGAAGCCGCTCGCCACCACGGTTGCCGAAGCCGACGAGCTGATCGAACTCGCCCAGCGGCATGGCCGCATCGCTCAGGCCGGACACCTGGAGCGCTTCAACCCGGCAGTGCGGGCGACCGTCCCGCTGCTCACCCAACCCATGTTCTTCGAATGTCACCGGCTGAGCGTGTTCACGCCGCGCTCGCTGGACGTGGACGTGATTCTCGACCTGATGATCCACGACCTGGACGTGGTCCTGTCCTTCGTCAAATCGCCGGTGAAAGAAATCCGCGCCGTCGGCTTGCCGATTCTGTCGCAAAAAGTTGACATCGCGAATGTGCGCATGGAATTCGAATCGGGCTGCGTCGCCAACTTCACTGCGAGCCGGGTCAGCACCGAGCGTGTCCGCAAGCTGCGCTTCTTCCAGCCCCATCAGTATGTCTCGCTCGACTATTCGCGGCAGGACGTGCTGGTGCTCACGGTGAGCGAATCGAATCCCGAGGCTGCCGACCTCGATCCCTTTAACCCGGCTAGCGTGGCCGCCAGCGCCTTTCCTGGCATCACACCGTTCAAGCCGAAGGTGGAACAACAGGAGCCGCTGCGCGCGGAGCTGAGCAGCTTTCTGCGCGCGGTGCGCGAGCGCTCCGTGCCGGAGGTGACACTGGAGGACGGCAGGCGTGCTTTGGCAGCGGCGACGCAGATCGTTGACGCCATCGCCGAGCACAGCCGCCGCGCCAAATTAATGGAATTGACTCGGGAGTGAAAGCTGGCCTACGCTTCTAGCCAGGGGCCCCAATCCGGGCTGGTTTCGCGCGGGTTGGGGTGGCAATGATGCTGGAAGAACTGGTGACCATCACAAAGTTTCTGAGCCTGGGCGAAGCCAAGCTCGCGCAAGGCAAGCTGGTTTCCGTCGGCATCTCCGCCTTCGTGTGCGACGAGAACATGCACGCCATGAACTGGCACATGGGCATGGCGCTGGGCGGCATCCGATTGCAAGTGCCCGACAGCCAGGTGGTGCGCGCGCTGGAGGTGCTGGAGGACTTCGACCCCGAAGACTCTGCTGCGCCGCCAGAGGAAGATGACGAAGACGGCGAGACGGAAGAGGTCGCGTGCTGCCCGGAGTGCGAATCGCTGGAGATACGCGAAGTAGCCAGCACCAACCCGCGCCAGATCACGCTGTGGTCATCGGCCATTCCACTTCCCGAGCCGCCAACCCAGGTCAGCCGGCGCTGGAAATGCCTGATGTGCGGCTACCAGTGGCGCGACGCCGAAGAATAGCGCAGGTAGAGGCGGCCTTCAGAGACTGTGTCGCGATCCACGAAAGAATTGTGCAGTGGAACAAACCGGTGGAAAACTGATCAAACCAGCCGCGCAGCGGCGGCAGCGGAGTGAGCCCGGGGCGCAAGCCCCGGGTGGAAGCGGGATATAAGTCTGAGCCGCGTAGCGGCGACAGTGGTTGCAAAGAGCCTCTTCAGGCCAGCGTCCGGGTGCCCTTGTCTCTTTAGCCTGAGCCCGCTTCAGCCGGCGACACCAGGCCCTGTTTCTCTACACCGCGAGTGACCGGTCTAACCCGCCGCGAACGCCAGCTGTTTCGTTTCACTTGCCACCCGCTCCTCGCGAAAGGCAGCGCCTTCCAGCCGCAAAAGAAACGCCTTTACCGGCAGTCCGCCTCCGTAGCCGCCCAGGTAACATCCCGCGGCGAGCACACGATGGCAAGGAACGATGATGGCGATGGGATTGTAGTGGTTCGCCTGCCCCACGGCGCGATAGCCGTTTGGGTTGGCCACGGCGCGGGCGATCTGGGCGTAGGAGCGCGTTTCGCCGTAGGGAATCCTAAGCAGCTCCTGCCAGCAACGCTTGCGGAACTCCGTGCCCCGAAGGTCGAGCTCGAGATCGAAGTCGCGACGCTTGCCGGCGAAATATTCTTCCAGCTGTTTGCGGACATGGCGCGTGCGTGTTTCCGACTCCTGCCACGCGACTCGCTCGCCGTGAATTAAGTCCGGCAGCCCGCGATCAAATTCCAGGATCACCAGAGCCGACACCGATGTTCCAATCAGCAGCGGCCCGACAGGCGAGGGCATTCGCGAGTAGTACACCGATTCCATGTGCGTCTCCAAAGGGTAAGACTATCACCACGGCCGTCCGGTTCGGACCGCGTCAGAGACTTCATGAATTGCTGGAAAACGGGGAAAAGCAGATCCCTGGCCGACTGAAGCCGGCTCGTGATGACAAGACTAAAAGGACAGCGCCGATCCGCCATCATTGCGGCTGGACATAAACCGGATTGTTCGGCGAAGGCGGTTCATAGTCCTGGCCGTATTTGTTCTTGTGCGGAATGGAAGCAGCTCTGGTCACTTCTACGTGGATGGTGCCCAGAGAACGCGAGCTGTCGCTGAGCTGCACTTCGCGCGACAACGCTTGCAGGGTCGCGGGCTGGGCACTCTCGTTCCAGACGTGCAGCATGTAACGGCCGGCAGGAACCCCGGGAATGGTGAAGTCGCCTTGCTTATTTGTGCTCGCGAAATAGGGACTGTTCAGCACCACGACCACGGCGCTCATCTCGGGATGAATGTTGCAGAAGATGAACGAAACTCCCTCGCGGTCGAAGTGCACCGTGCGTGAAGTACCAGCCTCATAAAGTCCCAGGTCAAAGCGCTTGCCGTTGAATAGCGAAAACACGTTGTGGAACCAGGGATCGCGATTGGGAAACTCGACAGTCGAGCCCCGCGTCACTACCAGCAGATGGGGCTCGAACGTCTTGTTCTTCTGCGCCAGGACGGCGTGCATGGGTGCCACCGGCGTGGGATCGGCTATGGGCGCCAGCCAAACGACGGTTGCGACAGCCGTCGCAGTGTTTACTCCTCCTTCAAGTGTCACTTTACCCGTGACCGGCCCCTCCTGCGCGCAGCACATTACGGTTGCGGTCAGGCAGCTGGCCGTCGTCAGCAGGCGAAACCATGATCTTGAGATCCTGAGCAGAGTTCTCAGAACAACACCCCCACCGACATATTGACCTGGTCAGCCTGATTGCTGCTGTCGTAAATGTTGAAGGTTCGCAGGCGGCGATACTCCATCGACAGCAGCAAGTCAGATCGTGGCCGGTAAATTACATTACCGAAGGCCCCGCGGTTCGCGGTAAAGAATGGTGCAGCGTAGCTGGTGACCTGCTCGCCGAAGTAGCGAACGTCGGCGGCGAAGGGGCTGTCCTGTCCGAAGGCGCCGTTGAACTCCAGCTTCGGAGTAGCGCGAAACTTCAGTTGTCCCCAACCGCCGACGACATTCAACGGATCAACCTCGGTGGCCGGATCGGAGAGCATTCCGTTGAAGAGAACGCTGCGTCCCAGCGCTGCGCCCAATCCGCCAATGGCCGCTCCGCGGTAAAACTCGCTGCTCAGCACGAAACGCCGGCCCAGCGGCAGATTGACGTCCATAGTGGCTGCCCAGCCATCAACCATTCGGCCATAACCCCAGTTTTGCCGGCTGTAGTACGCACCCGCGCCGATGGTAAAAGTCTGGCCGAATACTGGATGGGAGTAAGCTGCCCTGGCCGCATACGCGGGTTGTCGCGATTGCTCCCCGGCGGTGGGATAGCGATACCAAGTGTAGTAACCGCCTCCCGGGATCTCACCAGTCAAGGGATCGAGGAATCCGCCCTGGACGGTCACCGTGGAATCGCCGCTCAGGGCGAAATGATGCTCAACGCGCAGTTGCGGGGTCCACGCCCAGAGATTGCCCGCATAGGCGAGTGGAGGAACAATGACCGACGCAAACGAAGTGGGGCTGTCGGGAGACAGGAACAGTTGGTCCTGGCCGGCGATGACCGACGTGGTCTTCCAGTCCAGCCGGACCGCAGCCGTGCGCAACTGAACCAAGCCATTATTCACCCCGTTGTCGGTGGCCGGGAATCCCCCGCCGAAATCGAAGTTGATGCTGGCGCTGGTGTGCGCGCCCCAGAGGTCGGGGCCGAAGGTCTCGAGACCGATGATCGACTGCCGCAGCGTCCCACCAACCGAACCCGACGTGCTGCCTGGACTGGGTGGCTCGGCCCAGGTGGGTACGTCCTGGTTGTCCACTGTACCGCTGTTGCCGAAGAGGTTGAACAGAACGATACCTGACAGGCGAACACGGTACTTGGAAGCGCTTTCGACTTTGGTTTGATACTGGTCGTTGACCTTTCCGGCGAGCAGTTGCTGGTCTTCCTCAACGTGGTCCAGGCGCTGCTCTAATTGGGCAGTGGTGGAACTACCGTAGGCCGGGGATTGTTCATCGACAGCCGCGTTCTCGGCAGCGTTGTGCCGGACTTCCAGTTCCTCGCGCAGACGCGTGATCTCGGCCCGGCTCGCGACCGTCTGCTGCTGGAGTTGCAAAACCATGTCTTTCAGCTCATGGACCTGGCTCTGCAATTCCTGAAGCGCAGCGGTGTCGCCCGTGGTCTGCGGTGGCGTCTGCGCGGCGCACGTACCCGCCAATATCGCTCCAAGCCAGATCATCCAGAGCGCTGCCGTCAAACAGGAAAACTTGGCTTGGCTCCCATTGCGGCGGAAGAGTCGGGCACAGCAGAAATCATTCATGTCGCACCTCTCTGCAACCAAAGTTACCCGCGGCTCAGAAGTGGCGAACAAAAAACCTTCAGGCGGTGAATGGTTGCGAAGCGTCGGCTAGGCGGCCATTTCTGGTCGTCGTCTTGTTGCAAAGCCGCGGCAATACAATTTCCATCACCGTGTGCCCTGGCATGGAGCTTTCCAGGTACAGGCTGCCATTGTGGTCCTGCACGATTTTCTGTGCGATGGTCAGGCCCAGTCCCGTGCCGTTCTCCTTGCCATGGCTGACGAAGGGGTCGAACAGTTTGTCGCGGATAGAGAATTCTACTCCCGGACCGTCGTCGGTCACTTGAATTCTCAGGTCTCCGTTGTGGTCGGCGACGGTTACGCCCACGTGTCCACCGCGGACCTGCGCGGCCTGACAGCCATTCAGCAGCAGGTTGTAGAATACGCGCTCCATCTTGCGGGGATCGAACTGCGCGTTGTGCACGCCGGGGGAGTCGATGGCGACGGTGATCCGTTGGAATTGGCGATGCGAGCGCACCAGCTCGATGGCCCGGCTGATGGTCTTCTCCACCGGCGTCTCCATTACGCTGAGCGACTCGGCGGGACGCGACAGCTCCAGCAGTGAGTCGACCAGATCGGTGAGCCGGTTCACGGCCACGCGGATCTCCAGGTACAGCTCCTCGCGCTGCAACGGGCTCAAGTCGGCGTCGGCCAGGAATTCGGCATTCGCCAGCACCGCAGTGAGGGGGTGGCGCAGGTCGTGCGAAATTGAGCTGGCCATTCTCCCGATCGTAGCCAGGCGCTCGGAGTCGAGCAATCGCTGTTGGGCCTGCCGCAGGCTGTCCCGCATCCGGGAGAAGCTCTCGGTAAGCTCGGCCACCTCGCTGACCGCGGGCGCCTGTAAGGGATAAACGAAATCTCCGCCGCCCAGCGCCCGTACGCCGTCCACCAGCTTCTCCAGGGGCCGGGTGAAAGTGCCGGCGATCAGATATACCAGCAGGCTGCCGCCCAGGACCGCTCCCAGACCAACTGCCAGCAGCAGATGGCGCAGATGATTCAGAAAGGCCGTGGCCTGATCGTAAGACTTCATCACCATGATGGTTACTTCCGGCGATTCGTCCGGATTCAAGGTCAAGGCCGAAACTACAAAGCTTTCTTTCCCGAGCTTCCAATTCGCCTTGCCATCCACCGCCGGAGTGGCCGCCAGTTGCGACTTCAATTCGCCGCTCTGTTCAGGATTCAGCGTAGTCACAACCACTGTATTGCCGCTAAGGATTGCCACCTGACTGGCAGCTACCTGACCGACCTGGCGAGCTACCGCGGCGTTCATCTCGTAGCCCACGGCCACCACGCCTAGCAGCGCGTTATCCGAGCGGGGACCAAAGTAGATGGGCGCCAGCACGACTTCGTAGAGATGTCCGCCGGCAAACCACCATTGCAGCGGTTCGTCGAGAGAGCCGCGACCGTCCAGCAGCCGCTGCGCCTGTTCCCGCGAAATGCCGGGAGACTTGGTATGGAAGCCCACGAACTGGTTGGCAGGATCCAGCAGCGCAAACAAATCGCCGCCGGAGAGATAAAACATCTCTCGCGATCCATCCTGGATGGTGGGAGCGTGGCGCGAGGTCATGAGCGCTTTCAGGCTGGGAAGATCGGCCATCAACTCGGCCAGGCGCGCCAGGTCGGCTTCGCGTTCCCGTTGTAGATTGCGAAACGTCTCGACCGAATCGGCCAGATCGCTGCTCAGTCCGCCGCGGACGTGGTTGGCTACGGTGTGCTGGACAATCAACAGCGATACGGCAGTGAGGCCGGCCGAGGTCAGCAACATGGCGATGAGGAACTTGGTGCGCAGCCGTAGTCTACCCATCGCCGTTTCCTTCCTTGACTCGATCAGCGAACAAACTTATAGCCCGTCCCATGGACCGTACGGAAATGCACCGGATCGGTTGGATCCTGTTCCAGCTTCTGCCGCAACCGCAGGATGTGAGTATCGACGGTGCGCGTGGTGGGATAGTTGTGGTAGCCCCATACCTCATTCAGCAACTCGGTACGGGAGATGGCACGCTCCTGGTTGTTCAGGAAGAAGCGCAGCATCTTGAATTCCTGGGGCGTCAGCGGGATAAGTTGTCCGCTGCGGTGCAATTCCATGCGCGAAAAGTTCACTTCCACATCGTCGAAGCTGAACGCCTCCAGCTTATCCGACGCCTGATTCAGACGGCGCAGGGACGCCCGCACGCGCGCCAGCAGCTCCCGCGGGCTAAAGGGTTTGGTGACGTAATCGTCCGCCCCAAGCTCCAGGAGCAATACTTTGTCCAGGACATCGCTGGCCGCGCTCAAGACGAGTATTGGGACGTTGGAACTTTCGTGCTTAATTTCGCGACACAGGTCCTGGCCTGACTTGCCCGGCAACCGCAAGTCGAGAATCACCAGCCGGGGCATGGTGGCGCGGAAGGTTTCCATCGCCATCAGGCCGTCGGAGGCAATGGACACATCGAATCCAGCCGACTCGAAAGTTCGCCGCAAGGCGCGCTGTACCGCCGCATCGTCCTCGATGACTAGTATTTTCTCCATATTCGCCATCCGTTGGTGCCGTATCTACAGCTAATAACAGTTCAAAGTGGCAGTCAACGGCCTGTTAACAAATCTGTGACAAAAACACGCAGAAGTTACATTCCTGGGCTGCGATGGCGACTTGGAGGAAACCCCTACAATATTGCTGCCCCTTCATCCGTCTACAGCGGTAGATGAACGACGCGGCGAGCGTACAGCGGATGGCACTCCAACAGGACCAGCGGATCTCCGAGGTGGTCAAGCGGGAGCGGTCTCGGCTGGGCAACTTCATCCGCCGCCGCGTGCCCGATCCGCGCGACGCCGAAGACATCCTGCAGGAAGTGTTCTACGAGCTGGTGGAGGCGAACCGCCTGCTGATGCCGATCGACCACGTGACGGGCTGGCTGTTTCGCGTGGCGCGCAATCGCATCATCGATCTTTTCCGCAAGAAGAAGCCGGAGAGCTTCAGCGATATCGGCGCGGAGGACGAAGACGGCGAAGGGCTGCGCCTGGAGGACTTGCTGCCTTCGCCCGATGCCGGGCCGGACGCGCTTTACGCCCGCCGTGTGCTGCTGGACGAACTGGAGGCCGCGCTCGACGAGTTACCGGACGAGCAGCGCGAGGTGTTTGTGGCGCATGAGCTGGAAGGACTCAGCTTCAAGGAAATCGCCGCCGAAACCGGCGTCAGCGTGAATACCCTGCTCTCGCGCAAACGGTATGCGGTGCTTCATCTGCGTCGGCAGCTTCTGGACATTTACGACGAATTTACGAAAGCATGAGGGGACTGAATATGAGAAAGAAAATGATTTTCATGGTTCCGCTGGGGATTCTGGGGATACTGCTGTTCATCTTCATCGGCGGCGAGATCGTACTCCACCTGTGGAACTGGCTGCTGCCGCCACTCTTCGGCTGGCGCCTGATTACCTTCTGGCAGGCGGTTGGAATTCTGACGCTGTGCCGGATACTCTTCGGCGGCTTGGGCCGCGGCCGCGGCTTCCAGCGGTCAAACTGGCGGCGGCGCATGAACGAACGCTGGCAGCACATGACGCCCGAGGAGCGGGAAAAATTCCGGCAGGGTGGCCGGGGTGGATGTAGCTTTGGTACGCCGGCCGCTGAAGCAAAGCCGTGACGGGAATTCGTCAGGCTTTGGGAAGAATGGTTGCCGCCAGGGCCTTGGCGCGAGCGAGGGCGGTTGCTTCGTCCTGCATGCCGCTGATGATGATCGTCAGGATGAGGTTCTTACCTTTGCGCACGGTAAGTTCGCCCGTCGGATGGCCCATCATGGAGTTGGTTCCCCACACTGCGCCATCGCCCACTCCGGAGATCTGTTGAACGTTCTTGTATCCCGCAGCCTTGAGACTTTCAGCCATCCCACCTTCATTCCCGCTGACGTCCGTGTCGCTGTAGTGCGCGGTCACGGTCAACGTCTTGGCTGAGAGGGCGCTGCCTTGGGTGGAGCGAAACCTACAGGCACTCGCTCCCGGACGGGGTTCGTTTCTGGGCGGAGAAACGGGCTCACCCAACGCGGCTTGCGCGTCGGCTGAGGTGATGAGGCTGCAGGCATCCTTGGCTGCAGCCCGTGCGGAGACGGGCGCGAGGACGACGACAGTGAACACGCAGGACAGAAGGGCGATTGAGACCGCGAGACGCAGATTCATGGGACAAAAACATATCACAGAGATGGGTTCGGGCGCGGGCTGCGCTTCGCCCGGGATGACAGGAACGCGCCACCGCTATGGTCTAATGAGAGCTTCACCCGACTAATTCCACGAGGTCTTACCAATGGGCCGATGGCTAATCACGGCAATGTTGCTGATGGGCGTTGCCGCTGCGCAAACCCCAACTCCTAACGAAGTTACTCCCTATACCAGCGTGCCTGATCTGGTGGTGGCACTGAACCATGTGCGCGTGATCGACGGCACCGGCGCTGCCGCGAAGGAAAACCAGACCATCGTCATCGCCGACGGCAAGATTCAGGCGGCGGGAGCGTTCGGGACGGTCACCCTCCCCGCCAACGCCAAGCAGCTGGATCGCACCGGATACACCGTGATTCCCGGCCTGGTTGGAATGCATGACCACCTCTACTACACCGACTCGATCTCGGTGCAGCGCCGGCCGGACGGCGGTGTCGACCAGCCCGGATTGGTGATTGCAGAAATCCCTTACACCGCTCCGCGCCTGTATCTCGCCGGCGGGGTTACCACCATGCGCACCACCGGAAGCCTCGAACCTTATACCGATATCAAGATCAAGCAGCGAATCGATGCTGGATTGATGCCGGGCCCCAAGATCGATCTGACGGCTCCTTATCTCGAGGGCAAACCAACGCCCTTTGCGCAGATGCACGAACTCACCGGGACGGACGACGCCAAGCGGATGGTGGACTACTGGGCCGATGAGGGCATGACCTCCTACAAGGCGTACATGAACATCACCCGCGACGAGTTGGGCGCGGCGATTCAGGAGGCGCATGCCCGCCACTTCAAACTGACTGGCCATCTCTGCTCCGTCACCTGGCACGAGGCGATCGCGCTGGGCATCGACGACTTTGAACACGGCCCGGTCTTCACCGATACCGATTTCGTTGCCGACAAGAAAGCTGACGTTTGCTCGGGCGGCTCGAAGAGTTGGATGACTTTGGATATCAGCGGTCCGCAAGTGCAGGAGCTTATCCACGACCTGGTCTCGCATCACGTAGCTGTTACCTCGACCCTCCCGGTTTTTGAGGCGGGGATTCCTGGACGGCCCAAGCTGCAACAGCGCGTTCTCGACGCCATGGCTGCAGAGTCAGCGCAGAGTTATTTGACCGCACGTGCACGGATTTCCATGGACACGCCGATGATCCCTCTATTCAAGAAGGAGCTGGAATTCGAGTTGGCCTTTGCCAAAGCCGGCGGCTTGCTGCTGGGCGGCCCCGATCCCACGGGCAATGGCGGCGTGCTGCCGGGATTCGGCGATCAGCGCGAAGTCGAGTTACTGGTCGAGGCGGGATTCACGCCCGTCCAGGCCATCCAGGTCGCGACGCTGAACGGAGCAACCTATCTTGGCCAGCAGGACCACATTGGCTCGATTGCTGTGGGCAAACAGGCGGACCTGGTGCTTATCAAGGGCGATCCCTCAAAGAAGATCGAGGAGATCGAAAACGTGGAGACGGTTTTCAAGGACGGAGTCGGCTACGACTCGCAGAAGCTCATCGACAGCGTAAGAGGGCAGGTAGGGATTCGGTAAGAAAACCCCTACCCAAGCAAACCCGGCTTGGACAGCACCCGCAACGCTGATCCTTCGACTCCTGAAACCGCAGATCCCTCCGCTCGGACTAAAGTCCTCGGTCGGGATGACAGC
>JBEKCJ010000118.1:0-11337 GCA_050014935.1 Candidatus Korobacteraceae bacterium
ACGGCGACGGGCAGGCGGAGGCGGCCATCGCTTCCACCGGTATCATCAACGATGTGCCACGGGATGCGATTCCACACATCGCCGACATGCTGAAGGAGGCGGCGCGACGCATCTCACATCAGATCGGCTATCGCGGGCCGTATCCCAAGACAGTGGAGAGTGGTAGTGGGTAGCGACAGAAGTGGCTAACCCGTGGAATTCTGGGAGCGAGACTGGGAACAATCAAGGAGCCTGGCGCAAGCCAGCAGCGAAAACTGGCAAGTGCTATCATCGTAATCAGGAACTCCGGCGTGCTGACCTGGCTAAACCTTCTTCGCCCAGCGCTTTCTCAATACTTTTCCACACTCGTGGACTGGGATCCTCCATCGGCACCAGGAGCTTGGCACACTCAGCGATGTAGCGCAGGTCCGCCACCAGATCGGAGCACACCGGGCACGCTTCCAGATGTCCTTGCTCCTCTTCAGTCCCGCCTCCATCGATGATGTAGGGTAGGCTCTTTTGAAACTCCGAACACGTCATAACTGTTCTCCCCCCATGGGACATCCCATCGCTACCGTCTGCCGGCGGCTTTCTCTGCCTTGCTCTGCTTGAGCAGTTCGCGCAGCTTCAACCGCGCCTTATGGAGCTGCGATTTGCTGTTGCCGATGGAACATCCCATCATCTCAGCAATCTCATTGTGTTCATATCCCTCCACATCGTGCAATATGAAGACAATGCGGTATCCGGGAGGTAAGCTGTCAACCGCCCGTTGCAAGTTCACGCGGTCGATCGATCCGGCCAGGACATTGTCCACGGTTCCGACATCTTTCCTCGGACCGTCCTCCTGCTGCGGCTCCAGGGTTTCTTCTAGTGAAACCTCAGGCAGCCCCTTCTTCCGCAGGCGCATTAGCACCACATTTACCGACAGCCGGTGCAGCCAGGTGGAGAATGCTGATTCGCCGCGGAAGGTCCCAATCTTGCGATAGAGCTGAAGAAAAGCCTCTTGGGTCAGGTCTTCCGCCTCAGCTGTATTACCGGTCATGCGCAGACAAAGGGAATACACGCGTCGCTTGTGCAAGCCGTACAAAGCCTCAAAGCATTCCGGGTCGCCTTGTTGGGCCCGTTCGATTGCTTCTTGCTCGGATATGCCGCTCGCCAGGACCTTCTTGGTTGTCGTCAATGTAGTTTACCCGTGCTCCAAGGCGGTTAGATGCCGCCAGTTGCGGTGGTGTTGCTTGGCGTTCTCGCCGTACCGAGCTAAATGCATGTTCCTCGTCTTCGCATAGTGGGATGCTCGAAGTGGGACGCTCGAAGTAGCAGCGCCGCCCGCTCAGTGCAGGCGAAATGATGTTAACTCCCGAACAACTACGACCCTGGGGCAGCGCACTCCTACCCCTTTAGTCGAGGGTGCCGTGGAGCTTGGTTCCAGGCGAGCCCCCATAAATTAACACTAGAAATGCTTGACAACCGTTAGTCCGGGGCTAAAATACCGGACAATTGAGGTTGCTGCTCCCTTTTGGTCGATTCGCTATGAACGTCAGCCGTTCCCTAAACACAACCCACAACTATCCTCAGGGCGACGCAATGGACAACCAGTGTCGGCATTCCCGAGTCCAGGTCGTATCGCGAGACGAAGATGCGGAGTACGTAGAGTGCCTTGAATGCCGCGAGATCTTCGAATCCAGCGAGTTCCGTGACATGGACATCGAATCCAAAATTCCTACAGAAGAAGAATAACGATTTAGGTCCAAGTGCTTGCCTCCGGCGAGACAGGGCGCACGTGTGTTTTGCGCGGTCACCGCAACTTTAGCCCCGCATCCGCCGACAATTCCCAGTCGGCAAACTCTCCGGCGAGAAATCGAGGATAAGCAGCGGCGGCGATCATGGCGGCGTTGTCTGTCGAGAGCTTGCGGGAAGGGAAATGCACGGGCAGACCTTCCTCCGCGGCCGCGCCTTGGAAGGCAGTACGCAGCTCGGAGTTGGCGGCGACACCTCCGGTGACCAGGACCGTTGCGACGTTGTGCTCCCGTGCAGCCGCCAAGGTCTTACCCACCAGGTCATTCACCATCGCCCGTTGGAACGACGCCACAAGGTCGAGTGTTTCAGGATCGCAGGCCGCGAGAACGTCATGGGGCGAAGGACTTGCCAGTTGCCCGAGGACGCGACGTCGCTGCGCGTTGCCGGCGCGCAGGTCGTGCGTCTCTACGTAGCGCAACACCGCGGTCTTGATCCCGCTGTAAGAGAAATCGGCGCGTGGCTCGTCCTTGCCGCGGCGGTTCTGAGGATTGCGATCGGGATGCTTCATCTGAGCGAAGGGAAACTTTACCGCCTGCGGATCGCCGTGCCCGGAGAGAAAGTCAATGAGCGGGCCGCCGGGATATCCCAACTCGAGCAACTTGGCGACCTTGTCGAAGGCCTCGCCGGCGGCGTCATCCCGCGTATGTCCCACGTCGTGGTACGTCCACGCGTCAGCTTGCCGCTGGGCAAGAAAGAGATGAGTATGGCCGCCACTCACCACCAGGGCCAGCACGGGAAATTCGAGCTCGCGAACGCCATTCTGCCGCTCTTCCAGGAGCACCGCGTGAATGTGTCCTTCGAGGTGGTTCACGCCAATGAGCGGCTTGGCCGCTGCATAGGCTAGCGCCTTGGCATAGCTCAGGCCAACCAGCAGTGCGCCGGCAAGTCCCGGGCCCTTCGTCACGGCAAGGGCGTCGATGTTCTCATAGTTCTGGTTGGCGTCTGCCAGTGCCTTGCGGGCGACCGGAACGATGGCGCGGAGATGTTCGCGCGACGCCAGTTCGGGAACGACTCCTCCGTAGGGCTGGTGTGTGGCGATCTGTGAGTACACCACATTAGAAATAACTTCTTCGCCGGAGCGCACCACGGCGGCAGCGGTTTCGTCGCACGAACTCTCGATACCCAGGATGAAAACATCGTCCACAGCAATATTCTAGTCTGTGACCGCGTTGTTTCAGCACTTAGCATGCAGCACTTAGCAAAACCGCGTACGAAACGCTTTGGCTAAATGCCAAATGCCAAATACCAGCGGCATATTGCTATCATCAATCTTGTATGCGCACCCACGCCACCAACGTTGTTCGCGAGCTGCGGCAGCGCGGATTTCAGGCCTATTTTGCCGGAGGCTGCGTGCGCGACACCCTGCTCGGGTTGGTTCCCACGGATTACGATGTCGCGACCGATGCCACTCCTCCCGAAGTAATGCGTATTTTTCCAGAAACCTATGCCGTCGGGGCGCAGTTCGGGGTCGTGCTGGTGCCTGTGCCAGAGGATGTTCCTCGTCCGGTAACTCCTTCTGAGCATCCGAACTACGTTGAAGTTGCTACCTTTCGCAATGACGGCGCTTACTCTGACGGGCGTCATCCCGACCAGGTGCGGTATTCGAAGGACCCCAGGGAGGACGTGCAGCGCCGCGACTTCACCATTAACGGCCTGCTGATGGATCCGCTTGACAGTGATCTCGTGCTGGATTTTGTCGGCGGACGGGATGATTTGCAAGCCGGGGTGGTTCGCGCTATCGGCGACCCGGAATGTCGCTTCCAGGAAGACAAACTGCGCATGCTGCGCGCTGTACGCTTCGCGGCGCGCTTTCAGTATGTGATCGAGCCACGGACGTTTGCCGCTATTCAACAGCTCGCTCCGCTTATTCACCAAGTCAGCCGGGAGCGCGTTCGTGACGAACTGACCAAGATGCTCACCGAAGGCCACGCCCGCCGCGCTTTCGAGCTGCTCGATGCCAGCGGTCTGCTGCGCCAGGTGTTGCCGGCAATTGATCGCATGCATGGCGTCGAGCAGCCGCCGCAGTTTCACCCTGAGGGCGATGTGTGGATCCACACTCTGCTTCTGCTGGAGAAGCTGCCGTCGAAGTGCTCGCCTACATTGGCCTGGGGAACGCTGTTGCACGATGTAGGCAAACCGCCGACCTTTCGGATTGCGCCCGACCGCATCCGCTTCGACGGACACGTCGAGGTCGGCGTACGGATGGCAGAGGAAATCTGCCACCGCCTGCACTTCTCCAACGACGACACCTGGCAGATCGCAGCGCTGGTGGCCAATCACATGCGATTTGCCGATGCCGAGCGAATGAAGGCGTCGACGCTGAAGCGCTTTATGCGGCTGCCGAAATTCGAGGAGCATTTGGAATTGCATCGCATCGATTGCCTCAGCAGCCACGGAAGCCTTGCCATGCACGATTTCGTGCGCCAGCGTCTGCAAGAAAGTTCCGAGGAAGAGATCCGGCCGGCTTTGCTGTTGACCGGACGAGACCTGATTCAGCTTGGTTACAAACCCGGGCCGGGGTTTCGTAAGATGTTGGCGATGATCGAGGACGCACAACTGGAAGGCTCGCTGCGCAGCAGGGAAGAGGCGCTGGAGTTTGTGCGATGCGAGTTCCCCCCCACTGGCTAACAGTTGCCCCACAAGGCACAGAGGCACAGAGCGCCGACATTGATCTACAATTAACCTTCGATTACATGCAGCACGCCAGCGCAACCCTGAGAAAGATTTTTCGCGAGGCCGTGCGCCGAGACGGCAACAGCGCGCCGCTGCTGGCTTGGCCGCTCGCCTGTGGCGCCAAGACAGCGGAACGGACCCATGCGATCAACTTTGCGGCGGGCGTGCTTACGGTTTCCGTCCCTGACGAGGCTTGGCGTAATCAACTGCAGAGCTTCAGCTCACGATACCTGGCCGCGCTCAACCAAGTCTCACCCGAGCCAGTCAACAGGATTGATTTTGTCACGGTGAAGGGCACCGAACGCTGATTCCACGAATACATTTATGGTTTCCGAAAAAGATGTTTCCTACGTGGCGGATCTGGCGCACCTTGAGCTCACGGACGAGGAGCGCCTTCGCATGTTGAAAGACCTGAACTCGATACTCGGTTACATCGACCGATTGAACGAGTTGGATACCAGCAACGTGGAGCCGATGGCACAAGTGGCCAGCCGTTATGGCGAGCGCAAAGATGAGGCCGGTGGTTTCGCGTTTGCCATGCGTAGCGACGAGCTGCGTCCGTGTCTCCCGCGCGAAGAGGCGCTGAGGAATGCGCCTGCTTCCGATGGAACTTTCTTCAAAGTTCCTAAAGTGATTGAGCGCCAGCCATGAACCTCGACTTGCTCACCGTCGATTCCGCGCGCGCCGCAGTGCTGGAAAGAGAAACGACAGCCACCGCGCTCGTGGACGATTTCTACCAGAAGATTGAAGCCGAAGATGGTGCGGTCGGCGCATATCTCACGCTGAGCAAAGATCGGGCCTATCGCCAGGCTGCGCGCATCGACGCCCTTGCCGATAAGGGTGACGATCTTCCGCCGCTGGCGGGGGTGCCGGTCGCGATCAAGGATGTCTTCACCACCAAAGACGTGCGCACCACGGCCGGATCCAAGACTCTGGCGGACTTTATTGCTCCTTACGATGCAACCGTCGTGTCGCGACTGGAAGACGCCGGCGCGATCATCCTGGGCAAAACGAATTGCGATGAGTTTGCCATGGGCTCGTCGAACGAGAACTCCGGCTTCCATCCGGTGCACAATCCGCGCGATCGATCGCGTGTGCCTGGAGGCTCGTCTGGTGGTTCTGCGGCCACGATTGCCGCAGGGACTGCGGTGGCTTCGTTAGGCTCCGATACCGGTGGCTCCATCCGTCAGCCCGCGGCGTTCTGCGGCGTTGTCGGCTTGATGCCGACCTACGGCCGCGTCTCCCGTTATGGCCTGATTGCGTTTGCCTCGTCGCTGGACCATCCTGGGCCGTTCGGCAAGAGCGTGAAAGATGCCGCGCTGATGTTGCAGGCCATCGCCGGGCGCGATCCGCTCGACTCCACCACCGCCGACGTTCCAGTTCCTAACTATCGCGAACAGATCGGCCAGCCAGTCACGGGCATGAAAATCGGAGTTCCGCTGGAGTACTTCGGAGAAGGCATTGATCTGGAAGTGAGCACTGCGGTGCAGTTCGGCATTGAGGAGCTAAGGAAAGCCGGCGCCGACATTGTTCCCATCTCACTACCGCATACGCCGTACGCCATACCGACGTACTACGTAATCGCGACAGCCGAGGCGTCGTCGAATCTTGCGCGCTACGACGGCGTCCGCTATGGTTTGCGCGCCCGCGAAGGAAAAACGCTGAGCGAGATGTATCGCCGCACTCGCGATGCTGGCTTTGGCGCGGAGGTGAAGCGCCGCATCATGCTGGGAACCTATGTGCTGAGCGCCGGATATTACGATGCCTATTATCTGAAGGCGCAACGCGTGCGTAGCCTGCTGGCTCGCGACTTCGACGAAGCATTCGCCAAGGTCGACGTCATTGTTACGCCAACGACGCCCACGCCGGCGTTCAAGCTGGGCGAGAAGGCGGACGATCCGCTGGCCATGTACCTCGCCGATATTTTCACCGTGACCGCCGATCTGGCGGGCATTCCGGGAATCTCGATTCCCTGCGGCAAGAGCAAAGAGGGATTGCCGATCGGCATGCAGATTCTGGGAAAACACTTTGATGAAGCGACGGTGTTGCGGGTCGCGCATGTCGCCGAGCATGCGCTGGCGGCGAAGGTATACTAGGCAAACTGATTGCGCCCGCGGAAGGCAAAGTCACGCTGGATTCGGTTCCGGAGCTGGCGGCGTCGCGCCGCCTACCGTCCGACGACCGGTTAGGGCAAAATACTCATCATGGACGTTTACTTCCTACGCCACGCCAACGCCGGCGAAGCGAGACTAGATCCCACCAAGGACGAAAAGCGTCCGCTGGATAAGCTTGGCATCGCGCAGTCCCACAATATGGGACGTGCACTGGCCGCGTTGGATGTGACCGTCGATGCCATCATCTCCAGTCCTTTGCGGCGGGCCACACAGACTGCAACAGTGGTGGCCAACGAGATCGGCTATGAAGAGAAGGTAGTTCTCGATGCGGCGCTGCGGTCCCAGGCTACCTACGAGGAGTTTCAGGAATTGCTGCGCCGCCACAGCCGTAAGGAGGCGATCCTAGTGGTGGGACACAATCCCAGCATGACAGAGTTTGTGAATAAACTGCTGGCGGGTGAGGCCGCTTCCCCTGTGATCGAAATGAAGAAAGGCGCAATCGCAAAAATAGAGGTGGGACGGCGGCAGGCCATACTCAAGTGGTACGTGCCGCCTAAGGTTGTGGGCTCGATTCAGCAGGCCTCAGCCAGCAACTCGCGCCCGAAGACAGTCTCGAAGTAATCCTTTTCCTGTTCCACCGCCCACAACTCCAGCTCGGTTCCTTCCCCAGCTCGCGGGGTCAGCAGCAGGCGCACTTGACCGTCCTGGTGGAGGCGAATCTTCAAGTGGCTGACGGCCGAGCGGCGGCCCTGATCAAGCGCTCTTGCCAAGCGCAGTAAAGAGACGGCCTTGGCGACGTGGATCTGGTGAACGCCGGGCAGTATGCTCATCACGCGGTCGTTGGGCGTGGGCAACGATTTGCCGACGTAACGGGCGACAGCAGCGATGATACGGCGTTGCAGCGGCGTGTAGCCAAACAGCTCCGAGTTGGAGATGACGTAGTAGGTATGGCGCCGCCGACCGGAGCGATTGATGTAGGCGCCCACCTCATGCAGCATGGCCGCGGCCTCCAGCCAGTCTTCGTATTCGGCGGGCAACTGGTGCACTCTTTTCAGGCGCTGGAAAAGCTGCAATGCCAGGTCCCGGATGCGCTGGGCAAATTGCAAGTCAGCGCCATAGTGTTTGGCTACGGCCAGCAGGGCGTCGTGCCGCTCTGACTCCACACGTTCGCGCATGGCCGTACTGGCGTTGTAGTCGGCCATCATTTGCGCCAACAGACCGTCGCGCAACCCCAACGGCAGATAGCGAAAACTGGGCAAGTGGCAAAGCTGCATCAGCTCGGCAAAAACCATGGTGCCGGCCACGATGATCTCGGCCCGGCGTGGACCGATGCCGGGCAGAGCGCGTCGCTGGGAGAGATTGCGCCGGCTAAGTTCCTTCAGTAGGGAAGCCACGGCGGCCTGGGGCACGGTGTGCGCTTTGCTCTCATCGTAGCCGCGCACCTTGGCGGTGTAGAGGCCCGAGAGCGCAGCGGGCGTGCCCGACGTGGCCAGAACTATCTGGAGTTTGGCGGCGATGATGCGCCTGCGGATGCGGGACACTTCTCGTTGAATGACGCCACGCATCTGTTCCAGCTCGATTCGCCACGGGGGATCGTGGTGGAGGAAGGTCTGGGTGAGACGTACGGCGCCGATCGGCAGGCTCACCATGTCGTCAATGTGGCCGGAGATGGAGAGCGTCAATTCGCAGCTCCCACCTCCGAGGTCGATGAGCAAGGCGCGCTTCTTGGAAACCCGAGCGCCAGACAGGACGCCGAGGTGGATGAGGCGGCCTTCTTCCAGGCCGGAGATGACGTCAACCTTCCATCCGGTGGCGGAGAGCACCCAATCGCGAAAGGCGCGGCCATTGCGGGCGTCACGCAGAGCGCTGGTCGCGACCACGCGTACGCGGTCGGCGCCGTAGGATTGCGCCGCGCGATGAAAGCGCCTAAGCACGCGGAGGGTGTGCGCCATCGCCTGTGGGTCGAGTGCTCCGCCGGCGAAGACGCTCTCGCCGAGGCGCGTCACTTCGCGTTCTTCGTGAAGCTCCTCAAGGCGGCCGCGCACGGCCTTCGCGATCTTGAGCCTCACCGAGTTGGAGCCAATGTCGACCGCGGCAAATGTGGGCATGCGCGCTAAGAGGATATCAGTTGAGTCAGGACCCGGGCAGCCAGCTTTTCCTGTGCTGATAAACTCGTGTTTATGCCGCCGGCCAGCGAGCGCTCTGCCGCTCCGTTTGCATCGAAGCAACCCGCCGTCTCCGGGTTCGGAGTATCGCCTCGCGGCCACAATCTTCTACTGCTTCTCTTTACGATTGCCGGCGCGACGTTACGTTTACTGCATCTGGGCGCGAAAGGCCTATGGCTGGACGAGCCGGCCACGGTCGCCATTGCCCGATTGCCCTGGTCGCAGTTCCAACACATCTGGTGGTACGGCGAAGCCAGTTATCAGGGCGCTTATTTCCTGCTGATGCGTGGCTGGCTGCACCTGGGGCAGAGCGAAGCCTGGATACGTCTGCCGTCCGCCATCTTCGCCATCGCATCTATTCCACTCATCTATTTTGTGGCGCGCAGATTGGCCGGCGAGACCGCGGCCCTGGCTTCAGCCGCATTGCTCGCCCTCAGCCCTACCCACGTTTACTACTCGCAGGAAGCTCGCGGCTACCCGATGGCCATTTTGCTGGTGCTGGCGTCGGCATGGTTTCTGGTGCGTGCCGTTGAGGCAAACCGCGAGCGCGACTGGCTTTTGTGGACGGTGTGCAGCGTATTGGCCTTTTATACGCACTTCTTTGCTTCGCTCGCCCTGTTGGCTCAGGGCTGTTCTCTGCTGATGCTGCGAAAGCCGAATCTCTTGCGGCGCATGTTCGTCCACGGCTGTCTGCTGCTGGCGCTGGCCGCGCCTGGACTGACATTCGTCCTGCGCGTGCCGGCGCATACGACTTCGTTTCCCTGGATGCCGCAAGCCACACCGAAACAGGTGCTGCATCTGGCATTGTTTTTCGGAGGCGCCGGCGAAAAGCTAGTCCTTTCGGCAGTCTTGTGGATGGCGGCGGGGCTGGCGATCTGGCGCGAACGCAAAGACGGGCCGGAGATCTTCTGGCGCGGCGCTTTCCTGATCTCATGGGCATTCGTGCCGGTGTTGCTGATGGCCCTCATCTCGCTGTACAACCCTGTCTTCGTGCAGCGCTACATGATTTTCTGTTTGCCGGCGACCATTATGCTGGCTGGCCGTGGCATGGTTGCCCTGCCGAAATATCATTTGGGTTTCTGGCTCGTGCTTGCCTTGGCTGTCAGCTCCATCGTCAACATCTTCATGGGATACCGAAAGCCGCGCGAAGACTGGCGGAATGCCACGGCTGCCGTGCTGGCCGCAGCTCAACCCGGAGATGCGGTACTGATTTATCCGAACTTCGCGCGCCCGGGCTTCGACTATTACTACGATCTGCATCGGTCGACTGCTCCGGCTGCGCGGGTGTTCGGACGCTTCTATGACAGTGGCGCGGATTATCGCGAGTTCGAACAGCCTTTCGATCGCGACCCCAGGACGTTTCCTCACGTCTGGGTTGTGCTGCGTGACGGGAGCCCGGTACGGGACTACACGCCGAATATAGAAGCAAAATTACACGTTATCTTTGGCGAGCCGCGTTCGCTAAAGTTCGAAGGCTTAACTGTGCTGGAATTCAGCCACTGATCAGCAGGTATTGAGCCGCGCCCTATTTCGGCTTCCGCAGGGTGAAAAGAAGAAAGGTGTACTCCAGTCCGAACGGCTCCCAACGGATAGGTTTTTCTTCGCAACTCAAGTCGACCTCTCCCGTCAGCTCAAATCCCACAGATCGAGCCAGATCGAGAGCAGCCTCAATTTTGAATCTGGAGAAAATCCTAATAGGCGTTCCGTGGGCGAAGTGGCCCTCGGTGTCGATGGGATCGGCGTAGTAGTCGGTTGAGGTGATCAGCAGGCCTTGCGGCTTTAGCAGGCGATACATCTCGCGGAAGTAGTCGTGCAGCGGAACGCCGTGTTCGATCACGCTGAGGCAGGTGATGGCGTCGAAGAAACCATCGGGGAAGGGAGTACGAGTCAAGTCGCCCGGCATGTAACAGATTGGTCCACGGCGCGTGGGTGCGGTGAAGTCGAGGTTGATGCCGTACAGATCTCGATATCCATACAGAAACAACGCCGGCAGAACGTTGCTGTAGATCTCTGCTCCAGCATCGAGGATGCGGGCTGAGGGACCGGTGCTGGCGAGGATAGTGGTGACCGCGGCGAGGTGGTCCCAATTTTTTTCTGCCCCGCGATGCAACGGAACGTGCAGCCCCTTTCCGTTCGCGAGCGCGGCTTCCCACTCTGATTTGTTTTTCAGCGTTCCGTTGGCGATGTTTGGGCCGGGAGGTTGCGACAGAGTGGCAGCTCCAAATTTCATTCGCAGGTAAAGACGGTAGATTGCGCTGGGACGCAGAACAATCCCTTTGACGCGGCGCAAGAAGCGGCGCGAGCCGGGAACGTTGGGAGTTGATGGTTGGTTCGGATTGACCAAACTAGGAAGATATCCGGCGAGCGATTCTGTTGCAACCGGCATCGTTTGGCGCGACGCTGAAGCGGCGACCTGACACAAAGCGGAAGCAGCTATAAGACGACTTCGGTTACATGCGATCCAGATCGTTGTGCCCGACATCGTCAGTGTCACTTGCAGTATTCTGGAAAGTGCCCGTGACTGTGGGCTGCGAAACCCACGGAGCCGGGCCTTCATCTGAGCATCAAATAGTCGATGGCCGAGGAATCCCAACAATCTGAACCCGAAT
>JBEKCJ010000119.1:0-11274 GCA_050014935.1 Candidatus Korobacteraceae bacterium
CGAAGAAGAGTTCACGGCGCTGCTTCAGAGATCGGGAATTCAATACGATCAGAGGTTCGTCTTTGGGTAGGAAGCTCCCGTGCCTACGGCACTCTGCGATTCAATAACAAAGTAAACCCAGCGCTTCGCGCTGGGCTAGACTATTGCGTCCGCATGGCGGACTCTTACTGACAACTTCTACTGACAACCGCCCCGCCTCACGGCGGCACCGACCCGTGAAACTGGGCGAGTTTCCATTGGCCATCGCGCCGCTCCAGAACTCCCGACAGGCGATATGCGATACGAGTGTCCCAGGCCACCAGCGCTCCGTCGGCGGCAAACCACGCCACCTCGCCGGAGCAGAAGACCTCAACCCGGTCCCACGTCATTGACATGTGCTGCGGCTCAACAAAGACGCGGCGGAACATCTCTTCCACCTGCGACGCCCCAACGGCAAATTCCCCGGAAATCGCACCCATCAGCATCGTGTCTTCGTCCCCGGTGAAGACGCCGATCAGGGCCTTTGGGTCATTGTTGCGAAGAGCCTCGCCGTAGCGTTCGAGGACGGCCAGCACTTCGCGTTCTGTGACCGGGTCGGCTCGCATGTCTAGCTCACTCCAGCAGCCCTGAGAACTTTTTCGCCTAGCTCCGGCTATTTGAAGGGGACGGCCTTCAGGCCGTCCGTCAACACCACGCGATAGATGCGGCTTCAGCCCCTGAGGGACCGCCATTCCATCGGGCTTTTCCTAACTTCCTACCGCGGCCGGCTGCGCATTCTTCCGCGGCCTTCGGTTGGCCTGCAAAATCTTCTTGCGCAGCCGCAGATGGTTCGGTGTCACTTCCACCAGCTCATCGTCGGCGATGAACTCAATCGCCTGCTCCAGGTTCAGGTTCTTGAAGGGCACCAGTCGGATCGCCTCATCCGCGGTGGATGAGCGCATGTTGGTCAGCTTTTTTTCGCGAACGATATTAACATCCAGGTCGTTGTCCCGGGAATTCTCGCCCACCACCATGCCTTCGTAAACCTCGACGCCCGGCCCGACAAAAAGTTCGCCGCGCTCCTGAAGTCCCCACAGCGCATAGGCTGTGGTTGCGCCGCCGCGGTCGGCCACCAGCGCTCCTGTCACACGATGTGGGATGTCCCCCTGCCACTCGGTGTAGCCGTCGAAGAGCGAATTCATCACGATGGTGCCGCGCGTGTCGGTCAGCAGCTCGCTGCGCAGCCCAATCAGTCCACGGCTGGGGATCAGGAACTCCATGCGCACGCGGCCATAGCCGTGATTGTGCATCTTCTGCATCTGCGCCTTGCGCGCGCCCAGCTTCTCGATGACTACTCCCACGAACGCCTCCGGCACATCGACGGTAAGGCGCTCCATCGGTTCCAGCAGCTTGCCATCCACTCGCTTGGTCACGATCTCCGGCTTGCCTACTGCCAGCTCGAAACTTTCGCGCCGCATCATCTCAATCAGGATCGCCAGTTGCAACTCGCCGCGTCCCATCACGGTGAAGGAGTCGGTATTCTCGGTCTCTTCCACGCGCAACGACACGTTCGTAAGCAGCTCTTTTTGCAGCCGGTCGCGCAGGTTGCGCGAGGTGACGTACTGGCCTTCGCGTCCCGCGAACGGCGAGGTGTTCACCATGAACTGCATGGCAATCGTCGGCTCGTCGATGGTGATCACCGGCAGCGGCGAAGGATTCTCGACGTCGGTAATGGTCTCGCCAATGTTGATGCCCGTCACACCGGCAACCGCGACAATGTCGCCTAACTCCGTTGCGACAATGTCCGTGCGCTTCAATCCGGAGAAGGAAAACAGCTTCGTGATCCTGATCTTCTCCAGCGAGCCGTCGCGCTTGGCGATGGCAACGTCTTCGCCGGTACGCAGCGTGCCGTTAAACACGCGCGCAATCGCCAGCCGTCCCAGATAGTCGCTGTAGTCCAAATTAGCTACCAGCACTTGCAGCGGTCCCGTGGCATCGCCCGTCGGCGTTGGGATCGTATTCACAATCGCGTCGAACAGTGGCCGCAGGTTGTCGCCGGGCTTGCTCACATCGGTTGTGGCCGTTCCGGTCTTCGCGTTGGTGTAAAGCACCGGAAAGCCGATCTGATCTTCGGCGGCGTCCAGATCGATGAACAGATCGTAGATCTCGTTCAATACTTCCTGCGGGCGCGCGTCGGGCCGGTCGATTTTATTGATCACCACGATCGGCGGCAGCTTGGCTTCCAGCGCCTTGCTCAGCACGTAGCGAGTCTGCGGCAGCGGGCCTTCGCTGGCGTCAACCAGCAGCATCACGCCGTCCACCATCTCCAGCGCGCGCTCCACCTCGCCGCCAAAGTCGCTATGGCCGGGCGTGTCGACAATGTTGATCTTGATCTCCGATTCCGGGGTAGGGTGATAGAAGATGGCAGTGTTCTTGGCGAGGATGGTGATGCCGCGCTCGCGCTCCAGTTCGTTGGAGTCCATCACGCGCTCCACGTGGCTCTCGTTGGCGCGGAAGATGCCGCTCTGGTTCAGCATGGCATCCACCAGCGTGGTCTTGCCGTGGTCAACGTGCGCGATGATGGCGATATTGCGAAGACTCGTGCTCAAAACTGTCCTTTCCTGCTTTGCGGAAACATCTGGGGAAACCGCGTTCGATCAGCGAAACGGAGGGAGTCGGACCGGTACAACCAGTTTACAATACGCAGCAATGCGGACGCGCGGTTTCGCCGTTTAATAGAATCGAGTCAGCCGTTCATTACTCTCAGGGAATCATTGAATGCGCTTCCTCTCACTGATCGCGCTTGCGATCTCACTGCTTCTCGTGCCCGGCCACGCTTGGGCCCAGACTAACAATGCGCAATCCTCATCGACGATCTCGCCCGCTGCCGACGATCCCGCCTTCGCATCCTTCCAGCCCGTCACCCAGGGCATAAAGCCGCCCAGGGCAACATCCGCGCCCGATCCCAAGTTTCCCAATCTTCCCGCTGACGCCGAACCGCGAGGCACCGTTGTCATGCTGATCGGCGTAAACACGAAAGGCCGGGTGGAACCGGTCCGCGTCCTCCGCAGCGACCAGCAGGCCTTCGAGACGACCGCCGTCGCCACGGTGAAGAAGTGGAAGTTCAAGCCGGCGCAGAAAGACGGCCGCCCCGTCTCTGTTCAGATCACAGTAGAGATGAAGTTCCAGCGCTAGAAAAAACAGCAGCCAATTAGAGCAATTCGTGCCGAAGATTTTGGTTCGGGCTTTGAAGGGGCGCACCTTTAGGTGCGCCGTATAGGTCCTTTGTTCTTGTCATCACGAACCGGCTTCAGCCGGTGAGGGATCTGCTTTTCCGACCTCCCGCAGCCCTGTGGGATTTCCGGCAGCTCCTACCACGAGCTATACGCCGTGCCCTCGCTGGAGTTCTGATCGCTGCCGCTATGCACGTCGATGATGCCGGGCTCGGTCTGATCGGGCGACTGGATGCTGTCGTCGCTCACCGGTACCCAGGATTCGCGCGAGTTGGTGAAGGGGTCTTTGGGAAGCTGCTTCAAGTATCCGGATTGCACCAGATCGTCCAATGACGTTGGGGCCTTCTGCTTGTCCAGCGTGTACTGATCGATGAGCGAGCGCATGGTGTACAGATCGTCGCGCAGCGCCGTCTCCTTGGCATGGAGGATGGACGAGGAGTAATTCGGGATGGCGAGCGACAGCAGGATGACGATGATGCTGATGACCACCATCAACTCAATCAGGGTAAAGCCGCGCTGGTGAAAACGTCGCATGGGTTGAGCTACCACGTTTTGTACTTGGTGCCGTCCAGACCCGTGCCCTCGGCCTTGGTATAGACATCGAAGACGCTTTGTCCGCCCCAGGAATCGGAGTCAGGGTCGTCCTGCATCGAGCGCAAGCCCCACTCATCCTTGCCGGTCATGGGATCAATCGGGATGCGCCGCAGGAAGCGCATCTTCTTCCCATTGGTATCCACGCCCTTCACCAAGGTCTCCAGATCAGGCGGATATCCCTGGCTGTCGACCTTCACCTGAAAGGAGCCGCGGTCGGCTGCATCCTTGTAACGGTCGATGGCGTCGCGCAGCTGCCAAAGGTCGCGGCGCAGTTCGCGCTCCTTGTTGCGCTGGATGACGATGTGGATCACCGGCGTGGCCGCGGCGGTCAGGATCATCAGGATGGTCATGGCCACCAGCAACTCCACCATGGTGAAGCCGCGGCAGCCAACCTTCCGCAGGCGTGACAAAGATGGCGCCTTGGCCGATGGAGCGGCCTCCTGAACCATCATCGCGCGACTGGAATGTCTGACGATCACTGACGTAATTTTAATCCTTCTGGAGATTCCCGGCAGTTCGTAGACGGTGGAAGGGAAACGGCTTCAGAGGCCGCTGAAATGAGTCCGCTTTCAACGCCTTGTATCAGTGCACGACCTTACACCCTGCGGAAAAAGTCGCCTTTGAAGTGCCTTGTATCAGGGCACGACCTCAGTCGTGCGGATAAGGCATTTATTTTTGTCATCACGAGCGGGCTTCAGCCCGCGAGGGATATGTTTTTCGAACTCCTCCGCAGCCTGCCTCCGAACCGCGAACCCATCATCATTATTTAGACGGCTGTTCTAATGAACCGTCACAATCGCCTGCGAGCCACTCGCCGGGGTGGTTTGCATCGCGGCATTCTTTAGCGCAGCGCGATTGATGCTCAACGTCGATTGTCCCGGAGCTCGCGCCTGGAAGGTCAGCGTGAACACCGATCCGTCGCCGGAAATCCCATTTGTCCCTGGTGGCCGCGAGGCCGTGACCTGAAGGATTCCGGCCATGCTGTCATCCCGATTCACCAGCGCCACGGTTTGCCCGTCCTGCGAAAGCAGAGTTCCGTTGGAGACGTTCAGCAGTTGCAGGACGCGCGGATTGTACATGATCTGTAAAGGCACGGAAAAGACATTCTGTCCTCCGGCCAGGTTCACGTTCACCGTGAAGGTCGAACCCGTTGGCTGGTCGAGAGTTGGCGGATCGAAGCTGACGATCGCGCTTCCCATGGGGGCCGAAGCGGCGGCTGGCTGTGCCGGCGTCGAAGGCGGCGCCAAGGCTCCCTGCGGCTGCATCGATGGCGTTCCCGGCGGGCCTGGACTATTCATCGCTCCCGGCGGATTGCCCGGTTGGCCTTGCGGTTGGGGATTGTTCGGCGGCTGGCTGCTGTCACGCCGCAGCGAAATCGTATTGGCCGTGCCCACGTCGATGGCCTTCATGTTGCCCGGGTTGATGTCCTGCGCGCGCACGATGTGCGGTATCAGGATGAAGACGATCTCGTTGTCGTTGACCTCTTTGGTTTCCTCCGAGAACAGATACCTGAAGAGCGGAATCGAAGCCAATCCCGGAATGCCCGACAGCGACTTGGTTTGGGTGCTCTCCAGAATGCCGCCCAGAATATTGACTTCGCCTTCCTTGAGGCGGATTTCGTTTTCGATCTTGCGCTGCCCGATGACCGGCTGTTGGATGCCGCCAATGTTCTGGTAGGAGTCTACGGCCGAAATGTCCATCGCCATCTTCAGGGTCACTTCGTCGATGCCGTGCACATGCGGCGTGATATCGATGTTGACGCCGACATCGATGTAGTTGAACTGGGTGTTGACCAACGGGTTGATGCCGACGCCGCCGATGCCCGGCTGGAACGATCCCGTGGCGACCGGCACGCGCTCGCCAATCTTCAGCGAAGCTTTCTGTCCGTCGGAGGCGCGAATCTCCGGCTGCTGGATCAGCTTGCTGCTGCTGTCGGTCATCAGGAAGTTCGCCGTCGCCGTCGGAATCGTCACCTCAAAGTTGGTGGCGTTGAGGTGGGCGAGGCTATTCAGGTTGATCGTTCCCGGATTGGAAGTCGAGGTGGTAGCCGTTCCACCATTTCCGGCATTGCCTGTCACCGATGTCGTGGTGGTGGTTCCAGGAGATTCCTGCACCGAAATGCTGACGCTGGCCGGAGGATTGATGCCCAGGTTGCGCAGCTTGTCGCGCGTTACCTGCATGATGGCAATTTCCACCACCACTTCAGGCTTGGATTTATCCAGGTCTTCGATCAGCTTCCCGGCCATCACAATCTGGTCGGGCGTGCCCCGCACCACAATCGCCTGCTGCGAGGGGAACTGCTGCAAACGCTGCGTATCCAGCAGGGTCCGCAGAATGTTGACCATGTCCTGCAACTCATTGGGCTGGGAAAGATTGCTCAGATAAAAAGTGCGGATGACGCTCTGTTCCAGTTCCTTGCGCTTGGCCGCGGTATCGGCAGCCACAAAGATTGTGTTGGGAGTGACCGGCCGCCAGAAGGTCTTCGACTCCAGCGCCGTGATTACCAGCGCTTCCTGGAGGGTCACTCCGTTCAGGTCGACGTGAATTTTGCGCGAGGTGTAATCGGGATCGAAAAGAACGTTGATTCCGGCCAGCTTGCCGATGCTTTCGTAGACCGTCTTCGAGTCCTGGGTCAGATTCAAGGTGATCGGTGTCTGCGAGATGGGCGCCAGTTCCACCGGGCCGGTCGCCTGTTCCAGGCGCTTGTCCAGTTCCGATTCCGTGCTCGGAGGTAGCGATGCTCCGGGATTGGCGTTCTTCTGTAAGAGCTGGCGGACTTTATTGGATTCCTGTTGCGCGATGAAACTGGAAGGATCGATGGCCAGGGCCTGCTCGAAGTCGGTCAGAGCTTCCTGCAATTTGCCGCTGCTCATCAGCAGTTGGCCCTTATGAACGTAGGCGGCCGCAGCCAGAAAACGCACGTATTCGTACGAGGAGCGATATGTCAGGTCAGTGGGCTTTAGCTGGTAGGCCTGGTGATAGTAGTTGTAGGCGGAAATGTAATCCTGGCGGGCTTCCGCCTGCTTGCCCTTGTCATAAAGCGCCTTAGCTTGCTTATCTGTAGAGGCGAGGGCAGCTGCCACCAACACCAGCAGCAGCGCCAGGACGCCAGTCAAGCGTTTCATCACGTTCCTTGAGACCCCGGGTATGCGGACCAGACCTTTCCCTCCGTGCGGCCGGAGAGCAGGCTCCGGGTGTAAGACTTGGACCCACGTCAAACGTGAGCATGGACTCGTCCCCAACCCAACTTGCCTTTGCGGACGGAACGGACTTAGTGCTAATCGCGCGATTATAACATCCGGACGCCCTGCTCTTGCAGGCATTCATCGTGTGTTAGCATCCATGATTCGTGCCTGACCAGGGCCCTGAACCATGCTTAGGAAGCGTTGCTTGCGCCCGCAGCCGATGGCTGAAACTGTTGGGAACTCAGGCGCCAGAATTGCCGAATAAAATACTGCCAGATATGAAAACGCCGCTTGTAAAGCGGACGCGATTTGAGGCTAGAATAGGGAAATGAATTTGTACAAGCAAGCCGGCGCGGTCGCCTTATGTCTGTTTTTGGTTTCGTGTGGCGGTTTCTTTGTCTCCAATGACACCGTAACGCAGCTAGCGCTGTCGCCCACGAACCCGACTGTGCAGGTGGGCTCGACTACCCAATTTACGGCGACCGGCACAACCGCGGTCGGAAACACCATCGACGTGACCCCGGGTGTGAGCTGGTCTTCCTCCAAACCTGCCGTAGCTACCGTGAACTCCGCTGGCCTGCTGACCGGAGTATCGGCTGGCATATCGATCATCAATGCCAGCTATCAGGAGGGTTCGACCCAGACGATTGCGACCATCACGTCTGCGACCCTGACCTCGATCGCGATCGCCCCCTTGTCGGCCACGCTTTCCGTGGCAGGCACCCAGCAGTACACCTGCACCGGCACCTATTCCGATGGCACTCAGCAGGACTTGACCGGAGTTGTCACCTGGTCGTCGAGCAATGTGGGTGTGGCCACCATTTCCGGCACTGGACTGGCGACGGGAGTGGCTTCGGGAAGCACGACGATCATGGCGGTCTACCTCGGCTTCAACGCCACTACCACGCTCACGGTGACGGGCATATAGCATCCTCTTTTTTGGTTGTCCCCGATGGACCAGAGCCGCGCGGCCGGGGCCTAAGTTGCCTCGCGTCTGCTGTTCGCCGCAGCTGCCTAAAATGCAGAGGGTGGCGGCGCTGCGTCGGCAACGATGCCTGAAATGCAGGCCTTCGCCACGCGGCCTCGACAAATGATGCTCCCGTCCCGCCGTGCGGGACGACTCAGCTTAGCCCAGGACGGAGCGCAGCGTCGTCCTGGGTGGGCAGGAAAAAGGAAGCGAGTCCCGCAGGGACGGCATAGTTCTCACGCAGACTCATCACGAGGTGGCCGAGCGGCGACACATAACGCCGGCCGAATTTTTCATCCAGCCTCTAACCGTCTACACTTATTGCACGCCACCATGGCCCGACCACCTCAAAATCCTCCGCCCAAGAAGTCCGCCGGCCGCCGCGACCCTGTCGCCAGCGGCGAGCGCGATGCTTCGGTCAATCGTTCCGCCTCGCACAACTACTTTCTGCTGGAAAAATTCGAGGCAGGTGTTGCGTTACGGGGTACGGAAGTAAAGTCGGTCCGCGGCGGCCGGGCGAATCTCAAAGACGCTTACGGCCTGGTCAAGGATGGCGAACTTTGGCTGATCAACGCCCACATCGGCCCCTACGAGCACGGCAACATCTTCAATCACGAGCCTCTGCGCACCAGGAAGCTGTTGGTGCATCGCAATGAGTTGAACAAACTAGTGGGCAAGGCCCAGCAGAAGGGACTAACGCTGATTCCCACGCGTCTGTACTTTCGCAACGGCCGGGTAAAGGTGGAACTCGCCGTCGCCAAGGGCAAACAGAACTGGGACAAGCGCGAAACCGAGCGCCGCAAGACCGCCGACAAGGAAGCGAAAGAGGCGATGGCGCGGAGCCGGAAGAGCTAGTTCTGATATGGCCTGATAGCGCCGACTGACGCTACAATCTCTTTGCTGCATGTGAAACTTATTCCGCCGCGGGACCGTAATTAGTCCGCGGGAGGTTGACATGCATGACCCAAGGGAGCGGTTGTCTCTATTCTGGCTCTTCGCGTTATTGAACTACTTGTATGCGGACGTGCTCGCCCTGTTTGCTATTGTTGGCTCGCAAGATCCAGCCCCACATCTCCCACAATGGGCTCTGCTGGGTTCAGCGGTCTTGATGGAAATACCCATCGCCATGATTCTGGCGTCTCGACTGCTTCCTTTTGGGGCGAACCGGCTGGCGAATATCATCGCGGGTGCGATTGAGACGTTAGCCGTCATTTCGATGCAATTCGTCTACCCTTTGGCCAGTGGTGCCTGGCACGAGCATATGTTTGCATCGTACATTTTCTTCGGGACGATCGAAACGGTATGCACCTCGGTCATCGTCTGGCAGGCGTGGACTTGGTCAGGGGTTGAAGCCGCAGTTCGTTCGGGGCGGATCGTCCGCCAACCGGAAGCTGGGATCACTTCTTCTTAACTACCGGATTGCTCAAAAATGTACCCAAACGATCCATGCGTTTGGAGGCCCACCGTGCCGGCCGCGAACCGGCAGGATCGATGCAGCGTCATTGCAGATTTTGTTTTTGCTTTCCTGTCCTGCGTGCTAGTTTGTGAATCCTCTGCGTGAGCCGCTGCCGCGCTCCCAACAAAATTCGCTCAAATGAGGTCGATGTGAAAAGAGAACGCCTGACACAGATCGTCCTGGTGATCGTGGAGCTGTGCGTCCTGTGCCTCACTGAGAGGCACACACAAATCTAATAAGGAGAATATCCAATGAAACAAAACATGATGTTAACCATCGCGTCTCTGCTCTCGATCCTCTTGCTGACGCTTCACATTACGGACGACATCGTCCGTGGGATATCGAAGGCCGAGCCCTCAAACATTGCGTTGGCCGTTCTCGTTGTGTTGCTGTACGGGACGCTGGTGCTCGCCGAACGGAGATCGGGGTACGCCATCATGCTGCTCGTCGGGTTGTTCGCGGCAGCCACGCCCGTCATGCACATGAGGGGGGAACATTACGGCGAGATCGCCCAGTCCACCGGCGGCTTCTTCTTTGTCTGGACACTCTGGGCGCTCGGCGGGCTCGGGGGCCTCACCATCATCCTGTCGGCGCGCGGACTGTGGAGTCTGCGACGGGGCCGGCCGCGGTAGCCCTACAACCCGAACATGGAAAGGCCGATTTTGGTGGTTCTCTGCCGCCTGCGGCCGGATGACTGGCAAACCGGCAGCTGTGGGGCTGTTAAATCTGGCCCCAATTTATTTTCTATATACGGACCTGCGGCATTCCAGCGGATGACAGTGTAGCGCGGCGGCTCTGCGGCGCTGCGCTTCGCTTGGGTGACACATTAATGGGATAATCGAAGCTTGCGAATGACAACGCAATCAAACCTATGAACACTACTCTTACTACCGCACCACCTTCGCAGATCGAAACCGAATGCCTCGTCGTCGCCGTGCTCGACGCGGCCGAGGCAACCAACAACGGCGACAAATCCGACAAGCACGATCCCAAACTCCAGACCGACGACAAAGCCGTTCTTGCTGCTGCGGCCGGCCTTATCGCCTCCGGCGAGGTTACCGGCAAGGCGATGGAGACCACGCTCCTCCACAAGCCCGAGGGCCTGAAGGCCAAACGTCTGCTGCTGATCGGCGGCGGCAAGGCCGCCAAGTTCTCTTCGGCTGGTCTGCGCAATCTGGCCGGCGCCGCCGTCCGCAACGTCAAAGCCAAAGATCTGACGAGCTTTGCGCTGGTGATGCCGGCAAAGATCCACGATGCCGCCAAGGTCGTCGTGGAAGGTGCGCTGGTCGGCAACTTTGATGCCGACTACTACCGGAGCGATCGCACCAAACAGAAGATCGAAGAGCTGACTATCGTCGCTCCCAAAGGCGCGAACCAGCAATCGCTGAAGAAGGGCGTCGAGCAAGGTCGCATCATCGGCGAGGCGCAGAACTTCACCCGCGACCTGGTGAACGAGCCCGGCAATCGCATGACGCCGACCATCCTGGCCGATCGCGCCAAAGCCATGTGCGACGAAGTCGGGCTGGCTTGCGAGACCTACGGTCCCGACAAAATCAAAGAGCTGAAGATGGGCGCGTTCTGGAGCGTGGCGCAAGGCTCCGACGAAGAGCCGCGGCTGATCGTGATGCGCTATGAGCCGGAGCGCGCGCCCAAGAAGCGCGTGCTTGGCCTGGTGGGGAAGGGAATCACCTTCGATAGCGGCGGCATCTCCATCAAGCCCGGCGAGGGCATGGAGAAGATGAAATACGACATGGCCGGCGGCGCGGCGATGATCGGCGCTATGCGCGCCATCGCGCAGCTTAAGCCGAACGTGCGCGTCATCGGCATTGTCTGCGCCAGCGAGAACATGCCTTCGGGCAAGGCGCAGAAGCCGGGCGACGT
>JBEKCJ010000120.1:0-11270 GCA_050014935.1 Candidatus Korobacteraceae bacterium
GAAATAGCAAACCTGCTGTCTTCACGATTTTCATCCTCCGCCTTAGTAAATTTTCAGACTGCGCCCTAGCCAGCGGCGTGTCTTAATGTTTCGCCACCCGTTCCTGGTGGCGTTGATGCCAACGTAGTCGTTGCTCGGCCGACTACTTGAGATTGAACGTCACACCTAACAATGCCCCGCTCGTGTGCGCGTCGAACAGGAAGCTTGTAGGTGGGTTGTTGCGATAATTCACATACAAGTACCGGTAGCCCAAGTCCAGAACCATCTTTCTTGCGACCCTGAAACCGAGCACACCGACCGCCTGGTAGTCGAGTTGCGAACCGCCGCCGCCCGCATCGCCAGCGACCGTTATGGAAGCCTTCGGTGACAATGCGAATTCGAACTTGCCGCCGGCCACGCCGTCGATCCAGCTCTGCGACTTCGAAAAGCCGTTAAATAGCTGGGGCTGGAAGGCCGCGCTCTCTCCCAGATACCAGTAACGAAAACCGACCAGAGCGTCGATCTTGACCTTCTCGTTATCCACAATGCGGTAACCGATCTTGGGAGTCACCAGCGTCTCCGTTAACCCTAACTTGACCGAATTCACGCCCGCATCGAAGGGCAGCGCTTTGTTGTCTTGAAGGTGGATCCACATGACATCAATCGGTATCACCAGACGACCTTTGCGAGCTTCAAGATTTCCCATGAGTCCGATATGGAAATTTGAAAGCAAATCGCCGGGGCTGGCATGCACGCCGAAGTCGTGGCCTAGCGCGCCTACTGTCCCGCTGACCCCAGGGAACCAAAGGTAAGGGGTAACATTAAAATGCCAGCCGTCATCGTCAGCCGCAGGTGCAGCCTTCGGCGGCATGGGGGCACTCGTTGTCTGGTCTTGAACGGTCAAATCTGTTGAATCCGAAGGGCCTTGCGCAATCGCGGGCAGGCAGAACATCAGCAACAACAGAACTGTGCATACGACAAGAAACGTCCTACAAAAACTCATTACTCTCCTTGCATCCCGCGAGTCGACTGCGAGAGCGATTGATATTTGGACCCGGCAGTGAATGGGCGAGGATTGCAAGTCCGACCATCGTCTAGCCATTGTTTCACTATTACTAGTTTCCGGCGATGCCCTTGTTCTGCAGAATCCTGACTACGACCCGGCGGTTGTCGGCCTGGCCTTCAGCTGTGTTGTCAGGAGCTACCTGCCTGGCCGTGCCCATGGCGCCCGGAGCCAGCAAATTGGTCAGGGGAATGCGACCCTGCTGCTCGAGGAACTCGGTTACGTTGTTGGCCCGCTCCGTACTCAGCTTCTGGTTCAAGGCCGCAGAACCCACGGCCGACGCATATCCCTTTACCTGAATCACATAACCATCGACAGTCAAAGCCTTCTTGGCCAGATCCAGCAGTTGGGGTTTGTATTGCGGCTCGATTGCGACCTTGCCGTTGGCGAACAGTACAGTCACTTCGCCCAGGATATTGTATTCGCCCAGTTCACCAAAACGTTTGTTCGCCGCTGAGATGGCCGCTTTGTTGGCGGCAATCTTCTGCTGCTCGGCGGTAAGCTGCGCCTGTTGAGCCTGCATGGCCGCCTGCTGCTGCTGCATCTGCTGTTCGGTCTGCTGTAACTGCTGCTGCTGGGCCGCGAGTTGCTGCTCAGCCGGGTTTACGCCCGCCTGAATGTCCTGTGCAGTCTTCAGATCAGACCCTTTGAACCTTACGCTGTCGGCTACGAGTTGATTCTGAGCGTTATTGGAACCTTTCACCTGCACCGACAGGCCGGGCACCAGGGCGGTCATTCCCATCTGCTTCTTGCGCATGTGGAGTCCGCCTTCGACTTCCTGTACGTCCGTGCTATCGGTAAGCAGGACGACCACATTGCCGGTGTCTGACTTGACCGTCATGGTAGCGCCGCTGCGTGAGTCGATCACTCCCTGAACTTGCACGCTCTGAGCTATAGCGATACCACAAAGCAGCAGGGTTGTCAGTGACACGATTGCGACGAACGTGATTCCTGGAATCCCGATTTTCTTCATAACGTGCTCCTCCTGATAGGTCACTCAATTCGCGATGATTCTGGCTAGTCTGCGCCAGGGGAAAATGTATGGTTTGACATCGACAATCAACGGCAAAAAAGGGCCGATGCCTCAACGATCAAGCACACCAGAGGCCAAACCCTTGTCAGGCAGCAAAAAGAACCCCAACCGCCGGGCTCGTCGCCATCCTTCACTTCACTACAATCGCGGCTGCCTGTGAACTGTCGCTTGCGACAGGTACCTCCATATGAACGGCCCGGACACCGCTAAGCAGTCCGCCGGACTTTCTGCCACGCTGGTCGCGCCATCAGCAGCCCCAGCACAGCATGAAGCAGACATGCCGGCCATAGCAAATAGCTGACAAAGCCTCCACCAACCCTGAGGTAAGCAAGATAGAAAGCAGCCAGCACGTTATAGGCGAACAGGGCCCGTAAGGCCGGCGCAGAGACGCTCTCTCCCCTCGGCCAACCAGCCAATCCCAGCGAAAGCAGTCCAATACCGCACAAACGGCCGACCGCAACGCCACTACCGGAAAGATCGGCGTTCAAGAGCACCCGGCCAACAAAAGCAGGATCGGCGATTAGGATAAGCCCGGTCGCCATTTCGATGGCCGCCGACAGTGTTACCAGCGTTTTCGTCGTCATCTGCCGATCCAACTACCTCTTTAAATCAGATTCCAATCCCAAACGCACCCAAGCGGACGGACGGCTATCGTCTGCCACCAAACCCACCACCGCCCCGGCTTGCGCCGCCCCAGCGGTCACCGCCCCCTGAGGAGTGCTGATACTGCGAGAAGCGCTGGCTTTGCTGCGCCCCGCGGGACCGGTCCTGCGCTTCCTTGTCTACGTCGGACGATCCACTACTCGGCTTGTACGCGCTCGATCCCGACGGGTGTTGCTGGTTATTGCTCTGCGCCTTCTGCTGATCGGCCGAGTAGTTGGGATTGCTTTGTGCCTTTTGCCGGTCGGCCGAATAGTTGGGATTGCTTTGCGCCTTCTGCTGCGCCGACGCAGTGCTTGGATTGCTGCTTGTAGGATGTTGCTGGTTGTAGCTCTGCGCCGAAGTTGTAGTTGGCTTTTGCACGTCGTTCCAGCTGCCGTTGTCGTATTTCTGCCAGCCTGAGCCGGTATTCTTGTAGACATTGCCGTCGTGGCCGGCATACATGTCGCCGTTAGACGTCTTTCCCGCTGCGGTATTGCCGTAGGCGGTGCTGGTAGCCGCACCCTTGCCACCATTCGACGTCTGCACTGTCCCTGCCGAGCCGTAAGCGTTGGTCGCGTGCTGAGTGTACGCCGTGTTGCCGTTCTTGCTGACCACCGATTGTCCCCACGATCCATAGGCGTTCGAACCCTGATGTGTTGCACCGTAGGCCCCAGTGTAGGGGTTGTAAGCCTGACCTACAGATTGCGTACCGTACGCGGTAGATGCCGTGGCTCCGCGAGCGTAGGTTCCGGTGTTGGGGTTGTAGGAAGTTCCCCAGTGGGCGCTGCCGTACGGTCCATAAGCAGCCCCGCCATACCCATAGGCGCCGGTATAAGGATTATAGGTATGGTAGCCATAAGTGGCAGCGTAGGGGTAGTAAAATCCACCGTATACATAAGGTGGATAGTAGTACCCTGTGCCGCTGGCTACGATCGCGCCTACCGCTGCGCCCGCGACAAACATTCCCATGTAGCCTGCTGTGTAACTAGCCGTCACATAGCCGTCGGAAGCTACTACTTGAGTCACATAAGTAACGTTGTACACCGGAGAACTGGGTGGGATGGTGTAGATAACCTGAGGTACGGTTTGTGCGGTCTGCCAGGGCCCCTGAGCACTGAAGGAAACAAACCATACGCCCTGATAGCACAGGTAGTACTCGTTCCCCACCTGGATTACTTTATTGGGAGTGTTGGTGGCATACAGCAGGGTTGTGCCTTCAATCGGCGCGAACTGCGGCGCGCCAACGTAGGACACTTTCACTTCTGCTGGAGCTTGCGCCGTGTTCACGGTGACCGTGGTCGGAACCTGCGCAATCAACACGGCATCTTCGGCTTCGGGCGTTCCCGGCACCGAGGCCAATACCTTCCCTGCCGGACTGCTGGGAGGGATCTGGGCAAAATCGGGCGGCAACATGTAGGTGGCAAATGTCCACCCACCCAGTACCGGTGTGGTGCTGGTGAACCACCGGCCCGAGGTCAGGTAGTAGAACGCGCCTGTCGGGGTGTACTTGAAGACGGTGCTGTCGGTGTTCGACGCATAAGACAGTTGCGTGCCAGGGATCGGCGTCCACTGCGGCCGGCCGCCAAAGACGACAATCTCGGCCGGAGTGGCGCTGTAATAGACCATCGGGGAACTGGCTGCGCTCCCCGGTGGCGGCGGAATGGACCCTTTCAGACTTTCGAAATTCGCGTTCTCCGGAACCTTCGACATCTGTTTGGGCAACGTGCTGGTCGGCATCCATGTGCCTCCCAGACTGGTGCAACTGAGCCAGCCTTTGCCGTCGAACAGATAATAAGTAGAACTTCCCTGCTCCACGAACACCGGCCAGTTGGCGTTGACGACGAACTGAAGATTGGAGTTCGCGATGGGCGCCATGGTGGGCGCGCCATTCACCAGGAGCAGGATCGCCGGACGCATGCTGACGAAGATGGTCGGGGGTGTGTTGTTCACGTCTGCGACCGGCGGAGCCTTCGTCTTTTTCACGCTCGCCACCAGACGATCCAGTGAGATGGTCATGGTGGCCGCGGGGTTTAAGAACGTCCTCACCGTTTGCTCCAACTGGGCCGCGGTCGCGGGATCGAGCGAGGGAAAGGTGACGCTCGTGATCTGGGGATCGCTGAGGAGAACGGTGTGGTCGTCCATATTGACGGCGGACTTCATCTGCACGGTAATAACGCCGACATGGCTTTTGCCGCCGGTGGGGGTCAGGTTGAACGCCATGCGCGCGTCCACCTGCTGATAATTTTCCCAGTCGTCAACTTGCGGCTGGTAGAGAATAATGCTGCCACCGGGCTTGGTGATTTGCCGCGGCCATGACCCTGGGTCCTGCGCCGGGATCATTGCCACCAGAGACAGGACCATCAAGAGCAAGAATGAAATGTTCGCTGATTTGCGCAACATGCTTTTGTGCATCGCTCGACCACCTTCCTGGTTATACCAATCCGCCGCCGGAACCGGCCGGCAGCGTGTTTGGTGAGTTCCCAGCGGTTCGGCGCACCTTGGCGCCTAGTTATTAACTCTAGCCATCGCGTCGTCAACCTTCCTTTGGTCCTCGGCCGTCAACTGCGACGGGCCGAGGTTGAAGGTCAGCTTGTCGATGGTCCCGGTGAAGGGGAAAGGACAATCATAAGTGAAATCCACTGGCGTGCGGGTGTCGAGCCCGACGTCGAAGCTCTCGTCAGCGGGCAAGAGAAACGGAATGGTGTGCTCGATCGTCTTACGGGCGACCTCTTTGCCATCCACGCTAAGCACGCCGGTACCGCCCTTGGCGAGGCCGGGGCCGTCGTATTTGAAGTCGAAGACGATGGTGTGCTTGCCTTCATCGAGTGAAGACAACCCTTCCCACCGGTAGCGCTCCAAGTCCAGCATGTTGTAAACGAATACCGGCCTTCCCCGCCCGATGTGGAATATGTCGGTGGCGAAAGTCAGAATCAGTCCCACGGCCGCGACCAGCACGAATGCGTAGCCGAAGCGTTTTCTCCACTTACCGGCTGTGCCGATGAGGATCAGCAGTAATCCAAAAATCAACAAACCTAATGCGATGTGCTTGAACAGTCTGCTGTTGAAAAACCAGCTTGCCCCCGGACTCAGCATGATCCCATAGCCGCCGGATTGGCCGCCCGCTGTGGCGATCATGCCCTCGGCGCCGCCGCTGGGGATGGTTACGTCCGCAGTGATGGTGTAGTTCCTGCCCAACAGGTTGGGAGCATTGCCCATGGGGATGTTGGGATTCTCGCCTGTGTAGGTGAAGACCGTCTTCCCCGCAACCGCACTCGGCCGCGCCGTAAGCGCGCGCACGAAGCCCGAATTATCCAGCGGAAAGACCTGGTATTTCCCGGCTTCCGTCATGAACAACGCCTGCATTTCTTTCAGCTTGTCAGGCATTTTCGTTGCCAGGTCGTTGTATTCCGAATAGTCGTCGGCTATGTGGTAGAGCTCCCAGTGGTAGTCGTCGAGGGCCGTCTGCTTGCCCGTTCCCATCTCCCAGGATGGAGAGGGCGGCGTGGTGGCGGCGACCCATCCGTCATGATAGATAGCGCGGTTGCCGACCATTTCGAAGTACTGGGTGTCGCGCTTTGAGGGAGCATTGGCGTTGGCCGAGTCAAAGGTGTAAGCCATGCTCACGCCTTCGATAGGCTTCTGCTTGATGCCGTTGACCTCGTCGGGCGCCTGGATGCCGGCGGCTTCGAGGATGGTAGGAACAATGTCGATGACGTGGTGGAACTGAGTGCGAATGCCGCCTTCGTCCTTGATATGTCCCGGCCAAGAAATGGCGAGTCCCTGGCGGGTGCCCCCGAAGTGCGACGCCACCTGCTTGGTCCACTTGAAGGGCGTATCGAAGGCCCAGGCCCAGGCCACCGACATATGCGGATAGGTTTTGGCCGAGCCCCAGTCGTTGTAATGCAAGGCATTGAGGGCCAGCACGGGCTTGACCTCGGGCTCATTGATGATGCCGTTGTAAGCCGTGTACTGGTTGAAGGTGCCATACACCGTGCCTTCAGCGCTGGTGCCATTGTCGCCGTCGATGTAGATAATCAGCGTGTTATCGAGCTTGCCCTGCTTCTGGACTTCGTCAATTACGCGGCCAATCTCATAGTCGGTATAGGCGGTGTAGGCGGCAAAGACCTCTGCCTCGCGGGCGTACATCTTCTTTTCCAGCGGAGTAAGCGAGTCCCACTTTGGCAGTTTGGCTCCGGCATACTCTGCCTGTCCGTCCGGCCACGCTGTGAGTTGAGTATTGGCCGGAATCACGCCCAGCTTCTTCTGGTTTTCGAAAATCTGCTCGCGCAGTTTCTCCCATCCCATGTCGAACTTGCCCTTGAACTTGTCAATCCATTCCTGGGTCGGTTGGTGCGGCGAATGTGAGCCGCCGGGCACGTAATACACGAAGAACGGCTTGTCGGGCGCCGACGCGTTCAAATCGCGCAAGTACTTGATGGCATCGTCGGCCAGGTCGGTGGTGAGGTTGTAGCCCTTCTTGCCGACCCAGGGATAGACCGCTGTGGTGTTGCGGAACAGATAGGGCGTCCACTGGTCGGTCTCGCCGCCCAGGAAGCCATAGAAGTACTGGAAGCCCATGCCGATAGGCCACTGATCGAAGGGCCCCGCAGTGGTGCTGTAAGTGAAGCCCGGCGTGTTGTGGTCCTTGCCGAACCACGAGGTAGCGTAGCCGTTCTCCTTCAGGATCTCGGCGACGGTGGCGCTCTCCGGACCGATGACCGAGTCATAGCCGGGGTATCCGGTGGACAGTTCGCCGATGACGCCGAAGCCAACCGAGTGGTGATTGCGGCCAGTGATCAGTGCCGCGCGAGTGGGCGAGCACAGCGCCGTAGAGTGGAACTGGATGTAGCGCAGCCCCGATTTGGCGATGCGATCCAGGTTCGGGGTTGGGATGACGCCACCAAAAGTGCTGGGCACGCCATAGCCCTGATCATCCGTCATGATGAGGAGCACGTTCGGCGCGCCTTTTGGAGGCACAATGCGCGGCGGCCACCAGGGCGTGGAATCTTTGTAGGTTCCCTTGATCACCCCGCCGAATTTCGGGGGCGGTGGCGGAAGTTGTTTTCCGTTGATGGTAGTCGTGGCGTCTGCCTGACCCAACGTGCCCGTAACCTGCTGAGCGGAGGCGACCCTTCCGGCTGCGAATAAGCTCGAGACAGCAAGTGCTCCCACTGCTAGTTTTCGAATGCCAAGTCCCAAATCCATTCGCTTTCTCCTCGCTGGAAATTCGGAGCCAACCTCCGAGTTCGAAGGGTTGTGGGTGAGTTGGCCTTCAGGACCAACGCACCAATAAGTCGACCGTGTCGTAGCAGGCACAACAGCAAGCAGACACTTCAGGCAGACCGACTCAACAGCACTTACTATTGACTGCCGTGGAAGCCACCAAACAATAGCTCGATGAAACAAGCGAGCGAAGGTGCAGGTCCGGGCTGCTCGATCAGTCTTCCTCAAGAGCGAACCTTAGCGGACCGCCCATGTCCGGCCGAACCGGCGGGTCACGAATAGACACTGCCATCGTGCCGCGAACCGTATCCCGACCGCAACGCTTCAGTCGCTTCGACCGCCCCATGCGGTCAAGCCATCCTCGCTGATTTGTAAAGTTAACTACCGCTAGTATCGTTGATGAGCTAACTGCTGTCTACTGTCAGTTGCGACAGGTGCGCCGGGTAAAACGTTGGCACATAAGTGACTTAGGCAGCCGACTACCGCGCAGCACCAGGATTGAATGGCAGCGAAAAGATGTCGAACCTGGGCCTGGTGGCCGCGCCCAGTTTCCAGATTATTAACCTGACGCTCGGCTATTCGCCGCCTTTAGAAGTCACTCAATGATACGCAGGGCGCGCCATTATCGCGCTGCTGATTCCACTCGCTTTGCTGATCTGCGGCTCTTACGTTTCCCTTGCAGGCCAGCCGATATTCGGAAGCGCCCTAGAAGAAGTAATGAAGGGTAGAACTGGACGCCGGCGATCATTCGAGGAAAGGCCGCCGACGCAACAACCTGGTTACAGTCCAAGCTCACTCAACCCCGGATGATCGTCGGAGCGGCGGCCAAGCGGCCAATGATATTTGCGGTCCGCTTCCTTAATGGGAAGATCGTTGATGGAGGCGAACCTTACGCGCATCAGGCCATCGTCGTTAAACTCCCAGTTTTCGTTCCCGTATGAGCGGAACCAATTGCCGGAATCATCGTGCGATTCGTAAGCGAAGCGCACGGCGATGCGATTATCGGTGAAGGCCCAAACCTCTTTGATCAGCCGGTATTCAAGTTCCTTCGCCCACTTGCGCGTCAAGAAGGCAATGATTTCCTGGCGTCCATTTACAAACTCCGAGCGGTTTCGCCAGCGAGAATCCAGAGAGTACGCCAGGGCCACTTTTTCCGGATTACGGGAATTCCAAGCATCTTCGGCCAGGCGAACCTTTTGAACAGCACTCTCGCGGGTGAATGGGGGTAGAGGGGGACGGGTTGTCATGTGTCAATCCTTTCAAGAACGCTTCCGAAATTTATGGCTCGCTGACGGGATGCGAAGATGGAAACGCAAAGCACGCACGACAAGAAGCCGCAGGGCGAAACGTCGTCGTCACCGGTGTTGCCCAACGTTATTCTAATCTCCGGGCAAACACTGGAAAAACGCCCAGCACAATTGGTCCCTTTGGTTGGTTTCAGCTGCAACTCCCCATAGCAGACGGACAGTCGGATAGTTGATCTATCCAATCGGATAAGAGGTCGGGGCACAATCCAGGTGGCAGAGCCTCACTGGGTACGAACCTTCGCTACCTATCCCACTGTAAACGGAACGATGCATGAATTCCTCCTGAGCCGACACCGAGTGGTTCCCTGCTTGCAATGATCATTTGTAGGCCCGAGAAACATTGAATGCTCGCGGCTTGGTCAGCTCACCCACGGAGGTTGTTATGAAGTATGACGAGAGATTGATAGGCCCTAAGCCTAGCGATGCGGTTCTTGCTGAAAGCAAGAAGCGGCTCAATGCCATGTTCAAGAAGCGGTTCGAGGATCTGCAGGCGCGACGCAAGGAACAGCGCGGTGTGGAGGCTGCGTCGTTTGGTGCCATGCGCGATCTCGCCAAGCAGGACCCAAAGCTCGCCGCAGCGGTCGGCGAGGCGAAGAAGAATGCCGCGGCGCGGTCCAAAATTCGCGCCAAGCCTCCACAGCGAAAGAAGGTCGAAGGGCGACAACACATCGGCTCGGTTGCGGTCACGCTGGTACCCCCGTTTCCCTGGGGCTGGCAGTGGAACGCGCAGACGGGCGAAGACGCAACGGGAACCACCAACGTCGATGCCAACGCCGGTACGATGTCGTTCGAGGCGTACACCGGCGACAACGGCAAAACGGCGGCAACGGCGGTGGCGGTGGGCGGTTACTTTCAGCCGCTGGCCGACAACGGTATTCTAAACGTCTTTGCCACCCCGAGCGTCAGCTACATGGAGGACACCTGGACCGTCTTTGACAGTGCTCATGCCGGCAACTTCATTGGCATCTACGTCGGCCAGTACACGCTTCAGGGTGAGTTCGTCCAGGCTGTGATCGATCAACAGATTCATATCGGCGACGGCGATGGCAGCACCTCCGGGTTCCCACTCGTAGGGGTGGCACCATGCGACAGCGATCACTTCTACGAGATTTGGGTCTGGGCTGGCGGTGATGCTGAAGCCGATGGGTGGTCGGCCTTCTGGGGCAGCGCGGCACTCTCGTTCGGTCAGCTCACCGTGCCCTCGATCTCAATATTCGCGTTCTAGGGGGCGATTCTGAGTCAAGTACTGTGGTAGGCGGAGGGGGTGACAATCCGCGCTACAGACAGCGTTTGAAGAAAGGCCGCACAGAAAGCGGATAATATCAAAGGGCACTCGTGAATGAGTGCGCTAGCTTATTGAAATGTAGCCAGACAAACCTCGGGTTGAATCCCGCGGCTTTCTTCGTGCAGTTTGGCCTTCAGTGCGGGGCGAGTGATCTGCCTTCAAAGCCTGGGGATCTGACCTCTATTGTCTCAATTCCTGGGGCGGTAATCAGCGTTGTCATACGCGTGCGCGCTTTAAGTTATAGTAGTGCAGCGAGTGGGCTCTGGATACGGGACTGTCACTGATTCGCATACCTGTCGCGTTGTCTCATCGCAGCTGCGTCTGTCTTCTCTGCGTTGGTCCTTGCCGGTCCTGCCGAAGACAGTCGCACCGTCCTCGCTTGTCATTAAATTCAGATGTGCCAAAAGGTGGTTGCGTGACCCATGCGAAGCTGCGCTGTTTCAACATCGCCAACCTCGTCCTCCTGGCTCTCGGCCTGCTGCTGCCGGCCAGTGTACTTGCCCAGAACGGTAATTATACGTTCGTGAACATCGACTACCCGGACGCATATCTAACCATTCCCGAGGCTGTCAACGATCACGGCGCCGTCGTGGGCTATTACCTGGACACGCAATACGGGAACTATCACGGCTTTCTCTACTCCGGGGGCACCTACACCACTATCGACGATCCCGCGGGCACCACTTTTCCTGAGGGGATTAATAACGCCGGCGTGATCACGGGAGCGGTTGAAGTAAG
>JBEKCJ010000121.1:0-11147 GCA_050014935.1 Candidatus Korobacteraceae bacterium
CAGTTGAGCTCTCGAATGGATCCAATAGTTCTGCACCCTGCCTTGAGCTGGCAAGCGACATTACGGGACATTGAGGGACAACAGAGTATTAGGGAACGCAGCCAGAAGAGCAATAGGGAAAAGGTGCCAGTCGATAGCCACAACGGTGTGTCAAAACCAGGCCGAGAGGCAATGGGGCGTCGTCGGGTTGAGCTGGCGGCAGCTTAGACCGAAACCATGTGAGACGGATGGCTCACAGCTGCTCGCTCGCACCTGTCATAATCGCAAGGTGCGAATGCTGATCTCCGCCGGTGAAGCTTCTGGCGAATTCTATGGCGCAGAAGTGATGAAGGCCATGCGCCAGCAAATCGCGCGCGGTTCGCCAGAGGACAGCATCGAGTTCTTCGGGGTGGGCGGAGAGCAGATGCGTAGCGCCGGTTGCGAATTGCTGGTCGACGCGAGCGAGATTGCCGAAGTCGGCATCGTCGAGGTCATCAAGCACATTCCTACCATCTACCGGCGCTTTCGCCAGGTCGTGCGCGAGGCCCAGCGGCGCCGTCCCGACGCGGCCGTGCTCATTGACTTCCCCGATTTCAACCTGCGCCTGGCCCGCGAACTCCACAAACTGGGCGTGCCGGTCATTTACTATGTCAGCCCGCAACTGTGGGCGTGGAAGCAGGGACGCATCGAACGGGTGCGCAAATACGTTCACCAGATGCTGGTGATCTTTCCTTTCGAGGAGAAGTTCTATCGCGAGCGTGGCATAGCCGCGAAGTTTGTCGGGCATCCACTGGCCAATCTGCCGGCGCCTTCGGTTACTCGTGAACAATTCGCCGGCGAATACAAGCTTGATCCCACTCGGCAGTGGGTCGCCTTGCTTCCCGGCAGCCGCCGTGGCGAGGTGTCGCGGATATTCCCCGTGCTGTTGCAAGCAGCGCAACTTCTCGGCCCGGATTACGTTTATACGGTGCCTGTCGCTTCCACTCTGGATGCAGCCTGGATGGCTTCGTTCCTGCGCGACTACGGAGGACCTCCAATAAGGTTCACGCGAGATGCTCGCGCAACCGTGCTGCACGCTCGCGCCGCGGCTGTCGCCAGCGGCACCTCGACACTGGAGGCTGCATTGATTGGCACTCCGTTCGCGATGGTTTACCGGGTTGCGCCGCTCACCTGGCGGCTAGGCCGCCGTCTAGTAAAGGTAGACCGTTTCGCGATGGTGAACCTCATCGCGGAGCGAGATGTCGTGCCTGAGCTGGTCCAGACGGATTTCACGCCACAACGCGTTTGCGAAGCGCTGCGCCGCCTTATTCCGGATGGACCGGCGCGCCGCACCATGATGGAGGACTTTCTTGAAGTGCGGCGGCGCCTGCAACCCGGTGATTCTGGAGGGAACGCATCCGATCGGGCAGCCCAGGCCGTACTCTCTATGGTGAGAAAGTCAAAGTGAGATTGCGAATTCGACTTACGACGGAGAGCACAGAGATAAGAAAACGCTCCGTGATTTCCGTGTTTCCGTGGTGAGAATTCGTATTGGGAGGTCGCTGGCCCAGCTTTCCATGCAGATTTTCAATCGTTTATAGTGACCAACAGAGGAGTTTTCTCCCCAATGCGTAACGCGGCAAGGTCCCTGGGACGTCTGGTACTTGGTCTATTGTTCTTCATTGCAACCTGCTTTGCGGCGGAGAAGCCTCGCATCCAGGTCAGCGACTACATCATCCACGTCGTAGTGACGCCGCAAACGCACCAACTCAAGGCCCAAGCCCGCGTGAAATTCACCGCGCTGGAAGACATCAACATCGCGACCTTCGAGCTGCACAACGCGCTGCGCCCGACGCGCGTGATTGACACCAGCGGACAATCTCTGCCAGTCGAGCGGGTCAGCTCGGATTCCACCGTCCGCATTTCGCTTCCCAGTACGCTCAGCAAAGGCGCGTCCGACACATTGATATTTGAATATGAAGGCACCGTCCAGTCTGCCGACGATAGCCCGGTGCCGGGACTGAAGCTGGCCTACATTGGGGACCCGATTACCTATCTTCTCTATGCGGGCCGCTGGTTTCCCATGGTTGGCTACGGCACCAACCGGTTCACGGCAACCATCAGCGTAAGCGTTCCGGCTGGATACACCGTGCTTGCGAGCGGCAAAGAAAGCGCGGCGCCCGGTCCTGAGGTCGAAGAAGGTGCGCCGGCTCCGCGCAAGGCTCCGAAAGACGCGATCACCAGGCTGGCCACGCCTGGTGGCGGGCAAACCCTCACCTTCACTTATGAAGACCGGCCAAGCTTTCCCGGGACCGTCGTCATCGGGAAGTATGTGCAGACCAAAAGCACCGAGGGTGGCCTGAATATTAACGTGTACACCACGGCCGAGCATAAGGCCGCTGCCACCAATTACGCCGACACCGCGACCAAGGAATTTTTCTTTTTCACCACGCTCTATGGACCGCCCTTCAGTCAAAAGCTGAATGTGGTTGAGTTGCCGGACGACACTGTTCCGTCGGCTTGGGCACCGGAGATCGCCGCCCTGGCGGGGCGGTATTTCACGGAAAAAGGAAACTACCGGCTGCTGGCGAACACCATTGCCCACCAGTGGTTTGGGACTATGGTGAGCCCGGCCAACAAGAATGATTGGTGGCTGAACGACGGTGGAGCGCGCTACTCCGAAGCACTCTACGTGGAGCACGTCGCGGGAGAAGCCGGTTTCCAGGAAGTGACCAAGGACATGTCTGTGGGCGCGCTGGCCTATGTGTCGGTGCCCTTGGCCGACGTTGGCAGGCTCGACGCCTTCTCACCGGAGTTCCAGTCGCTGGTCACCGACAAGGGCGGCATGATTCTGGCGATGTTGCGCTGGATCATTGGCGAGGAAGCTTTCGACAAAACCATGCGAGCGTTTGTGTCGCAGTATTCCGGCAAGACCGCAACCGTGGATGATCTCCGCAAAATTGCCGAACAGGCTTCGGGTCAGCAGCTCACATGGTTCTTCACCCAGTGGCTGAACTCTACCGGGGCGCCTCAGTTCAAGAACAAATACACCGTGTATCGCACCGCCAAGGGCTTCCGTGTAGTTGGCGAGATTTCGCAGGACATGGACCTGTTCCGCATGCCGGTGGAGTTGAGGATCGACACCGACGGCAAGACCGAGAGCAAGCGGATTGAAGTGGAAGGTACGAACTCGGCGTATTCGGTTGATACTTTCGGAAGGCCGCGCCGCATCACCATCGATCCTAACAATCAGGTGCTACAGAACTCGCAGGACCTGCAAGTACGGACATCGATCATGCGCGGGCAGCAGGACGTCGAACAGGGGGACCTGACCGAGGCCCTGAAGGAATTCCAGAAGGCCTTGGACATCAACCACAACAGCTCGCTGGCCCACTATCGGATCGCCGAAGTGTTCTTCCAGCAGCATAATTACCAGTCCGCAGCCAATGCCTATCGCGAGGCCCTCAATGGCGATGGCGAACCGCGCTGGACGGAGGTCTGGAGCCACATTCAGCTGGGTATGATCTTCGACTTGACCGGGCAGCGCGAACGCGCGACCAACGAATATCGCCAGGCGCTCCAAACCAACGACAACACGCAAAACGCTCTCGACACCGCGCGCAAATATCTGCAAAAGCCCTATCAGCCGCAAAGCCAGGACAAGCCGGGCATGTAGTAGAGGTAGAGCCGGCCTTCAGGCCGGCCTCCAAGACCGAGCCAGAGACGCGGGAGTTGCGATGGTCATCCCATGACACCATCGCAACTCCCGCAGTTCACTTGGCGGCAGCGAACGCCGCGCTAAAGCGCCGCTCTGCCCTAGTGCGCCAGCTTGAGTCCGCCCAGGCCCACCGACTTCTCGTGTGCCACATTGTGGGACATCAGTAGCGCCTGAAAAATCTCGCCCATGCCGCTGGGCGCAATCAGGTGCTTGAGTTGCAATGCGACCTTGGTTTGCTCCTGCGGCAGCTTGCAATCCTGGAAAGCGTCGGCGAATTGCGTTTCCTCCCCAATGCCAATGAGGAACTGTGATTGGGTGAGCAGCGCCAGCGGTTCAAGTCCGCCCTCGATGCCAATTGCCTGCAACGCGGTGAAATTGACATGTGCCGTAATGTCCTGCTCGCCCGGAGCTTCGTAAGGTGAGACGCTGGCGGTGTGCTGGCGATAGGTCATGATGGTGTCGCGATGCCGGCCAGCGAGCTGCTCCTCGCGGGTGTAGCCATAGTCGATGACGACCAGGAATCCGCGACGGCGTTCGAACGCGCGGGCAATGCAATCCATCCACCCCAGTGCCGCAAGAGAAACTTCGACGCGCTCACCTTCTTCGGGACGAACACCATAGCGATCCAGGAATTCGTTTTCTGCAGCGGAGGGCGCAACGAAGGATTCGCTAAAGCGCCCGTTCTCATATCCGACGCGGACTGTGCCCTGATGGTCGATAACGTCGACCGGCAAAGCGTCGAAGAACTCGTTTGCAAAAATAATGATGTCGTGGCTGGCGCGCGAAGCCGCCGATCCCAACGAATCGAAAATCTCGCACCTGCCGCTTGCGATCTGCTCCTGTAATCGCTCCTGCAACCTCGTTCGCAGGTGCGGAGACTGCTCGACCAGACCGTAGTGCAGAGCATGCGAGAATTCCGGGAACTGCTTGGCCGACCAATCGAGCACATCGCGCGCGAAGAGCCCCCGTCCCGGACCGAGCTCGATCAAATCGATGCGTGCAGGCGAGCCCAATACGCGCCACATCTCCTCGAATTGCCGCGCCAATAGCCGCCCAAATACGGCATGGATGTCGCTGGAGGTATAGAAGTCTCCAGCCTTGCCAAACTGCTCGCGGGAGCGGGAGTAGTAGCCAAGCTCGGACTCGAACAGGCAAAGTTCCATATAACGCGAGAAGGGGATCGGACCATTGCGGGCGATCTCGTCGGCAATTCGTTCCCGGAGGCCGGGACCGGATCTACGCTCCGTGGGCTCCAATGTCACAGCTTGCCCTCGCGCTCCATCTGCTGGTTTTCCTTGCGGTGCTGAGGAGTGCGGATGAACATCTCGACCAGGTAGTCGTGCAGACAGTCAAAAATCTGGCGCTGCAAAGTCCATTCGAATTGCGCGTCGTCCAGGTCGCGAGGATGCAGATCGAAGTAGTAGATGTGGACCTGCGGATCGGAGAAGCGCGGGCGAATGATGATCTCGACCCCTTCGCCTTTGTCGCGCGCATCGAATTCCACCAGCGGATGCTCATAGAGCCGCAGTTGCAGTCGCACGCGTTGCAGGCGGGAGGACGTCATCGGGCGATTGTAGCAAGGGCGGGTAGAGCGGACCTGTAGGTCCCGCGTCGCCGCCGCTGTTAGAGAAGGGCTCGAGCGCTGACGTCGCCGCGACCTCAACGCCCGAAACTATGGATATTTGCTGTCGGCAACGCAGGCCTAAAGGCCTGCTCTACCATTCAGCTCCAGCGGAACCAGCGCAGCGCCAGAACAAACGACACGCTGCCCCATACTGCCAGTATGGCGATCCGGCCCAGCTGTGACTCGAGCGGTGCCCCTTGCAGAATGATGGCTCGCAGGGCGTCGTTAAGCGCGGTCAGCGGCAATGCTCGTATGGCAGGCAGGAAAATCTTGGGAAAGCGCTCGTACGAGAAGAACACGCCTGAGAAAATCCACATCGGCATCATGACGACATTGATCAAGCCGCTGACGCTTTCAATCTTCTGGGCGCGGCTGGCAGTGAGCAAACCGATGCCGCCGAAGGAGACAGCGCCGAGCGCACCAATCAACAGAATCGAGAGCAAGGAGCCTTCGACGCGAACGTGAAAGACAAGCGCGCCGAACACCAACAGCAGGGCAACCTCGACCAGCATGAGCACCAGCCGGCTGCTGACCAGAGCGAGCAGAAAATCGGAACGACGCATTGGCGTTGCGACAAAACGCTTCAGCAACTTCCGCTGCCGCATTTCCACCAGCGCAAATCCGATGCCCCACATACCGGAGTTCATCAGGTTCATGCCCAGCAGGCCCGGAATCAGGAAGTCGATATAGCGCGCCCCCGGTTCACTCGACGCTTGCGTTACCGTGTTGATCGGATTCTTGCGTCCCGCAGCGGCTTGCAGCGCGTCATCGACCTGTGTGCGCGCCAGCACACTCTCGGGGCGCGCCGGATCGTAACGGAAGTGCACTCCGGAGTCGTCCATGGTTATGACCAGCTCGTACTTGCCCAGGCGGAAGCCATCGAGCGCCGTGGAAGCGCTCACCACATCGGGCTGGATGCCGGCGTGTTCCGGCGAGCGTTGCAGCAGATCGACCACCTGCTGCGCTTTCTGTCCCGCAACCACCGCGACCGGCGTAACATCCGGCGGCTTGCCGCGAAAGGCGATGCCCAGCCCCAACGCCAGCAGCAACGGAAAGACGAAGACCCAGAAGATGACCTCTGGCTCGCGCCACAACTCCAGCATGCGCATCTGTAGCAGGCGCAGGTAGCCGGACCATCGCCCGTTGGTTCTGGCGGCTTTCTCCGGACTCGAAATCACAGGTGGCTGTTGGATGGTTGCCATCAATCCTCCCTCAGATGCCGGCCCGTGAGCTGCACGAAAACGTCTTCCAGGCTGGCCTGTCGCGTGGTGAGATGGATTAATTGCGCGCGTTGCTTTTGAACTTCAGCCAACAGCGCCGGAATGGTTTCGTGCGGCTCGTTGACTTGGAGCGAGAACAGGCCGTCATCGGTGCGGACCGATTGCACTCCCGGAAGACGGGCCCACGCGGTTCCGTCGTCGACGCTGTGGCCTGAGACCGCGAACTCGACCACGTGATGACCGGTGAGGCGCTCGATCAGTTCGGCAGGCGTTCCGGCGGCGATGATCTGTCCGTGATCGATGATCGCGATGCGATCGCACAGCCGTTCTGCCTCGTCCATATAGTGCGTGGTCAGCAATACCGTGCCGTTACGCTTCTGGAATTGACGGATGATGTCCCACAACTGCCGGCGGCTTTGCGGATCAAGTCCCGTGGTCGGCTCGTCCAGAAATAAAACCTTCGGATCGGCGATTAGCGCGGTGGCCACAGCCAGGCGCTGCTTCTGGCCGCCCGACAATTTGCCCACTAACGCATCGGCTTTTTCCTGAAGCGAGAGCTCATCCAAAACAGCTTCGACCGAGGTTGGGTGACGATAGAAGCTGGAGAACAGTTGCAAGGTCTCGCGAACCGTAAGCTTCTCGGAAAGCCGCGTCTCCTGCAACGAGATGCCGAGCCATTCGCGCAGGTCACGTGCGTGCGTCTGCCACGTCCGGCCGAGGACTTCAACCTCGCCGGATGTCGGCTCCAGCAGACCTTCGAGAATCTCGATAGTCGTGGTCTTTCCCGCCCCATTCGGGCCCAGCAGCCCGAAACATTCGCCCCTGTTGATCGTCAGGTCGAGGCCGCGGACGGCTTCCACCTTGCCGTCGTAGGTTTTGCGCAGACCGCGACATTGGATGGCAATCTCCATAGCTAAATGATACTGGAGAATTGAAGAGCGGATTTGGTTCACCGCGGAGACACGGAGACCACGGAGAACATAATTTCAAGAATAACCTTCTGTGTCCTCCGTGTTTCCGTGGTAAATCTCTTGCGGTTGCGTCACGACAGCGGCTTCAGATCCTGGAGCATGGTCGGAATCAACTCTGACACTGTGGGATGGATGTGCATGGCCCGGGATACCACAGTGTAGGGGGCCTTGGCGTACATGATGTCGAGCAGCGAGTGAATGACCTCGTCGCCTCCCAGACCCAGGATGGCCGCGCCTAGGATCTGCTTGGTTTCGGCATCGACCAACACCTTCATGAAGCCCTGGGTCTCGCTCCTTTCTCTGGCGCGGCCCACATCCGACATCATGTACTTTCCCATGAGCGCCTTCCTGCCTGACTTGCGCACCCCGGCTTCGGTCATGCCGGCGCGCCCCAGGGGCGGATCGATGTACAGGGCATAGGCGAGAATGCGATCGCTGAGACGGCGGAGATCGTTATCCAACAGATTGGCGGCGACGATTTCAAAATCGTTATAGGAGGTGTGAGTGAATCCTCCTTGTCCATTGCAATCGCCTAGCGCCCAAATTCCCGGTACGTTGGTCCGCAGTTGATCGTCAACGAGGATATTGCCGCGTTTGTCCTGTGCGACGCCAGCCTTATCGAGGCCAAGGTCGTCGGTGTTGGGCCGGCGTCCAGTTGCGATCAGCACATGGGATCCGATTACGGGCGAGGAATTCGCCGTGCAGTCGACGCCAGCGACGACTTGATTGCCGCGCTTCTCCAGCGTGATGCATGTGGCGTTGAGACGAACGGTGATGCCCTCGCGCTCCACGATGTCCTTGATCGCATCGGATATGTCCGGGTCTTCGCGGGGGATGAGACGCGATTCGCGCTGTAGAATCGTGACCTTGCTGCCGAAGCGACGGTACATCTGGCCGAACTCCAGCCCAATGTAGCTGCCGCCGACCACGATGAGGTGTTCGGGCAGGAAGTCGACAGCCATCATCGATGAGTTGTTGAGATAAGGAACCTGATCCAGGCCGCGGATAGGAGGAACGCTGGCGCGGCCGCCGACGTTGATGAAGATCTGGTCAGCGGTGAGGCGATCGTCCCCGACGGCGATCACATGCGGCGCCTCAAAGCTAGCTTGCCCCTTGTAGACATCGATGTTGGGCTGCTCGCGGAGACGGCTCTCGGCGCCTTCCTGCGATGGCCGCTGAATCGTGTCCTTACGCTCCTTCACCTTCTTCATGTCGACGGTGACCGCGCCACCATTGACGCCGAACTCGGCAGCGCGCCGTGCCATGTAAGCTACGCGGGCACTTGCAACCAGCGTTTTCGTGGGGATGCAGCCGGTGTTGACACACGTACCGCCAAATAAGCCGCGCTCGACGATAGCGACCTTGCGACCAGCCTTCGCCATTCGTATGGCCAGAAATGGGCCGGCCTGTCCGGTGCCGATGACGATGGCGTCATAAGACTTGTTCATCATCCCTCCTTCAGTGCAGAGAAGATTAATACGGCGCAGCGGGCGACGTCACGTCGCGCGAGGCTCGAATCACCCCGTGCGATATTGTAGATGCGGAAGCGGCGCTATCGACGCTGCCTTGCCAGGTCAGCGCCGTCATCCCAGGTGGCTTGGGTCGCGTGCGGAATGTAATCCATGGCGCGTTCCGTGAGGGCGGTGATGGTGAGGCTGGGATTTACGCCTAGATTGGCTGCGACGACAGAGCCGTCGCAAACATACATGTTCCTGTAGCCGAACACGCGATTGCGGTAGTCGACGACGCCGTTGGCGGGCGAATCCGCAATCACCGCGCCCCCCAAACAGTGTGCTGTGCCGGGTACGTTGAACAAAATCTCCGGCAGCATGCTCATGGCTGTACCACCCGCGAGCCGGGCAAACTTTTCCGCGAATTCGTTGGCCGCGGGTATAAACGTCGGGACTTTCTTCCCCCGGCTCACCAGGAATTTCCGGAACGGCCAGAACACGTGCCGTTCCCAGCGCATATCTATGTGATCGTCGAGCGCCTGCATGCAGAGCAGGATTACACACTCGCGCGCCCAGCGAAAAGGAAGCAGCAACCGCATCGTCCGCAAAGGATGTAACAGGAGCGACACGCTGAGATTGCGCAGCCAGAGCGCAATGCGGCCCGGCCCGGGGTGTCCACCGGTCAGGATTGTCGTCAGCAAGCTCATGGTGTCGGAGCCCTCGGGATAGCGCACCGCTTCGATGTGCGTGTGCTCGTCGATGTAAACCCCTGACCCGATCGCGACGCCCTTCGACAAGTCTTGTTTGGAGTGAGGCACGCGCACTCCAATCAATGATTCGGAGTTGGTGCGCACGTACCGACCAAGCTGGCTGCTGATCGCTGGCAGCGAGCCTTTGTCCTTGAGGTGGAAGAGCAGTTCCATGGTGCCAAGCGACGACGCGGAAAACACCACGCCGCGACATGTAAAGCGACGGGGATTGCGATTGCAGCGCGCAGTCGACTTTACGGTATGGACTTCGTAACCGTTGCTGCCGTCGGCGATACCGTCGAGCGGACGAACGTCGACGACTTTGGTCTCGGCAAAAACCTTCGCGCCGTGTTTCTCGGCGAGAAAAAGATAGTTCATGTCGAGAGTGTTCTTGGCGCCATGACGGCACCCCATCATGCAACCGCCGCACGCCGTACAGGTGGTGCGTTCCGGTCCCTCGCCGCCAAAGAAAGGATCAGGGAGGGTTGTGCCGCCGGGTTCGCCTTGGGGCGGCTGAAGGATTGCGACATGCGTTCGATAGTACGTCCCGCCGACTCCAACCTGATCGGCGACGCGCCGTAGAAGGTGATCGGCCGGACCCAGAATTCTGTTCTCGATGACGCCCAGCATGCACGACGCGGTGTCGTAATGCTGCGGCATTTCGGACTTCCAATCAGCCAGGCCCTTCCATGATCCGCTGTCCCAAACCTTGTCCGGCGGGCGCAACAGCGTGCCCGCGTAGGTGATCGACCCGCCTCCAACCGCGCAGCCGTGCAAGATGGTGACATGCCGGAAGAAGCGCATGCTGAAGAACCCGCGCAGGGCCAGACTGGGCCGCCAGAACCAGCGATTCAGGGACCAACTGCTGAGTGGAAGATTTTCCGGCGTCCAGCGGCGTCCCATTTCCATCACAGCTACCTTGTAGCCTTTTTCCGTGAGCCGATGTGCCGTTACACTGCCACCGAATCCCGAACCGACCACGATAAAGTCGAAATCGTATTCGCGAGAGCGGCTGGGCATAAGGATCCTGGGGCGCGTCCTCTTCAACATCTCACAATCAAGATCATTCCTACGGTGATGCGAGACCGGGTAGCGAGTGATTCCCGTATCAGGAATCACTCCCAAAATGGTCATTTGTCACTGCGGGCTTGGTCGCGGTCACGCCATCATGGAAACACGAAGGACCACAATATCCCGTCTCGGTAGGGAGCCATCATGCCGGAGTCTCAGCCAAACAATTCCTTTTCCTGGGGAGACGCTCTTTTCTTGTATCTGGAGCGCCCGGGTCAACCCTTGAGCATCGCGAGCGTCAGCGTATTCGAAGGCACGATCCCGCTGAAAGCGTGCCGCGACTTTGTGGAGTCCAAACTCCCTTTGGTGCCGCGCTATCGGCAGCATGTTGTCTTTCCGCCACTCAACATTGGCTTGCCCAGCTGGCAGTTTGATCCCAACTTCG
>JBEKCJ010000122.1:0-10903 GCA_050014935.1 Candidatus Korobacteraceae bacterium
GATGATCCCCGGAACCTGTTGCAGCGCGATCTCGGTATAGATTTTGGGGACATCTTTCAGGTTGGCCTTGGCTGCCGCAAAGTTCGCCGGCATCTTCTGCTCGCGCTCGATCACGTCCTGCAACCGCTGCTCCGGCGAAGCGAAGTTGCGGCTCATCAGGATAAAGATGCTGCGGGTCGGGCTGCTGGAATAGGTATCGGGATTGTGCTGCCAGCTGCGGATCGCCTCCAACTCCAGCAATTGCGCATTGATATGGTTCAACACCAGCTGCAAATCGGCGCGCCGCTCCTCATCGAGATGGTCGGGATCGAGGCCGCCGAAGCGCTGTCTCTGCTCGTTCAGGAATGCGATCTCGGCGTCGCGCGCCTTCTGCGAATAATCCTCCAGCATCGTGTCGTACTGATGCAGGCCCGCGGCCGTACCTCGCGCGGGATGAAAGCGGAAGTAACCGTCGAAGTAAGCGTCGACCTGCTTGTCGTAAACAGCGGTAGTCGGCTGCGATTGCTCTGGGGCGGAAGGTTGAGCCGTAGCCGGCCATGAGAGAAGAAGTGGTAACGTCAGCGCTAAGGTAACGAGGTTAATCAAATCCCAATCCTTCCTTCAAGGATCAACTTGCTTTCAGACAACACGTTTGGCGATACGAAACGAGCTGAGGTTCAGAGCTTTCCGCACAATTAATGACGTATGTTCCACGTTTCAAGAGGGCGGCGAAGTGCTGTCCTGCAGGGATCGACAGATCCCCCACTGCAATGTTCACTTCGTACGCGCCCGGAGAGACCTCATTGATCGGAGAAATAACATCAACCGAAATGCCGCGCGGACCCCGATTGCACCATTCGATCGCGTGCACCTGTATTCCCGTATTTGTGAGGTCGGAGATGATAGCTTTCTGATCCGCCAAGAGCCCGTGGCCAAACCCGACGCACAGATCTCTACGCGCCGCCAAGTTGCTGGCTTTGATCTCTTGCTGAACGGAGAATACGATAACCCTTTCGACAACGCTCAGCTTACGATCAGGAACAGCAAGCTGCCGGTATGCAAAAATCATCAACACACAGGCAGTTGACCTTGTGACGAATCCCCGCACTGCAACCTCCCGCGTTGTTCCCACGGTTTAACTCACCCCACCGGCTGTTGCTCGCCCGCCAACTGCTCCAGGAGCGCCTTTAGCCGTACCAGCACCTGTTCTGGCTGCCTTTCCTTCATCGTGAATTTCAAAATCCCCGCCGGCGTGAACTGGCTTCCCGCCTCTCCAGCGACAAAGTTCGCCAGCCGCTCGGGATCGACCGCAGCTTTCTCGTTGAAGCGAATACTGATCGCATCGCGCCGCCGCTCGATCTGCGAGACCCCGATCCGCTGCGACAATAGCTTCAGGGCAGCATACTCCAGCAGGTTGCGCACTGCCGGCGGCGCCGTGCCATAGCGGTCGCCCAGTTCGCCGGCCACGTCTTCCAGTTGCGCCTCCGACTCCACTCCGGCCACCCTCTTGTACATGCGCAGCCGCTGGTTCTCCTCGGTGATGTAATCCGACGGAATGCGAATGTTCAGTCCCAGGTTCAACTGCGTCTCAGGCGTCTCTTCCGGCAGCTCGCCCTTCAGCTCGCGGACGGTCCGCTCCAGCATGCTCGTATAAAGCTCGAAGCCCACGGCCTCGATGTGACCGCTCTGCTCACCGCCAAGCAAATTTCCTGCGCCACGCAATTCCAGGTCGAGCGCGGCAATCTTGAATCCCGCCCCCAGGTCGCTGAATTCCTTCAGCGCAGCCAGCCGGCGCCGCGCCAACTCACTGAGCTCGCGATCGGGCGGAATCAGCAGGTACGCATAGGCCCGGCGATCGGAACGTCCGACGCGCCCACGCAACTGATACAGCTCCGACAATCCGTGCCGGTCCGCGCGATTGATGATGATGGTATTGCACAGCGGAATATCGAGACCGTTCTCGATGATCGTGGTCGCTACCAGGATGTCGGCCTCATGCCGCATGAAAGCGAGCATGACGCGCTCCAGTTCGGTCTCCCCCATCTGCCCATGGCCAATCAGGATGCGGGCTTTGGGCGCCATCTCGCGCAGCTTGCCCGCAATGTCGTAGATGCTGTCCACGCGATTGTGCACGAAGTACACCTGCCCGCCGCGTTCCAGTTCCTTCTCGATGGCCGAGCGCAGCAGCTTCTCATCCCAGGCCGCGACCACGGTTTGAATGGCCATGCGATCCTTCGGCGGCGTCTCGATCACGCTCATGTCGCGCAATCCCAGCAGTGACATGTGCAGCGTTCGCGGGATGGGCGTCGCCGACATGGTCAGTACATCCACTTCCTTCCGCAGTTGCTTCAGCCGCTCTTTGTGGCGCACCCCGAAGCGCTGCTCTTCATCCACCACCACGAGCCCAAGATTGTTGAACTTCACGTCCTTCGACAGCGCGCGATGCGTGCCAATGACGACGTCAACCTCGCCTGCTTCGATCTTCGCGATCGTCTCCTTCTGCTGCTTTGGCGTTCGAAAGCGGCTCAGCATATCGACCTTGATGGGAAACGCCGCAAAGCGCTGCCGGAAGGTGTTGTAGTGCTGGAAGGCGAGCACCGTCGTCGGCGCCAGCACCACGACCTGGCGGTTGTCGCTGACCGCCTTGAAGGCCGCGCGCATGGCGACCTCCGTCTTGCCGTAACCCACATCGCCGCATAGCAGCCGATCCATGGGCGTGGGCGATTCCATGTCGTGCTTCACGTCGGCGATGGCATCAATCTGGTCTTCGGTCTCGTTGAACTCGAAACTGCCCTCGAATTCGCGTTGCCATTCGGTGTCGGCTGCGAAGCCATGGCCCTCGGCAGCCTTGCGTACGGCGTAGAGTTTTAGCAGCTCGTCGGCCATGTCCTTCATGGCCTTCTTCACCCGCGCCTTGGTCTTCTGCCACTGCTGCGTGCCCAGCCGGTTCAGCACCGGCTTCACGCCTTCCGACGAGCGATACTTCTGGACCAGGTCGAGTCGGGTGAGCGGAACGTAAAGCCGCGCGCCCTCGGCATACTCCAGGACCATGAACTCTGCGGGCGCGCCGTCTTCCTGCGGAACTTCTTTCAAGCCCTGGTACTGACCGATGCCATGCTCCACATGCACTACATAATCGCCGATGGTGAGGTCGCGGAAATCAGAGAGAAACGCCGAGATTTTCGATTTCCGCGCTTGCGGCCGGCCCAGCGAAACTTCCGCCTCATCGAACAAATCGCGCGCCCCGAACAGCACCATGTTCGCCTCGGGCAACACGACACCCTCGGGCACATAAGCCTTCACGATGATCGGGGTTTCGACGTCTTCCGCGAAGTACGTCGACTCGTCTACGTAAACTTCCGTGCCGGGCCTGGGCGTGCGGCTCCCGATGCGGAACGACAAGTTGTATTCGTTGAAGACGTCGGCCAGCCGTTCCACTTCGCCGGTGCTGGAGACCGCGAACATCACGCGCTTACCCTCCCGCGTCAGCCGCGACACTTCTTCCGTCATGGCAGCGACCGACCCGTGAAACCTGGTCGTCGGCTGGGTTTGCAGCGTCAGATGCTCGCTCTCGTCGTTGCCTTCAATTCCAAGTTGCTCAACTGCGATGCTGCTGGCTTCTTGCAACCGCGTGTGCCATTGCTCCGGTGTCAGGTAGAGTTCTTCAGGCCGCACCAGATTGCCGATCAGACTGCGCTCATGGGCTTCGGTCACCTTCGCCCACCACCCGTCGTGCACTTCGTTCAAGGAGTCAGGCTCGTCCAGCACTACGGTTGCCGCAGGCAGAAGATCGAAGAAGTCTTCCTTCGCACCGGCCACCGCGGCATACAGCTCCCACCCCGGAAACACTGCCACACCGCTGGCGCGCGCGGTTTGCTCCATCAAGTCTTCGCTTCCAGCCAGCCGTTCGCCGGTCAGGCGCGCGTTAATGGCCGCCAGGGTTTCTTCTTCCACCGGCGTTTCCGTCAACGGAAGCAGAACGACTTCATCCGTGACGGCAGCCGAGCGTTGCGTTCCCGGGTCAAACTTGCGAATGGTCTCGATTTCATCGCCGAAGAACTCAATCCGCACCGGACGGTCCGACTCCGGGGGATAAACATCCAGCAGGCCGCCGCGATGCGCGAACTCGCCCGGCATCTCGACCACATCCACCTGGCTGTATCCCACAATGCGCAGGTGTTCCAGCAGGCGATCGGGGTCTGTCATCTCGCCGCGCCGCACCACCTTGGCAAGATCGGCGTAGAAGTTGGCCGCACGCAAACGCATCGCGGTCGCGGCCAGCGGAGTAATGACGATCTCCGCCGCTCCTGTCGCAATCTTCCACAGTGCCGTCGCCCGGGCTTCCTGGATTTCGGGGTGCGGAGACAGGTTTTCGAAAGGCAGCACATCATAGGCAGGCAAGCCGATGACGGCATCGGGCGAGGCCGCGCCGCTCAACTCGGCCAGCGAGCGGACCAGCGGCTGTAATTCCTCCACTGCGCGGTTGTCGCCCACCACTACGACGAGCGGCCGCGCCGTCACCCGATGCAATAAGGAGTAGAAGAGCGCTTTTCCGGTTGGGGTGAGGCCAGAGACACGCATCCGCCCCGTGCCGCCCTTCATCTGGGACACTGCACGCGAAAAAGCAGGTACTTTCTCCACGTCCGCGAAGAATTCGCGAACGAACGGTAGGATCATCGCTTATTTAGTTTACCAGCCTGCCGGAGTCGGCAGCGTCAATCGCGCGGCAACGGAGGCCGATATCCGCTGATCAGCCGCGCGATCAAAACCGCCAGATAAAGCACCCCGATGGTGGCTTCAATGGCGGTGAGCGAGCGCGCCACGTCGGATACAGGCGTGATGCCGCTCGCCCCGACCGAAGTCATAGTGCCAAAGCTGTAGTACACCATGTCGAAGCGGCGAGGAATCGAGTGCGTATTGACCAGGGGATCGAGATAAAACGCCTTGGCCTGAAGTGTGGCCACCATCCCATAGATGCCGGCGAAACTGAATCCCACCAGCAGATAAATGCACAGCGCCCCAAGGATGGTCTCGGAAGTCGGCTGGGCCTCCAAAATCACCCGCCGGAAGATGGCGACTACCAGAAACAAATCAAATGCAAAGCTAAGAACAATTCCGACAACGGAGAGCGCGCCCGCATCGGCCCGAAACTCGATGATATGGTGCAACACAGCGGGAACCGAGAGCAGGAGCGCGCAAAACAAAACCGTGCGCCGCAAGTTGACCGTATAGATCGCGAACAACATTCCGGCGCCGCCGACCACGCGAAAGACCATGTAAGCCACCGGCCTGTTTTCCACGTATGGGTACAGAACGAGGGTAAGCAGCAGGTAGAGAAACAGGACGAAGAACTTGTGCTCGGCTATTAACGACGCTTTCTTCAAGTGCGCCGACGCGCGCTGCGAGGCTTGAGCTATGGACATAACGATCCCTGCTGGCAGATGGTACACCCTTTGGGGAAGGACCCATGCGCACCGCCGAATCCGCAGCGGCGACGCAACCTCAGATCAGAACTCGAAGTGGAATCGCGCTCCGAAAACCGAGACCGGGCCCCGCGCGCTATTGAAAGCGGGGTCGGCAACAAACTGGTAGTCCAGCGCCCCGCGCAAGTGCTTCGCGATTTTGCCATCGTAGTACGCTTCCAGGACCTTCTCTTTGGCGTAGCTCAAGGCGCCGTCGCCGTCCAGGATGCCCAGGCCGCCGGCAGCCAGATAGATCTGGTTATCGTGAGAGATGCCGCTCACCACGCCAGCCACGCCGATGGTATCGTCGGGGCGATGCCAGTCCTCGCCCTTGATACTGACGCCCACCGAGCCCATGTGATTTATGTCAGTAAACATCCAGGCTTCGTTGATTCCGTCATTCCAACCGAGGCGCGAAAACACCCCGATATTCTTAGTAATTTCCTGTTCGAGGTTGAGCCCAAAGCCAAATTCGTGCCGTTGGGCGTGGGTCAGGTCAATGTTTGTATTCGGGACGTAAAGGGCCGCTTGATAGCTGCCGAACTCCCCCGCGTTCACATAGCCCAGAATACGGGCCGTACCATGGTGACCGCGAATGCTGTAGCGCTGCTCATTCTCCACCACCATGTCCCAAGCGTGCCAGAAGCGGCCATCGCCCCCCGAGGCTTCGGGCGGCCACAGGAGGTATTTGTCTTCCGCGGTGAACCCATTCCTCATACTCGTAATCTGAAAGAATCCATAACGCAGGGCCCATCTCGGCTGGTTCAATTCAACCGCCACGCCGGTGGTATAGCCCAAGGCGTCCGCTGGGTAATCCCAGGTAGCGTTGGCCGTGAATGCCCAGTTCAAGAATTGCGTACGCTGGTCGTTGGCATAGGCATTGTTGTCAAAAACGTCCTTGGAACTGAAGCGGCCGATGGTAATGGTGAGCCGGGAAATGTCCTGCTTACCGGCCAAGGTTAGCGGGTCCGCGAGCACATCCTCGGTGTCGCCGCCCAAGCCAATGGTTTGGCGAATAAAGCAGCGGGCAAGGCCCGCACGAGGAGGATGCGTGCCGATCTTGTACGCTTCCCCATCAGTAAAGTCGTCAATGCCCAGAGTGCTGCCCAACCCGAAACCCTGCCAGCTCAAGACATCGAGATGCAGTTCCGCGCCCGTCCACAGCCGGAACCCGGAATACAGATCCAACGACACCGTCTCCCGGACTTCACTGCTGGTGGGCAGGCTGTTCGGGCCGGAATACCTGGCGTAGAACGAGGGGTAGCCTTGCAGAGTCGTGGTGCTCTGCATGTGGAAGTTCCAGGTTTGAATCTGCGCTTCCGGCTGGGTCTCGGGCGGCGCCTCCTGTTGCGAGACCTGGAACTGCGAAAGTCCCGGTGCCGCACCAGAGGAAGCTTGCGGATCAACGGCGGAAGCTTCCTGGGCGTTAGCGGCCGGCGCCAGGCTTGCCATTAGCAGCAGCAGGCGGCACAGGGCTGGGATGTTTGGTCGGACCATGAAATATCCGAGAACGTCCTTGGTTTTGAAATTGAAATTCAATTTCAATTAGATCGGAACCGTTCCGGCCCCGCCGTGAGCCAGGTCACAGGGGGCAGTGATGAAAGTACCGCCCGGCTCCGGCCGGCTGCGCCAACCGGCAAACATGCATGCTTCCTCCCGGGATGCGGCCTTTAGCGAAGCGCTTCCGCCTTCCAGGCAACGAAGTCTCCCACGCTTCGATTACGGGAAGGTTACAAAGCCGGTGGCAACGTTCCGGTTTCTTATAGCATACCGGGGTAGGGTATACAAGGCCGGGAGGGCTAGGCGTGGCCGGGCGGTCGTTTACTTCAGGTAGGCCCGCACCAGGCCGATCAGGTCCTCGCCCAGCTCTTCCGGGGAATCCATCGCCTGCTCGGGGTTCATCATGTGCAGGCGGATGTGGTCTTCCAGGATCTCCGCCATCAGCCCATTGACCCCGCCCCGAATGGCGGCCAGCAGCATGAGAATGTCGGCGCATTCGTCGTCCGAGGTCAAAGCCCGCTCCACCGCGGCAAATTGCCCGCGCAAGCGCTTGATCCGATACAGTAGCTTCTGTTTTTCGCGCGAAGTTGGAGGAAATTTGTCGTGCATATAGGGTAGGGGGGTATCCTATCGAATTTCTGGGCCGAAATCCAGCCGCTATGCAACTACCGCTGAGCAGAGAAAGTCGGTGCAGCGCACTCGTTCTTAGAAGCCCGTGCCGGCAACCCGAGGCAGCCTGGTCCGCTGGAAACTCGGCAGCGTCCGGTTTGACACTGTAGAGGGCCAACTCTAGAATCACCGTAGGGCTGGACGCCTACACGTCCGGCCTTTCGCAACCACGCGGACCGAGTTCCGCGTTCCCGCAGGAAACTCTCGATTGCCTTCCCCGGCATTTGTGTAGTGTTGCATAGGTTGGCGGTGTAGCTCAGGTGGTTAGAGCGACGGTCTCATAATCCGTAGGTCGTAGGTTCGAGTCCTACCGCCGCCACCAATCAAATAGATATTTGCGGCCTTCCAGCTCGCTTTCGAAACCAAGTTGATCCACCTATGAAACGTACCCACCCGGAAGGAGTGCCATAGATGTCCACCGTCCCGGGGACATTACTTTCCCCCATCTGTACTGTCCCGCATCTGTTCTTTATAAGTACACGATCGAGGTCCAACCGGAATGGAAACCGATCCGAACGCGTGCCAATTGCCAAGTACTAATCGCTCTCTTTCAATCCAGCCTCACCAGGAACACGCCGCCTTCTTTCACATGTGTCTTGCTGGCGACTTCCTGGGCTTTGCGCTTGTCGTCGCCCTCAGGGCGGATGCGGACCCACTCGCCCGTCGGACCCGTGAACTGGATGACCTTGGCGTTCTCGTACCGGTCCTGCAACTTTTCTTTCAGCTTGCGAGCTTCGCTTTCGCTGTGTAAAGCGCCAATCTGCACGCACCAGCGGCCGCCTTCGGCAATTGGCGCCGGCGCCGACAGCACTTCCAGCTTCACCTCCGCCGTCCCCGGCCGCCAGATATCGACCGCCTTCGCCGCCGCCAGAGACAGGTCGACAATGCGGTCTTCCACGAACGGCCCGCGATCGGTGATACGCACCATGACCACGTGCCCAGTGCTGAGGTTGGTGACCCGCACCACGGAGTTCATGGGCAGCGTGCGATGCGCGGCCGTCATTGCATTCTGGTCGTAGATCTCGCCATTGGCTCCGCGATGGTGGTTGTACGGAGGCCCGTACCAGCTGGCCAGCCCGGTCTCGACGTAAATGGGCTTGCCTTTACGTGGAGCCGTGGGCGTTGGCTCGGTAGTGGCCGTTTCCGGCGGCGCCGGCTGTGGCGCTGTGACAGTAGGCGGAGGCGGAACAGGCTGGCTGCGCGCGGCCTTATGTCCGCCACACGCCGCCAGCAGCAGCAGAGCGGCGAGAAGCGGAAGGATCGTGACTAAGCTCCGCCCGAACCGCGCAGCGGTGGCCGCGATGTTAGCCCGGGGCGTAAGCCCCGGGTTAGCGGCAAGAATGGGCAGAGCCGCGGAGCGGCGGCACTCGGCGTTCAGAGGTTCGGACAGCTCACTCACGGCCCCTGAAAGGAGACGAAAACTCGCGCCTAGCCCTTGCGCTTGCTGGAGTCCATGTGGTCGGCGGCCTTCGTCAGCTTCTCGCTGGCGATCCGCAACGCGTTGGTCGAGCCTTGGCGAATGGATGGCACCAGCTCGTCGTTGATGTACTTGATCAGCAGTTGCGTCTCTTCCTCGATGCGTTGCGTGGTGTCGCCCAGCAAATCGTCGAGCCGCTCCCCAGCCGTCTGGAAGGGACGGCGGGCGTTCTTGTTTTGTTCGTTCACAGCCAGCCACCTTGCGAGTAGCGAATAATCGTCAGGCACAGAGATTATGGGACGGATCGCGGTTGCGGTCAATTGGCGAGTAGGGTGCGCGCTGAAGCTGTCAGCCGTCAGTCTTCAGCCGTCAGTGGCACGCCCGCTACCTCCTGGCACTGTTCTCCTGGCACTGTCATTCCGACGCAGGCTTCAGCCCTTTTCCAAACTGTCATCCCGACCGACGGCCTCAGCCGGAGCGGAGGGATCTGCGGTCCTCCGGAGTGGCTGGATCGGCTTTCCCCATTCTTCCGATAAGTCCTGCCATGTCGGGTTTAACGATTCGATCAAGCGAATTTTCTTTTCCCGTCGCCATGGTTTGATCTGCCTCTCGCGGGCGATCGCCGTACGGACATAATGCCATACCTCATACCACACCAGGCGGTCGATGTTATACCGGGCGGTGAAACCTTCGTGAGCGCGCTCCTTGTGCTGGCGGACCCGGCGTACGATGTTGTTTGTCATGCCAACGTAAAACACATGTGTTCGGCTCGCCATGGTGTAGACGTAGTAACGACGCTCCTTCACGCTGTCATGATCATGGCAACACCTTTGCAAAGCTGTGCCGAGCGTCACATCGCGCGGTAACCGGGCGATCTCTCCACATTTGTCATCCCGAGCGGAGCCGAGGGATCTGCGGTTCGTCCCGCGCTGCGACGCCTGGTGGGACCGCGGATCCCTCCACTCCGCTTCGCTCCGGTCGGGATGACAATTCATTAAAGGGTTGGCTGACAGCCGACGGCTTCCCTAGCCCCTGACCCCTAGCCCCTAACCCCTGCTAATCTATTTCTATGCCCTCGCGCAAGCTCACCGGCTCCGAAGTCCGCTCCACCTTTCTGCGCTATTTTGAGCAGCACGGCCACAAGATCGTCCACTCCTCCTCGCTCGTTCCGGCCAACGACCCGACGCTGCTCTTCACCAACGCCGGCATGAACCAGTTCAAAGACGTCTTCCTCGGCCTTGAAACTCGCGATTACAAGCGGGCCACGACCTCGCAAAAATGTGTGCGCGCCGGAGGCAAACACAACGATCTCGAAAACGTCGGCTTCACCAACCGCCATCACACATTCTTCGAGATGCTGGGCAATTTTTCTTTTGGCGACTACTTCAAAAAAGACGCCATCGCCTACGCCTGGGAGCTGATCACTTCGCCAGACTGGTTTGCGATCGACAAAGAAAAGCTATACGTGACGATTTTCGAAGGAGCTAAGTTTGGAAGCGGAATCGTTCCGCGGGACAGCGAAGCAGAAGAAGCATGGCTCGAGCAAGGTGTCCCGAAGGAACGAATCTTTGAGGGCGACGCGAAAGACAATTTCTGGCAGATGGGCGACACCGGCCCCTGCGGCCCGTGCAGCGAAATCCACTACGACATGGGCCCAGCCGCATCCGAAAAAGGACATGCAGATTGCAGCTTCCCCTGCGACTGCGGCCGCTACGTCGAAATCTGGAACCTGGTCTTCATGCAATTCGACCGCGACGCCAGCGGCAAGCTAAACCCGTTGCCGAAACCATCGATCGACACAGGCATGGGCCTCGAGCGAGTGACAGCAGTCCTGCAAGGCGTAATTTCAAACTACGACACAGATTTGTTCACGCCG
>JBEKCJ010000123.1:0-10811 GCA_050014935.1 Candidatus Korobacteraceae bacterium
CAACCGATACGGCGGTTGTTCTCATCTATAACATGCTCGCGGTGAAGGATTTCTCCGCTGCCATCGCCAAAGTGAATCGGCCGTTGCTATATGCGTATGAACCGTTCACGCAGTCGACCGCGGATCTGCTCAAGGCGAAGCTTGGAGATGATGCGCGGCTGGAAAAATTTGACGATGCCGGGCATGCTTTGTTCGTAGACGATGCCGACAGGTTTAATCAGCTTCTGGAGAAATTCGTCGAAGGATTACGCCTAGCCCCCCGGACGAACTAGTCGCACCCTCTCGCTCCGCACCGTTGACCGGGGAGCCGATCAGGTCGCTGCTGGAGATCGGAGAGGTCGGATTGAACGGAGGCGGCTCCTGCCCCACGGCCGCCGAGTACGACCAATCGTTCTCGAAAAGACGGTGGACCTCGCGCAGAATCTGCTCGCTCGCGCAGAATCTGCTCGTTGTCGCAGGTGGTGTGGGTTTACGCATAACGTGAGAATGGAGGGGCTGTAAAAACAGCGACTTAGATTGACCGTGCCCCCATAAGGTGAGAATCGGGGACCCCATGAGATGAAAATATCGCGACAAATTGACGCATAAGATGAAAACGCCGACACTTCCCACATGCCGATATCTCTGGAGTTAGCACGCCGTGGCAGTTCAACGGTTTGGCGACTTCTCGTCCAAGTGACGTCCCCGAAGAGGACTTTTGGACAACCGAGGAGCAAACGGTGGCTCGACGAGCGTTGCATCGGGATCTTCCGGCACATATCGTCCCGCGTACTCCCTCCCCTGCACCCTAAAGACGGTAAGAACAGAGAGCAACAAAACCATCGCCTTCGGGTTACCACTCCTGCTTGCAGAGGACGCCACAGGCTGCACCCGTCGTGTCTGATGGACGTCGACCATGAGACACTATTTAGACCCATATGAGATTTCTTACACCCCTCACTTTCTTCGCACCCTCATTGCGTCTATCCATCTGAGAGGCGAATAATGGCATCTTCCACTCTGTTCACGCCCAGTTCTGTCCGCTCCAGATTCACAACCGTTCTCTGGATTTCCCTTGGTCTCACTGCGCTGTTTGTCTTCATCACTTCAGAAGTTCTTCTCGTCACCGATTACCACATGTACCATGCCTATCGGCTGCAGGTCATCGCCGACCGCCATCTCCTCATCCCCCATACGCTCTCCGGCGTCATCGCTCTCCTGGCCGGTCCTATGCAGTTCTCGTCGCGCCTTCGCCAGCGTCACTTGAAATTCCATCGGGTCCTCGGCCGCATTTATATCGTGTGCGTCTTTGTCGGTGCCTTGACCGGGATCGCCCTCGCCTCGGGCCGCCCCGGCCTGCCAGGAACCTCCATGCAGGCCGCCGCCTGGATCGTCTGCACCACCGCCGCCTTCATCACCGCGCGCAATCGTCAAATCGTCCAGCATCGCCAATGGATGATTCGCTCCTATGCAGTCACGTTTACTTTCGTCTCCAGCCGCGTGCTCAATCTCTGGCCTCGCTACTGGAGCCATCTTGGCGACACCCTCTCCGCCGTCGGCGTCATCGCGTTTACGCTCGTTTCCCTCCTTGCCGTCGACCTCGGCCTCAATTGGCGCGAGCTCACCACCCGTCGTTCCTGATGGTCCCCGGCTGTGAGAGCTATCCAATGAAACCATTCGCGCCAGTCGCCCTTCCGACACTCCTCCCCGTGCGAGACGCAGTTTTCATCTCCGGTGCTGAGCCGCATAGCTTTTCTGAGCGTCCAACAAGGGGCTCAGCAAGTTCGGAAACGGAACCCTGAATCAAATGAAATTGCAGAAAATTAATATCGGCATCATCGGTGGCGGAATTGGCGGCGTTGCCGCGGCGGTGGCACTCCACCGCGCGGGCATTCAAGCGACAGTCTATGAGAGGGCTACCGAGTTCCGTGAAGTCGGCGCGGGTATGATGCTCTGGCCCAACGCCACGCGAGTTCTAAAGGAATTCGGCCTGCTTGAAAGGGTAGCGGCATCGAGCGGTTCAACCCAGCATTTTCTTGTTCGCTCCAGTGCGGGTACGATCCTGATGGATATTGGGCTGGGCCGGTTTGAGGTGCCCGCGCTATGCACACGCCGCTCGGACCTGCTGGATGCGTTGCTGTCGGCACTCCCGCCCGAATGGATCCGCCTCGGCCACGACTTCGAATCCTTCGAGCAGCGCAAAGCCTGCGTCAGAGTTAACTTCTCCGGAAGTGAGTCCGGAGGAGGTGTCTCTGCGGAACACGACTTCGTTATCGGCGCCGATGGCGTCCGCTCGCGCGTCCGTTCCCAGCTTTTGGGAGTCCACGAACCCATCTACCGGGGCTACACCATCTGGCGCGGGCTGGCGCGTCTTAGCGGCGCTGTTCCGTCCGGCTCGAACAGCGAAACTTGGGGACGAGGAAAACGCTTTGGCATCCTCAATACCGGCGGCGACCGGTTCACCTGGTACGCCACGGCAAACACCGATTCGGGCCACATCGATGCTCCCGAAGGGCGTCGGGGTGAACTCCTGCGAATGTTCGCGGGCTGGCACAAACCGATAGAGCGTCTGATCGGCGCGACGGACGAGGGCAGCATCCTGAAAAATGGCGCTTACGATCTCGCACCCTTGAAGCGCTGGGGACATGGACGAATCACGTTGCTCGGCGATGCTGCCCATCCGTGTACGCCAAATCTCGGATTGGGAGGTTGCATGGCTCTCGAAGACGCGCTTGTCCTTACGAAATCATTCTGCAAAGAGCCGTCTCCCGAATCAGCTCTGCGCCGCTACGAATCGCTGCGCCGCGGGCGAACCCGTCACGTACAGCAACGCTCGCTTCTGATGGGCCAAATCGGGCAATGGGAGAATCGGCTCGTCGCGGGCGGACGCCAAATGGTGACCAGTATGCTTCCGCCCGAGATTTTTGAACGTAATTTAAGAAGAGTCTATTCTTATGCGACGTAGAGTCTTGCCCCGCCTTCTGTATCGGGATCGCAGTCTGACTTCGATGCGGCGGTTCATTACTCAACCACCCTACGAGGAGAAAATGAATCGAAAACAGCCAGGTCTTCGCGCACCGTTCCTGCCGATTCTCGTGTCTGCCTTGTTTGCGTTGCTATCGCCTCTGGCGGCCCAGCAAACCGAACTGAAGTTGGATCCAGCGAAAACGAGAATCGACTGGACCCTCGGCGCTACCTTGCATGAGGTGGAGGGCACCTTCCGGCTGAAGTCGGGTGATATTGTGTTTAACACCAAGACCGGAGAAGCCAGCGGACAACTGATCGTTGATGCTACGAGTGGTGACAGCGGGAACAAAAAGCGTGACGCTGATATGAACAAAAGTGTTCTGGAGAGCGCGAAATATCCGGAGATCGTTTTTTCTCCTAAGCACGTTACCGGATTCGTGCCTGGTCAAGCATCGTCAACGGTCCAACTGGCCGGGACGTTCACCATCCACGGCGCGTCCCACGAACTCACCCTTACGGTGCCCTACACCGCGAACAACACATCCGTCGAGGCCCACACCAAGTTTCCGATTCCCTTCGTAGAATGGGGCATGAAAAATCCCAGCAACATGTTCCTAAAAGTCGATAAAGTAGTGCAACTCAGCATTAACGCAGTCGGCGAACTGCAATCCTCCACCCAACCATCCGCGAGCCGCTAGCCATTGCCAAATGGGCTTGCAACAACCGCGACAAGGTGTGCAAGGACAGCGGCACAGGATTCATGGTGACTAACCCAAGCACCAACTCGGTGAAGACAGGAGATCCTACGTTAGAGGAACACGCACGGTTGCAGAGGAGCGCCTCAAGCTTGAGTTTCAGAACAGCGTGCCGATTCCGTCGCGACGGATACCTGCCCGATACGCAGATCGAAGCGGTAGCCGCGTGGGTCGTGGGCCGGCGCTTGAGTGTGCATCGTGATTAAGCAGAATTCCGAATGACAACTAACCCCTGGGCTTCCGATCATTTTAAGAGCGGCCGCTTCTTCAATCCAGGAGTGACGCCACAGAGCTTCGCCAAATTCCTTAAGTGGTTCACTCGTCGCAAGATAGGTCCATGGCGCAGATTCGTCACCACGCCTCCAGGAGCAAGGCCGGCTGATCGCGTCAGCGGCAGCCAGCTTCGCGTTACGTTTGTGAACCACTCGACATTTCTGCTGCAGAGCGAGAGCTTCAATATACTCACTGATCCTGTGTGGTCCGAGCGGGTCAGTCCCGTTTCCTTTCTCGGTCCCCGGAGGCACCGTAATCCCGGAATTCTTATCGAGGATATTCCTGCCATCGACTGCATTCTCATCAGCCACAATCACTACGATCACCTCGACATGCCCACGTTGAAGAGACTGGCGAGCCAACACCAGAGTGCGGTGTTCTGCCCGCATGGACTTGCAGGACTCGTGGCCAGGGCCGGATTCGAGGAGGTCTACTCGCTCGACTGGTGGCAACTGCATGCGTGGAAAGGCTTACGCCTTCACTGCGTGCCGGCACAGCATTTTTCTTCCAGAACGCCCTTCGACAGGAACCGCACGCTTTGGTGCGGATGGGTAGTTGAATACGCCGCTGGGCCGGTTTACTTTGCCGGCGATACAGGTTTCGGCAATCACTTCGCCGCCATCAACGCGCAGGTCGACGCTTTCCGTCTCGCCCTGCTCCCTATTGGTGGGTTCAAGCCTGAGTGGTTCATGGGACCACTACACATGACGCCGGAGGAAGCCGTCGAAGCCCACCGCATTTTGAACTCTCAGACCTCGGTCGCCATGCACTTCGGAACTTTTGCACTCGCCGATGATGGCGAAACGGAACCCACCTGCCGCCTAAACGCATGTCTGGGCGGGTCGCAGGATGCAAGCGAATTCTGGACCATGAGTGAGGGCGAGTCTCGAAACGTACCTCGGTCCGCGACAAACCGTTCAGAGTCGCCCGGGATTTGATGGCAGCGCCATTAGTCGCTGATGGGCCATAAACCGGCATGTCCCGCAGCCCCGGCTATCCCGCCGGAAGCGGCCGCCCGGGGAGCCGCCTGGGCATACTGCCAAACAACCGTTTCGTCAGATGGCTCTCCGCCAGCAAGAGCCAGTAGTAGCGGGCATGTTTCACCAGCCGTCCTCCGGTCATCACCAGCCGTTGCTGCAGACTCGTCAACGACCAGTTCTCGATACCACCCGGCAGAGTCAGTCGCCGCCACAGGTTGTAGGCGAGAACGCTGAGCCACAACCGCACCTCATTACCCCGGAACCGATGGCAGGACAGCCGCGTCATCTTCACCGCCTGCTTGCCCTCCTTGATCCATTGCTCTGCCGCGCTTTCTCTGCGGAAACACGACTTCGTTATCGGTGCCGATGGTGTCCGCTCGCGCGTCCGTTCCCACCTTTTGGGAGTCCACGAAGCCATCTATAGACCTGAACCTTCTCTCACCCAATTGCCATGAAGCAACCACTGTCAAATGTGATGGATCGGCGGACTTTGGGTGTATACAGAGCCATGACCTTCCTGCGCCGCGTCGTAATGCTCTCTCGCAGCCGCAAGTTTGGCCGGTATCCGGAGGCCAGATGGGCGAATTGGGCCCTTGGGACAATTCAAGCCTCCATCGCTTCGCTAGTGCTGTTGTCGCTGGTGCATCTATCGCGGGCCTTCGCTGCGAATCCTGACTTGGAGACTGTGCTGACTGGCTCGCGCCAGCATATTGAGAAATTGGACTACCGCGTGACCGGACGACTGACACGGGTGGAAGGTAATGGCAAGCGCGCAAGCTACAAGTTCGTCGCCAAGGCCCACTGGTTTCCCGATGGTCTGCGTCTGCTGTGCGAGATCGCTGGACCTGGCTCAGAGAAGACGCGTCTTCTTCTGCATATGAACGTGAGTGGGCACGTGACTATCGAGGCGGTACTTCCTGGCGGGAAGACCGTTAGCGTGTTGCCATTCGAGCGTTGGAACGACTCACTAGTGGGAACAGACTTCTCGTACGAAGACATGGTAGAGAGCCAGTTCTTCTGGAAGAATCAGGAACTCCTGGCACCGGAGAAATACGGAGCACGGGATTGCTTTGTCCTTAAGAGCATGTCCGGCTCTCAGGACCAGACTTATTATGATTCGGTAACATCCTGGATTGACCGCGGCATTTTGTACCCTGTGCATGCAGTGAAGACGCTTCGCGGGACCGGACAGCAGAAGGAATTCATTTACTATGGACTGCGGCAAGTCGGCGGCGTTTGGTCAGCGACGCAAGTGGAGGCGAAGCTGCAGGGCAAGCCAGGCTCCTCGATTCTTGTAATCGAAGGGGGCTCAGTAAAGGCAAAGCTTGGACGCAAGGACTTTGATATCAGCCAGTCCAGCGCTCCAGGAGAGAAAGTGAAATAGATCGAATCGTTTAGTTAGGCTGTTGCGAGGCACTGTGCTGTCACTGAAGCATCCACGGTGTTCACCGTCATCGGATAAGCTCCTTTTCAGACGTTGTCGGGGCCCCATATAAGCCAAAGGGCCACCAATTCCAGTCGCCGGCAAGCTGCAATAGTGCCGGCCCGACAACCATCCGCACCGCTGTAGCATCAATGAACACCGCCACGGCGAGCGTAAAGCCCAACATTTGGACGACCAGAAAGCTTCCCATAGTGAATGCTGCGAAAACGGCAATCATAATTGCCGCGGCGCTCGTGATGAGCCCGGCCGTCCGCGCCAGGCCCTCGATCACCGCTGATCTCTCGGATAGGCCGCGTCGCCGTTCTTCGAGGACTCGGGAGACCAGGAAGACCTCATAGTCCATGCTCAATCCGAAGACGATGGCAAACGAGAGAATCAGTACAATCGGGTATACAGTGCCGGTCGGTCCGTCGAGCCCAAAGAGTTTGCTACCGTGGCCTTCCTGAAAAACGACAACTAACGCACCGAATGAAGCGCCAACCGAGAGTAGATTAAGCAGAATTGCTTTGACGGCCGCAAATAAAGAACGTAAACCGATGAGGAGCGCCAGCAAACTCCCCAATACGACGCCAAGGACTACCCCTGGCAACCGCTCTTTTACTACCGAGTCATAATCTGCGTTGACTGCGGGAACGCCGCCGACGCGCAACACAGCGCCGGGCACGCCGGTCATCGCTGCGACGTCGGATGAACGCACCTCTCCTACCCATCGTATCTGTTCGTTGGGCGAAAGAGAGGTGCTGGGGAGCAACTCAATTAAGGTAGCTTGGCCATCGCTGCGAAGAAAACTCTTGCGGATTGACTCGGGCACATCGTCGACAGCATCCGCAGTGTCAGACATTCCCGTGAGGGTCGGGAGAGATAAGACCTCTTCCGCTCTAGGATCGCTCTGGAAGCGCTTCGTCAAGCGACTGACGGCAAGCCAGCCAGCCGGCGAGAGCGGCGGAGACTGCGGCGGCAACTCCAGCACCACTCGGAGGGACTGCACAATACCCGACCGCCCCATGTCTTGAAGCGTGTGCAGCGCTTGCACCGACTTGGCTGCGGCCGGGAACGAGCCATGGTCGGGAAGCCCGGGAGAGATTCTCCGCGCCTGGTAGGCAAGGATGAGTAGCGGAATCCCGGCGACAAGCAGAGCTGTCCAGGGCCGGCGGGTTATGGTGCTGCCCCACCGCACCCACCGATCACTCGCCCCCTGAAGGCTGTCCCGCGTTTTGAATCGTCGGGCTGGAAGACGCACTCTGGCGGCATTGATGCGCTGCCCTAGCAGACCAAGCACCCAAGGCAGAATGAATGTACACAGCATGACACTAAAAGCGGTTACCAGCAGGCCAGCTATCCCGATGGAGCGCAGTTCGTTGATGGGAACAGTCAGCAGCGCTGAGAATCCGATTCCAACTGTCGTTGCCGAGACTAGCAGCGTCCGCCCCGCTTGGCCGGCAGCAATATCGGCAGCATGGCCGGGATCATATCCCTCGGCCAATGCTTCGCGAAACCGACTCACCATCAGCAATGCATAGTCGATGCCCAAGCCAAGGCCGAGCATCGTCACCAGATTCTGCACCAGAATCGACAGGTGCAGATAATGCGCGAGTAGCGCAGCCGCACCCATCGCCATTGAGATTGAGAGCACTCCGACTCCCAGCGGCAACAGCGCGGCCACAAGGCTGCCGAAAGCCAGCAACAACAGCAGGAGAGTTACCGGCATCGCTCGTTCCTCGGCATGATTGACTTCATCTGCACTGACCTTGCGAAGATCGAAGGTCAGTGGCGTTTCACCCGTAATCTCCAGTTTGATATTGGGGTATTGCGACCTAAGCTGACCATCCATCCAGTCTGCTCTTGCCCTCAGTTTTGGGATCAACGCCTCGACGGTTTCATCGCGCAGGTCGAACCCGACGATGATCAAGGCTCCGCCATTGTTCCCAGTGAACAGAGGGTCTGGCCAATCCAGACTCGAGACGGCACCCGACACTCCAGGCACACTACGCAATGAACTGGTCAAAAAGGCCAATGCATCTGCGCCTTCTGCTGAATCCGGATCGGGAATACCGCTGATCACCAGAACGAGGGGGTGGGCGTACGGAGACTGGAAATGCTGCGCCAGTTCCAGGTCAACTCTTCCGGATTCTGCGCCCTTGATGTGAACAGCTGTCTCCAAGCGACGTTCGACTCGGTAGGAAAAGGGCAGCAGCGCAAGCGCCATGACAAAGCCCGACATCGCCAACCAGAATCGGCGACGAGCGGCATCTTGGCCATTCTTCAAGCTTGGCATTACGATGGAAGATCTACGTTCTTTGCTGGTCCGTCTGAGAGCAATGAAACGATCTTGGTGATCGGGCACACCCATGGTACAGGGCCAAACGGGATATTCATTGGGTTGCGGCCTTGAGCTTAGTTAACGATAGATGTGGGAAACTGCCCGTTAAGCCCTTGTCAATCGAGGGACGTGGCCGACGAAGACTTCGCTGTATGATTACCCGCCATTTACTCATCAAGAAACGAAGTAGGAAGCTCAAAGAGGACCATTAATGATAAACGATAGATACCTATCGGGACTGCCCCGACGTATCTCCTTAACGAATGACAGAATCATTTGGTCTTAAGCCGCCTGCACCCGATGCTGACACTCGTGCCTGGCTGCGCCCTCAAGGAATTCGGGACCTCGCATCTGGATTGGTCGTGCTGACAAATGATGCTGACCGCGGACAGGCGGTCGGTAGGCATAGCTCTCATCGTTTTTGCCATCATCCCTCTTGGCGACATGTCAATCGTTCTGGGGTCGGGCGGCTCGAAGTCGCGAGCGTTCTCAATTCATGGCGTAACCTGCGCGGCGATGCTTGTCGTTGGTCTCTTGTTGATCCATGTCATTTGAGAGAAATGCCTCTGACCGTTCCTTTCGACCGTGAGGATCGGATCGCGATCAGCCACTGCTGGAGTTGTCGATCCATTGGTCTTCGAAGACTACACCAACGCGTTCCTCACCGAATAGGTCGGCGTTCAGTTCGAATTCGTCCCGATAACAATAGCACTCCCGCTGTTCGTCGCCAGGTCTCAACCGATATTCGCTAGCTTGGTCGGCATAACTTGCGGTTTTAGTATCTCGCTCACGAGAAACAGGTCGGTGAGCAGAGCGCGAAGATGGATCGATGCGTTCAGGTTGTCGACCAATTGGGAGCTGATGGCGGGCTGTGCCAGAACCAGCTCGATGGCGGCAAGAGAATCGCGAGCGTCGCGATCGAGCACCGCGAAGAACGCCAAGTATTTGTCGGCTGGCTCAAGGCCTTCCTCTTTGACTGCCAGCGCACAAGTCTCGGAAAGCCCGGCCAGGGCTTTCACGCCGCGATGCAGGAACTCACGAACCTGTCCACCCGATTCGCTGCCTTGGTCACTGGGCAAACCCTGGGCCGCATAGGCCAGCATAAATTCGTAACACGCTTCCACAGCCTCACAGCGATTCCAGATCTCAGCCAGCATCGGTCAACCCCTCGGTCCGCGCTCCCTGGGCCCTCGCAGGTGGCGCAGACGTTTCGACTGCAGAAGTTTCGACCGGCCATCGTGCCGGATCGTGTTCTTTCAGATAAAAGTCGCGGTCCATCCAGCCGAAAATCATTGATTTCGTGATCGCACGCTTCTCCGGCCGGAGCCCGAAGTAGACGTGCATCATGATTAACGCGATCAACCCGACGCCTGCCAGCCCATGCAGCACGTACATCATCCCCCAAGTCATGTCGCTGAAGAGATACGGATTTCGGGGAAAGAAGATCGTACGAACACGAAACATCATGAAAACGCCGGTTACGATTGCCGACAGACCTGCGGCGATGATGGCGGTGTGGTAAAGCTTGTTTTCCAGCGGATATTTTGCAAACCTCTCCGGCAGTGGCGCGGCCTTCCCCATGAACCGCAACCCTCTTCTCCTCGCGTCCCGCAGGTCAATCCGGTCAGGCCATATCGACCAGAAGTCCATAAAGAACGAAGCATGGATGATGTGAAACACTATGGAAAGGGTCAGCACAGCTCCACCGATCCAATGGTAAGTAACCCAGTCAAACTGAACAACTACCTTCGGCAGGAACGCGGTAAATAGCAGCGTGAACATGGCAACCGCCATGATCCAGTGAAATGCACGGGCAGTCAGCGAGTGCCTCGGGACATGCTTGGGGATCTGGGCGGGCACGGGAGCATCATCAGGCGCGAACTGCTTAGGTTTCGCGAAATACCGAACGTAGATCGCATGGACAATAATGAAGAGCAATCCCGCGATCACCGCCACCCAAATCAAGAACCACGCAATGTGGATGGGAACAATTTTTCCCCACGGATCTATTGCCCATTGTAGGGGGTCCATGTTGCCTCCTCCACGCCTCCGATGGCGCGCTTCACCAGGTTTCTCATTAGCGGGATCTTGTA
>JBEKCJ010000124.1:0-19857 GCA_050014935.1 Candidatus Korobacteraceae bacterium
TCCACCATGCACTCCACCGATCCGGAGTTGGCGTTTATTCAGCCGCAATCGCTGGAGGAATTTGTGGACCGCTCGCCGGCGGTGTTCCTGCGGCGCTACCCGTTTTATCTGATTGGCAGTTTCGCCAGCCTTGCGCTCGTCCTGGCGACCATCGGCCTGTACGGCTTGATCTCCTATTCCGTGCTCCAGCGTACCCGTGAGATTGGCATTCGTATGGCCTTGGGCGCGCAGCGCCAGGACATCCTCAAGCTCGTCATCCGCCAGGGCGTGGTCGCGGCGGTTACCGGCGTTGCCATTGGCCTGGTTGGGGGAGTGGTCCTAACGCGGGTGATGGCCAGCTTCCTCTACGGCGTAAGTTCGTCGGATTGGCTTATCTTTGTCTGCGTCTCGCTGCTGCTGCTGATGGTTGCCCTGGCCGCGTCGTATATTCCTGCACACCGAGCTACCGCGGTCGACCCTATAGTCGCCTTGCGCAACGAATAGCCGGTAATAGGTCGGTTTGAACTTATGGTCACGTGATCTTGGGTAGAGCACGCCTTCACAGGCTGCTTAAAAACTCTTGGCTGTGCCTTGCTAGTGCGGCGCTTCAGCGCCGCGTTCAAGCCCGTTGTTCCTCATCCTGCGCCGGCTTGAGCCGGCGGCACAATGCTCCCTCCTTGACCTTACCGAATGACCTGAGCATTTGACCTTCCCAGAATCACTCCCTTACGCTAGCCACATGACACTTTCGGCACGCAATCAGCTCACCGGAACAATCGAATCCATTACCCTGGGTGACATCATGGCGCATGTCGTCATCAATATCGGCGGCCAGCAGGTAGAAAGCATCATCACCCGGTCCAGCGCCGAGTCAATGGGCCTGCAGAAAGGCGACTCCGTCCGCGCCGTCATCAAGTCAACCGAAGTGATGGTCCAGAAAGACTAACAGGCAGCGGAAAAACCTCGCCTTGAACGCCTGGTAACAGGCACGACTTTATAGGCCGCTGCAAAGACCCGCTTCCGAGAGCTCTGTAACAAGCACGACTTTACAGGCCGCTGCAAGGATCCGCTTCCGAGAGCTTTGTAACAGGGCACGACTTCAGTCGTGCCGATAAGCCGTTCATTTTTCTTCCCGAGCCGGCTTCAGCCGGCGCCACAATGCCCTGTTCCGACTTTTTCAGCCTGCGCTAGGGCGCTTGCCGCAGGGTAATCGTCGTCACCTGCCGTACGCTGCGCGCTTGACGCTTGTCCTGCGGCGCTATGACGCGCACCGGTCCCAATGAATTGTCCAATGGCTTCCCCTCATTACTGATGGCGACCAGTACCTTGTTGTCCTGGAGGCTCGGATCCAGTTCCGCCAACGCGAAGACGACGCGATACCCGTCGCGTCCGGCGACCTCCACGTAGCCCCGCAAGTCTTCGGAGTGGAGTTTCTTGCCGATCGTCGCATCTACCTTTGCCAGCAGGGTCCTCAGCAGCACTCCTTCGTATTGTTCGGATGTAGCCGGATTAGGGTTTGGCAGCAAGACGGAGTCCTGCGGCATTTGTCGCAATTGCTCCAGCGTGAACGTCAGCTTGGTGCCGTCTAGACCTTCGACTGTAATCGGGGACTGGTCCTTTTGCTGCGCGCTTCCCGGCGCTGCCCACAACAAACACACCAGCCCGACAATCAGAAACGAGAACGCCTTTTTTCTCATGCCATGCTCCCGAAAAAAATAATGCAATGGCGGCCGGGAAAACGCAACCGCACGCCGAATTGGAGTCCCGGCGGCGCAGCGGCTGTTACGAAACTCAGGTCCAGAATTGGTTGCTGGATCAAGGCGATCCTTCCAGGCGGTGAAAACAGCCGCAACGCGGCGGCATGATGTTAGGCGGGGGCGTCAGCCCCCGCTCCAGTGGGAAATCACGCGAGCCGCAGAGTGGCGACACGGGTTTCCTAACAGCCTCTTCAGCGTCAGCGTTGCTGGTGCACCAGATGTAGCCGGGTGCATGCCCACGGCTGCCCGAAATACAATGCGTTACACTGCTGTCACTTCATCATGGCCAAAGACGCACTCGGCTTCACTCCGGCAGAACTGCGCAAACTGCGCAGCCTGAAAGATCCCTACGGCATCCAGCGCTTCCTCGATGACATGCCTTATCACCTGGGAGATACTGCCTGGTCGCCGCGGCGGGTGCTGCGCGAGAATACGGCCCACTGCTTCGAGGGGGCGATCTTCGCAGCGGCCGCGCTGCGCGCCAACGGCTTTCCGCCGCTGATTTTGGATTTCGAGGCTGAGCACGACACCGACCACGTCATCGCGGTCTATCGCGTGAAGGGGCATTGGGGCGCGCTCGCCAAATCCAATTACACCAGTTGCCGCTATCGCGAGCCCGTGTACCGCTCCCTCCGCGAGTTGGCCATGAGCTACTTCGATACCTATTTCAACCTGCGGCGCAAACGGACGATGCGAACATTTTCCCGTCCCGTGAACCTGAAGCGCTTCGACAATCAGCAGTGGATGACCACCGAAAAGCCGATCTGGTTCGTCATTTACTACCTGCTGGAGATCCACCATTACAAGCTGCTGTCGCGGGCAATGATTAACCGTCTGCATCCCGTGGACCAGCGGACCTTTCAGGCGGAGACATTGGGGAAGCGATACAAGCCCCCTAAACCCTGACGACGGTGGTCCACGCTTCTTGAGGAATGAGCGTATGATGAACGTAAGGTCCTGTGCACCTCTTCGATTCGCATACGAAATAGGAGTGAGCCAATCCTGATGGCCCAAAGAAGCGACAAGTTGGCAATAAAAGAAGCGCCCAATCCATATGTCGTATCGTTTCAGGTTGAGCCTTATCACAAAGGCACACGCCATCATTGGATGATTTGCCGGGAGCAGAAGCCTGACGAATTGGTCTCGTGGGGGCACGCGCCTACCCGCGAGATGGCTGAAGCCGCCGCCGAGAAAGAGCTCCAAGATTTGTCTGCTGGGCTGACCCAAGGCGGCCAGGCGATCAGCAACATCAAGCCCTTCACCCATCGCATTGCCGATGGGCAGTACTGAACCCGGACGCGCTCACTCTGAGTAGCCGTCGCCGTCTGTGTCCTCATCGTCCACGTCGCTGTCTTCATCTTCTCTGCCGTTGTTGTCGTCGTCCTCTTCGTCTTCGTCGTCTGGCTCTTGTCGAAACAGGAGATCGGCGGCTTCCCAGCCTGTAGTCGCGTCAGAGTTTAGACAATCCGTATTCATTTTGGTCATATCTGGATGGTACGCCTGGCCATTCCAAGCTGCGCCCGGATCACTGCAACTTCGCATACTCCGCTTTGGCTTCCTTCAAGATCGGAACATCCGGGTCAGCGTCCCGCCAGAGGGTGAAAAAATCCTTGTAAGCGGCGAGGGCCCGGACGCGGGCGGCATCGGCGTCCACACCCTGGGATGCCTTCGCTTCCAAGGCATTCGCACGAGCCACTCCCAATCGAGCCAAGGCTCCCGTCCAGCAGTTCCACACCATGCCAGAGTGCTTCAGGATCTTGTCGAACTCCTCTGCCGCAGCTTTCCCCTGCCCTGAAGCCAGGTACGCTTCCCCTCGAAGATAGGTGGGATACAGGCAGGAGATATTCAGCTCGAAGGGAACGCCGGTGTACTCCAGCGGGGTTATTGCCTGGAGGGCATCGAGAGAGCGCGCCGGATTGTTTTGTTTCAGTGCTATTTGCGCTTCGATGGCCGGCGACCAATAACCTTGGACGTCGGTGTCGAGCGGGAAGCGCGACCGGAGGTCTTGATTCAGGGATTCAGCGCGCGCGGTATCTCCAGCCGCGGCGAAGGCCAGCGCCGCCACAATCTCTACCGCTTGGCTGTTGGGCGCCATCTGCAAGGCTTCCGTCGCTTGCCGGCGCGCTTCCCCGGGATCGCCAAACGCTGCTTCTCGAATTGCGCCGCTAGCCTGCCACAAAGCTGCGTTCTCTCGATTGTCACCCCGCAGGGCAGATTCGATGGCCTTGCGCAGAAGTTCACGCGCCTTCCTGCCCCTGCCGTGGAACGCCTCGGTGCGGCTTGCCAGCGCCAACCCATACGGTTCCGCGTCAGGTCGGGCGCTGAACCAGGCTTGCTGTTCAGCCATCGCCCCAGCGTCATTGGCCAGGAACGCCAGCGCGTATTGGCCCATGTGCAAAACATAATCCTCGAGTCCTTGCGCATACGCGGCTGCAATCGTCTGGCGCGCCTCATCCAAGCGCTGTAGCGCCATGTAATCGTTTGCCAGGTTCTCATAGGCGTTCACCGCGTCCGGGTTCATGGCAATCGCCTGACGCTCGATTTCAATGGCCCTTTCGAATTGCCCCAGTTGCTGATAAACGCTGCCCAGGTTACCGACCGCGGCCTCATCGCGCGGGTAGTTCGCCGAGATCTGCTGGAACGTTTGTGCCGCCTTTTGCAGTTCCCCGGTGACCAGCAGATAGTAGTCAGCCGCGATGATCATGGCTTCCCGTTCGCTGGCGTGCTGGCGCAACTGGAATGCCTGGGTGAGATATTCGCTGGCGCGGCCGGTTTGCGCCATGTTCGAGTAGTCGAGTCCCAGCGCGCGGTAGGCCATGGCAAAGTCAGGATCCAGTTCAATGGCGTGCAGATCGAAGGGCAGAGCCGCCGTGGCACCTTTTTCATCCGAGGCCTTCACCCCCAGGCTGTAAGATTTCAACGCCTCCAGAGATGAGGTCGTAGCCTGAATCAGCGGCGTATCGTACTTCTGCACCGTAGCCAGGGTTTCGCCAAGTTCCGAGCGGAGTTTGGTAGCGGATCTACCGAGCACCTCCAGAACTTTCTCTTTGACGGGCGCCGTAGCCTGGTCTTGCGCGAGAATGTCTCCGGTCCGGCAACTGACAGCCTTTAAGCCAACGATGTAGTCCGTCCCCAGACGCGCGATGGAACCGGCAATATAAGCTTTGCTGCCGGCACGCTGGCAAACCTCGCGAGCCCGTTCGGCATTGAGCGGCGTATCCGACGGCATCCTCATCAGGCGCAGCGTCCCGCTCACCTTGTCCGGTGAGAGCACGTTGAGAAATGGAGACTGGCGCAAAGCCACGCTCAGGGCCTGCTTAAGCGCGTCGTCGAAGACCGGATCGCCGGTGGAATTATCGAAGTCCGCCAGCACCACGGTGTCTTTCTCAGTCATGCGCTCGTTCCGCTTCGAGCGTAGGTACACGATCGCCCCTAGGACGACCGCGAGCAGCCCCGCCGCCAGAAGAATCTTCCCCAGCAAAGAAACACGTTTTGCGCTGGGAGGGACTACTACGGCAGCATGAGCGGACGAGCTTTGGGTGGAATATGTGCCGGAAATCCGGTTGGCTTCCGAGTCGCGGTTCAGGCGCTTTAGATCTGTGCGGAGATCTGCCGCAGACTGGTAACGCAGTTCGCGATCTGTTTCCAGCGACTTTGTGATGATTCGTTCTATCTCGGCGGGCACGTCAGGGTTGAGCCGAACTGCCGGCGTGGGTGCCCCGTCCAAAATAGCCTTGGAGATTACTCCTGAACTCTCTCCGCGGAACGGCGGCGTGCCGGTGGCCATTTCGTACAAGACCACGCCAAAGGAGAACAAGTCCGACCGGCCATCCAGTTCCTTGCCCCGCACCTGCTCGGGCGACATGTAAGCTACGGTTCCAAGCGTGGAGCCCGGGCTGGTCAGGTGCTCTTCGTGCGCAGCGGTAACGGTCTGGGCTGATGCAATCCTGCTCGGCCAGCCCGCCGTGGCTGCGACCTTCGCCAATCCGAAATCAAGGACCTTGGCGTGACCGCGCTTGGTCACAAATATGTTGGCCGGCTTGATGTCGCGGTGGACGATGCCTTCGCCATGTGCAGCGTCCAGAGCGTCAGCGATTTCAAGCGCCAGGCCGACTAGAACATCCTTTTCCAGGGGCCTTCCGTCGATACGATGTTTCAGCGGTGTGCCGTCCAGAAACTCCATGGCGATGAAGGGCTGGCCATCTTCCTGGCCGACTTCATAGATGGTGCATATGTTGGGATGGTTCAGAGCAGAAGCTGCCTGAGCTTCGCGCTGGAAGCGGGCCAGGGCCACGGGGTCCCGGGCTACCTCATCCGGCAGGAACTTAAGTGCGACAAAGCGGTGAAGACTCGTGTCTTCGGCCTTGTAGACGACGCCCATGCCGCCACCGCCCAATTTCTCGATGATGCGGTAATGCGAGATGGTGCGATCGATCATTAAACCGTGTCCGGCCAGCGGTCTCCTTCGTTCCGCCTCATCTTAAGGACGCGGCACCTCCCCGTCAACGAAGTAGAAGCCGTGACAGTTATTGCAGGCGAGAGTGAGTTAACGGCGATCGAGGCCGGCGCATTGGTCCCGGAGCTGATGAACTCGCGGTTCGCGGATTTCCTGGATGGGTGAGGTGATAATTGGTGTGGGGTACTGCGGATGACAAAACTCCAGATGCATGCCTCGGCCCACGAAGCGCCGTTTCAGCATGGACCCGCCCCACGTCGAACCCGCGATTGCCACCTGGGTTGGCTCCGGGCAGTACTGGGGATGTCCTGAGATGAGGGCCTTGTTGTCGCTGAGAAGAACCACCAGGTAACAGTGATGCTGGGTTTGAATCTCCAGCACGGTCGCGGGCGGCAGGTCGTTGAGGGACACGCCGCCCTCAATTTCCGACTGCGCAATGTTGCGATTCACTTCATCGCTGAGGTTGGGATGAGTGCGGAATAGATGTGGACATGTCGACAAGAGGAGCCCCTCATCCCTTAATTGCGTTTAGTCTAGCACCATTGCCACAAACAGTTACAGCGATGACTGACCGAACAATAGATTGGATGCGGGGGCAAGAACCAGCGTTGCTTAAGAACAAGACGGCTGACAACGCCAGGCACGAACGGGCCAGTACCCGAGCATGACCTTGAGATTGCGGAACAAGGGAAGAGCAAAATGCGGCGGCGACCCTACTTCGACAGCGCTCCCAGCGCCGCGCGAAAGATGGCGTCGAAGTTCTCCCGGCCAGCGGACTGAACCGCTCGCTCGACGGCTTTCTCGGCTATCGCCCGCTGGTAGCCCAGGTTGGTCAGCGCCGAGATCACGTCTTCCTCGACGGCAGAATGCGACACCACAGCTTGCGGCGCGCCGAAGCCTTCCAGCTTGTCGCGCAGCTCCACGCACATGCGCTCGGCGGTCTTGCGGCCGATGCCGGGGATCTTCGTCAGCCGGGCGAAATCGTTGCCGCGAATCGCGCCTACCATGTCGGCCGCGGCCATGCCGCTCAGGATGGTGATCGCCAGCTTCGGTCCAATGCCGCTGACGGTGATCAGCTTCTCGAAGAGCTGCTTCTCTTCCGGGCGCAAGAATCCGTAGAGGGCCAGCGCGTCCTCGCGCACGTGAGTGTGGATGTGCAGCGCGACCTCGGAGCCGGCGGGCGGCAGCTCGGAAAATGTCGGGACTGTGATGAGGACGTCATAGCCAACGCCACCAGCCTCAACGATGGCCTGGTTGGGATGCTTCGAGATGAGCCGTCCGCGAAGGTGAGCAATCATGGAGTCAGTGGCTAGTGGTCAGTGGCTAGTGGCTAGTGGTCAGTGAAACCCAAGCTTTTCTAGCCACTAGCCGCTGACCACTGGTTTCTACTGCCTTCTCCGGTGATACACCGCAAATTCGAATCCCGGATTTGGCGGAAACAGTTCATTGATCTTGCGCAGGCGTTCGGCGAGCGCATCCGGCGCCAGCAAAGGATAGTCGCGCTCGCGCAGGTCCTGGTAATCCACGTCCAGATACACCGACAGCATGTACACCGCGATGGAGTCAGAAAAGGTCGCCAGCAGGTATTCGTGGCGCGCCTTCTCCGCTTCGGGACCGTTGGTGGTTGCAACCTTTCGCAACTCATAAGCGTCAAGCGAGGTCTCGCCGCGGACCCGGCTCTCCACCTGCTTCCACGCCAGGTCGGCGAACTCCTGCGAGACGCCGACGCGGTCCACGAAGTTGTGGCCCACGTTGATAAAGAACTCGAACGCGATGGCGAAGCTGTCTTCCATCAGCCGAGTAGAGATGAAGACGCACTGCGAGTCGCCCAGCGTCTGGTTGCGATGGCAAACCGCGCTGTCGGAGAGCTGCACGTCATAGCGGTCGGCGATCATGGTTTCGTCACCCAGGTTCAGAGTGAGCGGGACAAAATAGTACGCCTTGCGGTCGAGCGCCACGGCGATGGTTCGCGGCACGGCGTTGACCATGCGCTCCACATCGGCGACGCCGGCGGTCATCTCCCCCATAACTGAGTAGCAGATGCCGTTGGCGGCCTGAGAGACCGGCGCCATCCGCACCACTTCGGCGGGGGTTCGGGTTATAGATTGAGATGTCGGAGACATGAATAGCTGATTGTAACCCACGGCTTAAACAGTGGCGGCGAGCGGCACCCGATAGCTCACCGCTCCGCGAGCACCTGACAGGCGAGCCTCATCCCGTTAGAATCGTATGTAGGATGTCGTACAGCGATGCCATGTCCGCCCGCCGCCGCTCCAGGTTTTCAGTGGCTTTCACCTCGGCGGCGCGCGTGTTCTTCACTACCCTTTTGTTCACCGCGGGAGGGATGGGCGCTGGGCTGTTTCTGGGTATCGTCGGGACGGTGCTTTATGGCATGATTAGCGGTAATAAGATCGATATGGCCAACGCCTACAAACACGTCGCCATTCCAGTCGCCATTCTCCTCGGCTCGGTCGGGCTTATTGGATCGGCGGTGCTGGAAGTCCGCTCGCGCCGAACCCGAACACCACAGTAACTACCTAAGTCCTTCGCTCTCCGCTTCAGCAAGACCAGATTGAATAATAGACAATAGGTACAGGAAACCTGTACGCTTAGTTCAAGGAGTTTCAAAATCATGCCGGTAGAGACAACGTATACAAGCCTGCGCGAGCGCCTGGCCTCCGTGCTGGACCAGGTTGCCAACGATCATGAGGTGGTTATCGTACGCCGCCGCGGCGCGAAAAATGTAGCTCTGATTCCGGCCGACGAATTGGCCGGATTGCTGGAGACAGCTCACTTGCTGCGGTCACCTCGAAATGCGCAGCGCCTGATGTCTGCACTGGATAACTCTCGCCGAGGCAAGGGAAAGAAGATGTCGCTGGAGCAGTTGCGACGCGAGGTTGGGCTTGATCCGACGCGCTGAACGCGAGGCGATCTTTCAACCTGAGTTCGTGGACGACCTTATTCACTGGGTCAAGACTGATCGAAAGGCCGCGCTGCGCGTATTGGAACTCGTGAATGCCATCCTTCGAGACCCGTTTGAAGGCATCGGCAAACCCGAAGCGCTGAAGTTCGGCTTCACGGGTTGCTGGTCCCGGCGCATTACTCAGGAACACCGGCTGGTTTACAGAGTGTTGGAAAATCGGATCGATTTTCTCCAGGCCCGCTATCACTACTAAGATTGTAAGAACCGCGCCAGATCGACGCGGGATTGGACTACATCATGGCTGAAACCATTCATGTGAAATTGCCCGACGGCAGCGTCCGAGACGTGCCGCGCGGGACCTCCGCCCTCGATATCGCCAAGAGCATCAGCCCGCGTCTCGCCGATGCGGCGCTGGCTGCACAGATCAAGCCGCTGGCTTCAAACGGCAACGGCAGCGGGGGCAATGGCCACCAGCCGGTTGCGAACGAAGCTGCGGCCGTCGCACCCGCTTCCGCCCATGCGCCCGCCGCGAAAGATGGCGCGCAGCTGGTCGATCTCGCGCGCCCGCTGGAGCAGGATGTCGAGCTGCGCCTGTTGACCGATCGCGACCCTGAAGCGCTGGAAGTTTACCGTCATTCGTCGGCGCACCTGATGGCGGCGGCCGTGCTCGAACTTTTCCCTGAGACCAAGCTCGGCCACGGCCCCGCAACCGAGTCCGGCTTCTTCTACGATTTCTATCGCGAGAAGCCGTTCACGCCCGAAGACCTGGAAGCCATCGAGAAGAAGATGCAGGAGCTGGTGAAGCAGGACCTGCCCTACGCGCGCGAGTTTCTGCCACGCCAGGAGGGTCTGGAGCGCTTCCAGTCGGAAGGCGACTTCATGAAGTGCCACTTCATCGAGCAGTTCACCGCGCCCGACGACAAGATTTCCATCTACAAGACCGGCAAGTTCACCGACTTCTGCCGCGGGCCGCACATCCCGTCCACCGGGCGCATCAAGGCGTTCAAGGTGCTCAGCATCGCGGGCGCCTATTGGCTGGGCGACGAGAAGAACCCACAGCTACAGCGCATCTACGGCACCTCGTTCTTCTCGAAGAAAGACCTCGACGAGCACTTGCACAAAATCGAGGAAGCCAAGAAGCGCGACCATCGCGTGCTGGGCAAGCAGCTCGACCTGTTCTCGATTCAGGAGCTGGCCGGGCCGGGGCTGATCTTCTGGCATCCCAAGGGCGGCCTCATCCGCAAACCGCATGTGGCGCGCGTCGATCTGTGGAAGACCAGCGGCCACGAAGGCTACTACGCGCAGAACATGTTTACCCCGATGGAACTGGACGACGCGGTGTATCGCATGAAGCCGATGAACTGTCCGTTCCACATTTTGATTTATCGCGACTCGCTGAAGTCCTATCGCGACCTGCCGGTGCGTCTGGGCGAGTTGGGCACCGTTTATCGCTACGAGCGCTCGGGCGTGATGCACGGCCTGCTGCGCGTGCGCGGCTTTACTCAGGACGACGCGCATATCTTCTGCACGCCGGAGCAGATTGAGGACGAGGTAGTCGGCTGCATTGACTTCGCGCTGGCTACGCTGCACACCTACGGCTTCGAGCAGTATCAGGTAGAGCTTTCGACCTGGGATCCGAACGATCGCAAGACCTACGCCGGCCGCGACGATCAATGGGAGCTGGCGCAGCGCTCGCTGGAGCAGGCGCTGAAGCGCCGCAACATCGAGTACAAAACCATTCCCGGCGAAGCCGCGTTTTACGGACCGAAGATCGACATCAAGCTGGTGGACGCTATCGGCCGCCTGTGGCAGCTCTCTACCGTGCAGTTCGACTTCACGCTGCCCGAGCGCTTTGGCCTGGAGTACGTCGGCGAGGACGGCAAGCGTCACCAGCCGCTGATGGTGCATCGCGCGCTCTATGGCTCGGAGGAGCGATTCTTCGGCGTGTTGCTCGAGCACTACGCCGGAGCGTTCCCCGTCTGGCTGTCACCGGTGCAGGTCGTCATCATTCCCATCGGCGAGAAGCATCACGCCTATGCGAATGAAGTCGGCGAGAAACTGAAAGCCGGCGGGGTGCGCGTGCACGTCGATGTGCGCAACGAGAAGATGAACGCCAAGATCCGAGAGCACGCAATGCAGAAGGTGCCGTTCCAGCTGGTGCTGGGGGATCGCGAGATGGAGGCCGGCGAGGTCAACGTCCGCGTCCGTGGCCAGGAAAAGGCCGAGGGATCGGTGAAGGTGGAGACGTTTGTGGAGCGGGTGAAGGGGCTGATTGAAAGCAAGGCCGCGACGCTCGGCTGAGTCACCCCCGCCGCCTCGGCTGCCGCGCCTTACTCATGGTAAGATATGTCTATGGATAAGGTTACAATGTCCTCTAAAGGCCAAATCGCCATCCCCAAACAGGTTCGGGACGCTTTCAATCTGAGCGAGGGCTCCAAGCTAACCCTGGAAGTTCGGGGCCAGGAAATTGTCCTGTCCAAGGGTGATGCCTGGAGGAAGCTTAAGGGCGCCGCCGCTGACATGCCCGACTTGATGGAAAAGTTCGCAGCCTTCCGGAAGGAGGAGCGCGAACGTGAAGACTCGTGTCCTTGATACGTGGCCCATTCTTGAGTGGATGAATCGCAGACAGCCTGCGACGGACGCAGTCGAAAAGCTATTTGACGAATCTCTTGCGGGGAGTGTGCAGCTGTTCATTGGCGCCATCAATGTCGGCGAGGTCTATTACTTCCTTCGGAAAACGCACCGCGAAAGAGTCGCGGAGTCCTGGCGCGAACTATCGGTAACGTTACCCGCAACCATCGAAGTACCAACCGCCAATGAAATCTGGGATGCGGCGCTCCTTAAAGGAAAATATCCGATTGCCTATGCCGACGCGTTCGCAGCCGCGCTGGCGCTCAAGCATCGCTGCCCTCTGGTAACGGGAGATCCTGAGTTTCGATCCATTCCAGAGCTGGAGCTGGACTGGGTCGGTCGCGCCACGGCATAGGTCAATCTTGCTCCGCAAGTCTCCGGCGCATGGTCCCGGGGAAAGGGTGAGAGCCGAAGTTCTATCCCAAGTATTTCGTCAAGGGCTCCCAGTAATTAATCTTCCATCCCGTTGCCAAGTGTTCCGCGAGGCTTTCCGGAAAGCCTGTGTGGTCGAAGAGGAGTTTGGTGTCTGGGCCTTGTTCCGTGAGTTCGAACCTGGCGATCGAATAAATACCTGGGTCCCAGCCGCCAGTGCGCCATGCCTGGACGATCCGCTCGTTAGCCGCGAGCTCAATCTGCCGCCCCGTGATGTAGCCACCATAAAGCGTGAAGGCGCCACCCGCTTCCCGGCTGATCTCCGTGGGTTTGTTTCCTAACTTCGCGCCAGACTTCACGGCCGCGCTAAACGCGATCACTTTACTGAACTGTTTGGCGTCGACCAGTGCTTCATAAACGCGCTTCGGGCTGGCCTTGAAGACGACCTCCTGATGAATTGCCGCGCAGGCGTGGGAAATACCTAAGTCGTCGTCAGCCCAGCCAGAAACTGAACCCAGGGCGACTCCACCCAATGCGACGGCAGCGCCAACGATCACTTGCCGCCGAGTGGGCGCGGCAGCCCACAAGCCCTGGTATTTTCCTTCGCTCATCGTTATCTCCCCGGCCCAGGTCCATACATCGTCGCGGGTCGCGAACAAGGTCACCATGAGAACACAAAAACAAGTTATGTTCAAAATGATATTTCGCCGAGTACCATCCTTCTGGCTCTTAACGAAAGATCGTAAATGAAAGTCCCTCTCGCGATAGGATGAAAAGTTCCGTCGAGCCGGTAGCGCCATGCACCACGACTCCTCTCACTCGGCCGCCATCTCCCACCCTACTGCGGTCCTGCTGATCGCATCCACGGCTGTCATCTGGGGGCTCGGTTTTCCCATGACGCGCTTTGCGCTGGACGGCGGCATCTCCGTTGGCGGATTGATGAGCGCGCGCTTTGTACTGGCCGGCCTGCTGATGACGGTCATTATTTGGGCCAGGCGCATTCCCATCGTCCGGCGCGGCGTCCTGGATGGGGTATGGCTGGGACTGGTTTTGGCCGGCATCTTCTGGTCGCAGACCGACGGGATGCGCTTCACCACCACAGCCAAATCCGGCTTTATCACCGGGCTTTACGTGCTGTTCACGCCATTCATCGCCATCGTTGTAGGCCAGCACGTGAAGCTCGCCTCCGCCCTGGGAGCGATTATCGCCAGCTACGGCCTTTACCTGCTGGTGCATCCGGCCGGCGGGTGGGGAGACCACCACGGGGTCTGGAGTTTTATTGCGCAGATGAATCGCGGAGACCTGGAGACTTTGCTGTGCGCCATGCTGTGCGCGGTCCACATCGTGATGATGGGAGTGTTTACCCGGCGCTCCGACGCCTGGCTGCTGGCGGGATCGCAAGTCGCCGTTTGCGGAGTGGTGTCGGTGGCACTGTGCGCGTGCTTGCCTGCGCCGTATGGCTTTCAAAATCTGGCGCAGACGCTCAGGCAGCCGTCAGTGTTCGGGCCGGCTATTTACCTGGCACTGTTCTCCACGGTCTTCGCGTTCTGGGGACAGGCGCTGGCCCAGACGCGGCTTGGCCCGGCCGAGGCCGCTGTGCTTTTCTGCATTGAGCCGGTCACGGCGGCAATTCTCAGCGTCTTCTGGCTGAAGGAGCCGATGACAGGGCAACAGGTGCTCGGCGGAGGACTCATCGTCGTGGCGATGATCGTCGCGTCGGCGCTGCCCTACATGTTCGACTGGTGAGGCACAGATATCTGGATGCCACGCTCGATCTTGGACCCTTCGTTCCAATTTCGAAGTTGCAGCGGAGGTGTCACCATTTATTGTTGACTTCGTACGCACTGACGGTAGACTAGTTGCATACGGCCATGCGGTTGACTGGTGGTACTTACGTTGACCCGCATTTCCTGTGGCCGGGAACGTATTTTTCGGACCCATAAGAGTTGACGGCGTTCGCTGTAAGAAGCCTCAAATTAACCTGGGTCTCGCTCCTCGAAAAAGACAGAATTATTGTTGCTGACTCTTGCGTCGGGCATTTCACTGTGGCAGATGCTTGCCGGAGTGCGCGCCGATAAGTTTCTGCTTAACGATAAAGCCAAGGATCTTTCCTGGGCGCCTGCTTGTTCGAAAGGAAGCCATCATGCCGACCGTATCGCGCGGAATGGTTCTGGGGCGGCTCGAACGTCAGACTCTGGACGTTATTTGGGAGTCGAATGAGTGTAGTGTGCGGGACGTTTTGAGGAAAATGTCGCGCAAGCGGGCCTACACAACCATAATGACAACCCTCGACCGCCTCTACCAGAAGGGGATTTTGAACCGCAAGCAGGCCGCTGGCAAGTTCCTCTATTCGGCCCGCCTGAGCCGTCAGCAACTGGAAAAGCACATGGCGCAAGACCTTATTGGGAGACTGCTTGCCGGTTCGACGACCTCGCGCGAATTGATTGTCCTGTCTCTGCTGGAAGCCATTCGCCGGCAGGATTCAAGACTGTTTGACGAACAAGTCACGACTGTCGCGCGAGCAAAAAGGCGTCGATCAGGCTGAGGTTAAGCCCGGTCGATGCGCTCGATCTTTATGAATTGCGAAAAAGATTGGTCGGGACGGCCAGATTTGAACTGGCGACCCCTCGCACCCCAAGCGAGTGCTCTACCAGGCTGAGCCACGTCCCGACTGAGTAAGCAACCCGATCCGTACGGACCGGCGAGGTTTCGAGGTCAGGACCAGTTTATCACTCGACCACGGAGGATGGACACCGCAGTGGCGCTCCCGCCGGCGAAACTGCCTGGTGAAAAACCAAGCAGATCCCTCGTCGGGCTAAAGCCCTCCTCGTGATGACAACTCTAAGGACGTGATCACAACTTTATGGACTGGTGACGGCCACCCTTCGGCGAGCTCCGCGTCTCTTCTACCGGCTGACAGCTTTCAGCGGGGGCATAGCGTGGTTGCTGAGCGCCGGAAGCATGATTTCCAGTAGCTTGCGGATGTCGTCGCCGGTATAGTCGGCGCGGCATTCCGAGCGCTCCGCTACAACCTGGTCGCGCAGCAGTCCCTCGGTCATACCCAGGATGGCGGCGCGTACGGCGTCCAGATTGACATCCGGGTGAAGGTGGCCGTGATCGCGCATTTCGCCGAGCAGGCCGTGGACCAACTCGGAGAACTGCTGGTAGCCGCGGCTCAGCAGCACATCGCGATTGTCTTTGCGGACGCGGCGGGCCTCCAGGGCCATCAACTGCTTCAGGTCAGGATCGTTATCCACTTCGATAATCATGGCTTGCAACATGCTCATGAGCCGGTCAGTGGGCGAAGCTGGGCGATGCGACGCTTGGACGCGTTCCATGATGCCGGCCCAGCCGCGATCGAAGATGGCCAGCAGCAACCCTTGCTTGCTGCCGAAGTGCTTCATCAGTTGCGATTCGCTGGTACCGGCCTCGCGGGCAATAGCCACAGTGCTGGTATTCTCGTATCCGTTGCGGGCGAACAAACGCTTTGCCGAGCGCAGGATGCGATCGTGCGAGGACACGGAAGGCATTGATTCCACGGTGATCGTATCAGGTGTAGTATCCGGCATAGTCGTACCCGGTGATAGCAACCCAACGACTAGCGGGAAGTTGCGTAACATCCTAAGAATGGCGCCCGAAAGTGGGCAAGCTGGCCGGCTACTGAAAACCCGGGTTAACGCCAGTCAAGACGATTCGGCTTTATAGCCGCCGAGGTACTTCGTTCGGACCCGCTAGAAGAGCGGGGTTTTACGATTTCCGGATATGTACCCTCGAGCCTGAAGGCTCCTTGAATGGTTAACGCCTGACGCAGCCATGAAGCGCCGCACTGCCCGAACGGGAGCGTGCCGCGACGTTTCCCGCAGCCCGCTTGGCCCTACCTTAGTGGGGGCTCCCGGACTTGTGCGCTTGCGTAGCGGTACCGGCTTCCTTCATCACCTCGTCGAGCTTCTGATAGAGCTGAGTCAGGTCAGTAACCTCGGTGACCGCGGGACCGTGCCCGGAGTCGTTGACGATATAAATGGTGGGCGTGTGATCGAGCGGAATGCGCCTGCCGAGATCGCGGTCAGCAGTGACCTTGGCCGTCAAAGTGCCAGAAGGATCGACCACGAAGGGCAGCACGACCTTGTGGTCCTCGGCCCACTTTTCCGTGATGCCGCGCAGACTCTGCTTGGTGATGAAGTTCTGCTGCTGGAAGATGAAGAGGCGATACTCGTCGCCCAACTTCGCCGACAGGGTATCGAAATAGCAGGCATTCACCGCGGCGTCGAAGGACCAGGGATGCTGGGGCAGAGGGAAATCATGCTGCACCAGCGGGATGTTGTACTTCTTGGACGCTTCGTGTAAGAGCGGCGCGGCCTTGGCGCACTGGGGGCACTCGAGGTCCTCAAAGACGACAATGGCAACCTTCGATCCCTTGGGGGGCTTCAGCATAGAGGTGTCGGCCGACCATGCCAAAGTACCGGCCAGCAACAGAAGCACGGCCGAGGTGAACTGCATGAGAGAACGTTTCATTCCAGAACTTTCCTTTTGCGCCGGAAGCAGGCCGGCTGGAGATCAGCAGGGACACAGCTTAGATATAGTAACGGATTGAGGGGATGCGAGTCTCGCCGACGTATCCCTGCCCAGGGTGGCTGGGGATGGAGTAGGCTGGTCAAGCTATGCTGCCTAAGTTTCCTCCGGCTGGCCGGAGAATATCAGCTGTTCTCGTTTGTTTTTGTTGCGTGGCGCTAGGGGCGCAGACAGCGCCAACTCGGCTGGCGACGCCCAAAGAAATTCGCGACATGCTGGTGCAGTTTGTCGACGTGCAGCACAAGGCTGGCGCCATTGTGGTCGGCGTGATCACGAAGCATGGCCAGGAGGTCATCAGCTACGGCAAGTTCGACAGCGCCGATGGTCGCGCGCCGGACGGCGAAACCATCTTCGAGATTGGCTCCATCACCAAGGTATTCACCGCTTTGCTGCTGAGCGACATGGCACTGCGCGGAGAAGTAAAACTCAACGACCCCATCTCTAAGTACCTGCCCGCGACCGTGCACGTGCCGACGCGCAACGGCAAGCAGATTACGCTGCTGGACCTGGCGACGCACTACTCGGGACTGCCGCGGATGCCTGACAATTACAACCGGGAATATAGCGTCGAACAGATGTATGACTTCCTCTCGAATTACACGCTGACACGCGATCCCGGAGCGAAGTATGACTACTCCAACTTTGGCGCTGGCCTGCTTGGCCAGTTGCTGGCGGTGCGAGCGGGCACTGATTACGAAACGCTCCTGCACGACCGGATTACGGAGCCGTTGGGGATGAACCATACGGCCATGCGGTTGACCCCGGAGATGCAAGCCAATCTTATTTCCGGCTACGGGAGCGGAATTAAGGCTCCCAGCATCGAGGTCTCGGCAATGAAGGGGGCTGGCTCGATTCGCTCGAATGTGGACGACATGCTGATCTTTCTGGCTGCCAATATGGGACTGATCCAGGGCCCGCTGCGGCCGGCGATGAAGAAGATGTTAAGCGTGCGCAGGCCGGTGTCGCCCGGCGTCCAGATTGCCGTGGGCTGGCACATTGCCAACGGGGTTGTGTGTCACAACGGCGGCACCAATGGCTACCACGCTTATGCCGGCTTCGAGCCGCGGCGGAAAGCCGGAGTCGTCGTGCTCTCCAATTCGACCGAGTCCACCGATGACCTCGGGGTGCGCGTGCTGGACTATCCCATGACGATGCCCGGAGAGCCGGAAATGCGTCCATCCGAAGTTGCGCACTGATATCCGGCCCGGGCTGGCTTGTATACTGCGGGGAATCCAGGGGGTTCGGTTGTCGCGCAAGTCTTTATTCACGTGTGGTGAATCGTGCTCCGCGTAGGGCTGACCGGCGGGATCGCGTGCGGCAAGTCGACGGTCGGCGAGATGCTGGCGAGGCGCGGCGCCCATCTGCTGCAAGCCGACGTGCTGGCGCACCAGCTATATGCGCCAGGAGCCGCAGTGTATGACGAAGTGATGCGCAGTTTTGGCCGGGAAATTCTGAATGCAGATGGAACCATCAATCGCGCCAAACTGGCCGAAATCGCTTTTCCCGGCCGCATCGGCGAGTTGAATGCCATCGTGCATCCCGCCGTGATCAAGGCCCAGAACGAGTGGATGGCCGAGGTCGCGCGCGAGGATCCGCATGGGACCGCCGTGGTGGAAGCGGCGCTGATCCTCGAGGCGGGAGCTGCCAAGGATTTCGACAAGATCGTCGTCGTGACGTGCGACTTCGAGCACCGAGTCGAGCGCTACGCGCAGCGCACCGGGATCCCACTGGCCAGCGCGCTCAGTGAGGTACAACGGCGGAGCGCCGCGCAGCTACCCGATGAGGAAAAGGTGCGACACGCCGACTACGTGATCGAAAACTCCGGCGCGGTCGAGGAGACAGAGCGCCAGGTGGAAGAGGTCTGGAACAAACTGCAAATCCTCGCCGGCGGTTGAAGCGCAACGTCCGCGGCGCGGCGAGATGCGCGAAGCTCTTCGGTTTCGTTACACTTTAATCGTGGAGACGTCTATTTCCTCGACCAGCAACTCTCAATTGATCGGACCATCATAAAGGCATGAGATTTGTACGACCGTTCATCCTGGGTGTGATTCTGGCCAGCGCGTTTTACTGGCTAACTACCCACCACGCGGGCACGAACCCGGTCGCCGAGATGATTTCCCGGCCGACGCACATCGAGATCAGCGAAGCCGCGGGGCCGGAGAAGCTTGATCCCGAGGAGCAGAACAACATCGAGGTCTATCGCCGGGTGATTCCGTCGGTGGTCAACATCACCACCCGGACGGTCGCCTACGACCTGTTCTTCGGACCGGTGCCGGAGGAGGGCCAAGGCTCGGGGTTCATCATCGACAAGGATGGTCACATCCTGACGAACTACCACGTTGTGGGAGATGCCAACCAGGTCGATGTCACCCTGCACAACAAGAAAAGTTATAAGGCGACCGTCATTGGGCGCGATCGCGGGCACGATCTTGCCGTAGTCCAGATCAAGGCGCCGGAGCTGGTGCCCGTGGTGCTGGGCGAGTCCAAGAACTTACAGGTTGGCCAGAAGGTGTTTGCCATCGGCAATCCCTTTGGACTGTCGGGGACGATGACGCGCGGGATTATCAGCTCGCTGCGGCCCATCCGGACGCCACAAGGCGCGCTGATCGACGAAGCCATCCAGACCGATGCGGCGATCAATCCCGGCAATTCCGGCGGGCCGCTGTTGAATGGGCACGGCGAAGTGATCGGGATCAACAGCATGATCGCGACGGGCGGCTCGAATCAGAGTGCGGGCATTGGATTCGCGATCCCGATCAATACCGCCAAGGCGGTGCTGAGCGATCTGATCACGCTGGGCACGGTGCGGCGTCCTTCGCTGGGCATCGTTTCCCTGCCGATTGGGCCGGAGATGGCGCAGGAGATGGGCCTGCCAGCGGATTACGGCGTGTTGATTGTGCGGGTGGTCCCCGGCGGGGCGGCTGATCGTGCCGGACTGAAAGGTGGCAACGAGCGCGCCTACCTCGGAGCAACGGCGATCATGATTGGTGGCGACCTCATCGTGGCCATCGACGCGGATACGATTGGCGACCAGCAGGACCTGGCGAATGTGATGAACAAGCATCGCTCCGGCGACACGGTTACCGTCACCATCTACCGCGGCCGAAGGAAAATGAACTTGCGGGTGGAACTGGGCGAGGCCCACGAACGGGCGTGACGAAGTGCGGGCG
>JBEKCJ010000125.1:0-10651 GCA_050014935.1 Candidatus Korobacteraceae bacterium
CAAATCTGGTTTGTCGACTTGTCGCCAGATGGAAAGAATCTAGCTGTATTGCGCGGTCGCTATGTGTCGGATGTAGTCCTGTTGCAAGAAACCAAGCCGTGAGGTGCATAGCGTGGGTGTTCTGCACTCGGAAGTAGCCAATCCCCAACCTAACTGTTGCGATCAGGCTTAGCGCAAGCAATTTCGCAACGATGGGATGAGTCGAGGAATGGTGATTTATCGGCAGGTATCTCGACGTTGGGGATCGGGCAGCAATCTGATTCTCGTGTCACAAGATTTGAAAATGACGGGACGCGGTGACGACATGAGCGCCGGCTTCCCGAGTTATGCTGCTCGTAGTTGCTCCGCGCCTCCCGCTTTGCGTATGATTCGAGCGGCATGACGAAGGCCTCCACTGACTCCTCGAAACTCCGGGAGAAATCGCAAATCCTTTCCGGCTCGGAAATTGAGCGAACCCTCGTTCGTCTGGCGCACGAGATTGTCGAGAAGAACAACGGTACCGCCAACCTCGGGCTGGTTGGGATCATGCGGCGCGGCGTGCCGCTGGCCCACCGGCTGGCAAAGATCCTGGGCCGTATCGAAAAGACGCCCGTGCCGGTGGGCACGCTCGACATCACCCTCTATCGTGACGACCTTTCCACCGTGGGTCATCGTCCGGAAGTGAAAAAGAGCACCATGGAGTTCGACATCCGGGACAAGGACATCGTACTGGTGGACGACGTTCTCTATACCGGCCGCACCGCGCGTGCCGCCCTCGACGCCCTGTTCGATCACGGCCGTCCTCGCCGCATTCAGCTCTGCGTGCTCATCGATCGCGGCCATCGCGAGTTGCCCATCGAGGCCAGCTTTGTCGGCCGCAAGATCCAGACCACCCCTAACGAGTTCATCGAAGTCAAACTGCAGGAGAGCGACGACGCCGAAAAGGTGCTGCTGATGGAGCAGGTGCCGCAAGGAAAATGAAGCCATCTCTGGGTTCACTGCTAAGCATCGACCAGCTTACGACCGAGCAGATTGAAGCCATTCTGGCGTTGGCCCGGCGCATGGTGCTGCTGTTCTACGAGGCGTCCACCCGCACCCGCGCCTCTTTTGATTTCGCCGCCAAAGCTCTGGGCGCCATGACGACCCTGGTTACCACCACCTCCTCCAGCATCGAAAAGGGCGAGTCGCTCATCGACACCGGCTGGACCGTGCAGTCCATTGGGGCTGACGTGATCGTGATGCGGCATCCCAACAGCGGCTCCGCCCACTTGCTCGCGCGCTACATGTCGGTGCCCATCGTGAACGCCGGTGACGGGATGCACCAGCATCCCTCCCAGGCCTTGCTGGACGCGCTCACCATTCTGAATCACAAGAAGCAGCTACGGGGATTGCGCGTGGTCATCGTGGGCGACATTTATCACAGTCGCGTGGCGCGCTCCAATGCGGAACTGCTCTCGCGTTTCGGCGCTGAGGTCATCCTCTGCGGCCCGCGCGACTTTGTACCCGAGGTCGCAGCCACACTGGCGCCGGGAGTATCGGTCAGCCACGATCTGAATGCCGCTCTGCAAGGTGCCGACGTGGTAATGGCACTGCGCGTCCAGAAAGAGCGCCTCGCGGGGAGGGATCACAGCGTCGAGGATTATGTCGCACACTACCAGGTGACGCCGCAGCGCATGATGCTGGCCAAGCCGGACGCTATCTTGATGCACCCCGGTCCGGTCATCCGCGGTATGGAGCTGGCCAGCGAAGTTGCTGACGGCCCCCAGTCCTGCATTCACGAACAGGTGCGCAACGGCGTGAAGACCCGCATGGCAATTCTGGCCATGGTACTGGGAGCGAAAAACTAATAATGGAATCTCTGCTGATACAACGCGGGCGCGTGATCGATCCGGCCAGCGGCATCGATGACGAGATGGATGTGCTGCTGCGCGATGGCCGCGTCGCAGCCGTGGCCGCTCCAGGCCAGTTGTGCGGTCAGGCCGAGCAAACCCTGAACGTGCGCGGCGCCATCGTTGCGCCGGGACTTATCGACATGCACGTCCACCTGCGTGAGCCGGGACACTCGCACAAGGAAACGAAGGTAACTGGCACGGCCGCGGCCGCCGCCGGCGGATTTACCTCGGTCTGCGTGATGCCCAACACCCATCCGGTGAATGACTCAGTCGAGATCACGCGCTGGATGCTGTCGCCTGAGCGAGGCGCGTTGGTAAACGTGTTTCCGATTGCCGCGGCGACCGTCGGAAGTGCGGGTGAAAAGCTCACGAACTTCGCCGCTCTGAAGAAAGCCGGCGCTGTCGCCGTCAGCGACGATGGCAAGCCGATCCTCGACGACAAAGTGATGCGTAATGCGCTGCGGCGCGCTGCCCGCCTCAACATGCCAGTCGTGCAGCACGCGGAAGACACTCGCGTGACTGTTGGCTGTTCCATGAATTATGGCGCAACTTCGTTCCGCCTGGGCGTACACGGCATGCCGAACTCCGCGGAATACAGCGTGGTGGAGCGCGACATCGCCCTGGCTCGCGAGACCAAGGGCCGCGTGCATGTCGCCCATCTCTCTACCCGCGAGGCGCTGGAAGCCGTGCGTCGTGCCAAAAAGGCGAAACTGCGCGTGACCGCCGAAGTCACGCCCCACCACCTCACCCTGATCGACGAGAACGTCGGCGAATTCGACACTCACTACAAGATGAATCCGCCGCTGCGCTCGACAGCCGACCGCGACGCCCTGATCGCAGGCATACTCGACGGCACCATCGACGCCATTGCCACCGACCACGCGCCCCACGCCTTCCACGAAAAGCAGGTCGAGTTCGAACGCGCGTCCTTCGGCATCACCGGCCTGGAGACGGCGCTGCCCATCGCCCTGACCGTGCTGCATCATCATTTCAAGCTGCCGCTGTGGCGCATCGTTGAATTGCTCGCGTCCAATCCCGCGAAAATCTTTAGCCTGACCGGACGCGGCACCCTCGCCAAAGGCGCGCACGCCGACCTCACCATCTTCGATCCCAAGAAGAAGTGGGCTTTCGACGCCTCGCAGTCGTTCTCGAAATCCAGAAACACGCCTTTCGACGGATGGAACTTCACGGGACGGGCGGTAGTGACGATTGTGGGCGGAAAAGTAGTTTATGAGGGTTGAGTTCTGGCAAAGGTGGCCGTCGGGCGACGCGCTGAGGGGCAGAGCTGGATTCAGGTCCGCGTGTTGAGCGGGTAGATCGCACTGGCGCTGACCGGTAGAGCTGGCCTTCAGGCCAGCGTCAAGCAAGCAACTTTGATGGTGAGCCGGCTTCGGCCGGCGACACTGCTGCCGAATCTTTGACGGACTCATGCGCAGCAACCCTGCACAAATCAGCAGGCCCACAGCCCGAAGGGCGAAACAAAATTAGCCCAGGACGGAAGTCCTGGGTCGGCTGGTTTCGTGGATACCCGAGCCGGTTCCAGCCGGCGTCACATCCGGCATCGACGACGAGATTAATAGCGCCGCTGCCGCTCCCAACATCACCCCCAGCCCGAATCGCACTCCCAGCCAATTACCGTGCAATCCGGCCAACTCCGTCGCCGCGTCGAGCGCATTGATCAACGCCGCCGCGATCAATAGGCGCAGCGCGATGGAACGCGACGTCTTTATCAGCAGCCCAATCGCTGCTCCTAGATAAATCCCCAGGCATCTGGCACAAACCGCGATTGGCCCTCCAAAAATCCAGAAGCTACGTTCTGGCCGCTGATGGCAGACGAGCGCGAAGCCGCGCTGGAGGGCGATTCCAATCCGTCCAAAATCATGTGTCAGAAAATACGGAACAGCCAGTACTGAGCCAAGCAGAGCGACCGGAACCAACACCCACCAGTCCCAGCAGAAAAGCAGGCTGCCGCTACCTTCGCCTTGAAGGGGCGCAGCTTCAGCAGCGCCGTATGAATCTGCCCTACGGCTGGGCTTCAGCCCCCGAGGGGACTCGACTCCAAGAACGACCGGAGATGCAGCGACGTGTGACAGGAGATATCCCTCAGCGGCTAAAGCCGAATGCGGCGGACATCTACGGCGCACATGAAGGTGCGCCTCTTCAAACCCTACGGCAGTATTCCCATCCTCTTCCCTACGCGCTTCAGCGTCTCCAGCGCCTGATCGAGCTCTCCTTTTGTATGCGTCGCGGTCACGATCGTCCGGATGCGCGCCTTCCCTTCCGGCACCGTCGGAAACGCGATGCCGGTTCCCATCACGCCTTCCTTGAACAGCTCGCGCGAGAAGTCCATGGTCAGCCGGCCATCGCCCACGATGATCGGCGTGATCGGCGTCTCGCTGGCCGGCGTGTTCACTCCGCCGATGTTGAACCCCAGCGCTCCCAGCTCCTGCTTCCAATAGCGCGTGTTCTCCCATAGCTTGTCGATGCGCTCGGGCTCCTGCTCCAGCACATCGAAGGCCGCGATGCACGTGGCCGCGACGGACGGCGGATGCGAAGTGGAGAAGAGAAACGGCCGCCCGCGATGGTACAGAAACTCGATGAGATCGCGGGTGCCGCAGACGTAGCCGCCGAGCGCACCGATTGCCTTCGACAGCGTGCCGACCTGAATGTCGACGCGGCCGTGCAGCTTGAAGTGATCGACGGTTCCGCGGCCATTGCGGCCCAGCACGCCGGACGCGTGCGCGTCGTCGACCATCATGATCGCGCCATACTTTTCCGCCAGCGCCGTAAGTTGCGGCAGCGCCCCAATGTCGCCGTCCATGGAGAAGACGCCGTCGGTGATGACCACCTTGTGCCCCGGCTCGTCCTTGATCTCGTTCAGCAGCTCCTCGGCGTGGGCGGCGTCCTTATGGCGGAAGACCTTGATCTTCGCGCGCGACAGCCGTGCGCCGTCAATGATGCTGGCGTGGTTCAGCTCGTCGGAGACGATGAAGTCTTCTTTGCCGAGAATCGCCGAAACCGTTCCTGCATTCGCCGTGAAGCCCGACTGGAAGACCACGCAGGCCTCGACATTCTTGAAGCGCGCAATCTTTTCCTCCAGCTCCATGTGAATCTTCATGGTGCCCGCGATGGTGCGTACCGCGCCCGATCCCACGCCGTACTTCTTTGTGGCTTCCAGCGCAGCTTCACGCAGCTTGGGATGTGTCGTCAGCCCGAGATAATTGTTGGAGGCAAGGTTGATGACTTTCTTGCCGTCGAAGGTGCAGACCGCCGCCTGCTCATCGTCGAGCACGCGCAGCTTGAAGTAGGTGCCCTTCTGTTTCAGTTCGTTCAGTTGATCGGTAAGGAACGAGAGCGGATTGGTGCGAGTTGCAGTAGCCATGAATATCTCCGAGCGCGACTGAACATTCTATCGCCCTTTGGCCTAAGGAAAGTATCCGCCTGCGTGAAAGGCGGCCCTGAGAGCCCCAAAAGAATGTGGTATAACTGTTATACCTCAATGCGATTTCATTTCGACGAGCGGAAGAGCGTGCGGTTGAGGCAAAGTCTCAGGCGTGGAGTTGGCTTCGAAGAGGCGCGGGAGGTATTCTCTCACCCATATTACCTGGATCAGCGTTCGGACTGGCCTGAGCAGCACCGTGCCATTGGGTGGGTTGGAGACCGGCTTTACACCGTCATCTTTGAAGTGCGCGAGGATGCACAGGGAGAGTACTACCACCTCGTTACCCTGTGGAATGCAACGAGGCAGGAGAAACAACTTTATGAAGAACACTCTTAGACAACGAAAGCTGGTATCCGCCGAAGCTATCGCCCGACTGGCGGAGCAGGGTAAGGACGTGTCGAGTTTTTTTACCAACCGAGGCCGAATGATGGCCCCAATTCAGAGGGTCAACGTGGACTTCACGGCGCCCATGCTTGAAGAACTGGACAGAAGAGCGGAGGAATTGAACATCAGCCGGCAGGCGGTAATCAAAACTTTGGTTCGCCAGGCACTCGATCAGCACTACCTGTCGTCTGCGGCAAATCCTCATCGCCGGATGACGAAACCGCAGTAGTCGGAACTTCGCGCAACTAAGCCATGTTCGAGGTTATCGCGTCCCATTCGGATACACCAGAATCTTGCTGGCCTCGCCGGTCTTCAGCAGTTCCATGCCCGACGCGAAATCCTTCATCGCAATGCGATTGGTGATGACCGGATGCAGATCCAGCTTTCCCGCCTTGAGCAGCGCGGTCATCTGATACCACGTCTGATACATGCGGCGGCCGTTGATGCCCTGCACCGTCGCGCCTTTGAAGATAACTTCTTCGGCGAGATTGAGTTCGACTGGTCGGGAGGGGATTCCGAGAAGTGACATGCGGCCGCCGAGGCGCAGGATTTTGAAGCCTGTTCGGATGGCTTCCGTCCGTCCGGCCATCTCCAATACCACATCGACGCCGGTGCCGCCGGTGTTGTCCATCACGATCTGGTAGACATCGTCCTTGGTCGGATCGAGCACGAAATCCGGACCCATCTGACTCGCGATCTTGCGGCGATGCTCGTTCACTTCGAGCGCAAAAATCTGCGTCGCTCCGCAGGCGCGCGCCACCGCAATGGAGAACAGTCCAATCGGCCCGCAGCCCGTGATCGCGACACTCTTAGCGGCGATGTCGCCAGCCAGCACCGTGTGCACGGCGTTGCCCAGCGGGTCGAGGATGGAGGCGTACTCCCGCGGAATGGAGGCATCGAGCTTCCAGATATTCGACTCGGGAATGACGACGTATTCGGCGAAGGCGCCATCGGCGTCGACCCCGATGATCTTCACGTTCTGGCAGATGTGCGCTTCGCCGATGCGGCATTGCAGGCACTTTCCGCAGGCCACGTGCATTTCAGCGGAAACAAAGTCACCTTCCTTCACGCTGGTAACTTCGGCGCCCACGGCCTCCACCGTGCCGCAGAACTCGTGGCCGGGAATCAGCGGCGGATGAATGCGGCGCTGGGCCCATTGGTCCCACTGGTAAATGTGCAGGTCAGTGCCGCAGATGGAAGCCACTTCGACTTTGACTAAAACATCGGTTGGTCCAAATTGCGGTTTGGGGACTTCGCGGATCTCGGTGCCCGGCGCGGGCTCCGCCTTTACGACAGCAAGCATAGTATTCGACATGAGGATGGCTCTTTATCTCCCGCCCTGCCAAAGAAGTAGGAGGAAGCGGCTCTCTCGACTCCGCTTCGCTCCGCTCGGAATGACAGAACCGGGCACCCGCCGTTTGGTTGGGCGGGTATCGCCCGGTCTGATCAAGGAACGGCGGGCAAAGGGACAAGTTTAACACGCATAAATCAACAGCCGGCGATGAGTTACTCCACAGCAATAACGTCAATCTCGACCAGTACATCTTTGGGGAGTCGCGCCACTTCCACGGTCGAACGCGCTGGCGGGTTTTGCGTGAAGTAGCGGCCATAGACTTCGTTCATCGCGGCAAAATCAGACATGTTCTTCAGGAAGACGCCGGCCTTCACCACGCGGTCGAGAGAGCTGCCTGCGGCCTTCAGAATGCCACTCAGGTTTTGCAGCACGCGTTCGGTTTGCGCAGCGATATCACCCTCAATGAGTTGCTGCGTTGCCGGATCGAATGGAATCTGTCCCGACACAAAAACCAATCCGTTGGCCTTGATGGCCTGTGAGTATGGCCCAATGGCCTTCGGGCCGTCGTTGGTTGCAATCGCTTCGCGCATGTGCGTCCTCCCGGATGTCTTTATATCTTACGAACGCTGAATGCCGATTGTCGCACAGGAACGAGGTGCGAGAGATCTCACGCCGCGGGCAATAACGGTCTCGCGCTGAAAGACCTAACGTCCGATGCAACCGGCTCGGCAGTCGCCTGCAATGCGCCCTCTGTTTTATACTGGAAGCACGCAGCGAACGGTGTTACGCCGTTCGCTCGTTCAATTAATGACCACAACAGCAAATTCGCAACCGGCGGACTCGCCGGAGGTACGCCGCTATAACCGCGTCCAGCGCTGGCTAAGTATGGCCGATACGGTCATCGGCCTCGCGCTGCTGGTCGTGTTGCTGGTGACCGGCTGGACCGGCAGGCTGCGCGACTGGTCCCTCATGGGCTCGAAGCAGCACTATTTTCTCGCCGTATTTCTCTACGTGCTCATGTTTTCCGTGATCGCCAAAGTGCTGAACGCGCCTTTCGACTTCATTGGCTTCCGGCTGGAGCACCAGTATCACCTCTCCAACCAGAAGCTGCGCGGCTGGCTTTGGGACGAATGCAAAGGCTGGCTGGTCTCTCTGGTGCTGGGCACCATCATGGTCGAGCTGGTATACGGCATCATTCGCCTCGCGCCGCAGCGCTGGTGGATCATCGCGTGGGCCGTCTTTGTAGGACTGTTTCTGCTGATGGCACAGCTCGCGCCCGTCATCCTGATGCCCATCTTCTACAAGTTCGAGCCGCTGGCCAATGAAAGCCTGCGCGAGCGGCTGACCAGGCTGGGCGAACGCGCCGGCACGCGCGTCCGTGGCGTCTACGAGTGGAAGTTGTCGGAGAAGTCGAACAAGGCGAACGCCGCGCTCACCGGCATGGGATCAACGCGGCGCATCATCCTCTCCGACACGCTGCTGCAAAACTACAGCGACGACGAGATCGAAGCCATTCTCGCGCACGAACTCGGCCACCATGTGCACAAGCACATCCTGAAGGCCATCTTCACCCAAGTTGCTATCACCTTCTTCGGCTTCTGGCTGATCAACCTGGTGCTGCGCTTTGTGATTGCGAAAAACTGGTTCCCGGTGCTGGATCCGCGACTCTACGATTTCGCTAACCTGCCGCTGATTGTCCTGGTCGCAACCGTCCTGGGCTTCGTTCTGATGCCGGCCTTGAATGCGATCTCGCGTCACCATGAGCGCCAGGCTGACCGATACGCGTGGGAAAATACGCCCGCGATCGCGCCGTTCATCAGCTCCATGCAGAAGCTGGCCGATCAGAATCTAGCCGAGCGCGAGCCCAACAAGTTCATTGAGTTGCTCTTCCACTCGCACCCTTCAATCGGCAAGCGGGTTGCGGCGGCGGAGGCGTGGGCAAGTAAGCAACCGCAGGAACAGACGGCGTAAGACGCTGGCGACCACGTTCACCGATTCATCTCGAGCTTCGCGAGACGGACCGAGGGCTACGGTTCGTCGTTTGCAGTGGGCTCGGCTTGTTCATTCCATCGCATTTGATCCACTATGGCTTCTCTGCAGAATTGCTTCCACCCTGTGCAGATCCTCTTCGGTATCCACTCCCACCGTATCGTAGGGTGTTTCGGCCACATGGATCGCAATGCCGTTGTCGAGGAACCGCAGCTGTTCCAGCCGCTCCGTGCGCTCCAATTCTGACTCCGGCCAGTTGCAGAAGGAATCCAGCGCCGCCTTGCGATAGGCATAGAAGCCCAGGTGCTTGTAGGGTGCAGCTCCAGCACCATCCCGGTCGAAGGGAATCGTCGCGCGAGAGAAATAGAGCGCCTTCCCATCGAGTGCAGTGACAACTTTCACCGCGTTGGGATTGTTTACATCTCCAGGCGAGCACCGCGTCTTGAGTGTGCCAACTTCTACACCGTCACACTCCATCAGTTCAAGCAGCATATCCAGATGTTCACGTCGCGCCAGCGGCTCATCGCCCTGAACATTGACGTACACATCAGCCTCGACCGTCTGCGCGACCTCATGGACGCGATCGGTGCCGCTGCGATGCTCGGCAGAAGTCATGCGGCAGGCCCAGCCGTTCCGATCGCAAACGGCGGCGATCTCGTCGGAGTCGGTAGCAACGATGACTTCCTGCAAGCGGGAGCAGGCGCGCGCCGCTTCATACACGTAGGCGAGCATGGGACGCCCGGCAATCTCACGTAGCACCTTGCGCGGCAGGCGAGTTGAGGCAAGCCGTGCCGGAATAATAGCGATGGCTTTCACAGAAGTAAGTGTCAACGGAAACGGCGCAGCTGGCAAGAACTCGAACAGCAGGTCCCTCCGTTCCGCTTCGCTCCAGTCGGGATTACACCTCGAATCCAGGTATGTACACCGGTTGGCGAACCGCGAAAGGCGGAGCGCGAGCAGCGGTCCAACATTGACCGCAACCGATCGCGAAACATAGAATCAATAACTTAGAACGATTGTGGGGTGTCCGCTTTGCCTCTTTACGAGTATCAGTGCCGGAAGTGCCATAGCCTCATGGAGCGCATCCAGAAGTTTTCCGATCCGCCGTTGACAATCTGTCCCCATTGCGGAGGCGAATTGGAACAACTAATTTCGGCGCCTGCCGTGCAGTTCAAAGGTTCGGGATGGTACGTCACCGATTACGCCAAGGGCTCGGCAAAGGACAGTGGCAAGAGCGGCAACGGTTCGGCTGCGGCGTCTTCGTCGTCCGAGGGCAAATCGAATGATTCCAAGGGATCGGACGATTCCAAGAGCAAATCCGCTTCCGGCGCGGAAACAGGCGGCTCCACTTCCGATCCGCCAGCCGGCAAGAAATAACCAGGAACGATCGAGCGTCAGGCTTGGCGACCCCATGTTCAGCCATCACAGATGCATGTGATCCAGCTCGCTTCTGCTCTGTTAATGCTAGGTTGCCGGAGATTGAGGGGTTAAAATTGATCTCGTTCGAACACTCGTTCGGACTTCGGCCCAGTTGAAATCATACGATCATTTTCCAAGGAGGTACCGGTCATGTCGAAGGATACTTTGACCATCACCGACCAACGCACCGATAAGACTTATGAGACGCCGGTCGAGCTCGGCACCATCCGGGCCATGGATCTGCGGAAGATC
>JBEKCJ010000126.1:0-9736 GCA_050014935.1 Candidatus Korobacteraceae bacterium
TCCTCGAACAGCTCTTGCAGCACGCTGATGACGGCCTGCTGCACGGGATTCGGTAAGGCCTCCTGATAGACCAGGCCGCTTGCGATCAGCGTCTGATAGCTTTGTGCCATGTTCGCCAGCGCGCCAATCAAGTCGCGGTCGTGGAGACTGCGATCCGCTCGGGTAACCCGGCCCAGGGTCTGCAGAATTCCCGCGATCAGCATCTCGTGCTCGGAAAGAAATTCCTCCCGCAGCGCAATCGCCGGGAAGGTTTCCGCCGGCGGGGTCTTGCCCAGCTCCCGCGGCTTCTCGTGCTGGCGCGCCTGTTGCAGATACGGGCACTCGGCAGGGCAGTCGAGCGTCACCTCGCGCTGCTCGCCGCAACACTGGGCGCAGATGCGTTCGTGGAGGGCCGGACAGAAGCGTTTTTCTTTGCGAAGGTTGCAGATGGAACAGCTCAGAAGAGCACCTCGGTGGCCGGCCAGTTACCGCGCAAGTCTCCCCATTATGGCATTTCCGTGTGCCGGGAGGCTTCTGCACCCGCATGGATGTTGACTTTTCGAGCGCCCCTGTGGAAAAACCCGCATAAAATATGGCGAAAATGCTTTGCACGGGAAGATGGTTGTTATACGATACGGCAGTCGAGCATTCCTACTGCTCACGCTTCAAGGAGGATTACGAATGGCAACTGGCATGACCAAGACCCAGCTCGTCCGCCACATGGCTGAGAAAAACGAGCTCAACAATAAACAGGCGGCTGCGTTTCTCGAGGGACTGGCCGAAGTAGCGATCAAAGAAACCAAAAAGAACGGTGTATTCATCATCCCGGGACTGGGCCGTCTGGTGAAGTCCAACCGCAAGGCGCGCATGGGCCGCAACCCGCAAACGGGCGAGGCAATTAAAATTCCCGCTAAGACCGTGGTGAAGTTCCGCGTGGCCAAGGCCGCCAAAGACGCGATCGCACCCAAAAAATAGTTTCGCTTTCTCCTCATTCAGGGCCGGCCATGCGCCGGCCTTTTCGTTTTTGGTGGGGCTAGGGATTAGGGTCTGGGGGCTAGGGGTTGGCGTTTCGGCCTGGTGCGACCACCGTTGCGAAGTTGATGCCCTAGTCCCTAGTCCCCAATCCCTAGTCCCCAACCGCCAGCCCCCGCTTCTCCACCATCGCGGCGAAAAATCCATCGCATGGCTGCATGCCGGGAATGGTGCGCAGAAATTTGCCGCTGAGCAGCGAATCAAGATCGCTCCACACCAGTTCACCAGCCGAGCGCAGGCGCTCCAACTCCTCGCGACAGTCGCGCTGCTCGAATTCGCTGGAGTCGCGCAGCACTTCCTCGATCACGGCTTCGTTCTCTTCGCGCTCCAGCGAGCAAGTGGAATATAGCGCGCGACCGCCGGGCGCAAGCTGTCGCAATGCGGCGCGCAGAATGGCGACTTGTCGGCGATAAAGATCGTCCAGGTCGTCGGGCTTCAGCCGCCACTTGATCTCGGGATTGCGTGCCAGCGTTCCGGTTCCCGAGCAGGGAACGTCCGCCAGCACGCGATCGAATCCGCCAGCGATAGGAAGCGTAAGCGCATCGGCCTGGATCACCTGAACGTTGGCGGCGTGAACCCGTTTGCGCAGCAGCTCAACGCGATGCGGATGCAGCTCGGCAGCGATGATTTCCGCCGACGGATTGCGCGCGGCCAATGCCTGCGTCTTGCCGCCGGGAGCGGCACAGCAGTCCAGCAGCCGCGAACCCGTGCCAACCAGCGCCGCTACCAGTTGAGAAGCTTCATCCAGGATGAACACGCGGCCTTCCTGGAACGCGCGGGTTCGCGTAATGTCTCCGCCGGTGACGATGCGGGCGCTGGCCAGCAACGCTCCCCGATCCAGCTTGACACCTTCGGCCTCGAGTTCCTTCTCAGCGGCCGGATCTTCGATGCGGATCGCCACGTTTGGTATTTGCAGGTCGTGGCGGCAGATCAGATGGGCGCGTTCGATGCCGTACTCGGCTACCCAGCGCTCTACCAGCCATTGCGGATGAGCAAATTCGGCAGACAACAAAGCCGCTGTCCAGTCAGGCGATTCCGATGGCTGCTCGATCTTCGCGGCCGCAATCTTCCGCAGTACGGCATTGCCAAAGGGAGCGGCTGATCGCTTGTGCGCGCGCTTCATCAGTTCCACGCTGTCGTTGATGGCTGCGTGCGCCGGAACGCGGGTGAGATGTTGCAACTGATAAGCGGCAAGCCGCAGTGCGGTCAGCACCTCGGGATCAAGTTTGGCGAGAGGCCGCGACGATGCCGCAGCGATGGCTTCGTCCAGCTGCGAGCGCCAACGCAGCACGCCCATCACCAGATCCGTAGTCAGGGCGCGATCGGCGTGGCTCAACGATTCCAGCCGGCCCGAGTGCAGCAGTTCGCTGGCATAAGAGCCCTGCTGGTCCACTCGCAGCAGAATGTCGAAGGCAGCGGCGCGTGCGGGAGCGATGGGCATGGGTTAGCTGCGAGCTGCGGGCCACGAGCCCTCAGGCGCGAGTATCCGGCTACTGGAGACCATCTCGTAAGTCGTTATTCGTTTCTTCCCTGACACAGAGCGCTCCGTGAAGCAACTTGGTGAGTTTCGATCGTTGTTTGACTTGGGAACTCGTGGCTCGTAGCTATCAGCCTAGTTGCTCGTCGTTCTTCGGCCGATAGCCGTTGATGAAATCGCGGGCGTTCATGCGCTTCTTGCCTTCCATCTGCAACTCATGAACCTCCAGCGCCGTGCCGTGCGCAAAGCCAAGCAGCAGGCGCTCGTTCTCGATAGTGAAATGTGCGGCCGCGACCACAGCAACTTCGGGCGCGACGGCAGCCGCGTGAAGCTGCAGCATCTTGCCGCGAAAATGGGTGAAGGCGCCGGGCCACGGCTGAAATCCGCGCAGCCGATTCCAGGTATCCACCGCAGTACGCGAGAAATCAATGAGCCCGTCTTCGCGCTTCAGGATAGGCGCCAGCGTGGCCTTGGCGTTGTCCTGCGGTTGCGGCGTGATGGTGCCGTTCTTCAGGGCGGCCAGAGTACAAATCATCAGCTCAGCCCCGCCCTGCGCCAGGCGCGGCGCCAGAGTCATGGCCGTGTCTTCCGTCCCGATGCGCTCGTCCGATTGCATAAGGATGTCGCCGGTATCGAGTCCGGCGTCGATGCGCATGGTGGTCACGCCAGTTATGCGCTCGCCCATGGCGATTGCCCACTGAATGGGCGCTGCACCGCGATACTTCGGCAGCAGCGACGCGTGCAGGTTGAGGTTGCCCAGCGGCGGCAGATCGATCATCCATTGCGGAATGATGCGCCCGTAGCCAACGACGATGATCGCCTCGGGCGCGATGCTCTCCAGCTGCTGCCGAAAGTCGTCGTTGTTCTTGATCTTCTCCGGTTGCGTGACGGGAAGGTCGAGCGCGAGCGCGGTCCGCTTCACTGGCGATGCTGCCAGTTCCATTCCCCGGCCGCTGGGACGGTCCGGCTGCGTGACCACGAGCTTCACCCGAAAGCCGGCAGACACCAGCTTCTCCAGCGTGGGTACCGCAAAGAGCGGCGTGCCGCAGAATACCAGGTCAATCATAGGGAGCAACTAGCAATTAGCAACTAGCAACTAAGCGCTTGGCAAGTTCTCTTGGGCATTTCTTCCCGAGATAGGCACGCGACCAGCCTCACGAGTCTTGCCTGGGCCGTCCACCCTTTGCCCGGCGACTGACGATTTGTCCGCCGACTAGAATCGCAACTCCGACTACCAAGAGAAGTATCCTCATGCCAAAACTGCTAAGTACGCGTTTCCATAAAGGTCCCTCAGCGCCGGAAATTTCGAGTTGGATGGAGACCACGGCATAAAGGGCTCCAGCTAGCGTCAAGAACATCAGCCCGAGGCCAATAATATGGGCGACGCTTAGCTTCTGCTTCCCTGTGATGAGGTTACGCCAGAACCGAGCCTCGTTTGCTGCGGTATCAGGAAAAACAACGTTCCGCTGTCGCGCATACAAATCGCGCTGCCACTCGTTTTGTTTACCAGATTTCATATCTGCGTTTGCTAATTGCTAACTGCTAGTTGCTAATTGCTTCTTCCTACCACTCCCCTTGCTTCATCAGCTTGCGAATCTTGCGCTTGATCATGTCGCGCTTCAGGGCGCTGATATGTTGCAGATAGAGTTTGCCGTTCAGGTGATCGGTTTCATGCACCAGGGCGCGGGCCAGCAACTCCTCGCCGGTCACTTCGATGGTCTTGCCGGTCAGGTCCTGAGCGCGCGCCGTCACCTTGCGCGGCCGCGTAACCTTCTCGCGAAACTCCGGCAGGCTCAGGCAGCCTTCGCTGGCGCTCAGCTTTCCCTCGGTGTGGACGATCTCGGGATTGACCAGCACAATCTTCGCGTCCGGATCTTCCTTGAAGGTTACGTCGATGACCGCGATGCGCTTGGGAATGCCGATCTGCGGAGCGGCCAGGCCCACGCCGTGCGCGGCGTACATGCTCTCGAACATGTCGTCCACCAGCTTGCGCAGGTCGTCGTCGAAGTCGGTGACGGGAGCCGACGGTTTGTCCAATACCGGATCGCCAAATTTCACGATGGGATAGATCATTTAGAAGTTCCGCAGTTGTTGGGAGTAGCCTTCGAAATTTCTCCGTAACTCCAGCAGGGAATCGCCGCCGAACTTTTCCAGCGCGCACCGCGCCAGCGTCAGCGCCACCATCGCTTCAGCGGCCACTCCAGCAGCCGGCACTACGCACACATCGGAGCGCTCATAGGCGGCCTTCACCGGCTGGCGCGTGGCGAAGTCCACCGAAGCCAGGGGACGCCGCAGCGTCGAAATCGGCTTCAGATAACCGCGTACCCTGATATCTTCGCCGTTGGAGACGCCGCCTTCCAGTCCACCTGCATGGTTCGATCGCCGGGTAAATCCGGTGAACGAATTGGCGCTGCCCCGCTCGTATCCTATTTCATCATGCACGGTGGAACCGAGTGAAGCCGCGGCTTCGACCGCGTCGCCGATCTCCACCGCCTTCACCGCCTGCAACGACATCACCGCTGCCGCCAGCTGTGCATCCAGGCGCTCGTCCCAGTTGGCGTAGGTCCCAAGCCCCGGCGGTACATTGTGCGCGATCACCTCAAAGATGCCGCCAACGGAGTCGCCAGTGCGCAGCGCGAGATCGACTTGCTCTTTCATGCGTGCTTCGCTGTCAGGGTCGGCGCAGCCCAGCAGCACTTCGTCCTTTGCGGCCAGCGATGTGATAGCGTCCCAGGTCACCGGCTTGTCTTTGTCCAGCCGCGCGCTGCCAACGGCGATCACATGGCTGAGGACCTCGATGCCCAGCTCGCGCAGCAGGAGTTTGGCGATCGCACCCGCGGCCACGCGCGCCGCTGACTCGCGCGCCGAAGCGCGCTCCAGCACATAGCGCGCTTCGGCAAAGTTATACTTCACCGCTCCGGCAAGGTCGGCATGACCGGGCCGCGGCGACGCGACACGCTTGTGTTTCGCGGGATCGCCTTCTTCAACGGGCAGCGCCTCGGTCCAGTTCTGCCAGTCGTTATTGGCGAGCAACAGAGCAATGGGCGAACCAATGGTCTTGCCGTGACGCACGCCGCTGAGAATGCGCGCCGTATCGCGCTCGATGCGCATGCGTCCGCCGCGGCCATAGCCTTGCTGACGCCGCCACAGCTCGCGGTTCACGAAGGCGAGATCCACGACGACGCCAGCCGGCATGCCCGAAAGCAGCGCCACCAGCGCCTCTCCGTGAGATTCACCCGCTGTAGAAAAGCGCAGCATAGGAAGGCTGATTGTAGAGACAGCAGCCAGCAATTAGCAATTAGCAGCTAGCAATTAGTAACCGGCATCGGGCTATCTCCGAGCGCTACATCGACCGCCATGCGCTGGCGAAAAGCGAAGGGCGAAGAGCGAGCCTATCTTCTTCGCGATATCGGCGGCGGGGGCGGCCCGCCTTGGTAGTCCTTGGGATAGACCACGACGTGCCGTCCAGCAGCCTCGCCGGCGCTTTCCGTGCGCAGGTCGGCGAGATCGCGCATCGCCAGGTGAAGAATGCGGCGCTCGCGCGACGACATGGGAGCGAAGGCGTACGGCACACCGGTCTCGCGCACGCGTTCGGCGGCCACGCCGGCGGCCATGCGCAACTCCTGCAACCGCGACGCGCGAAAGCTCTGGCAGTCGAAGCTGATCTTCTCGTGCTGGTCGGGGGCCAGACGCAGCATCTCCTGCGCAATGTGTTCGAAGGCGCGCAGCAACTCGCCACCATTTTCCAGCACCAGCGAACTGTCGCCGCCGGAGAGCTCCACCAGGATCTCGGGGCGCTCCCATTCGCGATCGACGCCCACGACCGGATCCACGGTGATCTTGTAACGCAGGCGGAAATCGCCTGTGGCGAATATGGTGTTCAGCAGTTCGCTGATCTTCTTGGCGGCGGCGATTTTATCGGGTATGGGCATTTCACAAACCGTTTTCACGACTGTTCAAAAGCGTTTTCACCACGGAAGAACGGAGATCACGGAATAAATCAAATACAATCACGGAATCGTCGCCTACCCTTGGGCTGTCCGGCTCGCTTCCGGAAAACATAACACGATAGGATTGCCTTCCAGCTCACATCGCACATCGGCTTCGGCACATAAAATGGCCGCTATGATAAAGAACCGTGGCGAGGGGCAACTTTCTGGAATCGATCCCGAATAAGTAAATTCCCTTCGCCGGGAAGCAGGGCCTAACGTCAGGAGCTTCTCGACAGTCATTGCTCTTCCGTGCCCTCCGTGCTTCCGTGGTGAAACAATTCTTTCCTACTTGCTGGCCTTCTTGCGGGCGCGTTTTTCCATTTCCTCGCGCATCTCGCGGCCCAGGCCGGTGCGGTTCATGATGTACTGCTGGCCTATGGCGATGATATTGCCGACCACCCAATACACGCTCAAGCCCGAGGGCAGACTGAAGCTGAACCAGCCAATCATCAGCGGCATCATCAGGGTCATCATCTGCTGCTGCTTCGGGTCCATGCCCGAGCTGGGGGTCATCTTCTGCACCAGATAGGTACTGACCACGATGATTACCGGCATAATAAACAGCTTGTCTGGCGAAGACAGATCGTGCAGCCACAAAAACGGCGCCTGGCGCAGGTCAATGGCATTCGCCAGCATGGAATAGAAGGCGAACAAAAACGGCATCTGGATGAGCAGGGGCAGACAGCCGCCGGCCGGATTCACGCCCTCTTTCTTGTACAGCTCGCTGATCTCGGCGTTCATCTCCTGGCGCTTGGGATCGCGCATGGGGTACTTCTTGTAGCGCTCCTGAATCGCCTTCATCTGCGGCTGAAGCTTTTGCATTTTCAACGCCGACTTCATGCTGACGATACGCAGCGGCAGCAGTGCCAGGTTGATGATGACCGTCAGGATGATGATGGCCACGCCCCAATTGCTGGCCATATGCTCGTGCGTCCACTTCAGCCAGAGGAAGAGCGGTCGCGCGATCAGGCTGAAGAAGCCGAAGTCCACCACATCGCGAAGGTCGGGACCGTTCATCTGGCCCGGAGCGCTATTGGAGCGCACCGACTCCAGGACGTTCAGGGTCTTCGGCCCTACGAAGAGCCGCAGCTTGGTGACGCCGCTGGTATCGCCCACCGCCGCGCCCAGGACTTCGTACTTGGTTACGTTGTTGGGGTCGGGGTGCTTGGGATCTTTGGGAACGGAGATGGAGTTGTGGAGCGTGACCATCGCCGCCGTGTCCGGATTGTCGGGCAGAAATATCGCGGCAAAGAACTGGTCTTGCGGGCCCGCCCAGCTGAACGGTCCGCGCAGCGTGTTGGCCCCGCTCACCTTCTTGGGCGCCAGCCGCTCGACTTTGCCGTCGGCCATGTACTCGATCTTCTGCGAGGCGTATGACGGTGCAGTCGATTCATCGCCCAGGCCGGCCGGCCACATGGGATAAGCCGCCACCACTCTGCCGCCTTGCGTCACTTCCGTCTCTACCGAAACCACATACGTGTCGCCGAACTGGAAGCTCTTGCGTACGGTGGTGTCGCCGCTGGCGTACTCATAGGTCAACTCGCCGGGAGCCGCAATGCTGCCGTCCGCGCTGGGCACATACAGCGCTGAGTTGATCTGGTTGCGCAGATTTTCGTCGTAGGTAAAGAGGCTGAGCGGCAGGCCAAGCTTGGCGGCATCCTTGTTGACCATGTCCAGCGGATTGCCGTCGTCGTCCTTGAACTTCTTCAGCACCCACGACTTCACCTGTGCGCCTTTGTTGGTGAAGACAATGCGGTAGAAATCGTTCTCGACCGTCGTCTCAACTTCTTTGCTGGCGGCCTTCGGCGCTACGGCGGATTTGGGAGTGTTGGCATCGGGCTGGCTCGACGCCTGAGCCGGTGTAGCGGAGGCTGCGGACTGGGTCGCGGACGGGGTATTTTGAGTCGTTTCCGCGGGCTTCTGCTGGGTCGCGGGATTTTTCTTGAACAGGAACACCTGGGCGAGGATAATCAGCCCAATCATGACGGCGAACACCATCATCATGTTCTTGTCGCCGCCACCGCCGCCATCTTGTTGGGGATTGCGATATTCAGCCAAGTTCTAGAACCTACCCATCCGCATCGTCGTGTCAGGGCACAGCTTCAGCCGTGCCACAAAGGATCAACTCTTTTTTCGGGCTTCAGCCCCTGAGACTCCAGTCACAGGGGCTAAAGCCCAGACTTGCACGGCCTTGTTCAGCACGTCTAAAGACGTGCCCTGACACACGGCCAAATATCTTGCGCAACCTGCGCTTCAACGCTTTCAACCGTCGAGCGATCAAGGCTTCCGCGTCGCCTGCGGCACCAGATCCAATCCCGCACGCGCAAATGGATGGCACCGCGATAATCTTCCAGCGGCCAGAAGCGAGCCGCGCAACACACCGTGACGCTCCACCGCTTCCATCGCGTACTCCGAGCACGTCGGCACAAAGCGGCAGGAGTGCGGCAACACAGGCGATACAAACCGCCGGTACATCCGCAAGACGAATTGCACTGCCCGCTTCATTTTTCGCTCGCCGGGCGCGTCGTTTCTGCCACTCGCGCCCGCTGCATAGCCAGACGCAAACCTCGCGCCACCTCGGCAACCAGTTCTACAAACGGCAAGGTCAGCACGCTCTTGCGCGGGTTGAAGACTACATCCACCGGGCCTTCACAGGCCGACGAAGACATCCGCACCGCTTCCCGCATACGGCGCTTGATGCGGTTGCGATCCACGGCTCCGCCCAGTACCTTGCCGACCGTGAGTCCCACCCGCGGCGAACTCGGCTGCTCCGCTTCACTCTGACGCCGCAGGAAAAACACCGTCATGTTGCCCGTGAACTGGCGGCGTCCGTTCTGATAGACGCGCTGAAAATCCGCGTGCTTCACCAGACGCTTCGACTTTCTGCCCCCTCGCGCCAACGGCGGGCGCGACGGGGATCCCGAGTCGGGAAACTTGCTGCTGGCGGCGGAGTTGTTACCGGGCATTCAGCGCTCGCCGCCCGGCGCCGAATTCTTTCCTGCTGCGGCCCGTTCGGCGGCGACCCCTAATAATTCCATGCGGAAAGCTGCGATAACGCAGGACTTAGTGACGTGCGGCTTACTCGCGGAAGCCAGGCTTTACGGAGACGCGCTTGCGTCCCTTGGCGCGACGGCGCGACAGCACCGCCCGCCCGCTCTTGGTCTTCATGCGAGAACGAAATCCGTGCGTCTTTGACCGGCGACGACGGTTGGGTTGGAATGTGCGCTTCGGCATGCGAAAACGGCGCTCCTCACTA
>JBEKCJ010000127.1:0-9525 GCA_050014935.1 Candidatus Korobacteraceae bacterium
GGCGAACCTGGGGCACCGGGCAGGAATGTCGGAGGTGGTTCTCAAACATCTGGATTTGTGAGTTACTTTTCCGATTCGCAAATTCAACCGCGAGATACCTATTCGGCGCCCACGTGAACGTCCCCGAACCTCCGGAAGTCCTGATCGAAGGTCGCCACCGGCATATTTTTTGCGACCGCTGTGGCAGCGATCAGGCAGTCCACAAAATGGATCCGGGTTCTCCGATAGCGGTCCAGGGCGTCGAGATAGATAGAGGTGTCACTGATTTCGACGCCGGGGCTCGAGATCAGACGGCTCAGCGCTGAGGCGATGTCGGCGCGCGCTTGCTCATAGAACGATTCCAGGACGAACACGCACTCCGCCAGGACCGCGGGTAATACTACCAGTACGACATCGCCGCGATCGCAGGCGTCGAATATCCTGCCGGCGGCTTTCGCGTGTTTTTCATGGTCCTGCACCAGATAGCGGACGATCAGGTTGGTATCGACCAGCCGCCGCTTACTCACCGCGACGCCTCGCACGGTGGGCAGCCGCTGCCGCAGCTTCGCGGATATCCCTGAAGGACATCCCTTTGCCCTTCTTGCTGGCCAGCGCCCCCTTGAGCGACCGGATTCCAGGATGCACGCGAACGGTTATGCGCTCGCCATCCACTTCGTACTCCAATCGGTCGCCCGGCCTGATCTGTAATGCCTTCCGAATCTTCTCAGGAATGGTTGTCTGGCCCTTACTGGTTACTGTGGAATGCAGCATCGTTCGGTCCTTACTATGGTGGACATCCTTACCACATTATTATTCCTTACCATCGCGGGCTACGCAAGCAGATCCTCGGGGGAGTCGCAACTCATGGCTTTCTCCCGCCGGCCAATACACCGTCCATCCTCGCTCGCGCGCAACCTGGTCCAAATCCGGATTCGGGTTCACGCAGAACGGCCACTTCGCCATCTCCAGCATCGCCTGATCGTGGACCGAATTTCCGAAGGCCGCCTCCATCGGTTTGCCGATGACCTCGCGAATCGCGACGGCCTTCAACTCGTCGGTGGGAACGCGAATCAGTCGATCGCTGGCCCGTCCGTCCTCGATGTGAACCGAAGCGGCCAGAACCCGGTCCGGAGCAATCCCAAATCGGGAAGCCCCGACCTCGACCACCCACTTGTTGGTCGACGACACCGCCCAGATCTCGCAGCCTTGATTGACTAACTGGTTAGTTAATTCCCGCATCTCCGGAAAGATGCGATGGCTGACCACCTCGTCGAAGAATTCTTCCGCCGCACGCTGCAAGGTTTCGTGCGAAAGGCCGCGGTTCATGGTGACCATGTCACCGCACATCTGCTCTTCGCCAATGTTTCCGGACTCGTATTCTTTGTATCGAGCGCGCGCCCATTCGCCAACTTCGCGGCTGACCAGCCCGCGCTCGATTTCCCAATAGAAAAAGTCAGCGCCCGCGTCCCCGCTCCAAAGCGTTCCATCGCAATCGAACACCGCAATCGACGGCTTCAGGGCCAGCACTGACTCCACGAAGTGATCAGGACCGGACGAGATCAAAACAGCTTCTCCGAGGAAATCATCTCGGCGCTCGCCAGGCGTGCGTAGTCTTCCGGAGTGTCAATGTTGATGGCGAGCCGCGGGTCGTCCACTGCTACATACTGGATGTGCTCTTGACACTGGTGCTCGACGTCACGGGCTGTCGCCGTCACGGGAGCGTGCTGGAAGGCCTGGATCATCTCGCGGCCAATGAGGATGGGATGGCCGTGTATCACTTCTTCGCCGCGCTTGACTTCTGGCACTACAGCCCACACCTCGGGACCGGCTTCGAAGAAAGCTTCGCGCAGCGCCTTCACTGTCCGCGGCAGCACCGGCGGCCGGTCGATTAGTGCGATGAAGGCCGCATCGCGTCCGTGATTCAGCACCTCCTGCATACCCACTTGCAGGGAACTGAACTGTCCGCGCTCGGGCTGGCGATTGACCGCCAGAAACGCGCCATGCGCATACGCCACCGGAGTGATTGCCGGAGCGTTCTTGCCCGCGATCACGATGACGAGGTCGCTGTAGGCCTGGAGGAGATCGATGTTAGCGCCCAGAAAGCAATTCACGGCCGGCGTTCCTTCGGCTACCGGCGGCCAGGGCAGCAGCGCCTTGTCGCGACCCATGCGGCTGGAAAAGCCCGCAGCAAGAATTACTCCGCAAATGCTGGACGATAACGGCATGGCTTGAAGATATCAAAGATACGGCAGTTAGCACTTAGCAATTAGCAGTTAGCACTTGGCATTTGGCCAAGTCGCTTGGGGCTTGCTGACTGCTGACTGCTCACTGCTAATTCCTACAACAGAAGTTGTACGCCCCTACAGCGGATGGGGCATTGGAATCCGCCATCTGGGATGTAACAATCCCGGGCATAGGATCTTGCGCTGCCGAGAGCGGCGTTTCGGGAAGGCGATAGCAAAGTTTCAAGTTGGTCGATCCTCCTTAGATTGACTTTACGGGTTGGCGGAATTCTCGGCCTCACGGCATCGGATGTGCAACTGGGCGCTGCGCTTCCGGACGAGATTCCGCCGCTTTCTTTTGTGCTTGCCAAAGCTTACGCAGCGCTATGACCAGTACACCGCAGCACGCCCAGATAGGCGCTCCACGGACCGACCGCGTCACGATACTGGTGCGCCATCACTCGCGATAGTTGGTGCACATGGGTGAGGTCGTGAACCGCCCATGTCGCCAGAAGTTCCGATAGCGTTACCACTCCCAGCGCTGGATGCCTTCCGCGCCGGGTCAAGTCTTCCTGCTGTAAATTCAGTGCTTGCAGCGCAACCAGGTTCTCCCTTCGCAGGCGGGCGAAGTCGTCCAAGAGCTGCTCCAGAGATTTGTCTTGACTCTCTTTCAACTGTGCAAACCGGTCAAGGGGATCAAATGGCCGCGCTTCGCCGTTCGCCAGTATGATCCTCACCCGCGGCATCCAGTCGGTGCGCTCCGCGACGATGAGGTGACCCAGGATGTCGAACGCGTTCCAGGTATCTTTTCCTTCGTTGCCGCGCACCCACACGTTGGGCAGCCCGCGCAACAGCGCATTCAGGGTTGCGGGAGTGCGGCTGAGAACTGCGACGACCTCGGTCAGGCTGAATTCCGTCAAGTTTGCCATGCCTACCTGGATGCAGACCCAGCCCTTTGGACTCAAGCGACGGAGCGGAAGTGCCCGCGTGGCCAATACGGGACGTTACCGCTTCGTCCTGCGGATCAGTGCTTAGAAACGCCGTGGTGTCCACAAATGCGAATCCTGGTAGTGTCTCAGTTTGAAATCCAGCCCCAGTTTCGGCTGGTTGACGCGGGCCTGAAGGCCCGCTCTACCGTTTTCGCTCTGAAGATTTCAACTGAGGCGCTACCAGAATCCTCCCCGGCCGTTTCCGGGTTGTCGGCTAACTGGAAGCAGCGCCAGGCTCCAATCTGTCAGTTGGCGAGGAATCGTCATATCACAAGTTGCCGAGCCGGGTGTACCGTTTCGAGGTAACTTGCGTTATGGCCAGGTTTCATTCAATCATCTTGCGGTAGGTTAGTTAAGCCTTTTCTCATCAGCACCTTACACCGTAATACAAAGGTAACTTGACGCGCTTTGTCAATGGCGTGATACTCGTGCCGCGACAAAGGCAGATAGGGCAACTCTCACAACGGTATCCCGACGGATGGTAAAGGAGATCGTCATGACAACACGGCCGCGCTTCACGTTTCGCCGGTCACTTCTCTCGTTTACCGTGGCGACAGTTGGTTTGCTGACCGCGCTCGCCACGCCGGCCCTGGCGCAGACGTTCAACGTCCTCTACGCCTTCACCGGCGGAGCCGATGGCGGACATCCTTTTTCCGGTGTGACCGTTGGCGGCCCAGGAACCCTCTACGGAACGACGTACACCGACGGAACGGACGGTTGGGGTACGGTTTTCAAGCTATCGCAGCGGAGTTCGGGTTGGACGCTGAACCCGCTGTACGAATTCACCGGGGAAAGCGACGGTGCTAATCCAGAGGCGAGCGTGATTGTCGGCCCGAACGGAGCACTTTACGGCACGACCACTGCCGGGGCGAGTGGAGGCGTAGTTTTTGAACTGCAACCGCCGGTTGCTGCTTGCAAAACGGCTATCTGTTATTGGAGTGAGACCGTCCTCCACTCCTTTACGGGAGGAGCCGATGATGGACGGGGGCCCGGCTACGGGAACCTGATCTTCGATCAAGCTGGGAACATCTACGGCACCACGGAAGAGGGAGGACCTGACAACTACGGAACGGCTTACGAACTGTCACCCTCCAGCGGAGGATGGACCGTCAGTCTCCTGCATAGCTTCAACCTCGGTCTGTCCGACGGGTATCAGCCACTGGCTGGCCTGATCTTCGACCGGGCCGGTAACCTCTACGGCACGACTTATCTGGGAGGGACCGGAGGAGGCGGGACGGCTTTTGAGCTGTCGCCATCGGGCGGGACGTGGACCGAAAACATCCTCTATGACTTTCCCAGTAATGAGTATTTCGGTACTCCGACTGGCCCGGGCGCCTTAATCATGGATCGGTCAGGTAACCTCTACGGTCCCACTTATTACGATGGAAATACGGACCAGAGCACCGTCTTCGGACTAACGCCGTCGGACGGAAGGTGGATTTTCTCCACCCTCTACATTTTCAGTGGTGCATCTCTTCCCTCGGGACCCCTCGCCGTGGACACAGCCGGCAACCTTTACGGAACCTCCTACTTTGGCGGCGTTCACGGTTACGGCACAGTCTTCGAGTTAACGAATTCGCGTGGATACTGGTACCTCACTGACATTTACGATTTCACCGGCCAAAGTGATGGACGCTATCCCCTGGGCGGCCTCACCTTTGACCGCAACGGTAATCTCTACGGCACGACCTATGCCGGCGGTAACGTGCTCGACTGCGAAGGATACGGCAACTTCGGCTGTGGCGTGGTCTGGGAGATTACGGGCTTGCCCGATCGCCATTAGTCAAAGGAGAAGGTTAAAGGAGAATGTGGGCATCGGGACGAACTGTCTTAGGAACCTCGCTTAAAATTAACGTAATGCGTGAACACTTCAGCTAGTCTGTTTCGCGATTCACGATGAATCATATCGAGTACGCCGATTGGCTGTTCCGCCGCTCAGCATAACATCACTTCCAAGGAGTTGTTGGCGTAAATTCTCCTTATCACTGCCGGCAGACTGTTTATTCGCTGGCTTTTCCGCTCGTCACCCTGCCTCGTGAGACCCATCACACCTTTCTCGCCCGCAATCTGCTATCTCTAACCACGTGGTAGGCGTGCATCCCTTGCATGCTCTACAAAACTTTAAGTGCCGCGGTGTACGGCATCGACGCCAGCCTCATTGAGGTTGAGGTCGATATCGCCGCCGTCAAGACCGACAAAGACATCTTCACCACCGTTGGCCTTCCCGACGCGACGGTGCGGGAGAGCCGCGAGCGCATTCGCTCCGCCCTCAAGAACAGCGGCTACGACATTCCTTCCACCTACACCACCATCAATCTGGCGCCCGCCGACATTCGCAAGGAGGGATCGGGCTTCGACCTGCCCATGGCGCTGGGAATCCTGGGCGCATATGGCGGGCTGAACAACAAGCCGCCTGACGATGCGCTATTCGTCGGGGAACTATCTCTCGACGGTGGTATTCGCGGAGTGCGTGGCGCTTTGCCGATCGCCGTCACCGCCCGCGGCAACAACATTCGCCGCTTGATTGTCCCTGAGGTCAACGCCCGCGAAGCCGCGCTGGTCGAGGGCGTCGACGTATACCCCGTCCACTCGCTCATCGAGGTGGTGCAACTGCTGAACACCGGCAACGGCATCCAGCCGGTGAAGGTCGATACCCAGGCGTTGCTGGAGACTTCGCAAAGCTTTGGCGTGGACTTCGGCGATGTGCGCGGCCAGCAGACGGCGAAGCGCGCCATCGAGATCGCCGCGGCCGGCGGCCACAATCTGCTGATGATCGGTCCTCCCGGCTCCGGCAAGACCATGCTGGCCAAACGCATGGCCACAATTCTTCCGCCCCTCACCTTCGACGAAGCCCTGGAGACCACCAAGATTCACAGCGTCGCCGGCGTGCTGGATGCCAGCAGCGGACTGGTCGGCACGCGCCCGTTCCGTTCGCCTCATCACACCATTTCCGATGCCGGCCTCATCGGTGGCGGCATGATTCCGCGGCCGGGAGAAGTGTCGCTGGCCCACAACGGGGTGCTTTTTCTGGACGAGCTGCCCGAGTTTCCCCGCAATGTGCTCGAGGTCATGCGGCAGCCCCTGGAAGACGGCACGGTCACTATCGCTCGCGCCGCCATGTCCCTCAGTTTCCCAGCCCGGTTCATGCTGGTGGCTGCCATGAACCCCTGTCCGTGCGGCTATTTCAACGACCATACTCGCGAGTGTCACTGCTCGCCCATGATGATCCAGCGTTATGTTTCCAAGATTTCGGGGCCGCTGCTGGACCGCATCGACATCCACATCGACGTGCCCTCAGTGAACTATCGCGAACTGCGCAGCGGTGTCGTGCCTGAGAGTTCAGCCGACATTCGCACCCGGGTCATTCGTGCGCGCGAAGTTCAGTTGCAGCGCCTTCACTCCGAAGGCGAACGAATTTATGCCAATGCTCAGATGGGATCGCGCGAGATACGAAAGTACTGCGAACTGGGAACTGACTCCGAGCACCTGCTGGAGCGCGCCATGATGAAGCAGGGGCTGAGCGCCCGCGCCCATGATCGCATCCTGAAGGTCTCGCGCACTATAGCGGACTTGGCCGGGAGCGGGATCATCGAGCCCGGCCACATAGCGGAAGCCATTCAGTATCGCACCCTGGATCGCACGTTCTGGGCGTAGCGGAGCGTTTCACTACGGAAGCACGGAAAGCACGGAAGCTTGCAATCATCAGAAGAGTGCTCGATCTAGATGAGTCTCATGAAACTCTGTGTATTCCGTGTTTCCATGGTGAATAAGGGATTTTGGCATGGGCATCAGCACAACAGCACCTCATGACCTGATCGAAAGCGATCTGACCAGCCAGATACTCGGGGCTGCCATCGATGTACATCGCGCATTGGGGCCGGGGTTGCTGGAATCTGCCTATCAGGCTTGTATGTGCCGAGAACTCACGCTGAGAGACATTCCGTTCCGATCCCAGGTTGCTTTGCCGGTCCACTACAAAGGCGTTCATCTTGATTGCGGCTACCGGATTGATCTGGTCGTGCGCGAGCGGGCAATCGTCGAGCTAAAGTCTGTCGAACGTCTCGCTCCCATCCACGAAGCGCAGTTGCTCACGTATCTTCGACTTAGCAGGATTCGCGTTGGCCTGCCCATTAACTTCAATGTGCCGCGGCTACCCAGAGGCATCATCAGAAGAGTTCTATGAAATTCCGTGTCCTCCGTGCTTCCGTGGTGAATATCGCACTCTGGATCGCACATTCTGGGCGTAACGAATCGAGCATGAGCGTCGGATTTATACATGTGCCTTTGTAAAGAATTGTCGCATCGGTTAGGGGGGCGCCCGCTCGGTGAGGGGCGTAGAAAGCTTGAGAATATTTGTTTGTGCCCTTGTAACCTACTGATTTATTGCTAGTTATTAAATTTTGGCAACATTACACTGGCTGCCGCGTCTAAGGGGCAGCGGCGGAGAAACGCTGGTTGCGCTGTGTCGGACGGGATTCGGAGCGTAGATTTTACTTGACTGGGAGCACGGAGACGACTACCTTACTTTTTTGCGTAGGACTTGGTCCTGTCAGTAAGACATCTTGCCCCGAAACGGCCCCCACGGACAGCCTTCATCAGGGAATCAGCGGCGACCCAGTGTGCCACAAGCGGGAATTGGCTGACGCAAGTTATTGAAACATTTGGCTTTTGTATTCGGGACGCCACCCCATTTACAAGCCTGAAAATTTATCAAACCGAACCCATAAGAGCGGCATCTAACCTGTTGGCTCCTGTCACGGCCACTGGTTGCCGGCTACCAAAGGTTGAATTCGTAAATCATTCGTACAACGGGAGCAGCGGTTTCCATTCTGATCGGGCTCCGGAACATTTTCATAAACACAGGAGAAATATGGCGATGAGATCTGAACTGGTTTTTGAGGCAGTGCACACCCTGCGCAACCGTTACACATTGTGCCAGCTGGCTTCCAAGGCGACCCGGAAGTTCCACAAGCCCAACACGCGTATTCAGGACACTACTAACGAGGTGTTCCATCGGATTGCTGATTCGGATCGGCAGACCCTGATTCTCGAACCGGAGACGGCTTCCGAAGCGCAGCGGCGCGCAGCTTAAGGCTGCGCCCGCGCCTTCGGCGCGTTCCTCACTAATTTCCTCCGGCCCGCCCTTCTGCAAATTCCCCGTAGGTGAACATGACAATCTCAGAACTCAAAGAAAAAAACATCACCGAGTTGACCCGCATAGCTCGGTCTCTCGAGCTACCCGGCGCCAGCGGCCTGCGCAAGCAGGACCTCATCTTCAAGATCCTCCAGGCCCAAAGCGAAAAAGAAGGTCACATCTTCGCTGAAGGCGTGCTGGAAATCCTGCCTGATGGTTACGGTTTTCTCCGCTCGCCCGATTACAACTACCTTCCCGGCCCGGATGACATTTACGTTTCGCCCTCGCAGATCCGCAAGTTCGATCTCAAGACCGGCGACACCATCAGCGGCCAGGTCCGTCCGCCGCATGAAGGCGAAAAGTACTTTGCCCTGGTTAAGATCGAGGCGGTCAACTTCGAGTCGCCGGAAGAGGCGCGCAACAAGATCCTCTTCGACAACCTCACGCCGCTCTATCCGCAGGAGCGGATCAAGCTGGAGACGGTGCGCGAAAACATCAGCGCCCGCGTCATGGATCTGCTGACGCCCGTGGGCAAAGGCCAGCGCGGCCTCATCGTCGCTCCGCCGCGTACCGGCAAGACCATGCTCTTGCAGAACCTGGCGAACTCCATCACCACCAACCATCCCGAAATCGTGCTCATCGTGCTGCTCATCGACGAGCGTCCGGAAGAAGTCACGGACATGCAGCGCTCGGTGAAGGGCGAAGTGATCTCCTCGACCTTCGACGAGCCCGCCGCCCGTCACGTCCAGGTTGCCGAGATGGTGATCGAAAAAGCCAAGCGACTGGTCGAGCACAAGCGCGACGTCGTCATTCTGCTCGACTCCATCACCCGACTGGCGCGCGCTTACAACACCATCGTTCCGCCCTCGGGCAAAGTGCTCTCCGGCGGTGTGGATTCCAACGCTCTCCAGCGCCCTAAGCGTTTTTTCGGCGCGGCCCGCAACATCGAAGAAGGCGGCTCGCTCACCATCATTGCAACCGCGCTCATCGAAACCGGCTCGCGCATGGACGACGTGATCTTCGAAGAGTTCAAGGGCACCGGCAACATGGAAATCATTCTCGACCGCAAACTGGTCGACAAGCGCACCTTCCCGGCCATCGACATTCAGCGCTCCGGCACCCGTAAGGAAGAGCTGCTGATCCCCAAGGAAGATCTGGCGCGCATCTGGGTCCTGCGCAAAATCCTCAACCCGCTGTCGCC
>JBEKCJ010000128.1:0-10098 GCA_050014935.1 Candidatus Korobacteraceae bacterium
CCCCGGGGATCTACGAGACGCTGGGCGCGCTGACGCCGGCTTGGGCGGCAATGCCGGCCGAGCGGCGGGATGGGCGAGCCGCGACGCGAACTGCGGCATTTTTGCTGCCTGAACCGCGGTTGGGGGAACGGAATTCTGTGCGGCCACGGGAAGCGCGGCCGACGTTATCAGTAATGCAGTGACGCCTGCCAGAACGATTGTGCGAATGAGGGAGATGAGGCGTTGCGCCTGGCTTGGCATCGGCTTGTGCTCCTCGCTGCGGCGGTAAAACGTTCGCTAACCAGGAAACAACGTGTGCGATTGGGCCCGCGGGAGAGGAAGAGAGGTCTGCTTCTGGCCGGCTGGCTGCGAATCGGAAAGGGTAGAAAAAACGCCGGCAATCTTCTCGCGAGAGACCCAGTGGGATCTTACAACTGGGCGGGTGGCCAGTCCACTGTTTTAGAGGATGCCCCCAGCCGGGACCTCTGACGAGCGCCAAGTTTGCTCCGTCAGGATGACAGGCAGGAACATAGAACCCTAGCCAGAACCTCGGGCTGCACTTTACACTGCTGGCGTTGTCTGGCAGAGTAAATAGTGGAAACCCAATCAATCGTCGTCCTCGACTTCGGCGCGCAGTACTCGCAGCTCATCGCGCGCCGCATCCGCGAACAAAACGTCTTCTCCGTCGTGCTTCCCTGCACCGTATCGCTCGACGAGATCAAGAGCTACTCGCCGGCGGGCATTGTGCTGTCGGGCGGGCCGTCGTCGGTGTATGACGCCGACGCGCCACCGGCGGACGACCGCGTGCTGCACCTGGGCTTGCCGATAGTATGGCCACGCCCAAGTCGAGCTGCTGAATGTCGCGTCGCCGCTGTTCAAGGGGCTGCAAGGTCCGCTCACGGTCTGGATGTCGCACGGCGACGAGGCACTGGAGCTGCCGCCGGGCTTCGAGCTGATCGGAAAGACCTCGAATGCGCTCGCCGCGATTCAGAATTCGGCGCAGAAGTTCTACGCCGTGCAGTTCCATCCTGAAGTGCATCACACGCCGCAGGGCACAGAGATCCTGCGCAACTTCGTCTTCGAGGTTTGCGGCGCGAAGCCGAACTGGACGCCGCAAAGCTTCATCGACGAGACCATCACCAACGTCCGTCAAACAGTGGGCAAAGGCCGGGTGATCTGCGGGCTGTCTGGCGGGGTCGATTCGTCAGTCGCGGCCGAGTTGGTGCATCGCGCGGTCGGCGATCAGCTGACGTGCATCTTCGTCAACAACGGAGTGCTGCGCAAAAACGAATTCATCACGGTGCAGAAGAATCTGCGCGAGAAGCTCGGCCTCAACATCGACGCGGTCGATGCCAGCGAGCGCTTTCTCGGCAAACTTGCGGGCGTTACCGATCCCGAGAGGAAACGCAAGATCATCGGCAACGAGTTCATCGCCGTGTTTGAGGAAGAGGCGCACCGCATCGAACAGCTGCACGGCAAGGTTGCATGGCTGGTGCAGGGGACGCTTTACCCGGACGTGATCGAATCGCGCTCGGTGCGCGGGCCGTCGCAGACCATCAAGAGCCATCACAATGTCGGCGGACTGCCGGAGAAGATGAAGCTCAAGCTGATCGAGCCGCTGAAAGATTTGTTCAAGGACGAGGTGCGCAAGATCGGGCGCGATCTCGGAATGCCGGAAGACATTTTGCAACGGCAGCCCTTCCCCGGGCCGGGTCTGGCGGTGAGGATCGTCGGCGAGGTGACGGCGGAGCGCGTTGCGCTGCTGCAAAACGCCGACGAGATTGTGGTCGCCGAGATCAAGCGCGCCGGGCTTTACAACAAAGTGTGGCAGTCCTTTGCGGTGCTGCTGCCGGTGATGTCGGTCGGCGTGATGGGCGATATGCGAACCTACGCCTACACCTGTGCCGTCCGCGCGGTGCACTCCGAAGATGGCATGACCGCTGACTGGGTCCCGCTGCCGCATGAGGTGCTGAAAAGCATCTCCAGCCGGATTGTGAACGAAGTCAAGGGCATCAACCGCGTGGTCTACGACGTTACGTCGAAGCCACCAGGAACCATTGAGTGGGAGTGAGAAGCAGTTATCGGTTTTCAGCTCTTAGACCGTTCTGACCGCGTTGGCGTCATCCCGGCTCTAACGACCTTGGCGTTGTCAAGGCATCTATACGACGAGCGGTCGCTACTTCCCAGCCCCGATAGCGATCCACTGAAACTGGACCACGTCGCTGAAGTGGCTGATGACGAACTGCGCAGTGTGGCCGCCGGGGTAGATGTGGAACTCGTGTGGGATTCCACGCGATCTCAGTAGCTTGTCCAACTCCTGCGCCCCTTGCTCGAAGCCATAGTCGTCATTGCTTCCGACGTCGAAGTAGATTTTCATTCGCTTGAGACTCGCAGCACTTTCGGTACGCGCGAAGTAGAAGACATTGTTGCGATCAAAATAGTCGCGCGATCCAAACACGTCGCCCAGCAACGCTCCTGGACCTCCCTGTGCGCTGGCGCCGAGGTCCTTGGGCACATTGGTGATGAGGGCGGGCATCTGCGCGCTGACAGCAGCGAACTCGTCAGGATATCTGAACGCCAGCCGAAGCGCGCCGTAGCCTCCCATGGAAATGCCCGTAATGCCGCGCGTGGCGCGCGTGCCCGCGGCGCGATACCTCTTTTCCATCTCCGGCATGAACTCCTTCATGAGGAAATCCTCATAGCGCACTTTGCCATTTTCGGAGTTGATGTAGAAGGTGTGTCCGGCGCTGGGCGCCAGAATCACGAAATCACCGATCTTGCCTTTGCTGCGTAATTCAGAGACGACATCCCAGCCGCCGAAGTTGAGCAGCGACTCCTCGTTGTCTTCCAGCCCGTGCAGGAAATACAGAACCGGATAGCGTCGCGTCTTGTCCTGATCGAAACTGGCCGGCAAAAAAGCGCAATAGCGCACTGGGCGGCCGAGGATTTGCGACTTGATGACGAAGCACTCGGCGCGGCCCTGGGCGTGCAGCAACGGGGCGAAGGCGAGCGCGAAGAAAAGACAGGCGAGCCTGGCAAAACGAGAAGGATGTTTCATTCGTATTTCAGTGTCTGCACTGGGTCAAGCCGGGCTGCGCGGCTGGCGGGATAAAGACCGGCCAGCAGGCTGACAACAATCGAAAACACAATAGCCGCGCCGATCAGCCACGGCGGCATGATCCACACTGCTTCGGCCGGCATTTGATGATTGTGCAGGTAAACTCCTGTACCGATGTTGATAGCTTTGCCGATCGCGAAGCCCAGCGCAATTCCGAGCACGCCACCGAAGAAGCCCATCGCTCCGGCTTCGGCGAAGAAAAGCCGCTTGACGTCGCCATCGCTGGCGCCGATCGCCTTCATCACGCCAATCTCCCGGCGGCGCTCCAGCACCGCCATCACCAAAGTATTGACGATGGCCAGCGTGGCCACAGCCAGCGCCAGCGATCCGAAGATGCCGAGGAATAGGTCGAGCACGGTGAAGAAGCGACGTAAGCTCTTGGTCGCGTCCAGCACAGAGAATGTGCGAAACCCCATCTGCTTGATTGCATCCTGTACCTGGGCGACTTTCGCGGGATCTTTAACGCGCACCGTGAGCGTCATGTAGGTCCTGCCATGTCCGCGTAATGAGCTGCGCATGTCGCTGAACTCCGCCATGTTCAGTTTTGCAGTCAGATCGACGGGCAGAAAGATGCGGCCGCGCGACACGGTGCGCATCCCGCCGTAAGGCTCTTCGTCGATGACGCCCATGACCTTCAACTGCTGCGTCTTGCGTACGACCGAGAAGCCGTAGCTATCGCCGCCCTTCAAGCGACTGCTGTCACTCTGTTCGCCTGAGAGTTGCGGACGGCCGGAGGTGTCGGAATCGGCAGCCAGGGGCTGATGCTCGCCATAGCGAAGCGTGACTTGCTGTCCGATCAGCGCTTTGGGATTGGCAGGATCGAGTTCCTTGGCGAAATCGTTCAGCAGGATGACTTCGTCGGCTTCGGAGCGGGAGAAAAACTTGCCTTGCAGATTGTCGAAGGCCTCATTCTCGCGCGCCGACATGGGCAGGCCGGTTACGAACCCGTAGTGAGTTTGCCCCCCGTAAGCAATTTCGCCCATTACGCGAATTTCCGGCTCAACCTCGGTGACGTACTGCAAATGCGCCATCCTGTCGCGCGCGGCGTCATCGAGCACCGGTGCGTTCTCGGGATGCTGGTCCTTCTGGTCCTGTTCGCGGTCGAAGCCGCGGAAATCCTGCTTCGAAGTTACGAAGACGGTGTCAAACATGCCCGAACCGGCCAGCCGTCTGGTCGCAAGCTGCTGGAGTCCTACACCGAGGGACAGCATCGCCACTAGCGATGCCACGCCGACGGAGATACCGACGGTCGTCAATCCATTGCGCAGCTTGGATTGGCGCAGGTTGCGCACGGCAAGATCAAGTAGGTCGTAGCCCTTCATGCGAGCGCCTCTTCGGTCCCAGCAAGTCCAAACCCGGGCCTTGCTGGGGGCCCCGGATTGCTGGAGGAAATGAGCTTGCCATCGCCGAGGAAGATCAGCCGCTGCGCGAAGCGTTCGGCCAGCGCGCGTTCGTGCGTGACCATCACCACCGTCATGCCGAGGGAGAGACTCACGTCGCGGATCAGGTTGAGAATGTCTTCGCCGGTACGGCTGTCGAGGTTACCGGTAGGTTCGTCAGCCAACAACAGCGACGGACGATTGGCCAATGCCCGCGCCAGCGAGACGCGCTGCTGCTCGCCACCGGAAAGCTCCGAGGGGCGATGCTCCAGCCGCTTACCCAAGCCCACACGTTCCAGCGACTCGCGGACCCGCTGCGCCCGCTCCGAACGCTCCACTTCGGCAAAGCGCATGGGCAGCTCGACGTTTTCCGTTATGGTCATCGCCGGAATCAGATGGAAGGACTGGAAGACCATGCCAACATCGTTGCGGCGATAGCGTGCGAGGTCCTCCGACGACATCTTCGCCAAATCACGGCCTGCGACCTGCACCGAGCCAGAGCTAGGTCGGTCGAGGCCTGCAAGCAGATTCAAGAGGGTGGATTTTCCGGAGCCGGACTGGCCCAGGAGCGCGACAAACTCGCCAGGCTCGATGGTCAGAGTAATGCCATCCACGGCGCGAATGATGCTGTCACCCATGGCGTAGTAGCGGCAGAGGCTCTCGGTCCGCACTGCCTGAGAAATTGCTGAGTTGTTCATCGGTAATGGATTCGATGCTGACATTCGAGTGTCGGGCGCACGCTGCCCGTGTCGAACATACGAAATCGCAAGCGAATTTGCTCCATGGCGTATGTAACAATTTGTAAACTGTTGTGCCTGCGGTGAGTTGTGTTCTACGGCCACCGTGAAGAAAATTCCTGAAAAGCAGCGTAGGTCTAGAGTATGGCCGGGATTACAACAGAAATGCCGCACAGAGCAGCGCGCCGAATACCAGCGCCTGCGCTAGTTCGCTGTATCCAAGTTTGTGGACATCCAACGGCTGGCGTCCGCGCGCGAACCAGATTGTTCCTCGCAGCAGTATGGGCAGAAAGGCAAGCACAATTGCGGCCGGGAAAACTTTCAAGCGGCAGGCGGCGATAATCGCTACGATCAGCCCGGTCTGCCCCGCCAGGAAGCCCATGCCGGGCCGCAGTTTGTCGCCGAGCGTCTCAGCCCGGCTGGAGTGGATGCGGACCTGCACGAAATGAATTTGGTCGGCGGCAAATAGCCAATTCGCCAGCCAAAGTGCCACGGCCGTGCGATCGAGCCTGCCGGTGGCAACGTAATAGGCGCACGCTGCCGTCGAAGTGAGCCCGATAGCGCCAATGATCTGGGCCGGCATCCTGCCCTTGCGGCCAAGTTTCTTCACGCCGGCCTGGGCGGCGAAAGCCAGCGCAGCCACCCCGCCGATGATCAGCAGGCCGCGATTGTGTCCGTTCCACAGAAGAGCGGCCACGTTTCCGGCGGCTACCACGCCGATTGCCACAATCGCCTTCATCAGCAATCCATATTCGTAGTTAGTCTGTGCTTTGATGGGCGACGTGCCCAGCCAGCTTTCTAAGGGCGTACGCAGCCAAAACAGGGATAGAGCAGCAATGAGCAGAATGATCAGCGCGTTGCTGTTGACTGCCGTGCGCGCTGCAATTACCGCGCCCGTCGCCAGCGGGACCAGCATCATGCCCCACGCGCCGTGCTCGCGCGGAACTACCATCGCTCTAAGCCGCGAATGCGGAACGGTACTGATGTGCGCTGCCATATTTCGCTCGTGTTCCACTGATTTTGTGTGCGATATGACTTAAGTCTCAACCAACCTTTTTGGTCGCGATCTCGCGGATGATCTGATTCGAGGTTCCTGGCTCATATACGCAGAAAGGTTCCTCGGCCAGAAAGTCTCCGGTGGCGGCATAGGCGCGGGCGCGGCATCCCATGCAGACATGCCGGAATTCGCAGCAACCGCACTTGCCTTTGAGGTTGTCGTCGTCGCGAAGCTGTCCGAAGACCGCCGAATCGTTCCAGATCTCGGCGAAGCTTTGCTGGCGTAGGTCGCCGGCGATTGCGGGCAAGTATCCGCAGGGAAAGACCTCGCCTTCATGCGAGATGAAGCAGACACCGGTTCCAGCCAGGCAGCCTTTGGTCATGGCGTTCATGTCGCCGGGATGGCCACCAGGATGTCCGGAGTGTCCCACCGGCGGCCCGCCATTTGGCTTGAGAGAGATTCCAGTCGAGCCCGGCATCGTCATATCAGTCGGACCAATCTGGTGGGGGTGCGATGCAACCGGTGGCGTAGCTTCGCGGCCAGCCATGCGGTCGGCGGCGCGGCGCTGGCGCTGCACGCGGAAGTAGTGCGGCGCACAAGTGGCCTTCAATTCAATGTCACCGGTCAGAGATTGATCGTAAAACCAGTTCAACATCCGCTCGTATTCTTCGGGAGCGACCATCTGCTCGGCGGCGATGTCAACGCCGCAGCCGACGGGCACCAGCAGGAATGTGTGCAAGGCGTCGGCACCCAGGCGCCGCGCCAACTCCAGCACGTCCGGCAACTGATGGGCATTGTGGCGGGCAATCGTGGTATTGATCTGCACCGAAACGCCAAGTTCTTGAAGGTTGCGCATGCCATAAACGGCCGCTTCGAACGCACCGGGAATACCACGGAAAGTATCGTGGGTGATCGCGTCGGATCCGTCGAGTGAAATAGAGACGCGCTTGATGCCTGCGTGCTTAATCTTCTCGGCGACGTCTTTCGTGACCAGCGTTCCGTTGGTCGCTAAGGCGGTGCGTAGTCCGCGACTGGTGGCATATTCGGCCAGCTGGAAGATGTCCTGGCGGTAGAGCGGCTCGCCGCCGCTGAGTACGAGTATGGGACTGCCGAAATCGGCGATCTGGGAAATGATGTTCAGAGCTTTTTTGGTCGGCAGGTCGGCCGGCGACATCAGTTCGGTGGCCGTGGCGCGGCAGTGGATACAGCGCAGGTTGCAGCCCTTGGTGACCTCCCAGAAGATCAGGCGCGGCGTGTATTCTTTCTTGCTCGCCGGATGACCACTGGCGTTTGCTGCTGTCATTGTTTTATTCCTCCCCCTGTTTCAACTACGGCTCATCGCTATGTGTTCAAGATAGGATTTGGACGACCCAAAGGGCCGTGAGTGGCATCACGTGGGGCTGTGACGCGCGTCACTCGGGGGGAGGAAGCTGTCAGCTGTCAGCTGTCAGCTTTGAAGTAGTTCTGACTGGCCACTGATCACCGGCCACCGATCACTAGCCACTGACCGCTGCTTCTACGGTCCGACACCCCCGCTGTGACAGTCGGAGCAGGTCACCGTCGACAGGTCGCCAATGTCAACCGGATGCTTGAAGCTTTGGACCGGCAGCGAGGCTATCTGCGTGCCGCTTTCCTGCTGCTCCAGCACCGTGTGGCACGAGTTGCAGTCTTTGCTGATGACCTTGCCGTCTTTGCTGACGTGGTTGCCATCGTGGCAACGGAAGCAACCAGGGAAATAAAGATGACCGATATTGTTGGGATGGGTCTTCCAATTCACCTTCATGTCGGGGAAGAACGTAGTGCGATAGATGCGTTGCAGTTCGGCAATCGAACTCTTGATGCTGTCCGCTTTGCTGGAGGCGATTTGCGGATATTTGCTTTGGTAGAACTTGTTGACGTTCTCCGCGATCGCGGCCTGCGCTTCGTCGGTGGTCTTGTAGTCGGCGGTTAGCACCTGCACGCCCTGCTGCTTGATATATGGAAGCGTGACATCGATGGCGCGGCCGCTGATGCTGCGGTCCACCGAGAGATCGGGCGCGACGTAGATGTGAGTGGGCCGATTGTGGCAGTCGATGCAGTCCATGCGGCGCTTGCTGGCTTCGTCGATCTGCGCCTGAGTAGGCGGTTTGTCTTTCACGGTGTACTCGGTCACCTTGCCGTTCTGGTCTTCGATCCGCACCCAGGGAATCACCTGGCGCTGCTCATCGGTGGCGAAGTAAGTGATCTTGTTGGCGATATTCATGTGCCAGTGAATGCCTTCGCCGGCCTGACCGAGTGAAGGATCGCCTCCGCCCGTCTTAATGAGCATGCGAATTACGCGCGGCGTGTTCTGCTCATCATCTCCATAGTGAGTGAAGGTCTTCAGTTGCGCGCCCCAGAATTTCTTCGGCCAGTGACATTGTTCGCAGGTTTGCTGCGCTGGGCGCAGGTTCTGCACCGGAGTGGGGATGGGCCGGGGATAGGTGCCTAAGGCAGTGTAGTAAACCTGGCGCAGGCCCGAGAGCTTCGACTTCACGTACCAGCTGGCGCCCGATCCGACGTGGCAATCGACGCACCCCACACGGGCATGAGGCGAAGCCTGATAGGCAGTGAACTCGGGATGCATGACGGTGTGACATAACTGCCCGCAAAAATTCACGGAGTCGGTAAACTCATAAGCCTTGTAGCTGCCCACTGCGCTCATGAGCGAGAAGATGACTACGAAGCTCAGCACAAAGGCCGCAGTGCTGCGCTGGGCCGGATTGTCGAGGTTGAGGCTGGGAAAATGGTGCGCCACCCCTGCCTGGCGAAGCCTCCGCCGCCGCTCGATCACGATGCCGACCGGTACCAGGACCAGGCCGAACACCAGAATTCCCGGCGCTACCATGTAGGCGAGGATGCCAATGTAGGGAGACGGCTGGCTGCCGAGAATGTCGATCAGCACCAGTAAAACGATGTTGGCGAAGGCAACTGCGGCCAGCGCCAGACCGATCAGGCTGATCGGATTCTTAATGAGATTTCTTGAAACCGGCGCATGATCGCGTAGAGGATCCGGCCCCTGCGTGTCCTCAGTCATGTCTTAGTTGTCCCTTCCTGGCCCCACTCGAGTACAAAGGCGCATGAGTGGGCATAAAAATAAACCCATCACAGTGATGCTTCAACCAAAATCTGGAATATGACGCCCCAAGGAGCAAGCGCGGGACTACCACGAACCCGCCCGGTTCCATTACTTTTGACTGCCGGCCTTTTCGGCGTGCTCCTCGGTGTCAGCCGCGACTGGTTCCGGTTCTTGGTCCTGGTCGGAAGCTTGACTCTTGTCGATGGCAACCAGGTCCAGCGGATGTTCGTGCTGATATTGCTCGATCGACATCTTGCCATCGAACCAAGACCAGTTCATGGGATAGGCATCGGGATCGAAGATGACACCGTACCAGTGCCAGACGACGATGGCCAAAGTCGCCAGCACCGCCTCATAAAAGTGAATGGTGATGGCAACATCGATCCACCAGCCAGGGACGCGTTCCCCGACTCCGCCCTTGAACCATATCATTAACCCGGTGCTGGCCATCACGAACATACCCCAAACCAGCGCCCAGTACTCCATTTTTTCGGCGTAGGAGAACCGGCCAAACAGCGGCCGCTGATCGCTAGTACCGAGGTAGTAGCGGAAGGCGTCACGGGCGTCGGTGACGTCCTTCCAATCGGGCAGCATATCTTTGATCATGCTGCGGCCGTCCTTGGTTTTGATGACGTACCACAGGTGAAACAGACTGACCGCGATGAGCACCACGCCGGCGATGCGGTGAATGTAGCTGCGCACGATTTCGTTGATGAAGATGGCAGCGAGCCACGAGGAGGGGTAGCGCAGAGCGAACCCTGTTAAGACCAGAGTGAAGAAGCTTATCAGCA
>JBEKCJ010000129.1:0-11270 GCA_050014935.1 Candidatus Korobacteraceae bacterium
AGCGAGATTTTCATGCGCGCCTTCATCCTGCGGCGGCTGACCTTGATTGCGCAAGGCGCGGGCAACGCCATTCTGCTGGGCTCGCGCCACTCGCCTGGCACTCTGGCCTTGCGCGAATTCCTCGGCCGCAATGGGCATCCCTATGTCTACGTCGATCTGGACACCGACCAAAGATCGCAAGAGTTGCTGGACCATTTCTCCGTCAAGCCCGAGGAGATTCCCGTCGTCATCTGCAACAGCCGCAGTGTGATGCGCAATCCGTCGATCGCCAAGCTGGCCGATTGTCTGGGACTGAATGCCAACATCGACGAGTCGCAGGTGCGCGATCTGATCGTTGTCGGCGCGGGTCCCTCCGGGCTGGCGGCCGCCGTCTATGCCGCTTCCGAGGGACTTGACGTGCTGGTGGTGGAGACTTCCAGCCCCGGCGGCCAGGCAGGGACCAGTTCGAAGATCGAAAACTATCTTGGCTTCCCCATGGGTATTTCGGGAGGCGAGCTGACGTCGCGCGCTCTGGCGCAGGCGCAGAAGTTTGGCGCACAAATGATGGTCGCGCGCAGCGCCGTACGTCTGCACTGCGAGCGGCGTCCTTACCAGGTCCAACTGGATGAAGGCAAGCCGCTGACCGCGCGAGCCGTGGTCATCGCCGCCGGCGTCCAGTACAACAAGCCGCCCATCGGCAACCTGGCGAAGTTCGAAGGCCTGGGAATCTACTACGGTGCAACCAACATGGAAGCGCAGCTCTGCGGCAACGAGGACGTCATCGTCGTCGGTGGAGGGAATTCGGCCGGACAAGCGGCCATGTTCCTGTCGCAAACGGCGCACAAGGTGTACATGCTGGTGCGGTCCGGGCAGCTGTCAGACACCATGTCGCGCTACCTGGTTCGCCGCATCGAGGAGAATCCCGCCATTGAGCTGCACCTGCACACGGAAATCGTCGGCTTGGATGGCGGCGAGCACCTGGAGCGCGTCACCTGGCGGGAGAAGAAGACTGGGGAAACTTCGAGCCACGATATCCGGCATGTGTTCGTGATTCGATAACAAGGGATTTATCCTCACCGGACACGATCTGGATCAGACAACTCTGCAGGAATCAGGTTGGCCGCTGTCGCGTCCGCCGCTGCTGCTGGAAACCACCTTGCCGGGAGTCTTTGCCGTGGGCGATATTCGTTCCGGCAACATGAAGCGCGTGGCCGCGGCAGTGGGCGAAGGCTCCATCGCCATTCACCTGGTACACCGTGCGCTGGCGGAACTGTAGCAGTGATGCCGGCACCCAAATCGAAAGGCCTCCGCGACTGAATCGCAGAGGCCTTGTTTTATGCAAAAAAGTAGCGAGGCCCGTAGCCTCGCCGCGTGAGTTACCGCTTTTTCTTCTTGGCAGCCTTCTTCGTAGCCTTCTTCTTCGTTGCCATAGGACATTCCTCCTTTGTTGGAACGTTACCCTTGAATTGTCAAAACCCTGATGGGCCCAAACACATTGCCCATATGTTGCATGAGCAATCGTACTATCACAAGATATTGCGGTTACTTAAATAGAATGTCAAGAGAAATTCGCAAAAAATATCTTGCGCCAGGTCCGGTTTCGTGATCCGCCGGCGGTTTTTCGACGTGTTTTGCCATCAGGCTCGCGCGGCTCTCACCAGCAAATCACGACTGACCACTGACAGCTGACAACTGTCCCCTCTGGTTCCAACCTCGCAACACACCATTTGGGCGTTCCCAGCCGTCGCCTCACGCAACCCCGCTCCCCACGCGGCCACAGTGCTAGACTTAGTGAAACTCTCCACTCGGTCTTTTCATCAAGTTTGTTGTAATTGCCGATGGTGACATTGCGGAAAGTTTGCCGTTTCCGCACCAGGACCAGACTCTGACGTTGTAGACCAGCTCACGAGTCGGCTTCGCAGTTGTTCAGGAACCGCACGAGGAAACAGCTATGTCCGATTTCGGCGCCCATTATCTCGACGAAGTCTTCCGCGGCCTGCGCGGGCACAAGCGCCTGGCCGACGACTCCATCGCCCAGCTCAGCGACCAGCAATTTTTCGCCCAGCCCGATCCTGAATCCAACAGCGTCGCCATCATCGTGAAGCACATGGCCGGCAACCTGCGCTCGCGCTTCACCAGCTTCCTCACCACCGACGGCGAGAAGCCCGACCGCCATCGCGATGAGGAATTCCTTGCCTCGCCCGACACCACGCGCGACCAACTGTTGCAATGGTGGGAGCAGAACTGGCAGCTCCTCTTCGACACCATCAACTCGCTGCACCCCGGCGACCTGGAGCGCACTGTTACCATCCGCGGCCAGCAGCATTCTGTATTGCAGGCGCTCAACCGCGCCGTCTCCCATTGCGCCTACCACACCGGGCAAATCACCTTCCTCGCCAAGCACTGGAAGGGCGCGGAATGGAAATCGCTAAGCGTTCCCAAGGGCCAAAGCGAGCAGTTCAACGCGGAGATGCTTCAGAAGCACAAAAAGCATTCCTAGTTATCCAAAGCGGGCCGCTTCTACTGGAGCGCCTAAAACCCGCCTAAAACCCGCCGGTTCTAGCCACTGAGGGGCTTCGCCGGTTTTCATCCGAGTTACCGGCGCCGCGCCTACTCGATCTTGATCACCATCTGCGACCCCGAATCCAGCTTCACTTCCTTACCCGTCGAAGTCAGCACGGAATTCTCGAGCTGCAGGTTCTTGATTCCCACCACCCCGGTTGCGTGGGGATCGATCATCTTGCCTCCGCCTTGCCCTGGTTGCAGCCCGAGTCCGGTGCCTGCGGCCGCGGTTGAACCGTTGCCTGCGTGCAAGCTGTTGCCTCCAGCCGCTCCGGTTTCAGGACCACTTTCGTTCGGATTGGGGCCGACCGCTTGCAGCGTTCCTTTGATCATCATGTCTTTGCCGCCCGGCACCTGGATCTTGTCAAAGGCAATTCCCAACGCTGCCGTTGGGTCACCCTTGGAGCGCGCGGTTGCCTGGGTTACGTGACCGATCACCATTGACCCGTTTGGGATCGTAACTCCGTCGCTGGTGCGAAGTGTGCCCAGGGTTTTCGTAGGGATTTCGTCCCCTTCCTTCAGCTTCTTCGAGTCGATCGATTTCGCCAAGCTCACAGAAATAACCCCGTGCACGCTCTTGCCGCTGGCACCACTGTCCGGTTGCGTCGCCGGTGCGCTTTGCCCCAGACCCGCGGCAATTGCGAGCAGTGAGAACGTTAGAACCATAAATAGCCGCTTCATTCTGGACTCCTTCTTGCAATGCTTAAGCTTTCGACATTGAATCCGGATACAATTCTTCCTCGACTTTCAGGAAGTCGTCAATGACTTTGTGTTAAGAACGGTGCCTCTTACCTGGCGCTATTGTCTTCCTGTGCCCAAATTTACCGTAATGATTTTCATTGTTCCGTTCGGTTGCTCGCGGAACCACACCTCGCCGTCACCGATCATCGCGCCCTGGTAGTTGCCGAACAGGCACTTGGCCGATTGCTGTGCAATCGCCCGCCGAACAGGACCGTCAAAAATCGTCTCGTATTGGCTCAGAAACTCGGCCTTGGTCTTGATGTGCGTTTTGCGGCCGCCGTGAATCACCAGCAATGGGTAAGAAATCATCGCAGCGAGTTTGGCCTTGTCGTCTGTCTTGACGACGCTCTGCAACTGCATCAGGAAGGCGCGGGATTTCTGCGCGAAGGCCGTTCCCTCCAGATCGACAGTACTACCCTTGCAGGCTTGGGAATCGGAAGTAGTTTGCGCGCGCACCGGCAACGCCGTCCAGACCAGTAGAAGAAGCCCAACCAGGTGGGCTCCCGATATCCGGATCTGAGTGGGTCGGCGCATCTGGTGTCACGAAATCGAGCGCTTCTTACGCGCGGGTGCCTTCGCCTTTTCGCGCACTCGGACTTCCTTTGCCCGAAACCTGGCGATCCTTTCGATCAACTCCGTGGGTACAGGTTTGGAAAGCGGAAAGCGGATCGTGCCTTTGTCGACCTCATACGGTGCAAGTTCGTCTTTGAACGCGGCGACGACGCTATCGGTGGCGGCGTAGAGTGCATAGTGTTGCTTCCATCCGGCAAAATAGAGCACGCGGCTGCCATGCAGTTTGTACGTCGGCATCTTATACGAGATTGCTTCCTGGGCTTCAGGCAACGCTTTGCGAATGGTGTTTCGCACACGCTTCAGTGGGCCCCGGAGTCTTTCGGGCTGCGCAGCGATGTATTCGTCTACCGACTTGCAGTCCGTGTCATTGACCATAATTCGACCTTCGCAGACCAGAAGTATCGTTTTATCACGTCTGCCGGCGTCCCGGAATGCGCGGCGCGATTGCGTAATACAGTTGCACCAGAACGATGAACCCGATGCTCCAGTAAGTATTCAGGAAGACGCATAACAGCGCCCCGAAGGCGTAGAGCGACTGTCCAGTCACGATGCGGCGCTTAATGGCAACCTGAATCTCCGCCGGTAAGTCCGGTTTCACCAGTCCTGCCCCTGGCGCGCACACCCAACTGAAGTACAGGGTAGTTCCTAGCAGCGCAATGTTCAGCCAATAGACCGCTGCTGGCTCTCCTTTATGATTTCGGCAATATCCGCCGCCGGACGTATCTCGATTGTTCCACACTTCAACTTCACTCCCGGAGATTGGGAAACGAGCTGAATCGCGTGATTCAGATCTCGCGCTTCCAGCACCTGAATTCCACCCAGTTGCTCCTTGGTTTCCGCGTACGGACCGTCGGTCACGGCAATCTTCCCGTTCTTCCAACCCACGGTCACCGCGGTGTTGGGGGGCTGAAGAGGTTCCTCGGCGACCAGATGTCCGTTCTTCCGCAGTTCGTCAGAATAGCTAGAACACTCGTCGAACACGGTGTTGCGCTCGCTCTCAGACATGTTTTCGAATTTGCCGGGCTCGAGGTATCCCAAACAGATGTATTTCATTGTTCTCTCCGCGTTCTTGGTCTTGGGGTGTGAGCCAGCAGCACAGCTGTCGTGGATTTTTCTGTCACTGTTTCAAGTAACGAAGCGCAACACATCCTGATTTAAAAACCTTTGACTCAACGAGTTTCAATTGCAATTTCTCTTGCAGGCTGACACCTTCCATCAGCCGTCTGCCTTCGCCGGCAATGATTGGCATAACGACAAAACGATATTCGTCAATCAGGCCAAGCCCCGTCAGTTGTGAAGGAATATCAACACCGCCGACCAAAATATCTTTGCCTGGTTCTCGCTTCAATTTCAGTATTTCATCGCGTAAGTTGGTACGAACAATTCTCGTATTTCCATCTTCAGCGCCGTCTAACGATCGTGAAAAAACGACCTTCTTCCTGGAGACAAAAGCTTGAGCAAATTCGATATCCGCTTTTGTCTCGGACTGGCTTTTTGCGATATCAGGCCAATAAGGAACCATCAATTGATAGGTTTTACGCCCAAAGACGAGCACGTCAAAGTCTCGCAAGAGGTGCGTGTGATATTCAAGTGCTTCTTCATCGGGATTGAATTTGGTATGGTCGCAGCAGCCGTCCAGCGTGACGTTGATTGCATAGATTACATTTCTCATTTGTATCCCTCCTGTCTCAGGTGACCCATTGTGTCGTTGTCTCGCAGAGTCGCCCACTTCAACCGGATGCCTTGCGCGCCGGGCAAATTATTCCCAGCGAAGCGCTTGTATGAGGTCGACGCGGGCGGCGCGCGCTGCCGGCAGCATCGAAGCGACTACCGCCGCGCCCATCAGCACGAGCGCAGAAGCGATCACGGGCACTGCGCCCGGCATTTTTAAGTCGCCGAAATAACTGCCGGCCACGCGCGCCACGACGAACCCGAACGCCGCCCCCGCCAGAACGCCAACGGCAGCCATCACGACGCCCTCCGCGACAACACCTCGGAGGAGATTGTTCGGCTGCGCCCCAAGCGCTAGGCGGATGCCGAATTCGCGTGTCCGCGTGCTCACAGAAAACGCCAGTACGCCGGCGACGCCAACCACGGCAATCAGCAACGCGACCGCCGCGAACACGCCAAAGACCAGGGAGTTCAAGCGGTCTGGCGCAAGCACTTTTGCACGGATGTCTTCGAGAGTGGCAGGGTTCTCAACCGGTTCATCGGCGGACATCTCGCGGATAATCTTGGTTACCGGCGTTACCAGCGAATAAGGATTTGCGGTGGTGTGGATGAAGAGGTGACCGCCGAAAAGTGTACCGTCTGCAAAGCTATCGTAAACGGTGGAGGTGGGCACAGGAACGATGTGGTCGTCATCCACATCGGCGACGACCCCGATAATGCGGTGCGGCGACTTGATTCTGGACTTTTCCGCTTCCGACCCGGGAACGAACTCGAGCACGGGATCGGTCCAATAGACATGCCGGCCGACGGCATCCTGACCAGGAAACATGCGTTGTGCGAGAGTCGCGCTGACGATCACGACCGGCTCGTGATCGTGGTCATCGAGCGCGTTGAAATCGCGCCCGGCAAGAATGGGAACGCCGAGCGCGCTGAAAAAGCCGGGAGAGATGCCCCGCCACATTGCGCGAGGATCGTCCTTGCCGGAGGTGTGACCATCACCAGAGAATTGGAGACCTACACCGAAGTTGTCGGCATCACGCCAGGGAGCGATCATACCGAAAGCCGTCTCGGTGACGCCGGGTAGCGCATTGATCCGCCGTATCGATTCCTGGTAAAAATCGACGACTTGCTGAGGCGATTTTCCGCCCGACAGCGGCGGAACGTCGATGGCGAGGACGTGACGCGTATCGACACCGGTCTGGGTCGTTTGCAACGCGATCAGGGTAGCGATCAACATGCTTGCGCCCACCAGCAGCACGAAAGACGCGGCGATTTGCGTGACCGCGAAGATGCGCTGGCGGCGGCTGGTGCTGCTGGTGATGCGGACGCTGCCGCTCGCGAGGTTCATGCCATTCGACGCGCTAGTCGAGGGCAGGCGCGGCACAAATGCCAAAATCACCGCGGCAACTACCGCCAGCGCCGCTCCCACCCACAGCAGGCTGAAATCGATCTTCAAATCCAGCGCGCGAACCGAGAAGCGCGAGGCGTATCGAGCCAGGATTGTGACCAATGGCTGCGCGCTCACCAGGGCGATGGCTGCGCCCGCGCCGCAGAGCAAAAGGCTTTCAGCTAACAGCATGCGGCGCAGTGCGCCGGTGCTTGCGCCCAGCGCGGCGCGGATCGCGAGTTCGCCCTCGCGGCGAACCGACCGCGCCAGAATCAGGTTGGCAACGTTCGAGCAGGCGATGATGAAGACGAGGCCCGAGGCTGCGAGAAGGACGAGGAGTACGGTACGCGCGCCGGAAGTAATCTGGTCCCGCAGCATCCTGGCATCAATGCGAAAGCCGCCGTTCTCGGGATACGCTTCGGGGTGGTCCTTCTGCATGGAGGCGTAGACGGTGCGCAACTCGGCGCGCGCCTGGTCGAGCGTGGCGCCGGGAGCAAGCTTACCGAAGAGCTCGGTCATGCGATGGACGCGGCCCGTTACCATCGTGGCGGAAAGATGATGCGGGCTCGTGACCACGTTGCCGATAATCTCTGTATCCGCGGGATACGGGACACTGGGTTCCAGGACGCCGATGATGGTGGCGGAACGATCGCCAATGCTGCTCAGCCGAACGGTCTTGCCGATCACACCAGGATCTTTCTTGTAAACGGTGGACCAGAAGCGGTACGTGAGCACGATGACGCCGGATGCGTTGGGACCGTCGTCCTTAGGTCCGATGAGGCGGCCGAGAACAGGACGCAGACCCATTACTTCAAAATAGTTGCCGCTGACGACGCCACCTCGCACCACGCGAGGTTCACCGAGTCCGACCATGGTAAAGCCCATCTCCGAGAAATCGCCGAACTCGCTCAGGGAATGGACGCTGGCTTCGATGTCCTTCAATTCGGGCACCGAGAACGCGGTGTTGTCGGCTCCGATGCTGGGGGCGCTCTGGCGGATATACACCAGCCGGTTCTCGTCACGGTTGACGAGAGGCTTGAGCAGCACTCCGCGCACCAGCGTGAAGATGGCGGCGTTCGCGCCGATGCCGAGCGCCAGCGTGAAGATCACAATGGTCGCCAGCCCTTTGCTGCGCCTCAGCGAGTGGAACGCAACTCTTAGATCGCGGAAAAATGACATGGCTCTCATCCCCTCGGCGTCTTCCAGCACCACGCGTGCCAATAGAAAGACGCACGTTGTAAATCACTTACCACGGACTGCGTCGCAGCGGGTGATCGTTTCGGCAGCCCAATGTCCAAATTCGGACAGACCACGGCTGCGCGGCTATTTGTCGGCGGTCTGATTTGGCAGCTGAGCTCGGCCTCTTATTTTGTGCTGGATTTCCTCTTCGGACAGGACGGGTGCGAAGTCTTCCATCTCACCAATCTGGCGAATTTCGATTTCGGAGTCGCCGGCGTCGGGGCAGGGGCAACGCTTGACCCACTCGATGGCCTCTTCGAGGGAGTTGACCCGCCAGATCCAGAAGCCGGCGACAAGCTCCTTGGCCTCGGTGAATGGGCCGTCGATGACGGTGCAAGACTTGCCCGAGAACTTGACGCGTGCTCCCTTGGAGCTGGGATGAAGGCCATCCATTGCGAGCACGATACCAGCCTTGATGAGCTCTTCGTTGAACTTACCCATCTCCTCCATGAGCTTTGGATCGGGGAGGGCGCTTTCTTTTTCTAACTCTGGGGTTGTTTTGGCAATGATCATGAATCGCATTGGGAAATCTCCTTTGGGTTGAGCGACGGTTGGTGGCTTGTTTTCGGTTTAGCGATTTGCTGCCTAGCCGGTGAACTTTACTATTGGCTCATCTCAGCGGCGACGTCGTCACCGAACTTCTGTTGGATCTCCTTTTGGGTCTCGGGATCGAAGTCGGTCAGGTCAAACATCCGGCGAACTTCGACCATTTCGTTGTCCTTTCCGGGGATGCGCGAGGCCCATTCGAGCGCCTCTTCGCGCGACTTCACCTGGATGATCCAGTAGCCGCCGACCACTTCCTTGGCTTCGGTAAACGGGCCGTCGGTAACTTTCGATTGTCCGCCCTTGAAAGTGACGCGCGCGCTCATCGTCGCGGGCGGGGTCAGTCCGTCGAGCGCGACCAGCACGCCGGCTTTCCCCAGGTCCTCGTTGTACTTGCCCATCGCGTCCATGTCTTTGAAATCGGGCACCCAGCCGGGTTTTGCGGTTTCGTAGTCTTTCGGAAACATGATCATCATGAAGCGCATTGTTTTTCTCCTTGAGTTTTGCGGGCCGGTTGTCCGGCCTTCACCACATAGTCGAACGGCCAGACCTGAATTCGACAGGTCGACGAGTTTTTTATTTTAGCTGCCGAATCCGCTGTTGCAGGGCGGCCAGATTATTCCGTTGCTTTCTCCGGAGCCGGGAAGAATAGAAGCTCGCGCACCTCGCCCGCCACATCGCAGGCGATAGCACCCTTGCGCGCCCACGCCAGTGCCTCGTCCATGTTGGCGGCTTCCAGTATCCAGAAGCCACCCATGTGCTCCTTGGTCTCGGTGTATGGCCCATCGGTGACGCGCACCGTACCGTCAGACTGCTTGCGCACTGTCTTGGCGTTTGCCGGCGGGGCAATTCCGCAGGCGAACTTCCTGACGCCGGCAGCAATCATTTCGCGGTTGAGCGCGTGGATCTCCTCCATCATCGCTTCGGTTACGGTGGACGGGTCGAAGTTGTCGGGGATGTAGTTACAAACCAGATACTGGGGCATGGAGTGCTCCTTATATGTTCTTTAGGCCGGCGGCGCAGCCTTGCGCGCTCGCTCGTTCATCCTATAGTCGCCGTACACGGCGATAATCGACAGCAGGAGAAAACTATTTTTCGAGATAATGGGCAGGCCGGCGGGTGGCCCAGGTCTCGCGGTTTTCGAGACCTGGGTAAGTGCGACCCTTCATATTCGCCAATGATTGACAATCCTTGCCAATCGCAATACCTTGAAAGCTGAACGGACTGAACCACCTTGACACTCAACATCAACCTGACGCCGCAACTCGAAAAGCTGGTTCGACAGAAAGTCGAATCCGGACGCTACAACTCCGCCAGCGAGGTGGTGCGCGAAGCCCTGCGCCTCATGGAGACGCAGAACGAGCTGCACGCTCTGCAACTCGAACGGCTTCGGCTCGACATCCGCCAAGGTCTGGAAAGCGGGCCGCCGCGCCCGTGGAGCGTGGCCGAAATGAAGCGGCAAGGCCGCAAACTCGCCGCGTCCCGCAAAGCCGCCGGGTGCCCCACTCATTCGCGGGGGTTCGAATGAGTGGGCTCCGCGCATCGAGAGGCTGCGCTACATGCATGGGAACCCGGTGAAGCGAGGTCTGGCGGGAAAACCCGAAGAGTGGAAATGGAGCAGCTTCCGGACGTATGCTTGCGGCGAAGAGGGTTTGGTAAAGGTGAATTGTCAGGAATGGCCGCTCAGGATAACGTATTCCGGCTCGCGGTCCCACTCATTCGAAACCCGCGAGGAGTAGGGCGCCCGGCCACCCGGCGCGGTAGAGCCTAGCTTGAAATCAGAACGCCAATCACGAGCCCAATTCGACCCTCTTTTCCGAGACGACTACCGAGGTCCTCGACGGCGAGCATGTCGAATCCAAGGCAATTCGCTAGATCAGCGGACGCTGACCCATGATTAATAAAGTTCTCAATGTGCCCCATCGGAACGTTCATCTTTTTTGACACGCTGGCATAAGCCCTGCCGTTGAATAGGCTTTCAAGGTCGGAGAGCGTAACACCTGCTCGACTTGAAACGCTGCCGTGAATCATCGATATACCTCAATTCAGCGAATCGCCTTCGCGTGGTTTTCCACTCGCTACGTTCATCGTTTCAGCCTTGTACTTCAGCACAATCTTGGCCTCAATCTTGTGTTGGCAGCGCCTTCCAATCTTTCGACCTTTAGGGCTACCCTCATCACCGTGACAGTACAGCTCAATATCCTTCATCGCTTCTTTTGCGCGTACCATTCTGCTGACTTCGCGGTCGAGTTCGTAGCCGCCCCTTCGACAGAAGGGGTTTCCGCACGGCATCAATCCGCTTTGCCAGGCGAGACGCCACACCTCGGTGCGCTTTTCCACTAGGAAGTCGAATTCGGTAAACCCTACGACCGCGCCGTCGAGAGTCGGAAACGCGTCTTCAAACGTTCCCAGCTTCATGAATATTCTGTGGGAGCGGTCCATTGGTTCGCCCATGCGACGTTGACCTCTGCAGGCAATATTATAGGCGAACAACCGGCGAATGTCTCCCCTCGGCTTCCTGAAAATCGACGCCTACTCCTTTCTATTGCAGTTGCCGAATCCGCTCTTGCAGGAA
>JBEKCJ010000130.1:0-10908 GCA_050014935.1 Candidatus Korobacteraceae bacterium
ATGGCGAAAGAGAAATTTGATCGCAGCAAGCCGCACGTAAACGTTGGGACAATTGGTCACATCGATCATGGCAAGACCACGTTGACGGCGGCCATCACGAAAGTTTTGCAGAAGCACAATCCCAAGATCGTGTTCCGCTCGTTCGACTCGATCGACAACGCGCCGGAAGAAAAGGCCCGCGGCATAACCATTGCCACGGCGCACGTGGAGTACGAGACGGCCAACCGGCACTACGCGCACGTGGATTGTCCCGGCCACGCCGACTACATCAAGAACATGATTACCGGCGCGGCGCAGATGGATGGCGCGATCCTGGTGGTCGCCGCCACCGACGGTCCGATGCCGCAGACGAAAGAACACGTGCTGCTGGCGCGCCAGGTGGGCGTGCCCTACGTCGTCGTATTCCTGAACAAGTGCGATGCGGTGGAAGATCCCGAGCTGATCGACCTGGTAGAGATGGAAGTACGCGAGCTGCTGACCAAGTACAACTTCCCGGGCGACGATCTGCCGGTAATTCGCGGCAGCGCACTCGGTGCGTTGAACGGCGAAGCGCAGTGGGAAGCGAAGATCGACGAGCTGATGGACGCGGTCGACAAGAACGTGCCGCTGCCGGCGCGCGATATCGACAAGCCGTTCCTGATGCCGATTGAAGACATCTTCTCGATTCAGGGACGCGGCACGGTGGTTACGGGCCGCATCGAGCGCGGCAAGGTGAAGGTCGGCGAGGACGTTGAGATTGTCGGCTTCCGCGAGACGCGCAAGACGGTGGTGACCGGCGTGGAGATGTTCAAGAAGCAGCTGGACGAAGGCATGGCGGGCGACAATGCCGGCCTGCTGCTGCGCGGCACGGCGAAGGAAGACGTGGAGCGCGGCATGGTGCTGGCGAAGCCGGGCTCGATTACGCCGCACACCAAGTTCAAGAGCGAAGTGTACGTGCTGTCGAAAGAAGAAGGCGGACGGCACACCCCGTTCTTCAAGGGCTACCGGCCGCAGTTCTACTTCCGCACGACGGACGTGACGGGCGTGGCGACCCTGCCGGCGGGCACGGAGATGGTGATGCCGGGCGACAACGTGAGCCTGGAGATTGAGCTGATCACGCCGGTGGCGATGGAAAAGGGCTTGCGGTTCGCAATCCGCGAAGGCGGACGCACCGTGGGCGCCGGCACCATCGCGGAAATATTGCCTAACGGCGGCAATTAGCCGTCGGCAATTAAGCCAACTGCCGATCTTCGGGATTTCATTGTTGGTCGATGGGAAGCCGGTTGGATTCGCGCGGAGGCTTGGCATGCCGCTGTTCCAGCCCGAAGGACGGAACTGAAGTTAGCCCAGGGCGTGAGCCCTGGGTAAACGGGCCTGAGATCCGAGCCCCGCAGGGACGACAGGAATTTCTCGGTGGAGTGAGTACTCCGCTGATTTCCGCGCTTGGACGCGGACAAGGCTTCGCGGCACACAAGCTGCGAAGTAAACGAAAAGGAAAAGTTCAATGCCTCGAGAGATTGTTACGCTGCAGTGCGGTGATTGCAAGAATCGCAATTACTCCACCACCAAGAACAAGAAGACCACGACGGGACGGCTGGAGTTCAACAAGTTCTGCCGCAAGTGCCGCAAGCACACGTCGCATAAAGAAGTGAAGTAAAGAAAGACGCTCCTCGCCTTTCGCTGTTCGCTTTTCGCCAGTCAGGTTCTGCGAAACGCGAAAAGCGAACGGCGAAAAGCGGAGTTTAGGGGCGTAAGCTCAACGGTTAAACTGTCGGTCTCCAAAACCGAACTTGGGGGTTCGAATCCCTCCGCCCCTGCCAGTTTTGGTGAAGGTATTTGTAGTGGCGCAGCGAGCGCCGGAAAAAAAATGCGCAAGGTCACCACACCCTCGCGCAAGGAAGTGCAGGGCACTACGACGGTAGTCATCATCACCGTCTTTCTGTTCGGTCTTTATTTCTGGTTGGTGGACACGATCATCGGCAAGAGCCTTGATCATTTTCTGAAGAGCCTGACGAGCCGCTAGTGCGCGGAAACATGACAGAACAAGGAACCAAATCGGAGACCAACGGCGCCCAGCCGGAAGCGGACGCGGCGACCCAGCAACCCGGCGCAGACGCGGCGGCTGTGTCGGAAACCGGGCTCACCAGCCCGCAGAACCCGAATATGAAGTGGTACATCATCCACACCTATTCGGGCTTCGAGCGCAAGGTGAAAGAGTCCATCGAGTCGCGGGTGCGTGCCTATCCTGAGCTGGAGAACCGCATTGGACGCGTGCTGATTCCCACCGAGTCGGTCACCGAAGTTCGCGGCGGCAAGAAGTACACCAGTGAGCGCATGTTCTATCCCGGCTACGTGCTGGTGGAAATGGACATGGACGACAACGTGTGGCACGTGGTCAAGGGAACGCCGCGCGTCACGGGATTTGTCGGTACCGGCCAGCAGCCCACGCCGCTGTCGGATGAAGAAGTGCAGCAGATCGTATACCGCGTGGCCGACAGCAAGGAAAAGCCCAAGCTCAAGGTCAAGTTCGAGAAGAACGAGTCGGTACGCATCAGCGAAGGGCCGTTCGCCAGCTTCACCGGCGTGGTAGACGAGGTCAACGAAGATCGCGAGACCTTGAAAGTCATGGTCACCATCTTCGGGCGCTCGACTCCGGTGGAATTGGGCTTCGGGCAAGTGGAAAAAGTAATTACATAAGGGAATGTCATGGGGACGTTTTCGGCGAAAGTTCGCGTATGGAATCCGGAGCGGCCTGAGACTTTAGAGGAATTGGATCTGTTTGTCGACACAGGCGCTGCCTATAGCTGGATCTCAAGAGCGCGTCTGGAGCGGATGGGTGTGTCGGCGACTCGTCGAATGCCGTTCCGCACCATTGAGGGCCGGATTCTGGATCGTGACCTGGCTGTAGTTTATGTTGCCAGCGACGACCGCTCGGTGCCCGACATTGTCGTCATGGCAGAAGCGGGTGAAATGGAAGTCGTCGGCGCTCACAGTCTGGAAGGTTTGGGACTGGCTGCCGACCCGGTGCAGAAAAGATTGGTTCCAACCGTGATGCTGGCATTAGGTTCGGCGAATTCATAATTGATGCGGGCATAGCCCGGGTGAAGAAGAGAAGACATGGCAAAGAAGATTACTGGTTCGGTGAAGTTGCAGATTGCTGCGGGCAAGGCCACTCCGGCCCCGCCGGTTGGTCCGGCGCTCGGGCAGGCGCAGATCAACATTATGGAGTTCTGCAAGCAGTTCAACGCCAAAACAAGCGCTAAGGAACTCGATGGCCTGATTATCCCGGTGGTGGTCAGCGTGTACAGCGACCGCACCTTCAGCTTCATCACCAAGACGCCGCCGGCGGCGATCCTGTTGAAGCGGGCTGCGGGCGTGGCCAAGGGTTCGGGCACACCTAACAAGGACAAGGTCGGCAAGGTCACGGAGAAGCAGGTGCTGGAGATCGCCAAACAGAAGATGCCTGATCTGAACGCAGCTTCGGTGGAAGCGGCGGTCAAGAGCGTGAAGGGCACCGCGCGCTCCATGGGCATTGAGGTAACTGCGTAATGCCGGGTTCTGTGGTGAAGCAGGATTTGCGGGCCGTGCTGGACGAGCACAAGGAAAGGCCTATTGGCGAAATCCGCGCTGACTCCCACAGGGCTCTGTATGACTTCGAGAAGGAATCGGCGCCGTGGAACGAGGATGAGAAGCACCAACCATGGTCAGATGACCAGTTGCGTGTGATCCTGTCGGACGCTCCGACGAGGGACAATGCGCTCAAGCACGCACGTGCCTTTAGGCGCGGCTTGGGTTCTGTCGAACAGATTTACCGCTGGGCGCTTCAACCTGTGAATGTAATCGAGGAGAAAAGGCCGGATCACAAGTTTGTTCAGCAGGTTCGGCGGGTTAGCAAGGAACTGGGCTGGTTGAGCTAGACACAGTCGTAAACACCACGGCCGCTCGGCACCAAGGATCGGCGGTGGAAGACAAGGAGCAACATGAAGAAATCCGGAAAGAACATTACTCAGGCGCGGGCCGCCGTAGAAGCGAAGTCGTATCCGCTTCAGGAAGCCGTGCCTCTCCTGCAAAAAGTAAAGTACGCCAAGTTCGACGAAACCGTCGACTTGACTATGCGGCTGGGTGTCGACCCCAAGCACGCCGACCAGATGGTCCGCGGCACTGTGGTTCTGCCGCATGGGCTGGGCAAGTCGAAGAAGGTGCTGGTGATCGCCAGCGGCGAGAAGCTGCGCGAGGCGGAAGCCGCGGGCGCTGACATCGTGGGAGGCGAGGACATGGTGGAGAAGATCCAGAAGGAAAACTGGACCGACTTCGACGCCGTGATCGCGACGCCCGACATGATGAAATCGGTTGGCCGCCTGGGCAAGGTGCTCGGACCGCGGGGTCTGATGCCGAATCCGAAGACCGGGACGGTGACCTTCGACGTCGCCTCTGCGGTGAAGGAAACCAAGGCCGGCAAAGTCGAGTTTCGTACTGACAAGACCGCTCTGGTGCATGTGCCCGTAGGCAAGATTTCGTTCGAGCCAAAGATGCTGGTGGAGAACGCGGCCACCGTGATCACCAGCGTGATCAAGGCGAAGCCGACGGTGGCGAAGGGCAAATACATCAAGGGCTGCTATCTCAGCTCGACGATGGGCCCGGGCGTCTCGATCGATACGTCGGCTGTGGAAGCCGCCGCGCGCGCCTAAACCGCCGATCCCTCCGCTTGGACTAAAGTCCCCGGTCGGGATGACAAACTTTAGAAGGATTAGACGGCGCGGCTGAAGCGCCCCTTCGAGCGATAAGGACACGAAAATGGCCGTTACAAAAGCAAAGAAAATCGAGCAGGTAGAGCAGCTCGCCAAGGACTTGCAGGACGCGAGCCACGCCATCGTTGGCACCTTTGCCAAGTTGACAGTGGCGAAAGACTTCGAGCTCCGCAAAGCGGTACGGAGCGCGGGAGCACACTATCGCGTGGTAAAGAACACCCTGGCCGAGCGTGCGTCACAGGGTACTTCGGTCGCCGAGGCCATGAAGGACCTGGCAGGAGTGACCTCCATTGCGTACACCAGCGGCGACCCCGTTGCTCTGGCTAAAGTACTCAGCAAGTACGCCAAGGACAATCCGGAGTACAGCTTCAAGGCAGGCATCGTCGACGGCCGCGTCATTGCGGTCAAGGACATCGATGCCCTGGCCAGCATGCCGTCGAAGGAAGAAATCCACTCCAAGCTGCTGTTCCTGATGAGTGCTCCGGCGCAGCGCCTGGTGACGGTGGTGAATGCGATTGGCCGCGACCTGGCTGTGGTGATCAACCAGGGCGTAGAAAAGAACAAGTTTGGCGGAGCGGTGGAAGCGCCACCGCCGGCAACAGAGCCTGCCGTGGCAGAAGCGCAGGCATAGAGTTTGAGTCCCCACCCTGCCGGCAAGACCGGCGGACAAGGTTGGGCACCCACAACGGCGTGGGATCACAGGTTTGGAGGCGCGAGAGCGCTTCCGGAGAGATTGAGTTACCCGTTGTGAGGGGTGCTTCCTGGGCGGGTCTGGCGCGCAGGTAACACACTGGAAACCTCGAGACGGTAATGAAATCAACATAACGAATAACGAACAGGTGGACTAACAACATGGCGGATCTACAGCAGTTAGAAGAATCAATCGTAGGCTTGTCGCTGTTGGATGCGGCGGCCTTGGTGAAGAAGTTGGAAGAGCGTCTCGGCGTCTCGGCGGCGGCTGCGGCCCCGGTCGTGATGGCGGGCGCAGGCGGCGGAGCAGCGGCGGCGGCGGCCCCGGCGGAAGAGAAGACCGAATTCACGGTTGTACTCACCGGCGTTGGCGCTAACAAGATCAACGTGATCAAGGCTGTCCGCGAAGTCACCAGCCTGGGGCTGAAGGAAGCCAAGGACCTGGTGGACGGCGCGCCCAAGACCATCAAAGAGGGCGTGAACAAGGAAGAAGCCGAGACCATCAAAAAGAAGTTCACTGAGGCGGGCGCAACCGTCGAAGTGAAGTAGAGTTTCCCGCCCCGTTTCGTGGACGACACGGGGCAACTCACTCCGGGCGCGCTGAACCGGAGTTTCTGGCCGCTGCTGCCTTCGTATCACGAGGCGGCGGCTACGTTCTTCACCACGGCGGAGCGGTCGTGGGGAAGTGCGATGAAGCCGAGGAAGCAAGCGGTCCTCTCAGCGGGAGGGCCGCGGAATTCCCGGGCATCGTTGAAAGCTGGAGTCCTTTCGAGAATTCCGGCATCAAAACAGGTTACGGCGGGCGGCTAGCTTGGCCGGCAATCGTGTCAGCTCAGACGCGACGGCAGGCTGGACGAAGACAAGGCCTGAAGATACTGGCGCGGGAAGTTAACAACATCGCGGCACGAAATGTGCCGAAATCCCAGGCCATTTGGTTATGGGATTGCTCGACGCCTCAAGCGGCGCTCACGGGGAAGTCTGCCTCCGAGGGCGCGGGCGTGTTTTTGCATTACGGCAGCACCAGGTCCTGCTTTTTTCTCAACCTCTCAGTGTGCGACGGTGGTGCCTTTCCTGTCGCGCATCCGCAATTTAGTTTGCAAGGCCAACGCGAGCGAGCCTGCGACAAGCCCGGAGCTTGTGGCGCACCCCGCGCAAACGGCCGGTAACGATTAGGAGCTTTATACATGGCGCAACAGAAAACTGCCAACAGAAATCGCTTCGATTTCTCCAAAATTCCAGCGACTATCCAGATTCCCAACCTCATCGAGGTGCAGAAGCGTTCCTACGACCGCTTTCTGCAAATGGACTCGCTGCCCAGCGAACGCGATGATGCCGGCTTGCAGGCGGTATTTCAGTCGGTGTTTCCCATCACTGACTTCCGCAATGTCTCGCAGCTGGATTTCGTCGAGTACGCCATCGGCAACTGGGAGTGCAAGTGCGGTCACCTTAAGGGACTGAACCACCTGCGCACCACCTGCCGTAACTGCGGCGCGACGGTAAAGACCGACCCGTTCCACCTGGGCGATGTGCTGTGCACCAAGTGCGGCACCTACAACGCCAACACGCCCGATTTCTGTAACAAGTGCGGCGATCCCGTGGGATTGCAGCTGAAGTACGACGTGGCCGAATGCGAAGAGCGCGGCATGACCTATTCCGCTCCGCTGAAGGTCACCATGCGGCTCACCATCTTCGACAAGGACCCGGAGACCGGCAACCGCTCCATCCGCGACATGAAGGAGCAGGAAGTCTTCTTCGGCGACATTCCGTTGATGACCGCCAACGGCACCTTCATCATCAACGGCACCGAGCGCGTTATCGTCAGCCAGTTGCACCGTTCGCCGGGCGTGTTCTTCGAGACCGCGAACAACCGCACCTATTTCCTGGGCAAGATCATTCCCTACCGCGGCTCTTGGGTGGAATTTGAATACGACCAGAAGAACGTGCTGTACGTCCGCATCGATCGCAAGCGCAAGTTCCTGGGAACCATTTTCCTGCGCGCCCTGGGCCTGCGTTCCGACGAAGAGATCCTTCGGACCTTCTACACGGTGGATCGCATTGCCATCCGCGACAAGGCACTCTACTGGACGCTGGAGCCTGGATCGGACAAGCCGACCAATCTGCTGGGCATGAAGCTGGTTCACAAGATTGCGACCAAAGGTGGCGAAGAGATCGTGCACTCCGGCCGCAAGGTGACGCCGGCGGTGATGAAGGAGATCCAGAAGCACCGCATTTCCGAGATCGAAGCCGACCTCACCGATCTGGAAGGCGCATTCGTCGCCGCTGACGTTATCGATGTCAACACCGGCGAGATCCTGCTGGAAGCCAATTCCGAGCTTACCGCCGACAAGCTGGCGAAGATGATGGATGCAGGGATTACGGAACTGCACGTGTTCTTCCCTGAACGCGATGATGTGGGCACCGTGATCAGCGCGACGTTGCGTCGCGATTCGGTGAAGCAGCCGCAGGAAGCCCTGATCGAGATCTATCGCAAGCTGCGTCCCGGCGATCCGCCGACGCTGGACACTGCAACCTCGCTGTTCCACGGCATGTTCTTCGATGCGCGCAAGTACGACTTCTCGCGGGTGGGACGCTTGAAGTTCAACATCAAGCTGTTTGAGAGCGAGGATGCCACCCATCTGGACCATCGCACGCTGGAGCCGGAGGACTTCTACGGGACCATTCGTTACCTGCTGAAGTTGCGCAAGAACATCGGCTCGGTGGACGACATCGATCACCTGGGCAACCGCCGCGTGCGCGCCGTGGGTGAGTTGCTGGAGAACCAGTTCCGCATCGGCCTGGTCCGCATGGAGCGCGCCATCAAGGAGAAGATGAGCGTGTACCAGGAGATGTCGACGGCCATGCCGCACGACCTGGTCAACGCCAAGCCGGTGATGGCTGCCATCCGCGAGTTCTTCGGTTCGTCGCAGCTGTCGCAGTTCATGGACCAGACGAACCCGCTGTCGGAGATTACCCACAAGCGCCGTCTGTCCGCGCTGGGGCCGGGCGGGTTGTCGCGTGAGCGCGCCGGATTCGAAGTCCGCGACGTTCACCCCACGCACTACGGACGCATTTGCCCAATCGAGACCCCGGAAGGTCCGAACATCGGTCTGATCTCGTCATTGAGCTGCTATGCGCGGATCAACGACTACGGCTTCATCGAGTCACCGTATCGCAAGGTGAAGAACGGCCGCGTGCTGGACTTCATCAGCGTAGTGAATGCCGGCGACAGCGAGTACCGCGTCGGCGATCACCTGGAAAAGCCCGAGGTCCTGAAGGCTAATGCCGATCTGAAGGAACGCCGCAAGAAGCTGATCGACTTCGAGCCGTTTTCGTTCTACCTGTCGGCATGGGAGGAAGACCGTCACGTCATCGCGCAGGCCAACGCCGAGATCGACGACAAGGGCCGCATTGTTGCGGAACTGGTCAACGCTCGCAAGGCCGGCAACTTCGTGCTGGTGAATCGCGAAGAGGTTGACTACATCGACGTGAGCCCGAAACAGTTGGTATCGGTGGCCGCATCGCTGGTGCCGTTTCTGGAACATGACGATGCCAACCGCGCCTTGATGGGCGCGAACATGCAACGTCAATCGGTGCCCTTGCTGCGGGCGCAAGCGCCGCTAGTGGGCACGGGAATGGAAGGCGTCACGGCGCGCGATTCCGGCGCAGTGGTCCTGGCTCGTCGTGGCGGAATCATCGATTCCGTGGACTCCGAGCGCATCATCGTTCGCGTCGAAGGCGAGCATCATCCCATGCAGCTCTCGCGCGAGGTGGGCAGCGATATTTATCAGCTCACCAAGTTCAAGCGCTCGAACCAGAACACCTGCATCAACCAGCGTCCTATCGTGAAGAAGGGCGAGCGCGTGGCCAAGGGCCAGGTGATCGCCGACGGTCCCTGCACCGACATGGGCGAGCTGGCGCTGGGCCGCAATGTGCTGGTCGCCTTCATGCCGTGGCGCGGCTACAACTTCGAAGACGCCATCCTGGTCTCCGAGAAGATGGTGAAGGACGACTATTACACCTCGGTCCACATCGAGGAGTTCGAGATTGAGTCGCGCGATACCAAGCTGGGACCGGAAGAAGTCACGCGCGACATTCCCAATGTCAGCGAGTCGGCGCTGCGCGATCTCGACGAGAGCGGCATCATCCGCATCGGCGCGACCGTAAAGGCCGGCGACATTCTGGTGGGCAAAGTAACGCCGAAGGGCGAAACCCAGCTGACACCGGAAGAGAAGCTGCTGCGCGCCATCTTCGGCGAGAAAGCCGGCGACGTTCGCGACGCTTCGCTCACCTGCCCTCCGGGTATCGAAGGCACGGTGGTCGATGTGAAGATCTTCTCCCGCAAAGGTCAGGAGAAGGACGAACGCGCCAAGTTCATCGAGTCGGAGCAGATTGCCAAGCTGGAGAAGAACCTGGCGGACGAGATCCGAATCCTCACCGACGAGCGTCTCAAGCGCCTGGAGGCCTTGCTGGGCGGCAAAGAAGTTCTTGCCGACCTGCACGACGAGCGCACCAACAAGCGCCTGCTGACCAAGGGCGTGATGCTGGATCGCGACACCATCGAACGCATTTCGACGCGTAACCTGAAGCGCATCAAGTTCGCCGACAAGGACCCGCGGATCAACGAGCAGATCGACGAAATCGAGGAGATGACCTCGCGCCAGATCGATGTACTGCGCAAGATTGTCCGCGAGAAAGTCGAGAAGCTGCAAAAGGGCGATGAACTGCCGCCGGGCGTCATCAAGCTGGTGAAGATCTACGTTGCCATGAAGCGCAAGCTGAGTGTGGGCGACAAGATGGCCGGTCGCCACGGTAACAAGGGCGTTATCGCGCGCATCCTGCCAGAAGAGGACATGCCGTATCTCGACGACGGAACGCCGGTGGAGATTGTGCTGAACCCGTTGGGCGTGCCAAGCCGTATGAACGTCGGGCAGATTCTGGAGACGCATCTCGGCTGGGCTGGTCACGCCTTGGGACAGAAGATCGGAGAGCTGATCAAGGAGCACTCCAAGGCGGAGCACCTGCGCAAGGAGCTGAAGGTCTTGTTCAAGGGCACGCCGTTCGTGGACGAGCTTGTCGGCCTGGACGACGAACTCCTGGAGCGCGCAGCCGAAGGCATGAAAGATGGCGTGTACTTCGCCTCGCCTGTGTTCGACGGCTCGAAAGAAGGAGAGATCAAGTCACTGCTGGCGCAAGGCTCGTTGCCTGAGTCCGGCAAGACCTATCTCTACGACGGTATGACCGGTGAGAAGTTCGAGCAGCCGGTAACGGTTGGCTATATCTACATGCTCAAGCTGTCGCATCTGGTTGACGACAAGATCCACGCGCGTTCCATCGGACCATACTCGCTCATCACCCAGCAACCACTGGGAGGCAAGGCGCAGTTCGGTGGCCAGCGCTTCGGCGAAATGGAAGTGTGGGCGCTGGAAGCGTACGGCGCCGCTTATATCCTTCAGGAACTGCTCACCGCGAAGTCCGATGACGTTTATGGCCG
>JBEKCJ010000131.1:0-9073 GCA_050014935.1 Candidatus Korobacteraceae bacterium
GGGCCTTGAGATTGTCCCCCTCTAGACACTGTGAAATCGAACATTTCCGCTCCAGCTTGGCCTTCCTCGCGTTACCATATCTCGGGCTAGTCACCCCGTGGGGTGATAGCAGTCACGGCCGGACTGCCAAGCAGTCACTGCGATATCGTCAGCCGAGGACTCAAATGATCTCGGCTTCAATACAAGTTCGCCCCGGTCTGCGGGCGAACGGTTTATCCGTGTATCGGCCCTAAAGATAGAGTTGTAAGGTTCGAGGAGGACCTCTATGAGTGCTGGAATTTCCACCACCGCCGGAATCAAGACGCCGGCTAATTACATCACCGAAATCATGGCGCTGGTAAAGGCCAAGAACCCAGCCGAGCCTGAATTTCACCAGGCTGTGCAGGAAGTACTTGAGTCTCTACGCCTCGTGCTGGAGAGACATCCGGAATACATCTCCGCGAAAATCCTGGAGCGCATCACCGAACCCGAGCGTCTCATTATGTTCCGCGTGCCGTGGTTTGACGACAATAACAATGTGCAAGTCAATCGCGGCTTCCGCATTGAGATGAACAGCGCTATCGGTCCCTACAAGGGCGGCCTGCGCTTCCATCCCTCGGTCAATCTCGGCATCTTGAAGTTCCTGGCCTTCGAGCAGGTCTTCAAGAATTCGCTGACCACGCTACCCATGGGCGGTGGCAAGGGCGGTTCGGACTTCGATCCCAAGGGCAAGAGCGACAACGAAGTGATGCGCTTCTGCCAGAGCTTCATGACCGAGCTGTGCCGGCACATCGGGCCGGACACGGACGTTCCCGCCGGCGACATCGGCGTGGGCGGACGCGAGATTGGCTACATGTTCGGCCAATACAAGCGCATTCGGAACGAATTCACCGGCGTGCTGACCGGCAAGGGCCTCCACTGGGGCGGCTCGCTGATTCGGCCGGAAGCTACTGGTTACGGCTGCGTATATTTTGCCGAAGAGATGCTGAAGACCCGCAAAGAAACCCTGGAAGGCAAGCTGTGCCTGGTCTCGGGCAGCGGCAACGTCTCGCAGTACACGGTCGAGAAACTGCTTCAGTTGGGCGCGAAGCCGGTCACGGTATCCGACTCCGACGGCGCCATCTACGATCCCGACGGCATCAGCCATGAGAAGCTGGCCTGGGTCATGGAGCTGAAGAACACCAAGCGCGGACGCATTCGCGAGTACGCCGATCAGTACAAGAAAGCGATCTTCATGCCGACCGATCTGAAGCTGGGCTACAACCCGCTTTGGAACATCAAGGCCGACTGCGCTTTCCCGAGCGCCACGCAGAACGAAATCAACGCCAAGGACGCGACCAACCTTATCAACAACGGGTGCAAGGTGGTTGCCGAAGGCGCCAACATGCCGAGCACGCTGGACGCCACCAAGCTGTTCCTGGAGGCGAAAGTCCTCTATGGTCCGGCGAAGGCGGCGAATGCGGGCGGTGTGGCCACGTCGGGCCTCGAGATGTCGCAGAACAGCGCACGGCTGAGCTGGACGCGCGAGGAAGTCGACCACAAGCTGCACAACATCATGAAGGCCATTCACAAGACCTGCTTCGAGACCGCCGAAACCTACGGCACCCCGGGCAATCTGGTGAACGGCGCCAACATCGGCGGCTTCCTGAAGGTCGCCAATGCCATGCTGGACCAGGGGCTGGTGTAGTCTGTTCGGTCAAGCGTGAGTATCATGCGGGGTGGAGCGATCCGCCCCGTTTCTCTTATGGGTGATTCTTGACCACGGCCCGTTCATCTCCCGATCCCGCCCCACCGCCCGAGCGCCTCTTCGAGGGTTTCGAGAACCTGATGCCGTTCCGCGTGAACGACATCCTGCTGGTTTCCAGTCTCTACGATTCCTTCATCCTGCGCGAAGACGGGCGTCTCAACGAGTTGCTGATTGGCGAATCGCTGGAGCTGAATCTCCATCAGGTGCCCGGCATCACCCACGTCTCCACCGGCGCGGAGGCGTTAGAGCTGGCGCAATCGCAGCGCCGCTTCAACCTGATCGTCACCAACTTGCAACTGGGCGACATGGATGCCGCGCAACTGGCGCGCGAGATCAAAGCCGCCGGCCTCGATGTTCCGGTAATCGTTCTGGCCTACGACTACCGCGAGATCCAGAACTTTCTGGCGCGCAATCCGCGCACCGACATCGATCGCATCTTCCTATGGCAAGGCAACGCGCGCATCCTGCTGTCGATGGTCAACTACATCGAAGACAAACGCAACGTGCTGCACGACACCAAAGCCATGAATGTGCCTGTGCTGCTCATGGTGGAAGACGACATCACGTATTACTCGCTCTTTCTGCCCGTGATTTACACGGAAATCATTAGTCAGTCGCGGCGGCTGCTGAGCGAGGCGCTCAATGTGGCGCACAAGCTGGTGCGCATGCGGGCGCGCCCCAAGATCCTACTCTGCTCTAACTACGAGGAGGCGGAGCGGGAGGTGATGAAGTATCGCGAGTACCTGCTGGGCGTTCTCTCCGACGTGGAATTTCCGCGCGCGGGCGAACTGACGGCAGAGGCGGGCTTCGAGCTGGCGGCCATGGTGCGCGAGACTGTTCCCGATGTGCCTATCGTCCTCCAGTCCAGCCGTACCGAGTTCATGGAACGCGCGCATCAAAAAGGGTTTTCATTTCTGCAGAAGCGCTCGCCGACCTTGCTGGGAGATCTGCGCCACATTCTGACCGAGGAAATGGGCTTCGGAGATTTCGTTTTTCACTTGCCCGATGGGACGACAGAGGTGGCGCGCGCTGCTGATTTGAATGCCCTGGAGACGTTGCTGGAGACGATACCGGAGGAAAGCCTGGCGTATCACGGTCAGCACAACCACTTCTCGCATTGGCTGATGGCGCGCACGGAATTCGCGCTGGCGCAGCGGCTGCGGCCGCGCAAGGTCAGCGACTTCGGAACTCTGGAAAACCTGCGGCACGACTTGATCGAATCGATTGCCGAGTACCGCCGCGAGCAAAGCCGGGCGCTGATCGGGGAATTCAATCCGGCGACATTCCAGCCTGCCGAGTCGTTCTTTCTCCAGATGGGTGGCGGCTCGTTGGGCGGCAAGGCGCGCGGACTGGCGTTTATCCGGCATATCCTGCGGCAGCGCGGAATGGGCCGCAGCTTTCCCGGCATTCGCATTGCCGTGCCACCGACGCTGGTACTGACGACAGAGATATTCGACCGCTTTCTCGACGACAACGATCTGCTGGATCTGGCCATTCACGGCACTAACGACGACGAGATCACGCGCCGATTTCTGGAAGCGTCACTTCCTATCCCACTGCTGGACAATTTGCTCGCGTTTCTGGAGGCGGTCCATTATCCCCTGGCAGTGCGCTCCTCCAGCCTGCTGGAAGACTCGCAATACCAGCCGTTTTCGGGAGTGTATGAGACCTTCATGTTGGGCAATCACCATCCCGACATCCAGGTGCGACTGGAGCAACTGCTGGAGGCCATCAAGCGGGTATACGCTTCGACCTTCAGCCAACATGCCAAGGCCTACGTGCGAGCGACCCCGTACCGGCTGGAAGAAGAGAAGATGGCGGTGGTGCTGCAACAGGTGGTTGGGGAAGCGCACGGCCAACGTTTCTATCCTGATTTTTCCGGCGTAGTGAGGTCGCGGAATTTTTATCCGGTGGGAAACATCAAGGTTGCGGACGGTTTTGCCGCCGTGGCTTTGGGATTAGGACGGGGAGTGGTGAGCGGTGGCAAGTGTCTTACCTTCAGCCCTCGCCATCCGCGCCATCTGGTGCAATTTTCGTCGGTGGAGGACATGCTGGCGAATTCACAAACGGAGTTCTGGGCGCTGGATCTCAAGCGCCCGCAATCCGACGATCCCGGTGGCGAGCTGCGCGAAGCGTCCTTCGGTCTGGATGTTGCCGAAGGCGACGGTACACTGCAGATGCTGGCTTCCACCTATTCCGCGGACAATCATGCGGTCTACGATGGGCTCAGCCGCCAGGGACCGCGCATTGTGAGCTTTGCTTCGATTCTGAAGCACGGAACGTTTCCGCTGCCCCAAATTCTGGACCGGCTGATGGGGATGGGAGAAGACGCGCTAGGCAGGCCCGTGGAGATTGAGTTCGCAGTGCGTCTACCGCGGGAAGCGAACGATGTCGCCGATTTTGGCTTTCTGCAGCTCAGACCGTTGGTTCTTTCGCGCGAGGGCGAAGACATCCGCATGGATGACCTCGGTCCCGAAAGACTCATCTGCCAGAGTTCGGTGGTGCTGGGGCATGGCCGGTTGCAGGACGTTCGCGATGTCGTGGTAGTTGATTCGCACCGCTTCGAGCGGGCGCGCAGCCACGACGTGGCGCAGAGCGTAGCTCACTTCAACGCGCGCTTGAGCGAGGCCAACATCCCGTATGTGCTGATCGGCGTGGGCCGCTGGGGCTCCACCGATCCGTGGCTGGGAATTCCGGTGGCCTGGGACCAGATCTCGGGTGCGCGCGTCATCGTGGAGTCGGGATTCCGCGACTTCCGCGTCGCACCCTCGCAAGGCAGTCACTTCTTTCAGAATCTCACTGCGTTTCAGATCGGCTACTTCACCGTGAATCCCGACGCGGGCGAAGGTTTCGTCGATTGGGAGTGGCTGGGCCAACAGCCCGCGATAGAAGAGCACGGCTGCGTGCGGCATTTGCGGTTCGAGTCGCCGCTCATCGTCGCGATGAATGGCAAGACCAGCCAGGGAATAATTTTGAAGCCGAGCTCGACGGAATAGCTGAGCGTGTAAAACGCCGTTGTTTCAATGTAGAATGCCTCGGTTCGCAATCGACATTGAGAGGGGCAATCGTACCGTGAATCAGGACTACTCTCGACGCCGGTTTCTGGTTTCTTCGCTCTATGGCTTGGCGGGGAGCGCAGTGCTCCCGACTGGCAGCGTTGCCGAGCTTCTACGCTTCGCTCCTGCAGATCAGGCGAAGGCCGCGGACTCGGCGGCGACGTCGACTACGCTGCAAGCCACACCGCGGACCCTGGAGATCAACGGCAAAGCAGCCAACGTGATGGGGCTGCTGCAACCGAACGGCACGCAAGGGATGACGACGGTAGTGAACCAGCCGTTTCGGGTCGTGCTGGAGAACAAACTGCCGGTGCCGACGGCGATCCACTGGCATGGGCTTCATCCTCCAAACTCGGAGGATGGAGTTCCGGGCGTGACGCAGCCTGTGGTGCGGCCGAACGAGAGCCTGTTCTACAACTTTCCCGTCCAGCCCGCGGGAACACACTGGATGCATTCGCATCAGGGGTTGCAAGAAGCGTTTCTGCTGGCAGCGCCGCTGATTGTGCATGAGACCGATGAGCAGCATCGCGATGAGCAGGAGATTGTAGTTCTGCTGGGAGACTTCAGCTTCACGCCGCCGAAGGAGACCTATGCCAAGCTGCGCCAGGGCGGCAAAGGCATGTCTGCGATGAAGCCGGGAACGGCCCTGCCGGCCGCCGCGAAATCACAAAGCGCAAGCGCGATGAACATGGGGAGCAAGGTCGATGCCAATGACGTAGATTACGATGCGTATCTGGCAAACGAACGCACGCTGAACGATCCCGAAGTCGTAAAGGTTGAAAAAGGCGGGCGGGTACGCCTGCGCATTATCAACGGCAGCAGCGGGACCAACTACTTCATCGATCTCGGCGCTCTGTCAGGCGAACTGATTGCAACCGACGGCATGGCGGTCAAACCTGTTCGCGGGACACGCTTTCCGCTGGCGATTGCTCAGCGCATCGATGTGCGTGTGGATCTGCCGCGCGATGGAGGAGCTTTTCCCATCCTGGCTTTGCGTGAGTTTGCGACGGAGCAGACCGGAATCGTGCTGGCAACAACGGGTGCGCAGGTCCAGCGGCTGCCGGTGAAGAATTCCACCACAACCGGGCTGCTCACGCTGGATTTTGAAAGCCGGCTGGCCGCTGTCCAGCCGCTTACGGAAAAGCCGGCCGCGCAGGTGAGCACGTTACGTTTACAGGGCAACATGAGCCGCTACGATTGGCTGATCAACGGGCAAGCCTTCGATGTGGCAAATCCCGGCACGCAACAACCGCAGGTGAGGGTGAAGCAAGGACAAAGAGTGGCGCTGAAGTTCGTGAACGAGACGCCCATGTCGCACCCCATGCATCTGCACGGGCATTCGTTTCAGGTCGTCGCGATCAACGATCGACGCATCAGCGGAGCGCTGCGTGACACCGTGCTGGTGCCGGGACGAAGCAGCGTCACAGTGGCGTTCGATGCCAACAATCCGGGCCTCTGGTTTGTGCACTGCCACGTCCTCTGGCATTTGGAAGCAGGCATGGCGACGCTGGTGCAGTACGAAGCGTGAAGGTTCCGGAATTACATTTCAGGTTGCGATGCGCGTGCGGAAGCGACGATACTGCTTAGGTGCAACGTTAGCCGGAGGTGAGTCGCGCTGTGCGCGCGATTCCGGCTAGGGCTGCGAGATGGACGGCGCATCACTCAACCCAGGAGGGCTGACATGTTCAAAGGCTTTCGCGATTTCGTTCTGCGCGGCAACGTGGTGGATCTGGCTGTCGGCGTGGTGATCGGCGCCGCATTTGGCACGGTAGTGACGGCGTTTGTGAAGGACCTGCTGACTCCTATCATAGCCGCCATCGTAAAGAAGCCCGATTTTTCCGGCTTCTCGTTTGAATTGAATGGAGCGAAGTTTCTCTATGGCGACTTCATGAATGCCATAATCTCGTTCCTCTTGATTGCCGCTGCGGTGTATTACTTCGTGGTGTTGCCGGTAAATCACATGATGAAGCGCTTCGAGAAGCAGGCGCTGCCCGACAAGAAGAAGTGTCCCGAGTGCCAGAGCGACATTCCCATTGAGGCACACCGGTGCGCCTTCTGCACGCAACCGGTGTAAGAAGAATTTGTGGACACCTGCGACTGATCCAGGGGCGGGTCCGTCAAGAACTCTCGAAATTCCAAGCCGGTCGGAATGCAAGAATTCCGTGCACCGGTATTGTGCGTTTCGTTCAAACACACTTTCGATTTTGTCCCTCGTACTTTGCTTCTGTCCCTTCAGTCAAGCCAAGTTTTGATTACCAGAATGTCACCAGACAGCCTGTGATTGCGGCTACCTGGAGCGAAGTTCTGCGGGCCCTCTTGTGGATATCGCGCACCATTCGCCAAATAGATGATAAGGAAAGACTTAAGTCGATAAAAGGGCGTCCAGCTTGAGGGGCCAGCTATGATACAATAAGAAAGGATCGTTGGGCGCCTAAGTTACTGAAACATCTAGTAGATAAGGGTATCTTCCGAGTTAACCACGGCCGCGCTCCGACCCCGTAAGAAAAACAATCTGCTGACCAGGCAGATTGCCACACGAAATGGAGCAGGATGCCCGCGAAAGATCCCCAAGCAGCCGCTGCGGCGGTCCCTGAAAATAATAAGTCACCGGAAATCGACAGCGAGAAAGTCTCGCCGAAGACCACTAGGAATGGCAACGGTCAATCCGATGGAGACTACAATGCCGATTCCATCAAGGTGCTCGGCGGCATGGAAGCGGTGCGCAAGCGCCCCGCCATGTATATCGGCTCGACCGGCGAAATGGGACTGCATCACCTCGTTTACGAAGTAGTGGACAACTCGGTAGATGAGGCGCTGGCCGGATTCGCTGATCGCGTCGACGTGACGGTCCATATCGACGACTCGATCACCGTCGTCGACAACGGTCGCGGAATTCCGGTTGACGACATGGATGTCGACGGCGAGCGCCTGCCGGCGGCCCAGGTTGTGATGACCATGCTGCACGCGGGCGGGAAGTTCGACAGTTCCTCATATAAAGTTTCCGGCGGACTGCACGGCGTGGGTGTGTCCTGCGTCAACGCGCTCAGCCACCTGCTGGAGCTGGAGATCTGGCGTGACGGATCCGTGTGGGAACAAACATATTCCAAGGGCGAGCCGACCTCGAAGCTGAAGAAAACCGGCACCACGAAGAAACGCGGCACCAAAGTACACTTCGTCCCTGACAAGGAAATATTTACCGTCACGGAATATAACTTTGACACCCTGGCCCAGCGCCTGCGCGAACTGGCATTTCTCAACAAAGGCCTGCTGATCACGATTACCGACGAACGTACGACGGATCCGAAGACCGGCGAACCCAAGAAGACCGAGCTCAAGTACAACGGCGGCATCGCGGAGTTCATCAAGCACCTGAACCGCGGCAAGAGCGTACTGCATGACAAGCCCATCTACATGCAAGCCGAGCGCGACGGCGTGGACATGGAGATCGCGCTGCAATATAACGATGCCTACTCGGAGACGGTGCTCAGCTTTGCCAACAACATCAACACGGTCGACGGCGGCTCGCACCTATCCGGCTTCCGCACTTCGCTGACGCGCACCGTAAATTACGCCGGCCAGCAACTCGGGCTGTTCAAGGACGTCAAGGAAAATCTAACTGGTGATGACGTCCGCGAGGGTTTGGTCGCGGTGGTCAGCGTAAAGTTGCCGCAGCCACAGTTTGAAGGCCAAACCAAGGGCAAGCTGAACTCCGACATTGCGGGCATTGTGCAGGCATTCGTCAACGAGCGTCTGGGAGGGTTCTTCGAGCAGAATCCGCCGGTCGCGAGGAAGATCATTAACAAGGCAATCGAAGCTGCGCGTGCTCGCGAGGCCGCGCGTAAGGCCCGCGATCTCACCCGTCGCAAGGGCGCGCTCGACGGCGGAGGACTGCCGGGCAAACTGGCCGACTGCTCCGAGCGTCAGCCGGAACGCTGCGAGGTTTATCTGGTCGAGGGCGAGAGCGCCGGTGGCACGGCCAAGCAGGGACGCGACCGCCGCTTCCAGGCGATCCTGCCGCTGAAGGGCAAGATCCTGAACGTGGAGAAGGCGCGCTATGACAAGATGCTTGGCCACGAAGAAATTCGCGCCATGATCACGGCGCTGGGTACCGGCATCGGCAAAGAAGATTTCGACGTATCGAAGCTGCGTTACGGCAAGATCATCCTGATGACCGACGCCGACGTGGACGGCTCACACATCCGCACGCTGTTGCTGACGTTCTTTTTCCGGCACATGCAGGAATTGATCAAGCGCGGAAATGTGTTCATTGCGCAGCCCCCGCTGTTCTCGA
>JBEKCJ010000132.1:0-9059 GCA_050014935.1 Candidatus Korobacteraceae bacterium
CAGCGGCATCGCAATTGAACTTCCCGGCCGCGAGTTCGTCTATACGATGAGCGGTCCTCCGCTGAACTACATTTACTCCTATGACTGACGCATATTCCGACGCTGAGTCGCTCAATCCTCAATCCCTCCAGCCCTCGCCACCCCGTCGAAATCTGATTCATCGAGCGCTCGTCGGTCCGCTTGGCTTGCGCGCCGGCTGGAAGGTCCTGATCTTCTTCCTGCTCGTCGCCACAGGCGGCTTCTGTCTTCGGCCGCTGATCAAAATGGCAGGCAATCTGGATCCCAGGGCGGCGATACCGCCCGGCATGGCTTTTCTGAATGAATTCCTCACCATGGTGGACGTGCTGTTCGCGACCGCCATCATGGCCAGGCTGATCGACCGCAAGCCGTGGGGCTATTTCGGCATCCCGCTGCGCAACGCATTTCGCTCCAGCTTCTGGATCGGGTCGGTCATTGGGCTGGCCGCGCTGGCGCTGCAACTGGAGATCATGCATCTCTGCGGCTGGTTCGATTTCGGCACGCTTCAGCTGCACGGCGCTGCCATCCTCACCTACGGAGCGATGTGGGCCGCCGTGTTCTTCTGCGTCGGCGTGGCCGAGGAAGGTCTGTTGCGCGGCTACGTGCTGCGCGTCACCACCGACGGCCTCCGCCGACTGCCGGGGAGCTGGAGCTTCTGGACCTCGGCGATTCTCTTCTCGCTGCTGTTCGCCTCCGCACATCTCGGCAATCCCGGCGAAAACAGGTTTGGCATTGTCATGGTCTTCGTCGACGGCATGGCGATGTGCTTCAGCCTGTGGCGCACCGGCGACCTCTGGTTCGCGATCGGCAATCACGCTGCATGGGATTGGGGACAAACGTTCGTCTTCGGCACTGCCAACAGCGGCATGCACGGTGCGGACGCGCTCATGAGTCCGTCGTTCCACGGACCGCTTCTGTGGGCAGGAGGCACGGACGGCCCCGAAGGCAGCTTGCTGGTGCTGCTCTCGGAAGCGCTGTTCATCGTGCTCATCGCGCTGATCTATCGGCGGCGGAAGTATCCGATGCTGGAAGACAGCAATTAGCCTGGTGCCCCAGGTTCGCGGCCTTCCTTTGGACGCTAACCTGGGCGGAAGGAAACTAGATCGCTGACGACCACGTTGCGCTCCGTTAGGCTGGCACGATGGCACGCGGTCCGCATCGTCCCCACAACTCCGGACAGCCGCATTTCATCGCTTTTCGTGGTTGTCGACAGCAGGCTAATTTCGCCGACGTGGGTGTGGTGGAGATGGAATCGAAGTGGGGTCGACGAGGGATCGCGGGTTGAAAATCACGGGCGGCTCGGCTCGAATCCTTCTGAGCCCAGGTTAGGCCAAAAGAAGGCCGAACCTGGGGCACCAGGCGCGTCAGGCTGCATACCGCAATGGCCTGTGCAAGCGAATCTCACGGTCCGTAGGTCACCAAGATATTGGCACGATCGTTTGCGGCATCCGCGTGACGGCCGGGCGCGGGTTACTAAAGGACATGTACCTTCGTAACTTGACAGGGGTCAGGGACGCGGTAGGCTGCTAGGTTGGGCTTAGTGTCCGATGCCTCTGGGGGAGTTTTCCGGGGGCGAGAGATCTTTGATAGGTCAGTGGCTAGTGGTCAGTGGCTGGTGGCCAGTTGTCCCGCCGTCCCGATTCGGGAAAAATCAGTCTAAGTCTTTACCTGCAATAGGCTTATGGAATCTTTTTGTTTTCAATATTTTGCGCGGAACGAAGCAAGTTGTTGAACTGAAGGGGCTTAGCTCGACTCGTAAGTCCAATGTCTGGTATATTTTGCGGGCAAGATATTCAAAGCAAAGATTTTACGATGTATGGGGGGAGGGGGGTAGGACACTTGCCAGTCGTCAGTTCTCAGTTGCCGGTTGTCAGCGGTGGGCAAAGGGAAACGCAGATCCCTCCGCTCGGACTGAAGCCCTCGGTCGGGATGACAAGAGGAGAGGAATACCGCCTTTCGCGGCGCTGAAGCGCTGCACTTACCCGAACTCGGCGACGCGAAGAGCTGCCTCAGGGGCTAAAGCCCAGCTAATATTGGGCGAATATCGGACGGCCTGAAGGCCGTCCCCTTCAAAGCCCGGAATCCCATTAGAGTCTAACTAGTCAGTAGACAGTAGCTAGTAGTCAGCAGTCACTAGCCGCTAGCCACTAGCCACTAGCCATTGCCTCTACACTCCCGCCGCCGCGACTCCCTCGTAGTGCCTCTGGCTGCGGGGTAGCTTCTCGGCGTAGCCCAGCAGGAAAAACAGCGCGGTCGAGAGCAGGCAGACTACCAGCCGGACGCGCGCCAGCGGGAGCGGCGCAAGGTCCATGAACTTGCCGAAGCGCCATGCGCCCCAGTTGATGACCTGGGTGGGAACGACCGTCCAAATGGCAACGTAGAACCAAGCGCGCTCTGCGCCTTCGCCGAGGGTGTCGCGGCGCGCGCGCGGCGTCCAGTCAAGGACGGTCCCGAGCACGACCGCAACCGCCAGCGGATAGTAGCCGTAGCGATACAGGTCCTTCAGCATCCAGCGGCCATTGATGGACGCGACGACGAGGCCAATGAGGTTGAGCGCGTAGGGGACGATTATGTCGACCCAGGCCGCGGTGTAGCAGACCACGCGATACGGCAAGTTCGGCTGATGCACGCCGTAGTGGGTGATGTAAGGCCGAGGCTCGCATCCCGGCAGCCGGCCCGCGAGGCCGCGCCAGGCCACGAAGGCGAGAATGATCGCCAGCCAGGTCCAATGGCGACGGTCGGGACCATGAGTGTAGAGGTCGTAAGTGAGCGGCCAGCCGGGCAGCACCCAGAAGACCCAGATCCAGATGGGAGTGTGCAGAACGCGGTAGTAACGCTTGTTGCGTTCGCGGAAGACGGCCTGTTTCATCGAGAGTAGATGGTAGCAGAGGAGGCTTCGAGCTTCGAGCCGCGAGCTACGAGCAAGGAGCCTGGGGCTCGAGGCTCGGGGCGCGGAGCGCGCGGTGGCTTCACTGCCCCAGCACGTTGTCGGCGGTTTTCTGCGCCTGGGTGATGTCGGCTGAAATGGCTATGGCTCGCCGCCTGGCCGTCTGCGCCTCGTCATGTTGTCCGGCGTGGTCCAGCGCGCCGGCCAGCAGCAGATACTCCCAATCGGAAGGAGAGATCTTAATGGTCCTGGTGTATGCCTGAATCGCAGTATGGAGGTCCCCGGACCTCTGCGCGAGGAGTGCGATTCCCAGCCACGAACGGGCGTCGTTGGGATTGATGGTAACGGCCTGCTGAAAGCTGGCGCTCGCCTGCTCGTAGTCCTTCAGACCGCGGTAGGCGAGGCCCATATTGCTGAAAGCTTGCGCCCGGCTCATGGCGTTCAGTCTTTGCGTGTTTTGCGTCATCGCGATGACTTTTTTGTACTGCTCAATAGCGGCCGCCAGGTTCTTGTGCTCCTGCTGGTAGGCGCCAAGGTTGAGATTGCTGTCGGGGTCAGACGGATTGATGGCTACCGCCGCGCGAAAGTGCGGCATCGCTTCTTCCACTTGTCCCAACTTGAGCAAGGCGTGGCCAAGATTGTTTTCAGCCACCCAGTTGTCCGCATTGGCCTGCTGCGCTTGTAACGCGATCACCTGCGCCCACAGCCTGGTGTTGTCGCTCCAGTAGTCAAGCTGATGACGGGCTGTCACCGCCAGCGCCATCAGGACAGCAACGCTGACTCCCCACTGCCACGCAGGTGCAAGGTGCCGCTGCTCCGCCCAGTCCGCTGCTGCCCAGCAAATCATGATGAACAGCCCCACAAATGGCAGATAGGCGTAACGATCGGCCATCGCCTGCACGCCCACTTGCACGATGCCGATCATGGGAACCATGGTTCCCAGAAACCACAGCCAGCCAATCAGCAGGTAACGCCGTCGATGCCGTTTGGCAATCACCAAACCCGTAATCGCCAGCAACAGCAGCAGCGCTGCTATCACCTGCCAGATCCTGATGGAATTTCCGGGATGCGGATAGATCAGTGTCAACTGCGAAGGCCAGATGGCCTTGCCCAGGTAACGTGCGTAAGCGAGGAAGGCATTCTCAATCCGCAGGCGGAACGGCTGCCAGTGCGGGCCGCTCATGGCGCCCGACTCGTATTGCGCGTGAACCGTGATGACAGCGCTGCCCGCTGCAAGGGCCAGCAAGGGAAGCTTCTCCAGCAGCAGCCAGGAGAACGGCTTCGCCGAAATGACCGCCTCGCCATCAGTCGCCGCCGAACCTGCTGCTGCCGGAGACATTCTTTGCAGCGGCCAGTAATCCCACAGCAACAACACAAACGGCAGGGTGATCACCTGCGGTTTGGCCATCAATCCCAGCGCATACGAACCTGCAACCACCAGGTAGGGAGCCACGTGCGGTTTGCGTGTATACCATCCGTAGGCGCCCAGCGCCAGCAGGAAGAACATCATGCTAAGCAGGTTCTTGCGCTCGGCAATCCAGGCCACCGACTCAACGTTGATCGGGTGCAGCGCAAACAGAGCGGCGACCATCGCACTGCGGCCTGCATAGCCAGTCGCCTTCCACAGCACCCAGAACAGCAGCATCACGTTGATCACGTGCAGCAGCAAGTTCGTCTCATGATGTCGGCCGGCGTCCAGATTGAACATCTGGCAGTCCAGCGCGTGCGAGAGCCAGGTCAGCGGATGCCAGTTCGACGCATACAACGACGTAAAGCTCCACTCGACGGTCTCCCAGCTCAGGCCAGCCTGCACCTGAGGATTGTTGAGCACGTAGATATCGTCGTCGTAGTTCAGGAAAGGATGGCTGCTTACCGGGTAGTACAGCGCGACCGTCGCTATTACGATGCCGGCAACCAGCAAGGCAACGCGCGTGCGCGGCGATAGGGTCACTCCGGCGCGGCTCGGAGCTTGCGCTCCTTTGCGATTCTTCGTCCGAGCTTTCCCGCGAATAGCAGCCACTCGTCGCACCGTCTCCGGAAATTCCTACCCCGGTATGATACGAAACATCCCGCGTTTGGACTGCATCGCTGTCGGTAGAACCGGTGACAAGGTTTGTCCCTGCTCGGTAGATCCAGATCGGCTAGAACAACTGCTGCGCGTTATATAGCAATTGCCCGTTCTCCAGATGCGCCTCAGCCATTAGTTTGTGCGGACGCGGCGGACGCTTGTCATCGTCAACGTGCAATGCGGCGTGCCCGTGCGCAGTGAGGTAGTCGCTGACCAGCATACGGTGGCATTGGAAGTACATTCGCTCCGCGCACATGATCGCCGTATTGCCCTGGTCCGCCAGCATCAGCAATCGTGCAATCGCCTGCTCGAACTCCAGCGTCAGCATGTAGTCGGCGTAATTGCGAAACGCTTCGTTGCGCAACCCGGTGTTGGGCGAGTCGTCGCGCGTCTTCTTGCGGCGGCCGCCGAGTTCCTTTATCCAGACATAAGCGATGCCACGCTTCGGCAGCTCGAGTTCCAGCGATTCACGATTGAAGTGCGGCAGGCGCCGCGACATGGGAAACGCGCGGATATCCACCAGCGTGGCGATGCGGTGGGCCTGCAGCGCCGCGACAAGTTCATCGAGCGTGCCGGTGGAATGGCCAATGGTGTAGATCGTCGCCATTCAAGTGGAGAGGCTTCCCAGGGCGGTAAGGATTGTCGCATCCTGCGCCGGCTCAACCGTGCGCAAGTCGAGCAGCACGCGCTCCTCTTCTACCCGCGCGATGATCGGCGTCGCCCCCTGCCGCAGGCGCCTTAGCATCTCGTCCGAAGACAGCCCACCCCCTCTGACCGTCAGCGCGCGCGATGGCAGCGTCGCTCCCGGCGCTGCGCCGCCGCCCAGCAACGAGCGGGATTCCACAACCTCAATCTCCAGTTGAGGCGCGCTGATTCGCAGCTGTCGCGCAATGTGCTCCGCGCGATGCTGTAGCTCTTCTTCGGTGACGCGCAACATGCGCAGCGCCGGAATCGAATCGTAGTCTTCCCGCAGATAGGCCAGCAGCGTCGCCTCCAGCGCCGCGTAGAACATCTTGTCCACGCGCAGCGCCCGGAACAGCGGGTTGGACCGGACCTTCGCCACCAATCCGCGATTGCCGCTGATGAGCCCGGCTTGCGGGCCGCCCAACAGCTTGTCTCCGCTGTAGGTCACCACGTCGACACCGGCGCGCAAGCTGTCGGCAATCATCGGTTCGCCGCGCACGCCCACCTGCCGGAGATCGAACAGCTCGCCACTCCCCAAGTCTTCCATCACTGCAATGTTGTGCTTCCGACCCAAGGCGGCCAGCTCTTCCAGCGCAGGCTGCTCGGTAAAGCCAACGATCTGAAAGTTGGAACGATGGACCCGCAGCAGCAGTTTCGTTTTGTCGGTGATGGCGCTCTCGTAGTCGGCAAGGCGCGTACGATTCGTCGTGCCAACCTCGCGCAGGACCGCGCCAGACTTCGCCATTACGTCTGGAATGCGAAACGATCCGCCAATCTCCACCAGTTCGCCGCGCGAGACGATGACCTCGCCCCCCTCAGCCAGCGAATTCAACGCCAGCAACACAGCGGCGGCATTGTTGTTGACGACAATGGTCGCGACTTCGCGCTCGGCGGTGTTCAGTAATTTCGCGAACAAGCGACTGACGTGAACGTCGCGCTTGCCGCGCTCGCCGGTAGAAAGATCGAACTCGAGATTGGAATAGCTCTGCGAAATTTCCCCGAGGTGCCGCAACGCCTCCCGGCTCAGCGGCGCGCGACCAAGGTTGGTGTGCAGAATGACACCGGTCGCGTTGATGACCGGACGGAGGGAGTTCGCCAGCGACTGTTGCAGCCGCCGTTCCAGTCCCTGCCGAGCGCTATCGATGGCAGCTTTGAGTTGGGCCCCATCGAGAGAACCGGCGGCGATCTCGCCACGGAGCTCTTCGAGAAAAGCACGGGAAGCCTCGACCGTCGCCGCATGACCGAATCGTCGAGTTAACGACTGCACGCCTCCGATGCGAAGCAGTTCGTCAACCGACGGAAGCAGGCGGAAGAGATCGGGCTCGCTGTGCTCTGCCATGAAAAAACGGTGGAACATACTCTACATTACTGCACTACCAAACAGGCAGCGCCGCTTTGCCTTTGCACCGGCTGCCAGCACTTCCGCTGTCTCCGTGAATTTTCCACACTTCCAATGAAAGACTGCGTTGCCATCTATCGGGAGAATCTGAGGTAATACTGTACGCGCCAGGATTGTGGCAGGGCGCCGCGGCCGATTCGGGAAAGGATCGAATGACAGCAAGAAAAACTCAGTCGAAGAAGGCGTTAAAGCCTGCACCTCGCTGTGCCTGTGAATGCAAGGCGTGCGACATCGGAATACATTGCTGCCGTAAGCCCGACTTCGAGCACAATGCCTATCGCTCTAAGCCGGGCAAGGCATAGACTCCCGAGATGACTCGCTCTGCCGGGAGTGACGCTGTTCTTTGTGCATCCACTCGACAAACAAGATCTCGAACTCCTCGCGCGTGTAAACACCTTTGTCGATCAACAGCGTATTCATCGCATAGATCGTCGCCTTGAAAGCTTCGTCTCTGTGACGCAGGGTTCAGTGCTTCCTCGAAGGACATCGCAAGTCCCCCCGCAGCGTGGCTGCAAGCATTAAACCACAACAGTATCCCGAAATCAGAGAACAAATGTCGCTGTGAATAACTGGCTGGGTTTCACCGGCTCACGTCCTCCGGAACAGCCGTCGGAGCAGCAATCCAATCATGATTCCGCCGGCGATCAGCCCGGTGGCCATCTGGGGATCGAAGAAGCGCACGAAGCGCGCGCCGGCTTCGGTGACTTCCAATACGCCGATGGGCGTGACCTTGACTCCGCCGCCGCCGCCCGACCCGCCGCTTGCGTCGTCGGCGCCCGATTTGTTTTCGCCGCCTCCGCCCGCGCCCAGCCCATAGTGCACGCGCGCAACTGGAATGATGGTCTTGCCGTGCGCTTCAATCGGTTCGCCGAACACGTTCTGCACCTTTCCGGTGGTACTGAAACGATCGGCCAGCGTGGTCAAGATTTCTTTAGGATCAAGCATGCAAGACTCCCTCGTCTATTGGATGCGTCAGGTCGTAGTTTGACGCGAGTGCGTTCGCGACGGGGCTTGAGACTCCGGCAGTCTCCTCTCTTGAAGTGTCATCCCGACCGACGGCTTCAGCCGGAGCGGAGGTACCTGCTTTACGCCGGTGGTGAGCGAAAGGCGAAGAGCGGCCTTCATCCCACCTCGACCAATCCGTACCGCCGGTTCCAATGGCTGCGCAGATGGTTCACCGCGCGGGCGATCTCCTCTTGCGCGACGTCGGCGTTCGGCCCGGCCAGAACGTACCGTGCCTCTTTGCGTGCGGCCTCCAGCAGGTCGCGATCGCGCAGCAGATTGGCCACGCGGAAGTTTGGAATGCCGGCTTGGCGCGTCCCAAAAAACTCTCCTGGACCACGTTGCTCCAGGTCGAGCTCCGCAATCTCGAATCCGTCTTGCGTGCGTACCATCGCGTCGAGCCTTTGCTGCGCTTCCACCGAAACCTTCCCGCCGGTCATAAGCACGCAATAGGATTTCGCCGCACCGCGCCCGATGCGCCCGCGCAGCTGATGCATCTGCGACAGGCCGAAGCGCTCGGCGTGCTCCACAACCATCACGTTGGCGTTGGGGACATCCACGCCAACTTCGATCACAGTCGTCGACACCAGCACGTCGATTTCGCCGCGCTTGAAGCTGGCCATGGTTGCATCCTTTTCGTCGGCGCTCATCCGGCCGTGCAGCAGGCCAACGTGCAGGCTGGAGAACTCATGCGAGCGCAGGCGGTCATGCATCTTGATGGCCGCTTTTAGCTCCCCTTCCATCGCACCTTCTTCGATCACAGGGTAGACGATGTAAGCCTGATGTCCGGCAGCGACCTGCTTGCGCACGAACTGCCACACTTCCTCGGCGCGCTCGTCGCCAACCAGACGAGTGGTAATGGGCGTGCGCCCGGGCGGCAGCTCGTCGAGAATGCTGGTGTCAAGGTCGCCGTAAATCGTTAGCGCCAGCGTTCGCGGGATCGGCGTCGCCGTCATCACCAGCACATCGGGTTCGGCCTCATCGGACTTCTTCATCAGGCG
>JBEKCJ010000133.1:0-8972 GCA_050014935.1 Candidatus Korobacteraceae bacterium
GATGAACTCGGCGACGATGTGATCGCCCTTGAGGGTCAGCATCAGGCGGCCATCGACGTAGACCGGCGCCTTCGGCTCTTCGAACGTTCCCGGCAGCGAGATGCCGATGTTGGAGTGCTTTGATTCGCCCGGCCCGTTGACGATGCAGCCCATCACCGCAACCTTCATCTCCTCGACGCCGGAGTAGCGCGTCTTCCAGACCGGCATCTGCTCGCGCAGGTAGCTCTCGATCTGCTCGGCCATCTCCTGAAAGAAGGTGCTGGTGGTGCGGCCGCAGCCGGGACAGGCGGTGACTTGCGGCGTGAAACTGCGAATGCCCATCGACTGCAGAATCTGCTGCGCGACCGTGACCTCTTCAGTGCGTTCGCCGTTGGGCGCAGGCGTGAGGGAGACGCGGATGGTATCGCCAATGCCTTCCTGCATCAGCACGCCCAGCGCGGCAGTCGAGCCGACGATGCCCTTCGCGCCCATGCCCGCTTCAGTGAGGCCGAGATGCAGCGGATATTCGCAACGCCGCGACAGCTCGCGATAGACGTCGATGAGGTCCTGCACGCCGCTGACTTTCGCACTGAGGATGATCTGCTCCGGCTTCATGCCGTAGCTGACGGCGAGTTCGGCGGAGCGCAGCGCGCTCTGCACCATTGCTTCCATGGTCACTTCGCGCGCGTCCTTGGGTTCGTCGAGCTTGGAGTTTGCGTCCATCAGCCGCGTCAGCAGCGACTGGTCAAGCGAGCCCCAGTTGACGCCGATGCGCACCGGCTTATCGTTCTCGATGGCGACGTCGATCATGGCGCGGAAGTTGTCGTCATCCTTCTTGCCGATAGAACAGTTGCCGGGATTGATGCGGTACTTGGCCAGCGTCCGCGCGCACGCGGGATACTTCTTCAGCAGGATGTGCCCGTTGTAATGGAAGTCGCCAATGATGGGAACCGGAACGCCGAGGCGGTCGAGGCCGTCGACGATGTGCGGCACAGCTTCAGCCGCGGCGTCATTGTTGACGGTAACGCGCACCAGTTCCGAGCCGGCCCGAGCCAGCGCCATGCATTGGCGGATGGTGCCATCGATGTCGGCGGTGTCAGTGTTGGTCATGGACTGCACCACGATTGGTGCATCGCTGCCGACGCGAACGCCGCCAACTGTCGCCGTGTAAGTTTTCCTGCGCTGAATTTGAGCCATACAGAGGTCTAGGGAAAGTTTATCACGCTAGAGAATGGCGGCAGGTGGCAAGGCGGTTTCGGGCGTTGTTGCGGCCGCGTGTTGAAAAACTGTGATGCAAAAGCGCAAGCCCAAAAGTGGCATGATGAGGGCGGTCATCAGTGGTCTGGACACTGCACTTCGTGGTCAATAGAATTCGCGCCTCCGAGTTTGTTCCGTGCAGGTTCTTGCTCGGAATGGGGCGAGCGAGAGGCAATAACGCGAGGGGTACTCCCCCTTGGTAGCAGCCTCTCGCTGCCCTGTAGTAATCCCCGCACACGGAAGAACCAAATGGTGCGCGCATCGCCCTGAGCGGCGATGCCGGCTTGCTCTCAGTCAGCGTTTCTGCTCATTCTCCAATTGGCGCAGGTAGGTGACCTTCTTCCGCACATAACCGGCGTAGATGACGTTCAGCCGCCAGCAAAGTGCGCCATGGAAAATCCCTCCGCGCACAACCTGGCGGTAGAAGAATGTCCAGAGCGGGTTGAGGATCTGGTTCAGCAGGCTTCTGCGCCAGGCGGTGTTTTCGTGCTCGAAGTATTGGCGGGCGCTTAGCCGCGCGTACTGATCCATCGTCTGGGCAAACTGCTCGACATCCTTGTAGGCATAGTGCAGCATGGCGTTCTTCAGTTGCCGGACTCGGCCCTCCACCTTGATGGATTCATGGACCACGCGCGGCTGAAACCGGCCTTTGCCTTTGCGGATCAGCCGCAATTGCGCGTCGGGATAGAAGCCTCCGCCGCGCACCGGCGAATCGCCGAGGTAAAGGACGCGCGGTATTTTGAAGGCGAAGATATCGTCAGGGATGCCGCTCTTCATCAGGCCGCGGATTTCGGCAATGAGCGCCGGCGTTAGAACTTCATCGGCGTCGAGGCTGAGAATCCACTCGCCTGATGCCAGATCGATGGCCTTGTTCTTCTGCTCGGCATAGCCCAGCCAATCCTGATGATAGAAACGAACTCCAGAGCTCCTGGCGATCTCGACGGTGCGGTCGCTGGAACCGCTGTCGAGGAAGACAATCTCGTCGGCAATCTCGGCAACCGCGGCGAGCACGGCTGCAATCGTGCGGTCTTCATTCTGCGCGACGATGGTTACGGAAAGCGGCGGGCCGCCGGTCTTGGTGGTCATGGGTTGCAGGGCAGCCATGTTGGTCGGCATGCCTGAAGGCGTGCCCCTTCAAAGCTGGGTACAGCCATAATCGCTCAGCCTTCAGAAGCCTTCCGCCCAACCAACCCCTTGACGAATGAGCTGACCTCGTGACGGAAGCGTTCTTTGCGCAGATACTTGTCGCTCTTGACCCAGTTCATTTGCAGGCTCATGCGCTTTCCGTCGAACGGCTTGTGCGCGTGAAACGAGCGGTCGCTGCGCTTGAAGATGATGAGGCTGCCCATCGTGGGCGGCACTTCGGCGAGATAGTCTTCCAGGTTCTTCGAGCGCAACAGACGCAGTCTGCCGCCGCCGCTGTCCCACTCGGGATTGAGATAGAGCAGCACGGTAATGACCTTGTCCTTCGAGTCGGTATGGATCTGCCCGTCCGAAGCATCGCACTGGCCGCGTACCGTCAGCATCGTCGGATACGGGCTCAGATCAAGGGAAAACTTTGCGCCCACGGCAGCGGCGAAATCCGGACCCAGCAGTTCGTCGGTCAGTTGCTTGAACGCCGGTCCGTAACTGACCCGCGACAACGGAAAGCTGCCAGACTTTTCGATGCGCGGAAAATCTTCCACGATCGCCTGCTTGCAATCCGGCGCGAGAAAATCGTCGACCAGGAGATACTCAAACGGCTCCGCGTGGAATTCCGCAGCGGCGAGTTTGGAGAGATTCAACATTGGTGCAAGTTGGTTACAGCATTTACAAAATTAATGCCCAATGGGCGACCCTGGTTTGTATCAGGCCACAACTTTAGTCGTGCCGCACGAGACTAATACTAATAATGACCGGGGCGAAAGCGACTGTGTCGCAACCGGAATGATACTTGAATTACTCGCTGAGGTGGGAGATAAGGAGTCATGCCCAGCTACTTGCAGGAGCTGAAGCCCGTGATCCGCCGCACCCTGGCTTCAGCACCGCCAGACGAAGCGTCCTGACGCAAAGCAAGGAATTATGAGACGCCTGCGACTTCCCGCCTAATCGGGCTTTAACCCCTGTGCGTTAAACTGCCATAGGATTCTGACCCATGCGCGTCCTGTACTTCTCGCCGCGAATCTGCTGGCCCATCATCTCGGGCGCGCACTTGCGCGATTTCTATTTCGCACGACAACTGGCGCGCAATGCCCAGCTCACCTACATCGGGCTGGTCAACGACGAAGCCGGCGAAGCACAAGCCGGCCTGCTGCGCCAGCAACTGGGAAACAACGCTCAGGTCCTGGCCTTGCGTCGCGAGGCGGGGTACCGGAAGGCAAATATCGTGCGTGGACTCGTCGGGCCGACGCCGCTCAATGTCCTGAACTTCACTTCGACACATGTGATTGCCCAAGTGGATCGCCTGCTGCGCGAGCAAACCTTCGACACCATTCAGATGGAGAGCATGCACCTGATTGCCTATGCCCGACGCGCTCGGCAGAATGCGCCGCAGGCCCGGGTCATCCTCGACTGGCACAACATCGAGTCGGAAATCCTGGCGCGCTATGCGGAGAACGACTCGAACCCGCTGCGTGCGTGGTATGCGCAGCGTACTTCCACGCTCTCGCGCAAGGTCGAAGACGAGCTTCTGCACCTGTGCCATGCGCACACGGTTTGCAGCGAGCGCGAGCGCGCGGTCCTGCTCCAACGCGTGCCCGGAGCTCGCATCGAGGTGGTTGGCAATGGCGTCGATTGCGAATTCTTTACGGCGAATCCCGCGGCTGATGCCGCTCGCCGCGACGTGCTCTTCATGGGCCGCATGGATTACCACGCCAACATCGACGCCGCGTTGTACTTCGTCAAGAACACTTGGCCGCTGATTCAGGCTCGCCGGCCGGAGTTGCGGCTGGTGATCGTGGGTGCGAAGCCCGCGAAGGCAATCCTGGCGCTGCGCGAGCACGGTATCACCGTCACCGGGACGGTGGACGATGTTCGCCCGTTCTACCAGAGCGCGCTGACGTCGGTGGTGCCGCTGCGGGTTGGCGGCGGAACGCGGCTGAAGGTGCTGGAGGCGATGGCCGCGGGGACGCCGGTGGTTTCGACTTCGCTCGGCGCTGAGGGCTTGGCAGTGACGGCGGGCAAGGACATCGTGATCGCCGACACGCCTGAGACAATGGCCGACGCCGTCGTAGCTTTGCAGGACGGAAGTCCGCAATGGCAAGAACTGGCAGCCAACGCTCGCCGCCTGGTGCAGCTGAAGTACGACTGGCCGGTGGTGGGCGAGATACTATGGCGCTTGCACACCGAAGAGGTCGCAACGGGAGCAGCGTGCCTCAAAGCGACCTGAGCCCGGGTCGGAAGACTTCAGCTTTGGGTGAGGGAACGACTTCCGTCGTGCCGAATAGTCCAGGGAAGACACCGGGCTTCAGCCCTTGCGATGCAAACTCCTCAGGGGTAAAACCCTGACCTACATTGCGCCTGCGTCGGCACGACTCAAGTCGTGCCCTGACCGAGGGCGATTGTGAAACCTGACTCGTATCGGGGGCATGAGCTGCGGTCCACTGTGCACAACCAGCGATCGTCGAGGTTTCCGCGGCGCGCTCTCCTTGGAGTCTTCGCGCTTGCCGCGGCGCTGGTTTTCTTTCTGCTGTCGCGTGCCGGATCTTTCCTGGTGGTTGACGATCCCCAGCGCTCAGATGTGATCGTGGTGCTGGAGGGATCGGGCGATACTCCCGGCTATTTTCGCGCCCTTCATCTTCACCAGGAGGGCTATGCCGGGAAGGTCTTGCTTGACGCTAATGTCAACGCCGAAATCTTCGGCAAGACAGAAGCCCAACTGGCCACCGAGTATGTGCATAGCATCGGACAGCCGTCCACGGAAATCTGTCCCACGGCCGGGACTTCGGTTTTTGCCGAAGCCGCCGAGGTGCAGCGCTGTCTTCAGCGGGTCGGCGCCAGCTCCGCAATCCTGATGACCTCCGACTTCGGAACGCGCCGCGCGCTCTCCATCTTCCAGAAACGGCTGCCCCAGTATCGCTGGTCGGTGGCCGCGGCTTCCACGCCGTATCACTTTGCCGAGGCCTATTGGAAGCACCGCGGCTGGGCCAAGACGGTGCTTCAGGAGTGGGAAGACTTTCTGTGGTGGAAACTCGTTGACCAGTGGCGAGGGGATGTGGTGTTGCATTGAAGCAAGGCCCGGTCCTCCGCTGATCGGACAGGCTGCGGCGTATCCCACAACGTGGGATAGTTTCAAAGGTTCAGCGAGACAGGCTTTCCAGGGTGTTCTGGTAGAACTTCACCAGCGTCCGCCGATACGCCTCAGGGGTGTGACTGGATGCAGTGCGGGCCCGTGCCGCCGCACCCAGCCGAAGTCGTAAGTCGGCATCGGAAAGAATTTGCAGCAGCGTTTTCGCCAGGGCTTCGGGATTGCGCGGCGGGACCATCAGCCCGGTTACGTTCTCTTGCAGGATTTCCGGTACACCGCCCACGGCGCTGGCGGCAATTGGCAGGCCCGCAGCCATCGCTTCCAGCACCACGTTCGGCGATCCTTCGGAATGCGACGGCACCGCCATCACGGTTGCCATCGCGTAGTACGGCCGGGTGTCGCGTTGAAATCCCGCAAACGTTACCCGCTTCCCAATGCCCAACTGCGATGCCAGTTGCGCCAGTGGCTCCCGTTCGGGTCCGTCGCCGACCAACACGACGCGAAAGCGCGGCGCGCCCGCCATTGCCTCCAGCGCGGCGGCCGCGCGCACCAAGTCCGCGTGGCCCTTCTCTTGCGAAACCCGGCCAATCGCTAGGATCACAGCTTCGTCCTCGGCGAGCCCGAGCTCGCGCCGCACGCCCTGCACCGCTTCCTCCGGCGGTCGCACGAACGGCTTCACCGAGTTGTGCAGGATGGCGATTCGATCGCGCTCTACTCCCAGACGCTCAAGCTGCTGGGCAAACGGACGGCAAACCGTCACCACGCGATACGCCTTTGGCAGCGACCACCGGTCCAGCCAGGAGTACATGCGGTCCAGACGGCTAATCCTGGTGTAGCCGTGGTTCCACGCGATCCACGGATACTTGCGATACAGCCCGAGCAGGCGCACGAAAAAGTGCGACTTCACATTACGTGTCTCCAGGATGTCGGGATTGATTTCGGCGACCACCTTCTTCAGCCGTCCAAACACCTGCGTGTCCCACCGCCGCCGTTCCGCTACCGTCCTCACGCCAAGTCCAGCTTCCTGCGCCGCCAGCGCCAGCGCGCTCTCCTCGCCCCCACGCTGGTAGGTGACAATCGTGACCTCGATGGCCGGCAAGTCGCCCTCGGCCGTGGCGGCCACCTTCCCGAACTCGATGAGATTGCGCGCCGGCCCGGTCACGAGCGCATTTTCGATGAGGGTCAGGACTCGGATGGTCTTGCTGGTCACTCGGGTCTCTGTTCCTGCAAGGATGGCGCCGCCGGCACAGCGGCTGTCTGCTTCGTGTTCTTCACCACCACGCGCGCCGGATTGCCCATGGCGACGCAGTAGGGCGGAATATCGTTGACCACCACGCTGTTGACGCCGATGATGGCGCCTTCGCCGATGGTCACACCTTTCATGATGAAGACGTTGTGCCCGATCCAGGCGCGGCGTCCAATGCGCACGGGCTTGACCTCGTCCTCGTGCGGCGGCAGATCGGCAATGCGCTCCATGGCGTCGCGGGGATGCGCGTCGGTATCCATGAAGCGCACGCCCGAGGCGACGTTGATGTCGTCCTCCAGGACAATCTCCTTGTTCACGATGAAGACGACGTTGTGGCCAATATCCACGCGGTTGCCGATGATCAGCTTAGGCTCGTCGAACAGGCGCCCGCTGAAGACGTCAATCTTGCCGAAGAGGTTCACGTCGTCGCCAAGGTAGATCTTAGCCTGGCCCAGGATGAACGGCAGCCGCCACACCCGCAGCCGTTTTCCGACCGACGCGCAGCGCCCGCGGAACATCGGCTCGACAAAGAAGTAACTGAATACCCAGTGCAGCCCCACCGACGCGGTTTGCCAGGCGTTGTAGCAGAATCCTAGAAAGGGATTAAAGAAGTGTGGCAGCGGCAACCGGCTGGATTCGACGCGCCGCGCAAACTGGCGGATGCCCCGATAGAAAGGCGTATCCCCGCGACGTATCTTCAGCAACCATGAAGCCATGAATGTACCCGTACCAGCTTAGATCAGTTTGGCTTTGTCGGGTAGAGCGGGGCGTCGCCTGGTAGATTCGTCGCCATTGTCGGAGTAGCCAAAGCGAGCTTCATGCGACAGCGTGATATTGCGGAACCATAATCTCCAGCCATTTCACAATGCAGGATAGAACGCCGTGCTCCGGATCTTCCTCGGCGAAGTCCACACTTGTCGTAACCGGCTCAGGCACAATGTCGCCGTCGGCGGCCAGGCCCTCCAAGTGGAATTCCGCGGCCTGGCGCATGGTGCTCCGCATCGCGTCCAGATTCGCCGCAGTCGCGACGACGCCCGGCAGATCGGGGAGAAAACCGCTGAGATTGTTGGCGCCAACTTCGTAAAGCACAAGAAATCTCTTCTTCATTGCCAAGTCCGATTCCTCTTGGTTGTTCTTCAATCCCGCCTGTCTTAACACGCTCGACAAAGTTTTCGGATCAGCTTGATGAGATCGCGTACCTTCCTTATCGCTCAGGTTTTCTTCGCTCGACCCTGCATTCTACACGTCACGCCTTGGGGTGTTGCGTGAAGAACTTCCACATCACGTCGGTCGCCGGCAAATCCACGCGGCTGATCGACGTGCCCGGCCACGTGTGGTGTCCGCCTTGAATGGCATACAGCGCAACCCCGGTGCCATCTTTGCAACCCGAGTAGCTGTCGACATGCACCTCCGCCGATTCCTGGCGCTTCGGAGTCGGTGCGCAACCGTTCTCCTTCACCCAGAACGCGACAGCGTCGGCAACCGGAGTGTCGCTGCGGTGCTGGCCGATCTGATAGGGACTCGACCCGCCATTGAAAGGCACCAGGCGATCGGCCGTTCCGTGAAAGACAATCACCGAAACCGGAGCTGACGGCTTGCAATCCACGTTCTGCGCTCCCTCTACGGGAGCCACCGCGGCCACCACATCGGCCATCTCGCAAGCCGCGCGAAACGACATCATGCCGCCATTCGAGATGCCGGTAACGTAGATGCGCTTCGGATCGATGCGGTAATCCTTCTCCAGCTTGCCGATGAGCGCACGCAGAAACGCGACGTCATCCACGTGCTTCTGGAGCGCGTAGCCGCAGCAGTTGCCGGCGTTCCAGGTGGGCGCGTTGCCCATCATGCTGGTGCCGTTGGGATAGACAGCCACGAACTTTTCTTTGTCGGCCAGCGCGCTCATGCCCGACATGCGTTCGGCGCTGGCGTTGCCCTGGATGGCGCCATGCAGCACGATGACCAGCGGCAGCGGGCTGACGCCGTTATAACCAGCAGGCACGTGGAGAAGGTATTCGCGAGTGCGCCCGCCAACCTCGATGGTGGAGGAATGAGCGGTCGACGCCAGGGCGCGACGGAACAGCAGGCCGGTGGCGCAGACGATCAGGATGGCAAAAACGATGATGAATTGTTTTGTGGGTGGACGCATGATGCGGTAAACCCGGAGTTCGTTGCGCTGTTTCGCAAGAGGAGCAGATTTTCGTCGTTCACCATGAGGGTGTCATCCTGAGCGGAGGTTCGCACGCTTTTCGCGAACCGGAGTCGAAG
>JBEKCJ010000134.1:0-8778 GCA_050014935.1 Candidatus Korobacteraceae bacterium
AATAACTGATGGTCAGCGGCCGGCGTGCCCTGCCCTTGCCGCCCGCCTTTGGCGACAGGGTAGGGAAGGCGCACCCTCCCCGTGAATCGTCCGCATTGTTATAATCAACCACCATGAAGGATGCAGAAATCATCTTTGCGGTGGAAGAATCACCCGAGGGCGGCTACCAAGCCCATGCGCTCGGTCACCCTATCTTCACGCAAGCGGAATCGACCGAGGAACTGCGGGAGATGGTGCGCGATGCGGTGCGGTGCTACTTCGAAGCCGACGCGGTTCCGGCGGTGATCCGGCTTCACTTTGTTCACGATGAGGTGATTGTCGCTTGAAGTTGCCGCGCGACCTCAGCGGCTCTGAACTTGCGAAGCTTCTCCGCAGATATGGATACCAGATCACTCGCCAGACCGGCAGTCATCTTCGGTTAACTTCCAGCACCCGCGGTACGCAGCATCATATTGCGATTCCTGTGCCGGGTGCCCCACTCATTCGCGACTTTCGAATGAGTGGGTGCCCGCAGGGGAGTTACTGACGGTCAGCGGCCATTCCTGACAGGTCACTCGTCCGCCATACTCTTCCATGCAGGCAGAAGCCCGCAAGCCGCTCCATCTTCAAGCCAGCAGCAGTATCTTCCCACCACTCTTTTCCGCCGCCGCTTGAGCGTGGGCCGCTTCACTGAGTGGCAGTTTCTGGCTAATCGGGATTACCAGCTTGCCATCGCGCACCGCTTCGGCCATGAATACGAGCGTTTTCCTGTCGAATTTCGAGAATACTGGCGCCACCTTTACCGATGGGTACTTCGCGGCGTTCTGCGGTGCCCCGACAACCGACGCGTACACTCCTCCCGGCTTGACCTTGGCGATCAATTTTTCAGCAGTCTTGCCATTGACTGTATCCGCAACCGCATCGAGCGGAGCAAGATCCGCAATCGCGGTGTCGTCGTCGGTTGCGACCACCTGGTCCGCGCCCACAGCCTTTGCTTCATCCATCTGCGTCTTCAAGACCCCCGCGATCACAGTCGCCCCGCGCTCCTTCGCAGTGAATACCGCCGAACGCCCGACATTTCCCACCGCACCTACGACCATGACCGTCTGCCCCGCTTTGATTCCCGTAGCTGAAAGCAGCTGGTTGCCGGTAGTCGTCACCAGCGGGAGCGCCGCCGCCTCGATCAAATCGAGCCCCTTGGGAACCTTCGCCAGGACTGCGGCTTTCACCACACAAAGTTCGGCGTAAGTATTGTCCGCCATCGCGAACACCTGGTCGCCGACCGAAAAGTCTTCCACCCCGGGCCCAACCTTGGCCACCGTCCCCGCCATATCGACTCCTATGAGGCTCGGGAACTGCATGGGATAAAAATCCTTGGTTAACCCGGCACGTCGTTTGTAGTCGATTGGATTCACGCTCGCGGCGGCGACCCGCACCAGCACCTCGCCGGGACCCGCAACCGGATCAGGGTATTCCTCGAACTTGAGTACTTCAGGACCGCCATATTGGTGCACAACAATCGCTTTCATGATTCATCTCCAGGTTGACAAACAAGCATTAGCAAACAGTTGGATGAAGAAAACCGGCATTGGTCGCTGGCTGCCCCACTCATTCGCGAGTTTCGAATGAGTGGGCGTGCGCCGGGGAATAACCGATGGGTCAGCGGCCATTCCTGGCAGTTCACTGGTGCGCCATACTCTTCCATCTCTTCCATGCCAGCATAAGCCCGGTCGCGAATCGAGGTTGGCGATTGGAAGCTGGTCCCTACGTGATGGGATGAACCAGCGGCTTGCGCACTGACTCGCCCATTCATTGGTACCTCGCGCATGAGTAGGGCGTCCGCGCTCGCATGCGTTCCCGGGGAGTGAGTTCCGAGGGCCGACCGCCTCGAAACCACTCTGACGCTTCCCGCTGGAACAGGAGAAGCAGAGCAACCGCCTGGAGAATGTCCTCAGCCAACACGATCAAGACTGGAAGCTCCCCATTGAGTCGGATCAATATGTGCATCATCAGGATCACTGAAACGAAGCCCCTCACACAAAACATAAGGAACATGATTCGTGCCCAATTTCGGCCTCGGCCAATCGCCGCGATGACCAGGGCCTCCAATCCGAAGATTAAGAACCCCATCACATAAGTGCCCGGGAGTACGGGGTTGGGGTGGGGTACCACGAAGAAGGTGTTAAGGAGTCCGATGCCGAAACAGGCCCAGAGAATCGTGCCCGCCATTTGGATTACGCTCGGCGCGGTTTGGTACGTTTTCCGTAAGTCAGTTTTCATTGAGATAACCTCGCTTTCATGACCGCACAATGCGCCCGTTCGCCGGCGCGATCAATACTGAGGAGGTCATTTGGTGGTAAGTTCCAAGTCAGCGGCTAAGCCGCTCAAAAACCAGGAGTTAAGCCTGGATGTCATTGCAAAAAACCTTGCACGGGACGTCGCCGTTCGTACCATGCGGGTGACCTGCATAGGCCGGTTTTGCTTATGGGGATCTTTTGCAGGGGGATCATCGACCAAGCTTTTATTGTGGCAGGCTGGGTGCTTGGTGCCCTAGGTGTCGCGCTGTTCGAGCCCTAGGCGACTCCTCGAGGGTGCTCCACCCTTGTCGCCCGGGTTCTGGCGACAGGGTGGGAGGGGCTGGATCCTTACCTTCGTTGGGTCTTCTTCGTGAATGGAAATGCTGAATTTACCCTCTTGAAACATCAAGACGGATTACCGCCAGCCATTACTGCGGTGTGGCAGTAGTCGTCGTGGTGCTCTTCTGCACCTGCTGCGGCGGCGGTGTGGTGGTGGTTGTTGTGGTGTCCGTCCTGTTCATCTGGTCACCTGGCGGCGTGGTTGTGGTGGTCGTGTCGGTCTGCTTCACCTTGTTATGTTTGTACTTGGTCTTGGTGTTGGTAGTCTGGGTCGCCGGCGCCGCCTCATCCTGCGAAGTCGTGGTAGTGCTCTGCGTCTGGGCGGCAGGTTGATTCTGCGTCGTTGTGGTGCTGGATTGGGTAGTGCTCTGTGCCATTACCGGCAGGGACAGGGCGAGCACGACGAGCGACCCCAGAACGACAGCAAGTAGTCTCTTAAAGTTCATTGATTCTCCTTCATTGCGTTGATCAGAGACCATGGTACGGCTCCCGCTGCCGCTTAATCTGAGCACAATTGCTCGCCCGGACGGATTGCTCCTCTTGGCACAGGGGCCAAAGAAACTGTGCCGCAACAACGACTGGAGTTTTCTGGTGACAAAGCCGGGGCGCCCCCACTCATTCGCGATTTTCGAATGAGTGGGCCGCCACTCACTATCAGCCCTTCATCACCTTCTGCCACGCCGCCTGGAATTGCTCCATCTCGGCGCTGGTCCCCACCGTGATACGCGAATAGCTTGGCATCGCCGGCCACACTCGCCCGATGATGACGTTCTGCCGCGCCATGGCGGCGATCACTTCCTTTGCCGGGTGTTTGGTATCGAGCAGAAAGAAGTTCGAGACGGAGGGAATGTAGGAATACCCGTTGCGATCGAGCCACTGGAAAGTCGCGGCGCGAACCTGCTCGTTGGTCCGCTTACGCTCCGCAATCAAGGTCGGGTCCTTCAGGCTGGCCGAAGCCGCGGCCACGGCGGTTACCGGCATGAAATTGTAGCCGCCATAATTATGGAGCTTGTCCAGCAGCTCCGGCCTGGCTATGGCAAACCCGCAGCGCAGGCCGGCCATCCCGTAGATCTTGGAAAACGTGCGCAGCACGATGACGTCTTTGCCGGCCTTCACCATCTCGACGGCCGACGGCGCATCGCTGAAGTGGATGTAAGCCTCGTCCACCAGCACCACGGATCCCTTCGGCTTGTTCTCCACCAGGTACTCGATATCGGCGCGGCTGGTCAGCGTCCCGGTTGGATTATTGGGCTGGCAGATGTAGAACACGCCGGCATCGGGAGCCGCTGCCAGCATGGCCTTCACGTCGTGGGCGTAGGTCTTGGTGAGCGGCACTTTAACCACGCGCGCGCCCGCCCGGTCGGCGGCAAACAGCCCGCCTTCGAAGCCGGGATCGGCAGTTACGTAGCTGGCGTGTGGCGAGCAGAAGGCCCGCACCGTGAAGGTCAACGGCTCAGTTGATCCCGCGAAAATTGAGACTTGCTCGCCGGCGACGCCAACGCTCTGGGCAAACAGCGTCGTCAATTCGCCGGCCGACTCCATCAGATAGCGACCGCTTTGCGGAGTGACTGCGGCTATCGCCTCGCGGGCCGCAGCACATGGGCCCAGCGGGTTCTCGTTGGCGTTGATCAGCACCGCATCCTTGGGATGACTCGGAGGGTGATCGGGCAGCGCGGTATAGGCGAGCATGGGTTCGGTCACCATGCGCAAGGCCAGTGCCGCCGACGCTGCGGTAGAGGCTTGCAGGAACGATCTGCGGGAGAGAGACGAAAACGGTTGACGGCCCATTGGCAGGCTCCTGGAGAAAACTCATCTTAACGCTTTCCGCGGAAACGGGCTGGCGCCCCACTCTCACTCCGCAATTGTTAAGGAATCTCTGACTAAGTCCGGGTTCCTCGAAGGGGACGGCCTTCAGTGTCTGCGTGAGAACTCGACGTGTCAGATTGCGGTGGAACGTGAGGTATCGAAACTGGCTGCAATCCAGTCGCGCAGCGGCGGCATGAAGTTAGCCCAGCGCGTAAGCGCCGGGTGGAGTGGGAAATTGAGCCGAGCCGAGGCGCGGCAACACGGTTCTCGCGCAGACACTTCAGGCCGTCCGTTAATGCAGCGATCTTGAGGCGGCTTCAGCCGCTGAGGGACTTCGCCGTAACTTGATCAGGATTCCTTTAGAAATCCTAATGCAGCCCAATTTCCTGCAGGTTTGCGTGGCCGCCAAATTGCATAAAGAAGGGCAAGCCAAAATGGGCGGTCAAGCAAACCCGATGCCTGAAATTCTGAGGGGCAACAACGAAAGGTCGCCGCAGGGCCTCTTCGGGCAGGAAGCTCCGACGCTCGACCCCGCCGATTGGAAAGATTTTCGGATCCAGGCTCACCGGATGCTCGACGACATTCTCGATTACACGAAGAACATTCGCCAGCGTCCTGTATGGCAGCCGATTGCAGACGAAGTTCGCCAGCGATTTCACGCCGCGATTCCGCTCCAGGCTTCTCCGCTTGCCGATGTCCATCAGGAGTTCATGCAGTACATCCTGCCGTTCGCGGCGGGCAACGCTCATCCTGGCTTCATGGGCTGGGTCCACGGCGGCGGCACTCCCGTTGGCATGTTGGCGGAAATGCTGGCGGCAGGACTGAACTCTAATCTCGGCGGCCGCGATCAAATCCCCATCGAGGTCGAACGCCAGATCGCGCGCTGGATGCAAGCGATCTTCGGCTTTCCGGAAACTGCGGCCGGACTGTTTGTTACCGGAACGTCGATGGCGAATTTCATCGCCGTGGTGGTGGCTCGCGATGCCGAACTTGGCTGCGACGCACGCCGTGAAGGCGTCGCTGCAAACGCAAAAGCCAAGCGGCTGACGGCTTACGCCTCAGCGGCGGTACATAGCTGCATCGCCAAGGCCATGGATCTTTGCGGTCTCGGCAGCGACGCACTCCGTCTGGTTTCCACCGACAGCCGTCGCCGCATCAACCTGATCGCGCTGCAAAATGAAATCAGGAAAGACCGCGAAGCCGGCTTCCATCCTTTTCTGATTGTCGGGACCGCCGGGACCGTGGACACGGGCGCGATCGACGATCTTGCCGCTCTCGCCGATCTTGCGCATCGCGAAAAGTTGTGGTTTCACGTTGACGGCGCTTTTGGCGCACTGGCCATGCTGGCTTCCGACCTTGCGCCCAGGCTGCGCGGCATCGAGCGCGCCGATTCGCTGGCCTTCGATTTTCACAAGTGGGGCCAGGTCCCATACGATGCGGGTTTTCTGCTGGTTCGCGACGGTGCTCTACAGCGGAATGCATTTGCCGCCTCGGCATTCTACTTAAGACGCGAAACCCGCGGTCTGGCCGCCGGATCGCCCTGGCCTTGCGATTACGGTCCCGATCTCTCGCGTGGCTTCCGTGCCTTGAAGACGTGGTTCACGCTGAAGGTTTACGGCACGGATGCGCTTGGTGCGGTGATCTCGCGGACGTGCGCTCTGGCTCGCTATCTGGAACACCGCATCATCAGCACGCCGGAACTGGAACTGCTGGCCCCAGTTGAGCTGAACATCGTTTGCTTTCGCTATCGCACAGACGACGCCGATCGCGTGAATGGCCGGATTGTAGTCGAGCTGCAAGATTCGGGAAGGGTCGCACCCTCAACGACCATCATCGACGGCCGCTTGGCGATCCGGGCAGCCATCGTGAATCATCGCACTAGTCAGCGCGAAATCGATCAACTGGTGGACATGGCGCTGGCTCTCGGCCGCAACCTGACCAACTCTAACGTTGCGGTCCGTCCGGCTCAGCCCATCGCCGCCGTTACCACGCCGCGCGTGAGGTGGGAAACGGAGTTGCACCAGCTGGAGAGCCAACTAGAATCCGATCCTGATTCCGTTGATTTGCACTTTAGGCGAGCGTTTCTGCTATTGGAGTTGGGCCGCCCGGTCGCTGCCCGAAACGATTACATCCAAGTGCTTCAGGCACTGGAGCGCCAGCCCTATCACGTCGCGGCATTGAACAATCTGGGCAGGACGCTGGTTGCCACCGGACATCGCAGCGCGGCGCGCCTCGCCTACAAAGAGGCTGTCGCCCGGCATCCCAGCGATCTTCCCAGCCGCATCAACCTGGGCATGAGCCTGTTTGAAGAAAGCGAAATGCTGGAGGCCCAGGAGAAGACCACGGAAGCGCAGCAACTCATCCGCGAAGCCCGCGGCCATTTCGAACACGCCCTGGGTTTGAAAGCAGACTACGAAAAGGCACACGAAGGGCTGTCTTACGTGCTGGGACATTTGGGCGAAGGTGAAAAGGCTGCATGGCACCGTCGCCAGGCATTCCAGAATCGCTACATCATCCCCCTGCCGTATCGCGGTGCCCGCCCGCCGGTTCCGGTGCTGATGCTGAGTTCAACCACCGGCGGCAATGTGCACTTGCAAAAATTTCTGAACGATCAGGTCTTCCAAACCTTCGTGGTGCTTCCGGAATTCTACAATGTCAACACTCCCTTGCCGCCTCACCAAATGGTGGTGAACGGCATCGGAGATGCCGAAATGTCGGCGGGCGCGCTCACCGCTGCACAGTCTCTGCTCGCGCTGACCACGGCGCCGGTCGTGAATCCGCCCGCTTCCGTGTTGGCTACCACCCGGAGTAACAACGCAGAGCGGCTCTCCCTTCTGCCGGGAGTGGTCACGCCCACCACCGTCACTCTGCCTCGCGGACGCCTCTGCGATGCGGACGCCGCGTCCACATTAGCTGCCCACGGCTTCGTCTTTCCTCTTCTTCTGCGAGCGCCCGGCTTTCATACCGGGCTGCATTTTCTGCGGGTTGACAACTTCGAGGGTCTGCCGGCGGCGCTGGCCGAGCTTCCTGGCCAGGAACTCATCGTCATGCAGTATCTTGACTCGCGCGGACCCGATGGCAAGACGCGTAAGTACCGTGCCATGTTCGTCGACGGTCAGCTCTATCCCCTGCATGTTGCGATTTCCAGCCACTGGAAAATCCACTACTTTACCGCCGAGATGGCCGACAATCCCCAGCATCGCGCCGAAGACGCTGCGTTTCTGGAAGACATGGCTGGAGTGCTCGGCCCGATGGCGATGAGGGCGCTACAACAAATTCAGTCGACTCTCGCTCTGGACTATGCCGGCGTTGACTTTGGCTTGAGCGCACAAGGAGAGGTCCTGCTGTTCGAAGCCAACGCGACCATGGTAGTGAACCCGCCGGAACCGGATGCGCGATGGAAGTACCGCCGGCCCGCCTACGACCAAATTCGTCGAGCTATACATCAGATGCTGATAGAGCGATCCGGAGCCAGACAGCTCCGCGCCCCGATCGTGGTCGCGGCATCGGCATAAAATAGACAGAGCAGCAGAAATCCCCTAATCGACGAGCACCAATGGCAGGGACACTCCCGGTTTACTCGCAGCAAGCAAGCTAAAGACACCACCCCGCTACTTCTGAGCTGCGGTCTGCGGAACGAGCCTCTCCAGCCGCAACAGGCGCTCTTGAAATTCCCTGTTCTCTTCCTGCAAGGCCTGAATCTGGTCCTGCTGAGTTGTAATGATCTTCGCCTCACCTTCTGCCCGGCGGTACTGTTTCTGCACTTCGTTCAGCAGCATGGTGCTCAGATACTGGTAGCGCACTGAGTAGGGTTGGCCCGCATTGTCGTAGGCGACCAGTTCCGGGTAAACCTTGGCGACTTCCTCCGCAATCAGGCCGTACTGCAACGTTCGTTCGCTTTTGTCGTACTCCGGCTTGTAGAGGAACGTAACCGGCCGCAGTTTCATCAGGGCGCTGGTGCTGTCGCCCATGTCGGCGATCTGCTCCTTGAAACGCACCGAGGAAGGCGAGGTTCCCAACTGACCGCTGGAATTGACATAGACAGGGACGCCATTATTAATTGTGCCGTAGATGCCCGCAATGAATGCGGATGATTGGATCCCCTCAGCACCGATTCGGATGGCAAAGGATTCGTTTCCCCCAGCCGGACCGGAGTTGTTGATATAGATATTGTCATTGCCGGTTGTGTTGGCATCGCCAGCGGCCTGCCCAAGAAAGGTATTGCCGCCGCCCGTGGAGGTCTGACCGCCTGCATACTCCCCGAAGAAAGCGTTGCTCGAGCCCTGCGTGCTCTGGCTGCCTGCGTTGTAGCCGAAAAAGGCATTGTCGACGCCGACCGAATTGGATTCACCCGCAT
>JBEKCJ010000135.1:0-8644 GCA_050014935.1 Candidatus Korobacteraceae bacterium
GCCAGCGATCTGGCGCAACATGCCTGAGCAATTTTGTCCGGGCGGGCAGAGGGGCATAGGCGAGCCTTCGCCAGCGATTTGGCGCAACATGCCTGAGCAATTTTGTCCGGGCGGGCAGAGGGGCATAGGCGAGCCTTCGCCCGGAGATGTCGCGGCGAGCTTCGGGCCACAGACCTCATGGCTGGTACAGAGCGAATATGTGGGCGATGCCTGAGCGATTCTCTCCGGCGCGCTGTTCGTAGTGGGAAGCGATTTGGTGCCGGCGCAAGCGATACCGACCGACATCATGGTAGCGAGAGTAACGACGAGGGTATTCTTCATTACAGTCTCCTTGGTCGTTTCCGACCCGAATCATTGTCAGAACTGTTTGCTAAATGAGCTGGTGTCGTTGTCAGGAACAGAAGACAGCACGACAGGCAAGGGGGCCGTTCCCTCGCCAACGACGGCGACGGGACCGAACGAGTTCATCGAGGTTGCACTGCTAACAGCACTGAGAGAGCCAGCTATCATGAGGGCGGCAAGGGCGGCGAACATCAGTTTCTTTGCATTTTTCACGGAACAACCTCCATATCAATCGCGATGCAAACCATTCGGCGTCGCGAGGTGCGCGAATTACAGGTAGCCCACCTCAGGAACTCTTAAACCCACGGCACTTACTTCCTATTGGATGTACAACCTACCGGCGAAAAAGACCAAGTCGGGCCGCCATTTGGGCGACATATTTCCTGATCTTTGTGCCAGTTACTAACTGGTAATCACAAATCCTACACTCGTCACGTTGCGGGCAAAATCCAGAAAATCCGGCGAGGGTGATGCATATCAAGCGTAGATACACGCACCCAGCTAACATTATAGGACGGCAGCTTGTGGAATTGTCTGGGAATTATTTTCGATTGGTGTGCACTTAAGTACATGTACCAATAGGGGATCAGGGAACGACTATCGGAGCGGGCCACCTTTAGGCAGGCTGGTCGCCCCACGGGATAACCCGCTTCGTGTATGCTGCTGGCATAACGAGCGCCGGAGACAGCGAAATCATGAAGCATATTCCGTCTGCGAATTCCGGGCTGGAACCAGATGACGGTCCGCTTTCTCGCGCTGACCGAAAGCAGGAGATGTTGAGCATGCAGGTGTGTCCGAACTGCTCCGAACAACTTCGCGAGAATCACTGCAAGCTGGCGTGTCCACGATGCGGGTACTTCCTGAGCTGCTCCGACTTCTACTAGATGCCCTGCACGGGCCCGCGCCAGGAGAATTCTCTGGCACAAAACTTTCGCGCTTGCCTGCGATCTCCTCCAAGAGTTGCGGCGTTCGTGTAACGTAATCAGGGAAAGAAAAATTACTTCAGGAGGACAATATGCAACGAACAGCCAGTGCTCACTGGTCGGGTGGGTTGAAAGATGGCAAGGGAACCGTGTCCACGCAGAGTGGAGTGCTGAGCCAGACGCAATATTCCTTCAGTACGCGTTTCGAAAACGGCGTGGGAACGAATCCGGAAGAGCTGATCGCCGCGGCGCATGCCGGGTGCTTCACCATGGCGCTGTCGGCGCAGTTGGGAAACGCCGGCATGACCGCCGAAAGCATCGATACCACCGCGACGTTGACGCTGGAGAAGACAGACGCCGGCTTCACCATTACTGCGAGTCATCTAGAGGTGAAAGCGAAAATTCCCGGGGCGGACAAAGCGAAGTTTGAAGAAGCTGCGCAGAATGCCGAGAAGGGATGTCCGGTATCCCGGGTGCTGAATGCGAAGATCACCATGGCTTCGCAGCTGGTGTAGTTAGCGCAGGGGAAGGGCTGCTCCACGGCGAGTGGCGCAGCCAGGCCCTGGCGCGGCCAAGCCGAAGATCGTGGTGTGCAGGTCCGAGGCGCTGTCCGGCGCTAAGGGCCTGGCTCAGTCTGCGAACGCAGGATCTCACGGATTTCCCGGTTAACGCGGGCTGCATCCTGTGAAGCCTTGTCGACTAGTTCCAGCCACTTCTTGTTGTTGTCGTCGAGTTTGGCCTGGGCCAATAGATATGAGGCCTGCATGATAGTTTCGATGTAATTGCTGAGATCATGGGACAAGGTACGCAACTTGGCAACCGTCTCGCTCTGCAAGTTCTGGCCTTCTTCCGCTGTGGTAAAACCCACGTCTTCTTCTCCTGCCACCACGCTGAGCGCTAACCGGACGATGACTGGAGGTTAGACGCTGATTCCGCGTTGGGCGTTGTTTCCCGACATAAAATGCCGTCGAAGAACTTAACACATCCGCCGTCAGGGAACCATCCCATTTGACGGGGGAGAACGCACGCCCCATTCGCGCCAGCTGCGAGGGCTGGTATGATACGGGCAACGCCCGCGCCACCGAATCTTCTTTCTTGTGGATTCTATGCGTTTGAAGACAAAACTGGTGCTTGCCATCAGTGGCATGGTGGTTGCGCTGGTCGCCATATTCTCCTACTTCTACGTCTCGCGTTTGGTGCGGCAGCGCATCTACGAGGCCTACGACAGTGCCGACTTCGTGTCCAAAGAGATCCGGGAGAGCGCGCGCGCGGCCAGCCTGGCCAACCTGGGAAGCACGTTTGCCGCCGAGAACGATCCGCAACAAGTAGAAGCCGTGCTGGAACAGGAGCTCAAGCTCAACAAGGGCTTGAACACCTTGTTGCAATCGGTGGTTGGTTATTCTCCTACGATCTCTGAGGCGGCCATTGCGGACGTGAACGGCCGTGCTATCGTGCATACCGATTCCAATGCGATTGGCACGAACCTGAACCTGGAGGAGCGACGGGATTTTCAGGAGGTCCGTAACGGCAGCTTCCTGCAACAGTTGAAAGTAGTGTTTGGCGTGCCCCGCGTCTACGACGTTCATCTCCCTATCCAACGTGAGGGGCACCCGTTTGGGGACATCCGGGTCGGAATTTCCACGGTGTTCCTGGAGACTGAAATTCAGCCCGAGTTGCGCCGCGCTCTGTATTTTTCCATCTTTGCAATCCTGGTCTCGATGGCGCTGGCCGCCAGCGTGTCGAACATCGCGTTGCGTCCGCTGGAAGCGATAGGGCGGCGGCTGGACCAAATGACCGCAGGAGTTCCCGACAGTGCGCCTGACCCCGACCCGCGGAAGACGGACGAGTATGGCTTGGTGAACACGAAGATCGACCGCCTGGGCCGCCAGATCCGCGACGTAAAAGAGGTCTTCAGCGCGCTGAAGGAAAATCTTGACCAGATCATGGGTACGCTGCAGGACGGTTTGGTTCTGTTCACGCGCGACACCCGAGTGGTGCTGGTGAGCGCCTCCGCCGAACGTTTTATTGGGCGGCCACGGGCAGAGATCCTGGGAAGCGTGGTCGAGGGCGTCTTTACCGATGCTAACAAGCTGGGGCGTATCGTACTGGACGCGTTTGCGCTGCTCCGGCCGATACCGCAGCGAGAAATCGAACTGGAAAACGGGCGCCGCATCCAGATTGCGCTCGATTTCATCGCGGAGCGGGGCGAGCGCATCGGGGCGCTGCTTACCATGCGCGATACCGAATCGGTCCACCGTATCGAAAACGAGATCGAACTTTCGCGCCGCCTGGCGGCCATTGGCAGGCTCACTTCCGGCGTGGCCCATGAAGTGAAGAACCCGATTAACGCCATCGTGGTGCATCTGGAATTATTGCGCGAGAAAATGCGCGAGATCGATCCTGACACACGCCGCCACCTGGACATTATTGGAAGCGAGATTCATCGCCTCGACCGGGTGGTGCAAATGCTGGTGGACTTCAATCGCCCAGTAGAATTGCGGCTGGTCGATTTCGACCTGCGACGAGCCATCGAGGACGTTGCCTTGCTGGCATCGCCAGAAGCTGCTCAGCAAGGGGTGAAGATTGAGACCCAGATGAGCGGGGAGCCGCTGCCGGTGCGGGCCGACGCTGACTTAATCAAGCAAGCGTTGTTGAACGTGGTGCTCAACGGAGTGCAGGCCATGAGTGGCGGCGGCGTACTCAGCATCACTTCGGGCCAGCTGGAAATGGCCGCAACCATCGAAGTGCGTGACCAGGGCGGTGGCATCCCGCCCGAAGTGCGTGATAAGGTTTTCAACTTGTATTTCAGCACGAAGAAAACCGGCAGCGGCATCGGGCTGGCCATGAGCTACCGGGTCCTTCAGCTCCACAACGGAGCCCTCGATTTTGTTACAGAAATGGGTCGTGGTACGACATTTCGTTTGATACTGCCTCTGGCCGGAGAGCAGCAGCACGAAGGCGCGGAGGCCATTACACGGATGTGAGACTTATGTATGGCGACCCAGCCGCCCAAGGGTGCTGACTGCGGTTTTCGCCGTCTATGTTTATGATGGAAGCGATGTCCGAGTCGCCTTGCTCCAGGATTCGAGTTAGCGGAAGGAAACGCAAGGCAGCTTGGCAGACGTCCACATGAAGCTTAGCCGCCAACTCGTCGCCCTCCCGCTGTTAGCGCTGCTGTTTGCGGTAGGTTGTCAGAAGAGAGCGCCGCAGCTTCCAACTCAGGCGAAAGCGCCGGCTGAACTAATCCCTGTGCCTTTGCCGGCTGAGATCTCGGAGGAGACGCCACCTGCACCACCTCCGGCTGCCCCGCCACCGCAAGCGCCTCCGCCGGAGGAACCAAAGCCCAAGCCTTCTACACATCGCCGGCGTAAGCCGACGCAGCCGGCCGTTCCGTCGCAGAGCGCGGCAGCGTCACCGGCTGCCTCTGGGGCTGCTAGTAACGGGACTACGACGATGGCGGTGGCCCATCCCCCGGCCAATCCAGCAGCCTCGGCCCCTCCTGACACCGCCCTTGGCGCCGATGTAAGCAGCGCGCAGCTGTCGCAGCAGAAGCAAACAACCGCGCAGTTGCTGGACGAAACGGAGAAGACGGTAAACGCGCTGAATCGCACCACGCTATCGAAGGAAGATGAAGAGATAGTTGTCCAGATCCGGTCGTATATTGCGCAGTCGCGCAGTGCAACAAAGGATGGCGATTTCGAACGCGCCTACAATCTGGCCAACAAAGCCCATCTGCTGTCCGCCGCACTAGTCAAGAAGTAGTCCTGACCGTGTTTCTGCTTCTTTGTCTAGCCGCACCCAATTTCCTCACGTTTCGCAACAAATCCCGCGGGCTTCAGGAGCGGACGCAGCGGCAACAAGGGTCTTGACCAGGGGATGAATGTTGCCCGCGAGGGCGGAGCGCTCAGGCTGGAACAAGGTGAGGAAGAAGAAGGGATGGGCAGGCAACTCCAGCGCCCGCGCTTCACCAGCAGGCCCGGTCACTCCGATGCGCATTCCGCCAGCGACCAGGCGTGGAACGTACCTGGGGTTCAGTCCATAGCTGCAATGATAGGTTTCGCGAATCTCGTCTGCCCCGTAGATCTGATGCAGACGAGTCCCCGGCACTGGGCGCAGAACTTCGCTGGCTTCGATGAGCGAGCAGGCGAGATTTGTTATCACCGGTTCGGGGCTTGAGGGATCGACTTCCGTGTGTCCGGCGCTGGATATTTTCAGGACGTTGCGCGCGAATTCCAGCACCGCATGCTGGCATCCGCCACAAGTACCAAGAAACGGACGGCCTTGCTCACGCGCGAAACGAATGACGCGAAGCGCGCCCTCCATGGAACGGTATGGGCTGGCCGGAACACACCAGAATCCAGCGTAGGAGCCCAACTCGGTGTGCAACGCAGCTTCGGTATCGATCCATTCCGGCTGTACGTCGGAGCCATTGGCAGCCAGCGCCAAAGCCTTCGGAATGGCCTGATGTGCGAGAACGCTGGCGTCGTAATCACCGATTAAACCAATGCAGGTGACGATTGTGTCCTCACGTTTCTGCCAGTGCCTGACTGGCGCGGATGCTGTGGGAAGTAGTTAGCAACCAGCAATCGGCTATTCGCCAACCCAAATTTGAGGTTTACTTGCGGATTGCCTGGCTCCTGTTTCTAGCCAAGTGGCAACTGCCAATGGCTAACTGCCCCTAGCTAATGGCTGTCTTCCTGTCGGCGGCAATTTCGAATGCGGTGCGCGGCGCGTCGTGCAGCAGGAAGTCGCATAACACCCGGTTGAATTCCTCAGGCACCTCCTCGTAGGGCATATGACCCGCTCCCTGAAAAATCACCAGCGCGCTGTTTTTCAACTGCCGCTGTAGCTGGTGAATGGAGGAGGGATAGACGGCGCGATCACGCGAGCCCCAAAGCAGCAGGGTAGGGAAGCCGCCGATTTCGTTTATTGCCTGCCCGATGGCCTCCAGATCGTCATGCCAGGAGCGCAGGATGCGCACCAGGTGTTCGAAGCTACCCGGCAGGTCCAGTCCAGCCCGGTAGCCTTCGAAGGTGCCAGGAGAAATTCGCGTCGCGTCGCCGTAAAGAGTTTTGATGTAACGCCTCGCAATGACGTGCAGTCGCGGCTGCACGTGGACGATATAGAGGCCGCCCAGGGTGGTAGCGAACAGGCGAGCAAGAACTTTTCCGTGACTCGACCAGGGATTGATGGGCGAGACCAGCACCAAGCGCCGCACGCGATGCAACTGGTTAGTCCGGGCCGCGATGGCCGCCAGGATGACGCTCAGGCCGCCGCCTCGCGAGGAACCCACGATGTCGGCGTTCTCGATGCCAAGGTGCTCCATAAAGCGCAGGACACCTTCAGCATCGCCAATCAGGGAGCACTGGTTGGCAGTGGTGCGCTGCGAAAACCCGCTACCGGGCAGATCCATGGCGTAGACGGAAAAGTATCGCGAGAGGGCCGCGAGATTGAGTCGCCAGGAGAAGGAATACCCCATGAAACCGTGTATCAGCAGCAGGGGAGGGCCTGAACCGGCAAATAAATATCGCCACGTCACCCCATCCAGGGTCACGCTGCGCTCTTCCGCACCGGCGATCTGCGCAATTTGCGGAACGTTTCCCCGTGGCTCGGGCTGCAAGGTCTTCGTCATGGGACTAATCGATCCAAGTTCGAGTCTATTTCGGCGACTTCGCCGCTCTCGCTTCGGGAGAGCTTGCAACTCTGCCCGGTTTCCTAGCCTGCCAAACCTAAGGTTATCACCGCGGTACAGGTAGTCGCGGTAAATGCCTCGATTTCAGCCGCCGGTCCGGGGCTGAGCGCCAATTCGCCTGCCGCCCAGACTCGCAATCGGGAGATCCTAACCGCCGCAAGACGATTTACGCTGGCTCAGCTTTAGATTTTCATACAACCAGCGACGTATAATCAGAAACCGGTCAGGAGTCACCGAAGATTATGAGTGGAAGCAATGGCAGCAACGGCAAGACCACGCTGAAGCCGCGTGCCGAATGGATCGCCAGACGGCGCCAGGAAGCTGCGCGCACCGGCGACACCAACATGTCGCAAATGCATTTTGCCCGCCAAGGTCTGGTGACGGAAGAGATGCTCTTCATCGCCGAGCGCGAGAAGCTGGCGCCCGAGTTGGTGCGCGACGAAGTTGCCGCTGGTCACATGATCATCCCGGCCAACGTCAATCATCCCGAGCTGGAGCCGATGTGCATTGGCGTCGCGTCAGCGTGCAAGATCAACTCCAACATTGGCAACTCTTCAGTCACGAGCAATGTCGACGAAGAGCTGAAGAAGCTGCACACCTCGGTCCACTACGGCGCCGACACGGTGATGGACCTGTCGACCGGCGGCGGAATCCACGAAATTCGGGAAGCTATTCTGCGGCACTCGCCGGTGCCGATTGGTACGGTGCCGATTTACGAGGCAGTCTCGCGCGTGAAGCGCATCGAAGACCTCAACGCCGACGTCATGCTGGAGGTCATCGAGGAGCAGGCCGAGCAGGGCGTGGACTACATGACCATCCACGCGGGTGTGCTCATCGAATACCTGCCGCTGATTACCAAGCGCATCACCGGCATCGTGAGCCGCGGCGGCGCGATCCTGGCACAGTGGATGGCGCACCACCACAAGCAGAATTTCCTCTACGAGCGCTTCGACGACATCACCAAGATTCTGGCCAAGCACGATGTGAGCTATTCGCTGGGCGATGGGCTGCGTCCTGGCTGCATTGCCGACGCCAGCGACGAGGCGCAGTTTGCCGAGCTGAAAACGCTGGGCGAGCTGACGACGAAGGCCTGGGAGCGCGATGTTCAGGTGATGATCGAGGGGCCGGGTCACGTGCCGCTCGACAAAATCAAGGAGCAGGTGGAGAAGGAAGTTGAGCTCTGCCACGGCGCGCCGTTCTACACGCTGGGCCCGCTGGTGATCGACATTGCGCCGGGCTACGACCACATCACGTCGGCGATTGGCGCTGCCATGATTGGCTGGTACGGTGCGGCAATGCTCTGTTATGTCACGCCGAAAGAACATCTTGGCCTGCCAAATGATAAAGATGTGAAGGACGGGATCATCGCCTACAAGATCGCAGCGCATGCGGCCGACGTGGCGAGGCATCGTCCCGGAGCGCAGGACCGCGACAATGCGATCAGCTACGCGCGTTACACCTTTGATTGGGACAAGCAGTTTGCGCTGTCGCTCGATCCCGAGACGGCGCGCAGTATGCACGACGAGACGCTGCCCGACGCGTATTACAAAGAGGCGGCGTTCTGCTCGATGTGCGGCCCGAAGTTCTGCTCCATGAACTACTCGGCCAAGGTGGATGAATACAACAAGCAGGTGCATGGCGTGGAGAAGAAGGATTATTCGGAGCTGATGAATAAGCTGGTGGCGAT
>JBEKCJ010000136.1:0-8092 GCA_050014935.1 Candidatus Korobacteraceae bacterium
TCGCCTATGCCCCTCTGCCCGCCCGGACAAAATTGCTCAGGCATGTTGCGCCAGATCGCCGGCGAAGGCTCGCCTATGCCCCTCTGCCCGCCCGGACAAAACTGTAGTGGCATGCTGCGCCAGATCGCTGGCGAAGGCTCTCCTATGCCCCTCTGCCCGCCCGGACAAAATTGCTCAGGCATGTTGCGCCAGATCGCCGGCGAAGGCTCGCCTATGCCCCTCTGCCCCCCTGGACAAAATTGTAGCGGCCACTTCCGGAAGGTGGCGGCCGAAGCCTTGCCTGCTGACGTTACTTTGATGGGAATTGCGGGGTAGTGGTCGAGTTTCTCGATTGTTTCCAGGATGTTACGTGACCCGCAAGTAATCCCGGGCTGGTTACCTGGGCGAGCAAGAATATCTTGCTTGTATTCTAGCGACTCCACGAATATTATTCGGAGGAGTCATGCAGCTACACCTTATCGACTATGTATTTTGGTTTGCTGCACCCCTTCTTCAGGCAGGGGTCCTGGTCTGCATGTTCAGGCGCGGCCTCCATCGGGATTACCCATTTTTCTTCAACTACACGATTCTGCAAGTGATCTCAGTTCCGATTCTGGCCCTCATCAATCCCTATTCCTACAGGCTTTACTACTACGCTTATTACGTGAATGTTGGCCTTAGCATTTTGCTCTCGTTCGCAGTTCTTCAGGAAATCTTCCAGGACGCTTTTCGCCCCTACGAGGCGTTACGCGACTTAGGGGTTATTCTCTTTCGCTGGTCTGCATTGGTGGTGCTCCTGGTGGGAGTGATGTGGGCGATTAGTGTGGCCCACAAGCCCGACTACAATCGAGTTCAGGATGTGATGCTTCTGGCTGATCGCGGCCTGCGCTTGATGCAGTGCGGTCTGGTCTTTTTCCTTCTGCTCTTCAGCGAATATCTCGGTATCCCGCACCGCAGCCTTCTGTTTGGAATTTCCCTGGGCTTTGGCTTTTTTGCCGCCGTAAACATGCTCGTCATTACTGGCGCAAGCCATCGCGGCGTGCTTCATGCCACTCTAAGTCAGATCAACAGCGCCGCCTACCTGATTGCCGTGATCATATGGTTTGGTTATACCTTGGTCGCCGAGCCGTCTAGAAGCAGGGTCGCGGACGCGGTCTTGCTGCGCTCTAAGGACTGGAACTCGGCCCTACAGGATGCTCGGGTGCCGCTTACCGAAGATAGCCTTTTGGACAACATGGACCGCACCGTCGAGCGCCTCCTCTACCCCCCGGAAGAGACCACCGTCAACGTACCTAGCGGGCGCGGATAAACCACTCGTCTGCCGGAGACCGCCAACTGCCGCCCGTTTGGGCGGCTTTATTTTTTGGTCTGGAATTCGATGCTCCAGCCGTCAAACCGGTGTCCTGGTTTTGCGCGGCGGATTGAAGAACGGCAGTTGTCGAACCGTCGCCGATACCTTGTGGCGCACTGCCTCCACCGTTATTTCTACGTGCAGTCTTGACCCCGGCTCAGCCTGTCGGGAATCCACACTGGCCAAGGCAATTAATTGCTTCAGCAGCGGCGACCAGGTAGTGGATGTCGCCCGGCCGACCTGCTCGCGTCCCTTGTACAGCGGTACATGAACCCGTGAAGCGGTGGCTGGCGTCTGCGGAGCCAGACCCATGCGGTCGAACAGCGCTTCAAACTCGCTCCAGTCGATTTCCAGCCCCACCAGTTGCCGCTTCGCTCCGGCCTTCTGCTCGGCCAGTAGTGCTTCCCTGCCTATGAAGTTCTCTTTGTCGTAGTGCACCAGCTTGGTTAATCCAACTTCGGCCGGGCTGTACTTCTGAGACGCAATCAGCGCCTTCTTGCTGCTGATGTAATCCACGTCAGCGAGGATGAGTCCCGCTTCGATGCGCGCGACATCCAGCGCCAGCATGCCGGTGGGATGAATGTCGAAACGTCGGCCCGCATCCATCAGGGCGTCCCACACCTTGCCCGCCTCCTGCCACGGAATCCAGATTTCGTAGCCCAGATCGCCGGTGTAACCGGTGCGCGAAACGTCGACCTCGACGCCCCCAATCTTCCCGCTGGTCTTGCGAAAGTACTTCAGATTTTCGATGTCGGCCTCGGCCACGCTCTTCAGCAGCTTCCCTGACGTCGGCCCTTGCAGCGCCAGCGCGGCAAGCTGCTCGGTGATCTCCTCAATCTGCACGTCAAGCCCGATGGCATTCTGCCGGAACCAGCGCAGGTTAGGGTCGGCCGCGGTCCAGCGATAGCGGTCCTCTTCCAGCCGCGTAATGGTGCCGTCGTCGATGATCTTGCCCTCTTCATCGCACCAGCAGCAGTAGATCACCTGATTGACGGCGACCTTGTTGATGTCGCGGGTGATCACGCGGTTCACAAAGCGCGTGGCGTCGCGCCCGCTCAGCATGTACTTGTAGAGCGGGGTAACGTCGAGGAGCGCCGCTGCGTTGCGAATCGCGTTGTATTCGTGCTCATGGTGCGTCTCGTAGACGCTCACCGCATAGAAGCCGGACCACTCGCGGTAATTCAGGCTCTGGCACAGTGCGAACGTTCTGTCGTGAACTGCTGTTCCTACCGGCACGCTGAGCTCCTCACTTTTCTGGCTGCACTAGCCCCTGCCCAAGCTGATAGATGATTATCGTCATGACATTTATGTGGCAACGCTCGCGTGCGAGCTCGAGCTGCCCGATAGCAATTTCCTTACGAAAATCCCGTATTGCCGCCGTGCTGAAGTACTCGCAAGCCTCACCGAGCTTCTTTTCGCCCTCTAAATCGGTCTTCCACGGAGGTGCCAAATCGGCGGGAAATCCATCGCGTTCGCACCGAAGAAATTCCCCAGCCCGAACTAGCTTGGCGACGTCGTTACGCTCATCCCTTTCCGGCAACAAGATGGCGCATTCGGGGCGTCTAGGTTGAAGCTCTGGGATTCTGGCCGCTGGTTGTTGAGCTCGCACCAGGCCCGATCCGAAGCTCATATATAGTAAGAAGAACAGCACAATCCGACGAAACGTGAAGCGCCCCATTGCATTTCTCCGTTTCCAGCGATTATGACACGACTCTACCAAACCCTCGTGCCATAGGTCTGGAGCACCCAATGAGGATACGGCAACAATGGCCATAAACACCCCCGAACGGTACGACGTCATCGTCATTGGCGGCGGCCATAATGGCCTGGTCAACGCCGCCTATCTGGCTCGAGCCGGTAAGAAGGTCCTGGTGCTGGAGCGCCGCCACCTGGTCGGCGGCGCGGCGGTGACGGAAGAGATTATTCCCGGTTTCAAGTTTTCGGTGTGTTCCTACGTGGTGTCACTGCTGCGCCCGGAAATCATTCGCGACCTCGACCTTCCCCGTCACGGTTTGGAAATTCTTCCGCTCGACGGCACCTTCACCCCGATGCCCAGCGGCGACTATCTGTGGCGCGTGAACGATCATGGCAAGACCATGCGCGAGATCCGGCGCCACTCCCGCTTCGACGCCGAAGCCTATGAAGAATTCGGCAAGGCCATGCTTCAGATGTGCCGCTTCGTGAAGCCGATTCTTTCGATGGTGCCTCCGGATCCGACGACGCTGAATCCCAAAGATCTGTTCAAGCTGCTCTTCCTGGGCCGCCGTTTCCAGGACCTCAGTGGCGAAGACAAGTACAACCAGGTGCAGCTGATGACGATGAGCGCCATCGACTTTCTCGATCAATGGTTCGAAACCGATGTGCTCAAGGCCACCATGTCGGCCTCGGGAATCATCGGCACGTTCCTCGGCGTGCGCTCTCCGGGGACGGCCTATGTCCTGCTGCACCACTACATGGGGGAGATTGACGGCGCATTTCGCGCCTGGGGCTTTGCACGAGGCGGCACCGGAGCTATCTCCAACGCAATTGCCGATGCGGCGCGCGAGTTTGGCGTCGAGATCAAGACCCAGACTGCCGTCGCGCAGATTCTGATCAAGAATGGCAGGCCTGTAGGCGTCGCGACCAGCACCGGCGATGAATACTTCGCTCCCGTCATCTCCTCCAGCGTCGATCCCAACCTCACATTCCTGAAGATGATCGAATCCAAACACCTGAGCGACGAGTTCCGCGCCGAAGTAAAGCGCTACAAGTTCCGCGGATCGTCCGGTAAGGTCAACCTGGCGTTGGATGCGTTGCCGAATTTCACGTGCCTGCCCGGTGAGGGTCATCATTTGCGCGGCGCCATCTCAATTTCTCCCAGCGTCGATTACATGGAGCGCGCCTATGACGACGCGAAGTATGGCGATTACTCGCGCCGTCCCTACATCGACATCGTGATTCCCAGCCTTACGGACCCGTCTCTGGCGCCGCCGGGCAAGCACGTGATGTCGTGCTTTGTGCAGTACGCGCCCTACAAACTAAAAGAAGGCAATTGGGATGAGAAGCGCGAGGCCTTCGGCGATAACGTGATCGATACCATTGCCGAACATGCTCCAAATCTGAAGAACATCATTGTGGGACGGCAAGTGGTGACGCCGCTGGATCTTGAACGCGAGTGGGGACTGACTGAGGGCAACATCTTTCAGGGAGAGCTTTCGCTGGAGCAATTGTTTTTTCTGCGACCTGTGCCGGGCTGGGCGCAATATAAAACGCCAATCAAGAATCTGTGGATGTGCGGTTCGGCCACGCATCCCGGCGGCGGCATCATGGGCGCACCAGGACGTCTGGCGGCGCTGGAGATCCTCAAGCACCAGTGACGCAGTTTTGAAGGGGCGCAGCCCTTCGGCTCCGCTCACGGCAGGTTTTTAGCCGCGTTATGGTGGCAGCCTTGCTTTTGTGCTTTGTATCAGGGAACGACTTTAGTCGTGCCGAAAGAGGCTTTGTTTTGCGCGGGGTTTTAGCCCCTGCATCACCTGTCAGGGGCCAATAAAGCGCCAATTAGCATAAGACTGCTCTGGCAAGACTAAACCGTGTTAGATGTAAAGCGTTAATATCCATCTAAGGCTCTGCAGATCACGCGACATGCCTGAAACTCGCGACATCGTCATCCTCGGCGCAGGACACAACGGCCTCGTCACCGCGTTCTATCTCGCCAAGGCCGGATTCAAGCCTCTGGTACTGGAACGCCGGCCCGTCGTCGGCGGCTGCGCCATCACCGAGGAATTTCATCCCGGCTTCCGCTGCTCCCGACTCGCTCATGCTACTGGACCGATCAGCTCTGACATTGGGGCAGATATGGACCTGCCAAAGCATGGATTGAAAACCTACACGCCCACCGTCCGCGTATTGTCACTGGCTCACGGAGGCAATCTCGCTCTTTATGGCGACACTTCGAGGTCGCAGCAGGAGATCGCCAGATTTTCCCAGAGGGATGCTGCAAATTACGCCGCCTTTCAGCAGTCGTTGAGTCGCATTGGCGAAGTCGCCGCGTTGCTGATGAACATTACCCCGCCGGATATTGACGATCCGGGCGCAAACAACCTTTGGGAGCTGCTGAACACAGGCCGCAGGATTCGCGGCCTCGGCGAGAAGGATCTCTATCGTGTCCTGCGCTGGGCGCCGATGGCGATTGCCGACCTCGTCGCAGAGTGGTTCGAAACAGAGTTGCTGCGCGGCACGATCGCCGCGCAAGGAATCTTCGGAACATTTCTCGGCCCCTGGTCAGCCGGCTCCAGCGCCACGCTGCTGCTGCGAGCTGCTTCTGACAGCAACCTTGCGGGACCGGCCTCCTACATTGCGGGAGGAGCAGGCGCGCTCACCGAGGCAATGGCTGCGGCGGCTCAAGCAGCGGGCGCCGAGATTCGCACTTCCTGCGAAGTCGTCAGGATCAAGATAAGCAACGGGGCCGCGACCGGCATCGTTCTCGCGAATGGCGATGAGATCGAAGCACGCACCTTGATTTCGAATGCCGATCCCAAGCGTACTTTACTCGGCCTGATCGAGCCGCAGTATTTGCAGCCCAGCTTCCTGCAGAAGCTGCTGCACTATCGCATGAACGGCACCGTTGCCAAGGTCAATCTCGCGCTTGGCGGCCTACCGACTTTCAAAGGCGTCGATGGCGATGTCACGGCGCGTTTGTCAGGCAGAATCCAGATTTCGCCTGAGATCGATTATCTGGAGCACGCCTTTGATGCCTCGAAGTATGGAGAATTCTCGCAGCATCCGTATATTGAGGCAACAATTCCCACATTGTGGGATACATCGCTTACGCCGGCGGGCAAGCACGTCATGTCGATCTATATGCAGTACGCACCGTACAAATTGCGTAGTGCGGATTGGGATTCGCAACGCGATGCGCTCGGCGATACCGTCGTGAAGACGCTTGCCGAGTATGCTCCCGACCTGCCTTCGCTGATCGAAGCCCGCGAGGTGATCACTCCGAAAGACCTGGAGCAGACCTACGGCCTCACCGGCGGCCACATCTTTCACGGCGAGCTGGCACTTGACCAGTTGTTCACCATGCGCCCGCTGCTGGATTGGGCGCAATATCGGACACCCATCAAGGGGCTGTATTTATGCGGCTCCGGAACGCATCCGGGCAATGGATTGACGGGAGCGTCGGGTGCAAATGCCGCGAGGGAGATTGTGAAAGACCTGCGCGGCAAGAACTAAAGCGTGCACTGAGACGACGCCATAACGCTGCGTCAACTGCCTCAATGTTCGCTTATTCTTGCCTCAAATCCCTCGCCAGCAGCCGGTGAAACAAATGCTCGCCAGCCTCGCGGCGCACGGACAGCCGTCCCGCCCCATATGCCTGCGAGTGCAACCCGCGCTGCACAGCTTCGCAGATTCCAACGTCTTCATCATTCACGCGTTCCCCGACACTGATGCTCTCGCGATTGCGTTCTATGGCCGCCTCGCTCACATCGTCGAAGTAAAAGTCGAAGATCACGGTACAGCGATCGACGCCATCGGGCAGCACGAGGTTCGTGTCCATATAACCCCGGTACAGATTGATCATGAAGTTGGGATACTGCCAGAAGTACCAGGCGCGATCGCCCGTTCGCGTCGCCGCAGTCGCAGCATCGTCGCTCGACGCAACCATCGGACTCGATTGCAGGCAGTAACGATCTTCGGTCTCGATGGTGTACTGCTTGTAATCTAAAACGCTATTCAGGCCCTTATGCAGATGAGGTACGTGATAGCCGCCGTCGAGATAGTTATCGACAAACACCTTCCAGTTGCACTTGAGGTTATACACTCGCCGCTCAAAGAAGTGCAGCGCACCGACATTCAACGGTGCGACCCGCCGCGCCATTCCCCCCAGGAAAAAGGCCAGGGGCGCGGCCTTCGCGTCGAGATTCACGAAGACGAACTGCTCCCACGTCCCCACCCGCACCGGAACCAAACCGTTTTGCGAGCGATCGAACCCGCAGACGCCTTCAAACTCCGGCGCGCCCTTTAGCGAGCCATCAAGGCCGTAGCTCCAGCCATGATAGGGGCAGCGGAAGATGCTCGCAGATCCCTGCTCTTCGGTGACGACCGCAGCCGCATGATGACGGCAGACGTTATAGAACGCACGAAGCTGCCCGTCTCTGCCGTGCACGACGACCAACGGCTCGCCAGCCAACTCCGCAGTAACAAACTCTCCCGGCCGCGCAAGCTGGTCAACACGCGCCACGACCTGCCACGTCCGCCCAAAGACGTTCGTCGCTTCCAACCCGGCGATGCGGTCATCGACGTACCAGGCAGCAGGAATCGTGTAGGCCTGCTCCAGAGGAGCCTCGTCGTCATATGCGGCGAGAATGTCGTGCAGAGAAGAATTCATAAGCCGAGTGTCGGAGGCGCGGCCAAATCATAACAGGCACCGCTTGCGAAAACAGTTGACGGCCAACCGCCGCCGTGTTCCCTTGTCGTCATGCCATTTGTGGAACATGCTCTGGAAATTGTGCACGCCACGCCGGCCGACGTCGGCGAGGTAGCGCCGCTCTTCGATGCCTACCGCCAGTTCTACCACAAGAGTCCGGACCTCGAAGCCGCCCGGCGTTTCCTTTTCGCGCGCCTCAGCAAAGGCGAGTCAGTGCTGTTTGTAGCGCGGCACGATGGGCAATTGGTGGGCTTTGTTCAGCTTTATCCGGTCTTCTCGTCGGTGGCGCTGATGCGGCAATGGATATTGAATGACCTTTACGTCATCCCTGCCGCACGCAAGTTGGGGGTAGGACG
>JBEKCJ010000137.1:0-9148 GCA_050014935.1 Candidatus Korobacteraceae bacterium
CAGCGCGTGGGAGCGGTCTTTATCTTCAACACTGAAACCCGCGACGTGGAGCTGATCGCGAACGGCCAACAGGCACATTTTGGACTGATCAACGGCATCGCTATCGACGATGACGATCGCGTTTTCGTCTCCGACGGCAAGATGCATCGCGTCCTGGTGTTCAACGCCAAGCACGAAGTGGTAAACCAGATCAACGAAAAGCTGATCGATCCAGTCGGCTTGGCGATTGATACTGAAAACCGCTTGCTGTACGTGGTCGACACTCAGGCCGACCAGGTCGTGGTCTACGACGCTGACAGCCTGAAGGAACTGCGTCGCATCGGGACCTGCTGCAAGAACCACTACCTCACCACGCCTGGAGATTTCGGCGGAGCCTCAAATGTAGCGGTGGACAAGGACGGCAACGTCTACGTCACTGACACCATCAACAACCGGGTAGAGATCTTCGACGCCGACGGTAAATTCATCAGCACCTTCGGCAAGAACGGCGATGGCCCCGGCTATTTTGCGCGGCCCAAGGGAATTGCGGTGGATGGCGACGGACACATCTGGGTGGCGGATACGGTCCAGAACCGTTTGCAGGTTTTCAACCGCGAAGGCCAATTGCTGACCTACATTGGCGGATACGGCCACTATCCCGGCCAGTTTGAGTCGATCGTCGGGGTCGCCATCGACAAGAACAATCGTGTCTTCACCTCCGAGCAGTACCCCGGCCGGGTACAGCAGTTCCGCTACATCACCGACGCCGAAGCCGAGCAGTTGAAGAAGGAAAAAGCTGCCGCGGGCGGTCACACAGTGGCTGCAACCAGCCCGCAGCCGGCGCCTGCGGCTAGTGCTCAGCCTGCGGCTGCGGCTGCCGCAACGGCGGACGCCAAGAAGTGAGCGCCTCAAGGGCGCGGAGCTTCAGCTGAGCTGTAGAGACTGTGCAGCAACCGGCAGAGCAATCTTGCGGCGGGATAACCCGCCGCGAAATCGGCCGAACGAGCCGCGCAGCGGCGGCAGCGAAGTTAGCCCGGCGCGTAAGCGCCGGGTAAAGCGAAAAATTGAGCCGAGCCGCGGAGCGGCGACACCGTTGCGACACAGCCCTTGTAGGCGGTCTTCCAGCATTGCAATTCCGGGGCGGCCCTGGGGAGCCGGTACCCGCCGCTCACGCGCCTCGGGTTTTGTTCCACTTCGTGCGTGGGCTGACGCCCACGCCTAACATTATCCCGCCGCTTCGCGGCTATACCAGTCGAATTTCGTGGTGTTTGTTCCGTCGCCGAATTCAGTTGCCAGTTGTGACACCATTCCCTGAAGGCCGCCGTCTGCTTGACGCTTGACGCGGCACGCAAGCACCGGACTCCCCGGGCAGCGCATCTGGATACAAAGCCTGGAACTATCCCACGCCCTCCTGTTCAACCTCAACTCGCTGCCCACCATCCACTTAGGGGCCGACTGCGGCATTTCACCGAATTCCCCCTCCCTTTGGCTGTTTTCACCCACATGTGACTCCCATCACAACCTGATGTCAAGGTGAGAAGGAACCGCAAACAGTCTTTATTTCAATAACTTGGCGATGAAGCCAGAAATCGGATTTCGACCTCCGATTTCGGCCAGGGAAGTGCACTTACAACAGCGGACGCCAAACGGGGCCTGGCTTCCAAAGGTTTTAAGTCCTAATCAGGAGATCGATCTCATCATGAAGAAAGTAATGTTAATCACGCTGATGATTCTGGCCGTCGGGATGTTCGCAGCGGCACAGATCCAGGCGCCGACGTCTGACGTTCTGGGAGCTCACCTAAACTACGGTCGCGGTTGCGCGGCCTGCCACGCCCCGCATAGCGGCGCATGGGGCAACGGCGCCAACAAGTCCGGCGATACCACTTCCGGCAACAGCATTCTGTGGGGCCAGGACGTAGGTAACCTGTTCGGCAAGACCATCAGCACCGGCAGCACCAACGGCACCACCTCCAACTACATCGAGACCCTGCCGGCCAGCATGTCCGCCGGCACGCCCGATGTCAACAACCTGCTGACCTGCCTCAGCTGCCATGACGGCAACTGGGCGCAAGGCGCCATGATGAAGAACCAGGTCTATGAGACCCTGCCGCCGACTTACGGAACCTACAACAAGATTCCGACCCTGCTTGGCAATGACGGCGACGGCGCTGGCGACTACCTCAACGACCACCCGGTGGGCGTGAACGCTTATGTAACCTGCGGTGGACAGTACAACTGGGATTGCACCGAGACCAACGGCGTCATCAGCATGAACGGCGCGAATTCTTCTCAGTTCGTGAAGAATTACGGCTTCTTCGTTAGCCTCAGCGCCTGGAACAACAACGCCACCGTTATGTGCACCTCGTGCCATAACCAGCACTTGATGAACGTGGTCAGCGTAACCAACGGTCCGAAGTCAGGTTTGCCGACCGGCAACTACGCGACGATGTTCTTCATCCGCGCGCCTTACAACCCGGCTAGCGGCACCGCCGGCTCCAACCAGACGGCGCAATTCTGCCGCCAGTGCCACGGTGGAGAAGCCAACGAGTCGAACGGCAGCTACACCATCCCGACGACCTTCTAGTCGGTCGGACTTAACCGAGGGGAGGGAATCCCTCCCCTCAATTTTTTAACCTCAGGGGTGAGGAGAAAGTCATGAAGTACCCGCTAGCCATCAGCGCGATAGTTCTGCTCACAGTCTCCGTAACATCCGCCCAGGTTGCCTCGCACGCCCCCACTCAGATCTCCGCTCCGCTTAAGAAAGCCAGCCAACCAACTGGTAAGCCGGTAGCACGAGTGAATGGGACGGTGCTGACGGACCGCGACTTGCAGCGTGAGATGTTCGCCATGTTCCCGTATGCCCAGCAGCACAACGGCAACATTCCTCCAGAGTTGGCGCCGGGCATCCGCAGTGGCGCTCTGAAGATGATCGTTTTCGAAGAGCTGGTCTACCAGGAAGCGCTGCGGCGGAAGATGACCGTCTCGCCGGACCGCCTCAACAGCGCAGAAGTGGCTTTTCGCAAGCAGTTCGCCACTCCCCAGGAGTACCAGCAGTTTCTCAGCACCGAGTTTCAAGGTTCGCAACAGCTATTGCGGGAAAAGATCAAGCGCTCCCTGCTGATCGATCAACTGCTCAAAGCCGAGGTCGACAAGAAATCGACGGTTAGCGCTGCCGAGCTGAAGACCTACTACGAGCAGAACCAGACCCGCTTCGATTATCCCGAAGCCTTCTCCTTCCAGACGATTACCATCCTGCCGCCGGCCAACGCCACGCCGGCCCAGTTGCAGGAAGGAAAAAAACGCGCCGATGACGCCTTGCGCCAGGCCAAAGCGACCAAGAACGATGAAGACTTCGGCATGCTGGCGGAAAAGATCTCGGAAGACGATTACCGCGTCATGATGGGCTATCACAAGCCAGTGGATCGCGCCAAGCTGCCGCCCTACGTGGTGCAAGCTCTCTTGAAGATGCAGCCCGGGCAGATCAGCGACGTTATCCAGGTTGAGCAGGCCTACACCATCCTGCGGCTGGTGAAGCACGTCCCCGCCGGCAAAGCGACCTTCGCCCAAGTGAAAGACACATTGCAAAAGGAACTCCAGCAAAAGAAGACGAACGCAGTTCGCGCCAGCTTCGATAAGCAACTGCAACAGGGCGCCAAAGTCGAGGTCCTGTAGGGACGAGGTTGATGCCGTGCGTCGAGCCTTCCTAGTTGCGTTGTGCGGGTTAGCCGGGGTTCTTCTGTGGACACTCCCGGCGGTTGCCCAGCTCCAGCTCGGGGAATCGAGCACCAATCTGAACGGGGTGATTGGCGCGGGCTACAGCGCGGATTATGGGAATATCATCGACTCATCCCACGGGTTGAATGTGAACGGCAGCGCCACCGCCGCTGGATACTACTACAGTCCTAATTTCGTCTCCTACAATTTCTCGCCTTATTATGGCCAATCGCGGGCCAACTCCGACTACCAATCCATCTCCGACGCCAGCGGCGTGAATCTGTCGAGCGCCATCTTCAGCGGCAGCCATTTTCCGGGACAGATCAGCTACGCTGCGGCCTATAACAGTGAAGGACAATTTGCCGTCCCCGGACTACCGAACTACACCACCCACGGCAATAGCGACACCTTTGGCATCTCCTGGAGCGAGTTTCTTCCCGGCCTGCCTACTCTTACGGCAAGCTTTCAGAGGGGCAGCAATGAGTATTCGGTGTATGGTGCCACCGACAACGGCAATTCAGATTTTCACTCATTAACTCTTAGCTCAAACTATTCCATTGCCGGATTCAACATGGGGGCTTCCTACAATAATGGAGCTTCGAACTCCCTGATACCTGAGGTCTTCGCGGGCGAGCAGACGGGAACCATCACTACCGATAACAGCGGTTTCGGCTTCAACGTTTCGCATAAGCTGCCCATGAATGGAACGTTTTCTACCAGCTTTTACCGGTCCGACATCAATACCGATTATCTTGGCTATACCTACCAGGGGAATTTCGACACCGAGGTTGCTTCTGCTTCCATGCAACCTACCAATAAGCTGCGAGTTTCAGCGACGGCCAGTTATACCGATAATCTCGCCGGAGTTCTCTTCGGGTCGCTGCTCACGTCTGGCAGCAGCAGCAGCAGCAGCAGCAGTAGCAGCAGTAGCATCCTGCCGGCCAGCAACAGTCTGGATTCCTCCCATGCCTGGGACTTGAACGGCGCTGCCAGTTATTCCCTGGCCCCGAACCTGGCGCTCCAGGGGCAGGTTGACCGGCGCGATCAGGCTTACCTGGGAGAAGATTTTGGAGCAACCTCGTATAGCGCGGGGGTCACCTACGCTCGCGGGTTATTTGGCGGCACCATGAATACCGCGTTCAGCGTCATTGACAGCATGATCGATAACAGTAATCAGAACGGACTCGGCTTCTCGGCCAACGCCAACTATGGCCGCAGATTCGGCAAGTGGATTACGAACGAGTCCTTCAGTTACGCCCAGAATGTCTCGACCCTGCTGATTACCTACATGACGTCCTACTATAGCTACTCGGGGAATGTGCGTCGTCGTTGGGGAAATGTAAATTTTAACGCGGGAGCAAGCTTCGCCCACAGTGGCCTCACCAATCAACCCGGCACCGACAACAGCAGCCAGAGTTATACCAGCAGCTTTGGGTATGGACGCTGGATCAACCTCACCGGGAACTACGGCAAATCGGATGGCGTCGGCCTGATTACGGGAAACGGAATACTGCCGATAAACATATCGCCGATTCTGCCGCAGAACCTGATCACCATGTATGGCGGCACCGGCTACGGTGTGTCACTATCAAGTATGCCGGTGCGGAAGTTAACCATTGCGGCGAGTTACGCCAAGTCCTCCAGCAATACCTCCACGGAAGGAATCGCCTCGGCAAACCAGTTTGACTCGAGAAATCTGCTAATCCAATACCAATTCCGTAAGATGTACCTGACGGGAGGATACGCCCAGCTGTCGCAGGGTTTTAGCGTGTCCGGCACTGCCCCGTCGAACGTATCGTCGTTCTACATCGGGGTGTCCAGGTGGTTCAATTTCTTCTAGCGGGAGCGCGCACGAGAATAAATTTCCTATCTCACGTCGCCTGTGTCGTTCTCCTGCTGCTGACGCCGGTTTGGGCGTCCAAGCCTAAAGAGAAGCCCGTCGCGCCAGCGCCTCCGGACATGTTGCTGGAAGGCGGCCGCAAGCTCAGCTACGAACGCAGCTTCAGCTCGCAGCGTGAGGTCAAGCCCAAGCGCGGCTTCTGGACCCGCGTGGTCGACTTCGTCGCCGGCGAGCCGGACTTCCGCAGCCTCGTCCGTCCCTACAGCATCGCCGTCGATTCCCGCGGACGCATCATCGTGACCGATCCCGGCGCCTTCGGGGTCCACATCTTCGATTTCCAGCAGCAGAAGTACAAGTTCCTGTCGCGCGTCGACAAAGGCAAAGATCCCATGCTGACGCCGCAGTGCGTTGCGGTCGATGCCCAAGACAACATCTACGTCACCGATTCGGAATCAGGCAAAGTCTTCGTCTTTAATTCCGACGGAAAATTCCAGAGGGCGATTGGCAGCCTGAAAGGCGGCGAAGGTTTCTTCAAGCGTCCCACCGGAATCGCCGTCGATTCCGCGGCCCAGCGGATTTATATCACCGATACCCTGCGCGACCAGATCTTCGTAATGGATATGCAGGGCAATGTAGTGCAGACCATCGGGAGTAACGGCGAAGCTACGGGCCAGTTCAACTTTCCCACCGAGTTGCGGCTGGATGGCCAGAACCTTGCGGTCGTCGACGCCATGAATTTCCGCGTTCAGGTGCTCGACACCTCCGGACAGCTTCAGTATGCGGTTGGGAAGCTGGGTGACGAGTCGGGAACCATGTTCCGTCCCAAGGGAATTGCGTTTGATTCGGAAGGCGATCTGTACGTCGTCGACGGATTGTGGGGCGTAGTGCAGGCTTTCAACCGCCAGGGACAACTGCTCTACACCTTCGGCAACCGCGGCACCGCGCTGGGCGAATTCCAGTTGCCGACAGGATTGTTTATCGATCACAACGACCGCATTTATGTGGTCGATTCCTTCAATCGCCGGGTGCAGATCTTCCATTTCTACGGACTGCCGAAGCAGGCCAAGGGAGGCGCACAGTGAAGTTCAAGCTGTCACTTGCCTGCCTGTTGCTGCTGTTGCCCGCGAGCTTTTTGCGGGCGCAGATCACCGGCGATGTGATCGGCACGCACGATCTCTCGCCCGGCAGCAAGTCGCCGATAACCGGCGCACGCCCAGGATCGTGTTCCTACTGCCACGCTCCGCACTCTGGCTTGGCGACTGGCCAGTCGCTCTGGAACCAGACGCAGACCAAGGCGACCTACCAGCTCTATACCAGCACCACCTATCACCAGAAAGGCGAGCAGCCGGTACTGGGGTCCGACAGCAATCTGTGCTTGAGCTGCCACGACGGAACCGTCGCCGTCGGAAATACGATTGTGTCCGGCCAAATTACCATGACCGGCTCCATGAACAGCCAGGATGTGTTCGGGACCAACCTACAGTCATCGCACCCATTCAGCTTGCAGTTGCCCATCAAGGACGCTATCGACATCATTGCCTCGCTGGTCTCGCAAGGCAAGACCGGTGACCCCACCGGCAAGATAACCCTCATCAACGGGAACATCGAATGCACTTCCTGTCATAACCCGCATGTGCAGGCCATCGACAAAATCTCGACGAACTTTCTGGTGAAGGACAGCTCCAACGCGCAAATGTGTCTTGCCTGCCACGATCCCACGCGGACCATGTCGGGGCAAGTTAACCCTCTGGCGGGATGGGCGACCAGCGCCCACGCCATCGCAACCAATAAAGTATCGCTGCAGGCGAATCTCGGCAGCTACGGCACGGTTGCAAGCAACGCATGTCTTTCCTGCCATGAACCCCATAACGCGCAGGGACCGATGCGCCTCTTGCGCGAGCCCAATGAGCAGGATTGCATCGCCTGCCACAACGGCAGTTCCAACCTGAATCCCGCCATCACGAATGTTTATGCTGAGTTTGCCAAGATCGGGCATCCCTTTCCTTCGGGCAACAATCTGCATGACGCCGCCGAAAGCGTCTTGTTGAATAACAATCGGCATTCCACCTGTGCGGACTGCCACAACGGCCATTCGTCCAACCAGGTAACGTTGTTTCCGCCGCCTCCGGCCATCCGCGTGTCGCAGAAAACGGGGTAGCTGGAATCAGTGCGACGGACGGCATCACCATCGTCGATCCTTCCGTCAATCAGTACGACAATTGTCTGCGCTGCCACGGCACCAGCTCTGGAAAAGTCGCCAACCCCATCTACGGATACTTGCCGGTGCGGGCGGTTTCAGCGGGCGATCCTCTCAACGTCATCCCGCAGTTCGCCGCCACCGCTACCTCGAGTCATCCCGTTACTCACACCCGCAGCAGTCAACTGCCGCAGCCTAGCCTGTTGCCTACGATGTTGGATTTAAGCGGCGGCACCACGCACGGGCGTGTTATGGGCACACAGATTTTCTGTAGCGATTGCCACAACAGTGACGACAACCGGGAATTTGGTGGAACGGGTCCAAGCGGGCCGCACGGATCGACGTTTAAGCACATTCTGGAGCGAGACTACGAGTTCAGCCAGGCGCCAGCGCCGGGCCAGCTGATCACTAACCTGTATCCCGACCCAGACTTGAGCATCAAAGGCCCGTATGCGATGTGCGGCAAGTGCCACGACCTCACGAATGTTGTCTCGAATGCAAGCTGGAACCAGCATGGCTCGCACATCAACACCGGTTTTACTTGCTCGGTGTGCCACACCGCTCACGGCATGGGCGCGCGCAGCGGAACCATTTCCGGCGAGCGCCTGGTGAACTTCGATATCAATGTGGTTGCTCCGAACGGCAGCATCCCGGTTTCCTATACGAGAGCTACGAATACGTGCGTCCTGGTCTGTCACATGGCCGCACACAACCCCGACGGCTCTGTCACCCAAAGCGCCCATAAGGGCAACGGCCCAAGTGGGCTTCCTCCGAAGAGGCACTGAGCCCTGGCGGCCGACTACCAGTAAAGCAGCTATGTCCACGAATTCCAGTGTTCGCGAAGTAGCTGCTCCCAACATCTTCCGCAGCCTGGGCCATTGCGTACCGATGCAGGTGGCAGCGCTGCTGCTCCTGTTCACCACGTCAGCGTGGATTGAATCCGCTCACCTTTCCGCTTTGGCCGATCCGGATGTGTGGTGGCACCTCAGCACTGGTAACTGGATCCTGCAGAACCATGCGGTGCCGCACGATGGATTGTTCTCCCAATATTCGAACTTACCTTGGGTCGACTCCAGTTGGCTCTTCGACGTCGTGCTCGCGGCAGTTTACAAACTAATGGGTCTGCGCGCTCTTCCCGTGTCGTTGATGGCGCTGAAAATCGCGATCGCGATGGTGACGTTTGTGCTGGCTCGCGGCTCGCGATTGAACTTCTGGCCTGCCGTTCTCCTGGCTGCGGCCGCGCAATATGCAATACCCAGCTTGCCGCCCGGGCCGGTTGTCTGCTCGATTGTTCTGTTCGCAATCGAATTGAATCTGCTCTTCGGCGCAAGGAGAACAGGAGCCGTGCGTCCGCTGTTCTGGTTGCCAGTGCTGTTCCTGCTGTGGGTGAACCTGGACGTTGGATTTATCTTCGGGCT
>JBEKCJ010000138.1:0-7542 GCA_050014935.1 Candidatus Korobacteraceae bacterium
AATCCCTACTACAGCGAGGAGTACATCGACGGCGCCTGGGATGTCATCGTGCGCTACCTCGGCCCGGCGCTGTTGGGCAAGACGCTGCAATCCGGGCGCGAAGTTCCCGAGTTGCTGAAGCAAGTGCGAGAGCATCGCATGGCGAAGGCCGCGCTGGAGAATGCCGCGTGGGATGCCGAGGCGCAGAAAAAAGGCATTCCACTGTGGAAGTTGCTCGGCGGCACGCGTAGTGAAATCGCCTGCGGCGTCAGCATTGGCATTCAGGATTCGCACGAACAGCTCTTGCAGAAGGTGGAAACGGAACTGACTGCCGGTTATCAGCGCATCAAGATCAAAGTCAAGCCGGGCTGGGATGTCGAAGTGCTGGAGAAGATCCGGGCGCGCTGGCCCGACATTCTTCTGAGCTGCGACGCCAATTCGGCTTACACGCTGGCCGACGAGCAGCATCTGAAGAGCTTCGACTGCTTCAAGCTGTTGATGATTGAGCAGCCACTGTGGAGCGATGACTTCTACTTTCACGCTCGACTGCAGAAGCAATTGCAGACGGCGCTCTGCCTCGACGAGGCTATTCGCAGCGCCCGCGACGCCCAGGCCGCACTGGAGATGAGTGCGTGCCGTATCGTCAACGTCAAAGTCGGGCGGGTGGGCGGCTTTTCCGAAGCGCTCGCGATTCACGATGTCGCGCAGCGCTTCGGCGTTCCTGTATGGTGCGGCGGAATGCTCGAGTCCGGGATTGGCCGCTCCCACAATGTGGCACTTTCGACTTTGCCTGATTTCAAGCTGCCCGGCGATGTCTCCGCGTCCAAGCGCTATTGGAAGGAAGATATTATCGAGCCGGAGGTCGAGGTCTCAGCCAAGGGGACGATTGCGATAAGCGACAAGCCAGGCCGCGGATATGAGTTGAAGAAAGATTTGATCGAGGCCCTGACCGTACGTAAAGAAACACTTAAATGAAGAGATGCTAAAGCATTGGTCTGCTGCTAGTTGTTACTTGTGCTCGTTCTGTGCTTGCTTCACGGCGCTGCCGTTTGCCGCGACCACATCGACGCTTTTATGCAGGAGGTCGAGGGCTTGGGCTGTGGTCAGGTCAGAGGGTACGGGATGAAAATCGGTCATGGTCTCCGTGGACCAGATTGTCAGCGACTTCACCAGCAGTATCTTGCCGTAGAACTGCAGAGTTTCCTGTACTTCCTCCCAATCACCCCCACCAACGTCCTGCTGCACAATGATGAACTTGCCGCCTTTGTCGAGCTTGCCCAGAATTCCCCAGCCAAAGTCGACGTCCTTGAAGAGGGTGCCATCGATCTTGGCAATACGCATCGCCTTGCGGTCGATGACCATGTCGCCCTCCATGCCGAGATACACCATGGTCTCGTGGTTCGGCGGATTGAAGCCGGGATTAGGACGGAACTTCAGATGGACCAGTTCCTCACCCTTCGGGCCGCGGTCCGTGCCGGCGTAAGTATAGAGAAAGGCGTCGGGAAGGCTGGTCAGCATCAGCTCCGAACGCTTATCGTCAGCGGCGTTTGCCTCGCGGCGCTTCCGCCGCGCGTCCGGATTGTTCGCGAACTTCTCGAGCTTCTCGTTGTCTTTCTGGCGCTCTTCGGCGGTCAGGGGATGCCCATTGATCAGCAATGTGTTCGCCAATCCACCTTGTGGGGTACGAATAATTTCTTTCGTGATGGAATGGTCTTTGTATTCGGTGGTGTCCTTGAACATGCAGTAGTACTCAGTGGCGTTGGCCTTGATCTCGTTTCCCGACGCGCGCCGCACCAACTCGAGCGGATCGATATCCAGTTTTTGCTGAGCGGAAACAACTGTATGCTGCGTGGCAGCGGGCTTTTGCTGCGCAGGGATTATCCCCCCGGCCAACAGCGCGGCCACCGTTGCCGCCAGAACGTGCGAAGTATGATTGCGGCGTAATGCCACGGAATCCCCTAGAGCTTAACTTGCCTCCTAATTAGAGGAGGGGAGCGCGCTATTCGTTGCTTTTATGAAAACTTCTCCCCTCGGCACCAATGGCTGGGGCGCGGCCTTCCCTGAGCCCGCCTATCAATGATGCTGCCGGGTGACGGCGTTTGCAAGGTCGAATGAATATCCACAAGAGCGTGAGCGGCTTGCTACCATCGAAGGAAGGCCGTCAGAACAGGGCCTGCCAGCGGCTAAGCCAAACTGCAACGATTATGCGACGCAAGGTCATATCCGAGCTGCTTGACCAGGACCTGGGAACGCCCGCGGAGGTGTCGGCGTCGTTGACCGACCTGCGTCATATCAACGACTGGTTTGGAGGCACGCGAACAACTGTCAAGCTATTGACGCGGGTTGCGGCCGAGTGCGATTGCCGCAAGCTATCGCTGCTGGAGGTTGCGGCCGGTGCCGGCGACATTCCGCTGGCGGCACAACGCACCCTCGCCAGCGAAGGGGTTGAGCTGCGCGTGACCTTGCTGGACCGCCTGGCCACGCACCTGCCAGTCAATGGCACGGCCTCGGTTTGCGGCGATGCGCTTCACTTACCCTTTCGCGACGATGCTTTCGACGTGGTGAGCTGCTCCCTGTTCGCGCACCACCTGGAGCCTGACTCATTGCGCCTCTTTGCCCGTGAAGGCTTGCGCGTGTGCCGGCGCGCTCTCCTGATCAACGACTTGATCCGGAGCCGTCTGCATCTTTGGCTGGTTTATGCCGGATTACCCCTCTTCGGCAGCCGCATTACCTGGCATGACGCGCCGGCCTCGGTGCAGAATGCGTACACGGCACAGGAAGTGCGGCGCCTGCTGGAAGAATTGCCGGCACGGCGAATTGCGATTTCCCGACACTATCTGTATCGAATGGGAGTGTTGGTGTGGAAGGACGGCAATTAGCCGCGAGGCTACGAGCCCCGAGCCGCGAGCTCCGGACGATGTACCATTGACGACTGGGCTTCTTCGAACTTAGGTCTGCGTTTGCGAGACCTTAAATAGATGAAAGAGCACGCTTGTAGATAGCCTTTCCGTGGCTCATAGCTCATAGCTCATAACAAATGCTAACTGCCACTCCCCAATTCGATCTCGCAATCATTGGCGGGGGCCCGGCGGGAAGCTCTGCTGCCATTGTGGCCGCGCGCCTGGGGGCAAGCGTTGTGCTGCTTGAAGCTCGCAGCTTCCCGCGTCACAAGGTCTGCGGAGAGTTCGTATCCGCCGAGGCGCTGGATGTGCTCGCGAGCCTGTTGCGCGACTTGCCCGCAGGCCAGACCCTTCTCGACACAGCACCCGCTATTCAGCGCACACGCTTATTTCTGGGCATGCGCACGATCGAAACTCCGGTCTCGCCGCCGGCGCTCAGCATCACTCGTTACGATCTCGACTTTCAGCTATGGATGGCAGCGCAGGCTGCGGGCGTTGAAGCGCGACTCGACAGCGAGGTCTCAGCGGCTGAAGGCGGCGGCCCATTCTACCTTACGACCTCTGGCGGAAACTTTTGCGCAAAGGCGCTGATCATCGCGTCAGGACGGTGGTCGCAATTCACGCCTGACCGAACCATCCCAGCTGGCCCGAGGTGGATTGGCGTGAAGGGTCATTTTCGCGAACTCCATCCCAATCCCTCAACCGACCTTTATTTCTTCGAAAACGGATATTGCGGAGTTCAGCCCGTCGGGAAAGACGTAGTGAACGCCTGCGCCATGGTGCGCACTGACCGCGCCACGTCGTTGCCCGAAGTGCTCGGACTGCATACTGCGCTGGCCAAACGTGCGTCCGCGTGGAGTCTGGCCAGCCAACCGGTCAGCACCGCTCCTTTGATTTATCGTTGCCCGCATCCGGTGCACGGCAAGACATTGTTTGCGGGCGATGCCGCGGCGTTCCTCGACCCTTTCGTCGGCGACGGCATCTCCATCGCACTTCGCAGCGGGCGACTGGCGGCGCACTGTGTCTGTCGATTTCTCTTGGGTGAATTTGAATTGGGTGAAGCAGCCGCGCTATATCAGGACAAATACACATCGCAATTCGCGCCGTTATTGTCGGCCGCCTCGCGAATGCGCTCACTCATGTCGCTGCCTGCTCTTGCCCAAGCCGCTGCATTCGAACTACTACGCCTTCCGGGTGTGATACCGTTTCTGATTCGCAAGACGCGTAGAACGAGAGACGAAGCAATTAGGAATTAGTGTTCCGGATCAAGCATTCCTTCAATAACTTCTGGCTTTGCGTCAGGGCACGGCTTTACAGGCCGCTGAAAAAGTCTGACAAGCAGATCCCTCGTCAGCCTGAAAGCCTCCTCGTGATGACAAAAACCAAGGGCTTATCAGCACGACCGAGGTCGTGCCCTGACACGAAGGCTTCCATAGCCAACTTTTTCAGCGGCCCTGTGAAACCGTGCCCTTTCAAAGCTAAGGCTTAATCAGAGTCTCCCTGAGTGCCAATTACCAATTGCTGATTTAGCTGTTCGCCGGCTGCGCCAGTATTCGCAAATCCCGCCCGGTCATCTCCTTGGGCTGCGGAATGCCCAGAATCCCCAACATCGTTGGCGCAATATCTTGCAGGGCGCCATCAGGACGCAGCGTGAAGCGGCGCGCGTCGCCCTTCAAGTTTAGGGCCGTCACGGCGTGCTCTGCGGCGACGATGAACGGAACCGGATTTGTGGTGTGCGCCGTCTGCGGGCCGCCGGTCGCGGGATCGATCATCTGCTCCGCGTTGCCGTGGTCTGCGGTAACGATCATCGCGCCCCCACTCTGGCGCAGTGCGCGATAGATCTGGCCGAGGAACGTGTCGACGGTCTCCACTGCGGTGATCGTCGGGGGAATTTTGCCTGAGTGTCCCACCATGTCGGCGTTGGCGAAGTTCACCACCATCACATCGAAGGCTTTCTCGCCGATCGCCTTCACCACCGCGTCGGCAATGCCCTGCGCCGACATCTCTGGCTTCAGATCGTAGGTAGCGACTTTGGGCGACGGCACCAGCACACGATCTTCGCCAGGAAATGGTTTCTCCACGCCGCCGTTGAAGAAGTAAGTCACGTGCGCGTACTTCTCGGTCTCGGCAACACGCAGGTTGCGCAGGCTGCGATCGGCCATTACGTTGGCCAGGATATTGGTCAGCGACTCCGGCGGCGACACGACGGGCAGGGTGAAATGTTTGTCGTACTGCGTCATGCAGACGTAGGTGAGATCTTGGGGCGCGCGGCTGCGCGGAATGATGCTGTCGAGGTCGTCGGAGCCTTCAAGTTCGCGGCCATCCTGCGGAGTGAAGTGGCTGTTTCGCGCCAGGCAGCGCGTGATCTGGCGCGCGCGGTCGGCGCGAAAGTTGAAGTTGAGGCAGACATCGCCGTCGCGAACATTGCCCAGCGACTCGCCGCGCTCGCCAGTCAGCACGAAAGGGATGATGAACTCGTCGGTGACTCCGCGGTTGTAGGAGTCCTTCACGCCCTGAACGGCGTCGGTGTAGCGGCCGCCTTCGGCATCGCCGCAGACCATCGCATCGAAAGCTTTTTTCTCGCGCTCCCAGCGGCGGTCGCGGTCCATCGCGTAGTAGCGCCCGCTGACCGTCGCAATCTTGCCCACGCCGTACTCGCGCATCTTCTGCTGCAACTGCTCGATGTAGCCCGCGCCGTTGGTGGGCAGCGTGTCGCGGCCATCCATGAAGCAATGCACAAAGACGCGTTCCACGCCGTTCTGCTTGGCCATGCGCAGCAGCGCGTAGAGATGGTTCTGGTGCGAGTGCACGCCGCCATCGGAAAGCAAGCCGAACAGGTGCAGACGCCGCTCGCCAGTGCGGGCGGCTACCATTGCGTCGAGCAGCGTCGGGTTCGTGAAGAACTCGCCGTTTTCGATCATGAGATCGATTTTGGTGATGTCCATGTAGACCACTCGCCCGGCGCCCATGTTGAGATGTCCGACCTCGCTGTTGCCCATCTGCCCGGTCGGCAGCCCGACGTAGCGGCCGCTGGTGTGGAGGAGCGTGTTGGGATATTCGGCGAGCAGGCGATCATAATTTGGTTTGCGCGCCAGCGAGATGGCGTTGGCGGCGGACGGTGGAGCATAGCCCCAGCCATCGAGGATGATCAGGATGAGTGGTTTGGGAGGATTAGCCATTAGCAATTAGCCCTTAGTAATTAGCCAAAATCAACGACGGCGCCGAACGAGCGCCGCAGCCAGTAACGAGTCCGCGCTGACCGCAATGTTGCAATGCCCAAATACCGACGAACGAGTCCCGCGATGCGGGACGGAAGATGATAGCCCACCGCTTCAGCGGTGGGTAGGTCGATCAAATGAGCGCGAGTCCCTCGGGGACGACACACATAATAAATGCCTCCTTTTCCACCACTTCCACAGGCCGCAGGCGCCCCCGCAAACGCATAAAATAGAAGTAGCGATGCCTCAACCCGAATTCGTCCATCTCCATCTTCACACCGACTACTCCATGCTCGACGGCGCTTGCGAGATCGAGCGCCTGGTCGGACGCGTGAAGGAAATCGGCATGCCCGCGGTCGCCATGACCGACCACGGCAACATCTTTGGCGCGGTGAACTTCGTTAACGCTGCCAAGGATGTGGGCGTTAAGCCGATCCTCGGTTGCGAGCTCTACATCTGCAAGAAGGACGACCATCGCGCCTCGCCCGAAGGCGACAGCTACAACCACCTCATCGTGCTGGCCGAAAACGACCTCGGCTATCGCAATCTGGTCAAGATTGTCTCCGAAGCTTCGCTGCACGGCTTCTACTACAAGCCGCGCGTCAGCAAGAAATTTCTCGCCGAACATTCGCAGGGACTGATCGCTCTTTCCGCATGCCTGAAGGGCGAAGTCGCGGAGAACCTCGTCGAAGGCAAGTACGAGCAGGCGCGCCAAGCCGCCTCAACCTTTACCGACATCTTCGGCAAAGGTAATTTCTATCTCGAGATCCAGGACCAGGGCGTTCCCGACGAGCAGCGCATTCAGGCGAGCCTGCTGAAGCTGGAACAGGATCTCGGCCTGCCGCTGGTCGCGACCAACGACAGCCACTACCTCTGCGAAGAAGACGCGCACGCCCAGGACGTGATGGTCTGCATCCAGACTGGCAAGTCGATCAACGACACCAACCGGCTGAAGTTTCACGGCAATCAATTCTTCGTGAAGACCGCCGAGGAGATGGCGCAGGTCTTCAATGGCTATGAGCGAGTGCTCGCGCGCACGATGGAGATCGCCGAGCGCTGCAACATTCGCCTGGAGAAAGTTCACGATCCGTTTCCGCAGTTCGTCGTCCCCGATGGTTACACGTTGCCGGATTATTTCGAGCGGGTGACGCGCGAAGGCTTTGCCAAGCGCCTGAACATCCTGCGCGAGCTGCAGGCAATGGGCCGGCTGAAGCACTCGCTCGACGATTATGAGGCGCGGCTGACGCGCGAAATCGGAATCATCCGCCAGATGCAGTTCTCCGGATACTTCCTCATCGTCTGGGATTTCATCCGCTACGCCAAGGAACGCAACATTCCTGTTGGTCCGGGCCGCGGATCGGCCGCGGGATCGCTGGTCGCTTACGCGCTCTCCATCACCGACATCGATCCGCTGGAGAACGAGCTGCTCTTCGAGCGCTTCCTCA
>JBEKCJ010000139.1:0-8426 GCA_050014935.1 Candidatus Korobacteraceae bacterium
GTGAAGACCTACGTCCTTGGAGCGGGGGCATCGTTGCATGCTGGCTACCCTTCAGCGAGCACTATGGGCGTTCAACTCCTAACGTGGATGCAAAAGCACCCGAATCCGAATTATCGCGCTTCAGCGCAATGGGTTTTCGATACTTTCGGATTGGTCGTCAACGTCGAGGAGCTCTTTTCGACTTTGGATTCGACACTCGGCGACTCACGGCGGGGCACGGAAGAACGCGGAAACATTGCGAGCTTCCAAAAACCAACTCTGACACGGGCGTTGCAGGAGTGGTTTATAGCGATTCGCAACTCCGAAGCTGGCGCGTATCGAAGTTTTTCTGACGAAATCGTGGAGCGCGGCGATTGCATCATTACCTTCAATTACGACGTCTCGCTTGATCGGGAATTACACATCGCTGGGAAATGGGAGCTTGGGGATGGCTATGGCTTCGACTTTGATGGATTCCCTTGCGGCTCTCAAACGAAACTACTGAAGCTGCACGGCAGTGCGAACTGGATTGCGTTGCTTTTCGGCGGAATAACAAGTGGCATTACCGCCGTTCTGGATGGATCGCTTGGTGTTCGTCCGGTGATTGCCGCCAACGAACTTTCCTTCCTGGGCTACTGTGGACTTACGGACCCCCGATTCAGGCGGCCCGGGGGCAGCATCCTGCCCTGGATTTTGCCTACTCGCAACAAGCGTTTTTTCTTTGAGACCAGCTTCGGTCGCGAGTGGGAGGACTTTTGGGATTCTCTTTGGGAGCAGGCTCGGCAAGGTCTTCGGGCGTCGGAAGCAGTGTTTGTACTGGGCTATAGTCTTGCGGCGGCAGACGAGAGAGCTTGCGAACTGCTATTCAGCAGCCTGTCGCCTGACGCGAAAATCGAAATCGCCAGCGGATCTGCCACCGATTCCATTGTTGGGAGATTCAAAAACGCTGGGTATCAAAACGCGGTCGGTGCTCGGATTACATACTTCGAGAAATGGGTTGAAGGAATGTGTAGTCGAAGCTAACCGCAGATCCCTCGGCTGCGCTTCGCTCCGCTCGGGATGACAGCCTTCCAAAATGACAGCTCTGGCGAAGAGCGAGAGGCGAAAAGCGAATAGCGCCCCCAAGAGTCCTCTAGCGCGAATCCCCGTCTAATCGGTAAGCTATAACAACTAGGAGAAAGAATGCCGCAACTGATGAGAACCTCGAACCCCGCCCTGCGTGGCGCTTTCGGCCCCGGCGATGTTGCCTACGGCGCCCAGACCATGACCATATCGGGCGCGGTCAACAAGACCGGGATACTGATTATCCTGTGCGTAGCCACGGCCGCCTGGACCTGGACCCGCTTCTTTGGCGCGCTGGCCACTTCTCCTGAAGACGCGATGGCGTCGGTGATGCTGCCGGCGATGGTGGGCGGCATCGGTGGCTTCATCGTCGCCATGGTCACCATCTTCAAGAAGGAATGGGCGGGCATAACCGCGCCCATCTACGCGCTGCTGGAAGGTCTGGTGCTGGGCGGAGTTTCGGCGCTGATGGAGATGCGCTTCCACGGCATCGCCATTCAGGCAGTCGCGCTCACCTTCGGTACGCTGGTCGCAATGTTGATCGCTTATCGCACCGGGCTCATTAAGGTCACCGACAGGATGCGCCTCGGTATCGTCGCCGCCACCGGCGGCATCGCCGTCTTCTACTTTCTGCAATTCATTCTGGGATTCTTCGGTGTGCATTTCACGACGATCAACGGCTCCGGGCCCATCGGCATCGGCTTCAGCCTGCTGGTGGTGGGTATCGCTGCGCTGAATCTCGTCCTCGATTTCGACCTGATCGAGGGCGGCGCAAACATGGGCGCTCCCAAGTACATGGAGTGGTACAGCGCCTTCGCGCTGATGATCACCCTGATCTGGCTGTATTTCGAGATCCTGCGCCTGCTGTCGAAGATGCGCAGCCGGTAGGTGTGTCGGCATTAGCAGAGTCGAGGTTTGCTCTTCCCATCGGGATTAGCGTTGCTGCGCCGCCAGGCTGAGATACTTTTCCTGATTAGCACGGTCGCCGAGCTGGGCGTAGGCGAAGCTCATGTGGACGAAGGCTTCGTTCCTGATGGCCGGCACATGGTCGGCAACGCTCTGGGTCAGCGCGATGACTTTCTGCAAATGCTCGATGGCCTCGCGCGGGTGACCATGCTCTTCGTCGTAGATCCCGATGTGAAGGTAGGGATAGGGGAAAAGCGGGTCCATCGTTGCCGCAGCCTGGAAATGCGCCACGGCGGCCTCCCGATCTCCTCTCTGCATCAAGGTTTCGCCAATCATGTTCTCGGCCATCGCGTTATTGCTTACAACTTCGGCAGCATGCGTCCATAGGGTCAGATCGTCAGTCCAATAGCTGAGCTGGCGACGTGTGGCGAACGCCATTAACAGCAGGATGGCAATGGCGCCGGCAGGCAGCCAGATCTTCGAAGAATGCCACCTCTCCGCGCAGTCGGCCACTCCCCAACAGAAGGCGATGAACAATCCAACGAAGGGCACATAACCGAAACGATCGGTCATGGCCTCTCCGTTGCCCAGTTGAACCAGTCCAATCATGGGAACCAGCGTGCCCAGAAACCACAGCCATCCGACGGCCAGGTAACGGCGACTGCGGCTGGCCAGCCCCAGCCCGGTGATCAGCAACAATAGGAGCAAGCAGGCCGCAAGCTGCCCGAAGGGCGCCGTGCTCCGCGCGTGAGGGTAGAAGAATGACAAGTGCGCCGGCCAGATGGCGTGGGCGAGGTATCGCACGTACGTGACGATGACGCTGCTCACGCGTACCGCAAAAGAATACGAGTTCAAGCCGCCCAGCGTGCGATTAGCCCACTGCGCTTTCATCGTAAGAAAGGCGCTGCCGGCGGAAAGCCCCAGCAGCGGAATCTTCTCCAGCAACAGCCAGGAAAAACTCTTGCCTGGAACAATGTGACCCGGGGTCTCCCCGGCCAAAGACGAGTCGGCGCCGGGAAACATTCGCCCCAGCGGCCAGTAGTCCCACAGCAGGAGCACGAACGGCAAGGTGACGATCTGAGGTTTCGACATCAAGCCCAGGGCGAACAACATCGCCACCACCAGGTAGCGTCCCACGGCCGGCTGGCGCGCATACCGGCGGTATGCCATCAGCGTCAGCAGAAAGAAAACCATGCTCAGCACGGTCTTGCGTTCCGCAACCCAAGCGACTGCCTCAACATTGCAGGGATGCAGCGCAAACAGACCCGCCGCCACAAAGCTGCGCCCCACATAGCCGGTCGCCTGCCACAGCAGCCAGAACAGCAGCAACGCATTCAACAAATGCAACAGCAGACTGGTTTCGTGATGCCGGCCCGGGTCGAGGCCAAACAGCTGAATGTCCAATGCGTGCGACAGCCAACTCAGCGGGTCCCAGTTAGCGTACGGGAAGGATGTGAAGGACCACTTGACGGTGCTCCAGTCCAGGTGCTGGATGTGGAGGTTGTTAACCACATAGCCGTAGTCGTCGATGTGAATGAAGGGATGCCGCGTCACCGGCGCATACACCACCAGCGTCACAGCCACCAGAACGAATCCCAGAAGGGCGCGCCCCATTGCCGGGGAGAGGAAACGGCCAAGTTGGTGGCTGGTCTGGGAACGGGCCATAGGTCGTTATCGAAGATAACATCGCGACCCAGGATCCAGTCGTATGGCCGCGTCCGCGATCAGACCGCCGTCCGACAGCCCAAAGCTCTCTAGTGCCGGAAGTGCCGCACGCCGGTCAGCACCATCGCCAGGCCAAGTCGATTGGCCGCGTCAATCACTTCCTGATCGCGCACCGAACCACCGGGCTGGATAATCGCGGTCGCACCCGCCTTTGCGATCTCTTCAACGCCATCGGGAAACGGGAAGAACGCGTCCGACGCCGCAACCGAGCCCTTGATCCCAAGCACTGACTTCATCGCGCCGATCTTCGCCGAATCCACGCGGCTCATCTGGCCCGCGCCTACACCCGTGCTCTGACCATTGCGGGCATAGAGAATCGCGTTAGACTTCACGTGCTTGCAGACCGTCCACGCGAACAACAGGTCGCGCATCTCCTGCTCCGTCGGCTTGCGTTCGCTGACGATCTTGAGGTCAGCTTCGGTGAGCGGCCGCATGTCGTTATCTTGCAGCAACACGCCGCCGGAGACATTCTTCAGCACCCACTTCTGCTCCATCGGCACAACTTCCACCAGCCGCAGATTCTTCTTGGTAGCAAAGATCTCCCGCGCCGCATCGTCGAATCCTGGCGCGGCAATTGCCTCGACAAACAGCTTCGCCATTTCTGTCGCCGTCTCGCGATCGATCGTGCGATTGACCCCGATCACGCCGCCGAACGCCGACACCGGATCGCACTCCAGCGCCCGCTTGTAGGCTTCGGCGAGCGTGGTTGCCACTGCCGTTCCACAGGGATTGGTATGCTTGATGATCGCGCAGACTGGCTCCTTGAACTCCTGCGCCAGGTCCCATGCCGCTTGCAGATCGACAATGTTGTTGTAACTCAGCTCCTTGCCCTGAAGCTGTTTGCCGTTAGCTACGCCTTTGTCCGAGCCGTCGGAGTATAGCGCCGCTTTCTGGTGCGGATTCTCGCCGTAGCGCAGATCGAAAGCCTTACGGAAGCTGAGCCGCAGAGTCTCCGGAAAGCCGTCATTGTTGCCGATTTCGAATTTCCCGGCATCGCTCTCAGGCGCACCGATGCGTTCCAGCGTTGACGCAATCGCCGAATCGTATGCCGCCGTCGTCGCAAACGCCTTTTGCGCCAGCCACCACTTCGTCTTTAACGACAGCGATCCGCCACCGCTCTCCATCTCGCCGGCGATGGCTTCGTAGTCGGCGGGTGAAGTCACGATAGCGACGTCCTGAAAATTCTTTGCCGCCGAGCGCACCATCGACGGCCCGCCGATGTCGATGTTCTCAATGATGTCTTCGAACTCCACGCCGGGCTTGCCTGCCGTCTTCTCGAATGCGTAGAGGTTCACCACCACCATGTCGATGGGCTCGATGCCGTGCTGGCTGACCGCAGCGCGATGTTCCGCCTTGCCGCGCACGTGCAGGATGCCGCCGTGTACCTTGGGGTGCAGCGTCTTCACGCGGCCGTCCAGCATCTCGGGAAAACCGGTGAGATTGGAGATGTCCTTTACCACGATGCCGGACTCGCGCAGCAGCTTGGCCGTGCCTCCGGTGGAGACCAGTTCGACGCCCATCTTCGCCAGCCGGCGCGCAAACTCCACCAGCCCGGTCTTGTCGGTAACGCTTAAGATTGCTCTTTGAATTTTTCCCACGAGTTTCCTTCCCCCTTATCGTTCTGGGTGGAGCACGTCTTGACAGGCCGCTGAAAACGTCAAAAGCAGATCCCTCGTCGGCCTGAAGGCCTCCTCGGGATGACAAATCTAAAGCACTTGTGACGGCGCACCTAAAGGTGCGCCCCTTCAAAACTCACCGAAACCGATTTTTCCAGCGGCCTGTTGAGGCGCGCAGAAGAACGCCCAGGTGCTGTTTCAATTCCGTGTCGCCGTGTCTCTGTGGTTCACTACTTGCCGGCGGTCGCGGCCATCTTCTTGACCATGGCGATCACCAGCTTGCGGTCGCTGTCGTTCAGGTTGGGCGAATAGCGGCGAATCTGCGTCAGGAAGCGCACTTCATCTTCGGCCAGGTGGGGCGTCTTGCTCCCATTGTCACTGGCGCCGTCGGTAAAGAATCTGGACAGCGGAAGGTCCATCGCCGTCGCGATTCTAGCCAGCGTATCGAGCGAGGGAATGGTGTGCCCGTTCTCCACTCGCGACAGATAACAGCGCAGCAGACCGGTGCGCTTTTCAATGTCACCTTGCGACATACTTTTCTGCAAGCGGAAATTGCGGATGGTCTCGCCGATGTTCATTAGGGGTTTGCGTCCTGTGGGGGAGTGGCCATGGGGTTGACTGCATAGTAACCATTGCCGGGAAGGCTGGCAAGTTAATTCTCGGAAAACGGGAATTGAGTGCGACCGACAACTGACAACTGGCTACCGACATTGTCTTAAGTCAGTGCCAACTCCATATAGATCAGCCCTTCCACTGGCTCCAGCGGGTCGGGACGGACTTCGCGGAAACCCAGCTTGCGGTACATCTCCACTGCGGGCTGCATTGTTGGCGGATGCGAATCCAGCCGCATGTAAGAATAGCCCAGACGCCGCGCCTCCAGCAGCAACCGCTCCACCAGCTTTCTTCCCAGCTTGTCACCACGAAACGCCGGGCGCACGTAAAGCCGCTTCATCTCGCAGCGCCCTTCGAGCGGGAACGGACGCAGACCGACGCATCCCACCGGCTGACCTATGACCATCGCCAGTAACAGCATTCCCTCCGGCGGAGAATACACGCCCGGCAGGCCGGCAATTTCCGCATCGAACGTGCGAAAGCAATATTCCACCGGCAGCTGCGCGCGATATTCGGCGAACAGGTTTCGCACCTGCTCAATCTGCTCCGGTGTTGTGGCTGGGACGATCTCGGACATGACTGCACCAATTCCCTGGGGAAATCTGCGGTGGCCTTGAAGGGGACGGACTTTCGTGTCTGCGTGAGAACGCTGTCGCCGCTGCCGCGGCTCCGACTTTTTCCCACTGCTACCCGGGGCTCACGCCCCGGGCTAACTTCATCCCGCCGCTGCGCGGCTGAATTAGAGTCAATCTCGGCGGTCTTCTCCCACCGCAAACTTACAAATCCAGTACTCACGCAAACTCTTCAGGCCGTGCGTCAATGTGTGAATATAAAACACGGGGCATCAGCTTCGAAAATCCGGTGCAGCTTGATGACCACTGCTACCCCATCAGAATCCCACCATTCACATTCAACACGTGCCCAGTAACGTAACCCGCTTCCTCCGACGCCAAAAACTTCACGGCGTGGGCCACATCCACATCGCTACCTGCCCGTCCCAGCGGAATGTTCTTCAGGATATTTTCTTTCAACTCCGCCGGAAGGACCTCGGTCATCGCGGTCTCGATGAAGCCCGGCGCGACGGCGTTGACGGTGATGTTGCGCGATCCAACTTCGCGCGCCACCGACATGGTAAGCCCGATCAGCCCGGCCTTCGACGACGAGTAATTGGCCTGTCCCGCCTGGCCGATCTGTCCGAAGATGCTGGTGATATTAATGATTCGTCCCCAGCGCTGCTTCAGCATTGATCCGATTACAGCCTGTGTCAGCAGGTATGGCGCGGTCAGGTTGGTGGCGATGACGTCGTCCCAGTCGGCGCGCTTCATGCGCATGACCAGCTGGTCGCGGGTGATGCCGGCATTGTTGACCAGGATGTCGATCTTGCCGAAGCGCGCGATCACCGCCTTTACGACGGCCTTGATTTCATCTTCGCTGGCGACGTCGAGCTTGAACGCGGCAGCCTCGCCGCCTTTGCTGTTGATCTCGCCGGCCAGTTGCTCCAGCTTCTCCTGATTACGCGCGCACAACGCCAGCTTCGCTCCCGACTCAGCCAGAACCAGCGCGCACGCCCGGCCAATGCCCTGCGACGCTCCCGTAACCAGCGCGACCCGGCCTTCCACTCCTGCCATGAATCCCTCCGGGCGTCTTGGCTGGATGTGCTGTTCGGGTAGTGCGGACCTTTATGCCCACTTTAGGCTCCGCATCTTAAAATCACTCCGCCTTGTGGGTAGTGGGCGGTTTTGAATTTCAGGCTTGATCAACGCGATATTGATGGAAGGTTCCCCACACAATCGCGTTAGGGTTAAACTCTGCTCTCTGTATCATATCCTCGATTTCTTCCGACGGCGTTCGCTTTTCAGTCCACCGTGCGAGTGGTTCTTCTCCCTCGACGCCCGCCACGTAGAGGTCTAGCGTGGCAATAACTGTCTCCGCCTTCGTGCGAAACTCCGCCGCATTGCACGCCCAAGTAATAATAAAAGTGAACGCGCCAGCCGCCCCGTAGGCCGTTCGGTCGCGAGGTCTTACTTCTACTACCCCAATCCACAACTCAGGCTGCTGCTGCGACATTTGTTTGTCGTTCCAATAATCCCACCAATTCTTCTAGGCTCCAAACGTGGTCTGAAAGTCCAGCCTCCATCGCGGGCGTTACCCGTAACGTCTGGTGAACACGGCAGAAATTGTAATCAAAACAGCCCACTACCGCCTTGTGTCAGGGCACGACCTTGGTCGTGCCGAATGGCATAATTAAAGCTTCGGGCTTTAGCCCCTGCAGACAGAATCCCTCAGGGGCTAAAGCCCAATTCTTTGGCCGCCGAAACGGCACGGCTCAAGCCGTGCCCTGATACAAGGCGACTATCCGTTGATTTGTGGTCTACGCAACGCCGGTCCGAAGGCCTGTCCTACCAATCGTTTCCCCGACTTTTGCTACCGCAGCCGCTCAGGTGCCCAGAACAGCACCTTCAACTCACTCGAAAAGTACGCCAGATCAGGCTGAGCAGGAAGTTGCAGACCCGCGGGTTGCGCCAT
>JBEKCJ010000140.1:0-13732 GCA_050014935.1 Candidatus Korobacteraceae bacterium
GGATTGTGCTTCTGCAAAACTTTCGTGATGGCCGCCGTCAACGTGGTCTTGCCATGATCGATGTGACCAATTGTCCCAACGTTTACGTGCGGCTTGCTGCGATCAAATTTCTCTTTCGCCATAGTCTTGTCCCTAGTAATACCGGTAAAGTTTCTTGTATTTCTCGCGCAGCGGCAGGTCCACCGCCTCCAGCGCGGTCAAATAAAACTCGCGTATCTGCGCCTGATTGGCCACGGCCAGCGCATCATAAACCTGTTGCGCCGTCTTGCCGCTTCCTGCCAGGTCCGCATCCGACTTCTCCAGCAACTGCTCACGCAGAACGCGATCAAAGTCGCGTACGGGAACGCCCTTGCGCTGCAGCAGTCGCAAAAAGCCCTCGACCGCATTCGCAGCAAAAACCCTTCCTAGCGCCGAACCAAGCTGCTGAAACTCCAACTGCTCTTCGATCGGAATTCCACCCTGCTGGAACGGCGTCCGCTCTACTGATTGCTGTTCCATCGGAGTGCTCACGGATCGAAAAGCCAATCTGCCCGCACTGGCGAGCCTCACTTCAAATTCTGGAGCTGATGATCGGGATTGAACCGATGACCTCTCCCTTACCAAGGGAGTGCTCTACCAACTGAGCTACATCAGCCTGCGCGTCTCAAAAACAGATCCCTCACTTACGTTCGGGATTTCGCCTGCGGGCTCCCGCTAACGCTCACGCCCGCAAAGCGGCCCAACTCTGGAGCGGGAGACGGGAATCGAACCCGCGACCAACAGCTTGGAAGGCTGTGACTCTACCACTGAGTTACTCCCGCCCTTCAAACCAATACGGCGTTTTGTGCCGCCGCTCCGCGGCTCTAACTTCTCAAATTGCCCATCCCCAGCGCTTCCGCGCTGGGCTAAATTCAGTTTCGCCCCTTCGGGGCTTTCAGCTCGCAGCTCAACCGCTAATCGCTCGCGGCCTTATTCATCGCGGTGTTCGCGCGCCTGCTTCTTGCTCCAGGTCCAGGTGCGAACCGCAAACATTGCCAGGATCGCCAGGGTCGCAAACTTAAACTTGGGATCGCTGAGCGTCGTCCAGGCCAAGGCTGCCAGCACCGCATACACACCGAACGCCACTAACAACCGATTCATCCCACACCAAACATTCCATCGGAAAGCTGGTGCACAGGGGAGGATTCGAACCTCCGTAGCTCGCAAGGAGCGGCAGATTTACAGTCTGCTGCCATTAACCACTCGGCCACCTGTGCACATTCGACCGAGCATGGGCTCTCTGCCAAACCGATGCTTGAGAGCCGGATTGCCGAGCCCGGAATTGCCAGTTCCTGCTGTCAAAGAACGCCACGCCAGACGCGTCGCTCACACCCGGCAAAACTCCGCAACAGCCGCACGATCATACTTCCGCGCGTCTAACGATTGGGAAGCTGCTGCTGGAATCAGTTCTCTAGGAGAGCTGCGCGTCTCGTTTGGCTTGCTCCTGGCACGCCTTGCGGCGCGCTCAAGGTTACGATTATGGAGCTGGCGAAGGGACTTGAACCCCCGACCCTCTGATTACAAATCAGATGCTCTACCAGCTGAGCTACGCCAGCCTGCGTGGTGCGACTTCCGCCGCAAGCGGAGCGAACCAGGCATAATTCTCCCTGCCAGCCGGGACAAACAATGAGCTTAACATAACGGTGATCGACGTGCAATCAGCCTCAGAAGAGAAGCAGATGCTTCTTCTTCTTTTTCTTGGACGAGCTTTCCGTACTGGAGTCAGCAGGAGCCGCTGGTTGTGCCGAACTGCTGGATGCCGCCGCCGGCGCACTGCCGCTGCCGTTTGAATTCGCCAAATCGTTTACCTGCGTCGGGGGCGGAGGCGAAGCTGGCGCACTGCCGGCGGCAGGAGCCAAATCGTTTTTCATGTCGCTGCCGGCAGGCGCGGTTGCCGTGCCGCCGCTGGCCGCGCCATTGGTGGCTCCGCCCGGGGCAGCCGCATCCGGTGCCGGCGCGGCTGTGCCCGGTGCGGCATCGGAACGAGGAACAGGCGCGTTCGCCGCCGGCGGTGCAGCGTCATTTACCCGCTCAACTGAGACGTGATTGCCTACACCCGCGCCAGCCAGGACATCGGCTAAGCTGGCATTGGCAGCACGAACCATGTCGGGCGCGCTGGCCTGCTGCGGATCCACCAGGGTTGGCTCGCCAACTTTGGCTGCCTCCGACACATCAGGTCCGTGGTGGAAGTTCTCCATGACTTTGCCAATGTGCCCCAGCGAACCGCGGCTGGCGATTTCCGCTTTGTCTTGAGCGACTTCCTGCGGTGTAGCCTTGGGAATCGACTGCTTCATTGCCTCCAGCCGCTTCCGGGCATCGCCGGCCCGTTCTTCCAGGGGGTAGCGGGTAAGAATGCGGTCGTAGGCGGCGACGGCTCCGTCGGTATATTGCTTGATGAGCTTGCCCTTCACGGTCTCAGGGAGCCTTGACCGGCGCATTAACTCTACTTCCTTCTCGTAGGCGCCGCCCAACTCAAACAGCGCTTCGTCGGCTCCGCTATACAACGGGTAGGTATCGGCTACCGACTTCAAGCGTGCAATCGCTGCCGGGTAGGATTCACGCATGTAATAGAAGTGGCCAATCAGATACTCTCTCTGGGCCAGCACCTCCTGCACTTCCAGCAGCCGTTGTTTGGCCTCCGGCACCAGTGGACTGTCGGGAAACTGGAGGATCATCTGACGATACTCGTCCTCGGCGCGGCGGGCGTGAGTGGGATCGCGATCGGCCTTCTCCATCTCTTTGTAATGGATGTTGGCGATCTTCATCTGCGCTTCGGCGGCTTCCGGCATGTTGGGGAAGAAGGTGATGAAATCCTTGTACTCGCTCTCCGCCTGGGTCATGGCCGCTGCGCCGCCTTCGTCGTACCAGGAGTCGCCGATGGCAAGCTTGGCGCGAGCGATGTATTCCGAATCCGGATAGGTGTTGATCAGGGTTTGCAGGCTGAGGCGGGCGACGTCGTACTTGCCGTGTTTTATCGCATCGGTTGCGCGATCAAAAAGCACTTTGTCCGGCTGCTTGGAGTCGACGTTGGCAATCGGATTCGGAGTGTTTTTGTTCTTCTTTTTCTTGCTGCTGGAGTGCTGGGGTTGGGCCGTGCTGGCGCTCTGGCTGCTGGTGCTCTGGCCGGCCGTACTCGGACTAGCGGCGCCCGCGCTGCTTGCGCTCGGAGCAGCCGGGCTCGCACTGCCTGAGGTCTGAGTTGGAGTGCCGCTGCTGGTCTGCGGCTGTGCGCCGGTGTTTTGGGCCAGGGAACACAGCGACGCTATTGATCCCAGCATGACCGTTATGAGTGCACGACGAAACATCCTAACCACCTTCTGGGAACCTACCCTAATAACCCGGCGTGCCGATGAATGGTGCTGGCCGGGAAAATTATTGCCGGCGCCAATCAGGCGCGCTGCAGCACGGCTTCCTGAGCGGCTCTCAGCAGAGCTTCCACGTGGCGCGCCGGATCGCCCTTGCCGAATACGTGGCTGCCGGCCACGAAAATCTCCGTTCCCGCGCGCGCGGCAGCGCCAATCGTCTCCAGATCGATACCCCCGTCTATTTCGATGCGAAAGTCCACGCCCTTGGCATTGCGCATGGTCGCCAACTTGCGGACTTTTTCCAGCGTGCTTGGAATAAATTTCTGGCCGCCGAAGCCGGGATTCACCGACATCACCAGCACATGGTCCACAATATCGAGCACTTCGCCCAGGGTCTGGACGGGAGTCGCCGGATTGATGGCAACGCCCGGCCGCATGCCGTGGCTGCGAATCAGCTCCAGGCTCCGATTCAAGTGAATGCAGGCTTCCTGATGGACCGTAACCCAATTCGCGCCGGCGTGAGCGAAGGCTGGGATGTACTCGTCGGGATTCTCGATCATCAGGTGGCAGTCCAGGGGAACGTCCACAGCCTTGCGCAGCGAAGCGACCACTGGCGGCCCGATCGTAATGTTGGGCACAAAGTGACCATCCATGACATCCACATGGAGCAGGGTGGCACCACCTCGCACCGCGGCGTTGGCATCCTCAGCCAGGCGGGCGAAATCGGCCGACAGAATGGAGGGCGCTATTTCGATCAAAACAGGCTTCTCTCGCGCAGGTCTTCCGAGTTGATTTTAACATGCTGCGCTGCCCGTCCGTGCGCCTCGTAAGTGGCAGACGAAACAGCTCTGAAGGGCCATTTTCCGCGAGCAGAGCGTGGTGCCGCCCCTCCGGTTGCAATGCTCTTATAGTACTGGTTGAGATGGACGCGCCGGTTTATTGCGGAATGTGTGAGGGCGGGATGTTCGGACGGCGCAACGCCGCCGTCCCGCAGGGGGACGGCAGTGTTGGCTACCTGGATTACTGGCGCTATGGGGATGTTACAACTGTAATCGTCGCGAGCAGGAGTCAAGCAACGTTCATTCATTGACTTGGCCAATCATCGGTCCTAAGATTCGGGCCTATGATCGGCGAAACTATTTCCCATTACCGCATCCTCGACGAACTCGGCGGCGGCGGGATGGGGGTAGTGTACAAGGCCGAAGACACTCGGCTTCATCGCTTTGTCGCCGTCAAGTTCCTGCCCGACAATTTGGCCCGCGATCCGCAGGCATTGTCACGATTTCAACGCGAGGCGCAGGCAGCGTCGGCGCTGAACCATCCCAACATCTGCACCGTCCACGACATTGGCGAAGAAGGCGGCCGTGCCTTCATGGTCATGGAATTCCTCGAAGGCATGACGCTGGAGCACCGCATTGCGGGACAGCCATTGGAAACCGAGCTGATTCTTGATCTTGGAACGGAGATCGCAGATGCCCTGGATGCCGCGCACGCCAAGGGCATCATTCACCGCGACATCAAGCCCGCCAACATCTTCGTTACGGAGCGCGGTCATGCCAAGGTACTCGATTTTGGCCTGGCAAAAAATATGCAGCCCGACCCCGACGTCGAGATGGCCAATCAGGCCACCCAACTAACCGCCCGAGGAACGCCGGTCGGCACTGTGGGTTACATGTCTCCCGAGCAGGTCTTTGGAAAAGAACTCGACGCGCGCACCGACCTGTTTTCCTTTGGCGCCGTACTGTACGAGATGGGAACAGGGGTGCCGGCCTTTCGTGGTGAGACGTCTTCCGTCATCGTTGACGCCATATTGAACCGCCAACCCTCCCCGGCATTAAGGTTGAATCCCGACCTCTCACCGGAGTTAGAAGCAGTCATCTGCAAGGCGCTGGAGAAGGACCGCAAGCTTCGTTATCAGAGCGCGGCCGAGATGCGGTCGGACTTACAACGATTGCATCGCGGATTCGAAACCGATCGCTTGATGCGGAGCAGGCCAAGTCCAAGCGGAACGTGGTCAGCCCCGCTCGCAAGCAGCAATAGAGGAAAATTCGCCGGGTTGTTGCTACTGCTGCTGATTCTGGCTGGGGTCGGAGGATACTTCTGGAGAAGCCGAGCCCGAGCACACACCGCCGGAGTAAATGAGGCGTCCATTGCTGTGCTGCCGTTCGCTGATATGAGCCCGGGAAAGGACCAGGAGTATTTCTCCGATGGCCTGGCCGAAGAGCTGACGAATGAGCTCACCAAAGTGCCCGGGCTGAAGGTAACGGGGCGCTCTTCAGCCTTTCAGTTCAAAGGCAAGAACGAAGACTTACGTACGGTCGGACAGAGGCTGAATGTCGCCAACATTCTCGAAGGCAGCGTGCGGCGGGAAGGCAGTCGAGTTCGCATCACCGCGGAGCTGACAAAAGTGCAGGATGGCTTTCAACTTTGGTCGGAAGAATACAACTCCGAGTTGAAGGACGTCTTTGCAGTGCAGGATGAAATCGCGCGCGCTGTCGCTGGGGCGTTGCAGGTCAAGCTGCTCGGCTCCAGTCCCTCGCCCACCGCGGCACGTTCCCAGGCCACCAAACCCGAGGCGTACCAGGCTTACCTGCAAGGTCGATATTTCTTGAATCGAGGATCGGAAAAGGCCAACTACGACAAGGCCCTGGCTTACACCAACCAAGCGATTAAGCTGGACGCGAATTACGCGCCGGCCTGGGCGCTCCGCTCAGCCCTGCTTTCTAACATGGCTTTTGACGGCTTCATTGACACGAGCGAAGGAGTTCGCCGGGCGCGCGCGGATGCGGAACACGCCATCGCTCTTGATCCGCGTTCGGCCCCGGGATACCTTGCGTTGGCGAGTGTACGTCTGGATTATGACTTCGATTGGAACGGCGCTGAAGCTGCCCTGAACAAAGCGGCGGCGCTGCAACCAGGAAGTGTTGACCTACTTGATTCTCAGGCAGACTTGGAGGAAGCGCGGGGGCGTCTGGACGCAGCCGTCGAGTTACGGAAGCGGACAGTCGCCTTAGATCCGCTGTGTTCTTACTGCTATCTGTACCTGGGAGGCGATCTCTCCGAAACCGGACGGTACGACGAAGCCAACACGGCATTGCAGAAAGCTCTGGACCTGGACCCTCAACAGGGATTCGTTCACTTTGAGCGGGGCCAGATCTTACTGGCGCGAGGGCGCCCGCAAGAAGCCCTGGTGGAGATGCAGCAAGACAAGAAGCCCTGGTGGAGATGCAGCAAGAAACCAACGATGGATTGAAGTTAGCCGGGAAGGCAATGGCGTATCACTCCCTGGGCCGTCAACAGGCTTCGGAAGCCGCATTGAAAGAACTCATCACGACTCATGGTAGCGGTGCGGCATACAATGTCGCTGAAGTATATGCATATCGCGGGGAGGCGGACAAAGCGCTCGAGTGGCTGAACCGCGCCTACGAACAGCACGACTCTGGATTGACGTATCTCAAGACCGATGTGCTGTTGAAGGGCCTGCACCAAAACCCGCGCTACATTGAACTTTTGAAGAAGATGGCTTTACCGCAGTAGCTGGCCGAGTGACCGTGTCGTAAGGCGCCGATCCGTGTATCTCCCTCTACAAAGAAGCCAAAGCCAAATACGCGAGGCCCTCCGTAGCCGGCCGAGATGCCTGCAACCGCGCCTCGACCGTCCTCAGAAATAGGTCGAGTGAGGTTATCAGGCCATTGCACTCAGAATCCCCACCAAGGTCCGCCTGAGAGTGGCGACCCCATCCGACGGCACGGTGTGCAAGGTAAAGTCTTGGCTATTACAGCTAATTGCTAATAGCTAACGGCTAATTGCCTCTTCAGTACTTGGGCACCTTGGGATCGACACGCTCGGCCCAGGCGTTGATGCCGCCGTCGAGGTTGTGTACGCGGGTGAATCCGGCCTGCTTCAGGAAGTCGACAGCCTTGGCGCTGCGCCCACCGAGCTTGCAGTGGACGACGACCTCGCGCGCGGGATCGAGTTCGCCCACGCGGTTGGGCAAGTCCTTGAGCGGGATGAGATGTCCGCCGAGGTTGCAGATCTGATATTCGTGAGCATCGCGGACGTCGAGCACGAACAAGTCGTCGCCGGCATCCAGACGCTGTTTCAGTTCTTCCGGTGTCATGTCGCCGATGGTAGCAGTTGCCGGCTTCTCTTGGCCACGGATTCCGCAGAATCTGCGGCGCCCGCTATTCAGTGGTCCCAGGACTCCGGGCCCGCAATAGGCAGCCCGACGGTTATGTTGTTACATCCTCCGGCTCATTTAGAATCCTTGCGAGGGTGGCACAAACATTCATGGCAGCGATCACTTATCTGGAAGCGATCCGGCAGGGCATCTGGGAAGAGATGGAGCGCGATCCCGCGGTCTTCTGCATTGGCGAGGACATTGGGATTTACGGCGGCGCCTTCAAAGTCACCGACGGATTGATCGACCGCTTCGGTCCGGAGCGCGTGGTGGACACGCCCATTTCCGAGATGGCGATCATCAATGCCAGCTTTGGGGCGGCGCTAACCGGTCTGCGTCCGGTGGCGGAATTTCAGTTCATGGACTTCATCAGCTGTGCCTTTAACCAGATCACGAATATGTTGGCCAAGGCGCATTTTCGCTGGGGCGCGCCGGTCCCGGTGGTGGTGCGCGGTCCGTCGGGCGGAGGAGTGCACGGCGGCCCGTTCCATTCGCAGAACCCGGAAACGTACTTCACCCACACGCCGGGGCTGAAGGTGATTTGCCCGGCCAGCGCCTATGACGCGAAGGGGCTCATCAAGTCGGCCATCCGCGACAACAATCCCGTGCTGTTCTTCGAACACAAATTCCTGTATCGGCGCATTAAGGAAGAATTGCCGGCAGAGGATTACACGGTGCCGATCGGCAAAGCTCGGGTGGTTCGCGAGGGCCGCGACGTCAGCGTCATCACCTACGCCGCGATGGTCTATATCGCGATTGAGGCTGCCGACATTCTGGCGAAGGAAGGCATCGAGCTTGAGGTTGTCGACCTGCGGACGGTGCTGCCGCTGGATCGCGACGCCATCCGGCAGACGGTGGAAAAGACGAACCGCGCCATCGTGCTGCACGAAGATACCAAGACCGGCGGCATTGCCGGCGAAGTGGCGGCCATCATCAACGAGGAGTGCTTCGACGCGCTGGATGCGCCGATAGCGCGCATCGCCTCCGCCGACAGTCCCGTGCCGTTCTCGCCGCCGCTGGAGGAAGTTTTTCTTCCGCGGGTGGAGGACGTGGTCCGCGAAGCGCGCAGGCTGCGCAGGTATTGAGGCGCGCGCGTCATTTGTGGCGCCCGTAGTAGCATGATGGATTCTCTGGCTGTGGTTTCTAACTACTTTTTGCAAGGAGAGACATGCGCGGATTCATCCTGGGAGTGATTATCACGCTGGTGGCGATTTTTGGCGGAGCTTACTTTTACACGACCACCGGTCGCTACGATACGCGGGCTGTGGGCAACACTCCCGGCACTATGGAACGGCGCATAGCCAACCAAACCGTGGACGCGTGGGTCGACGGCCACGCTCCGAAGCAGACGAACCCGTTCCAGCCCACCATGAATAACATCATGGACGGCTCCATGGCCTACGACAAGAACTGTGCCTTCTGCCATGGCAACTTGAAAGAACCTGAATCGCCGATGCGGACGAAGTTTTATCCGCACGTGCCGCAACTGATGACGCACATCCCAGACGATCCCGACGGCAACGTGTTCTACGTGATCAAATACGGAATTCGCCACACTGGTATGCCTGGTTGGGAGGGCGTGCTGAGCGATGACGATATCTGGAAGACCGTCGTCTTCATCAAGAACTCGGGACAGATGAAGGACGGCGGGCAGCAGCAGAATCCGCCGAAGTAGGCGCTGCCGAAAACCCGGAAAAGCAGATCCTTCGCCCGACTAAAGTCGGCTCGTGATGACAAGATAAATAACTTGCCACGGCACACCTGAAGGTGCGCACCTTCAAAACGCGCTGACCTGCGCTTCTATCCGTTCGGTCTCACTACCTTGGTGTGTCCCGTGGTCTTCAGCTTGAAAACGTCGCCGGAGATCTTGTGATTGATCTGGATATTGCTGTACTTGGTGACGCGGTAATCGCCTGAAGGCTCGTCAAACCTCTGTTGCACTGTGACTCCGCGCGCGAGATCGACCCATAGAGTAATCGTCTGAAACATGTTGCGCACGCGTGGCGACTTGGGCGTCAGAACAAGCTTGGCGGCATTGATACCTTCGACCTGTTCGTTGCCGCCGTAAGTAACGTCGTAGGAGTTGGTAAGGTCGTTCCCGCGGCCGCCGAATCCCAGGACCAGGAAGCTTTCAAACGCGGCCTTGTTTTTGCCGGCGCTGTACTCCGTGACCTGGTCGATGGCAGGCTGGTAGTAGCTGACCGTGCCGTTGCTGAATAGAACGTATTTCTTGTCGGGAGCGGTGAAGTCGGCAGCCATTTCCATGCCGTCGCCCTGACGGCGGAAGTACATGGTGCCCTTCTGCAAATCGTGCTCGTCGACCACCTTCTGATAGGAGTCGGCCACAAAGTCGCACTGGGCGTTGTGAAAGTTGGCCGCAGCCTTGTCCATGGAGTCGAGCACCGACTCCAGATTTTGGGCCTGGGCCACGAACACGCCGCAAAAAACAAACCATGCCAGCACAGCAATCGTTAATCTGAAATTGCGCATATTCTCACTTGCTAAAGATGGAGCCGAAATTGGGACGCGGGGTTGCCTGGGTGATGCGGCTTTGGCTCAACGATGAACCCAGACCTTGTAAGCGACAACATTGTGGTGGCTGTCCTGCACCGTCTGAACGCGGTCAATGGTAACGTAGCCGGCGATGGGTTCGATGATGTGCAGCAGTGATTCGCGAACTTCCGCCTCGTCGCCTGCCCGCACGGCTGATGCATCCACTTTGTACAGGAATCCGTCGCCTTCCTGCTGCACGATGACTTCAGTCTGGTGTGGCGAACGCTCGACCGGTTTGTCGCGAAAGTTGATCCAGATAGGGGCGAGAAAGATGAACGCAAGGATGAGAGTGACCATCACGTCGTAATGGACGTTGCCGCGCGGATAGGTCCACCAGAAGTAACCCCTGACCGTTTGTGCAAACTTACTCACGCTTAACAAGTCTAGAGAGGAGCACGCCGATGTGCAAGAAACACCGCGGTTCGCTAACTCATGCCGTCTTGTGAGATGCCAGCGGGAAAACGGCGCTCTTGGACCACATCTCTGCGTGATCGCTCGTCATAAGCCAGACTTCGCGGGCGAAACATTTGATTGGCACATGACGCCGAAGGTAACGTTCAACCGAAGCCAACGTCTCGCCGTTCACTCCATGGGCCACCGTTAAGTGCGGAACTATCTCGGAAAAAGCTCCGTTATAAGGCTGGCAAGCAGGCCAGATATTCATGAGGGTCTTGGTGATTCGTTCAAATACTTCGGCTTTGTCGGGGTACAAATAGGCAGTCGCTGGAAACCGTCGAACTTCCGTGAACGAGAAAGAAAAGGCCTCGATCGACATGCAGATGTTTCGCAGAATATCGACTTCGCCGAGAGTCGCCTGCGGCGGACAAAAGGGATAAAGCAGAGTGACGTGCGCCGGGACACCAAGTCGGGCAGTCCGATCGTACTGCAATCGCAGTGACGCGACGATGGGCTCAACTTCAGTAATCGGTATGATGACTGCGGACTCATTACCCATGCGACACCCTACGATCTCAGCTCCACCACCGTCGCCCCGCCGCCGCCCTCGTTCTGCGGAGGCTCGCTGACGTTGGCGACATGCGGATGACTTTTTAGATATGTGCGCAGCGCTTTGCGCAGAATTCCCATTCCGCTGCCGTGCACGACACGGAGCCGAATCGCGCCTGCCAGGAAGGCGCGATCGACGAACTTCTCGACCGCCTGCGTGGCTTCGTCGACGGTTTGGCCGATCACGTTGATCTCCGTGGGCACGCTCTCGTCTTCGCGCGCCAGCGACACATTGATGCCGCGCGAGCGCGCAGCTGCCACGGGATTGCTGCCGGCGTGAGCTATTACGCTGGCGAAATCGTCGCGTGCAACCTTCATCTTCATCGGCCCGACGGCCACCTCGAAGCTGTCATCGTCAAAGTAGCGCAGCACCTTCCCGTCGCGGCCCAGCGACTTGAGGCGCACGGTGTCGCCAACCGAAACGTGCTTGACAACATGGTGCTGGGCGTCCGGATCGCCGGTGTCGGCGCCGGTGCTGTGGGCAACGACGGTGGAATCGAATTGCTCGCGGAATTCACGGCGCATCTTCGCAATGCGGCGCTCGGCGTCTTTGGAGAGCTTGAGCGCCTGGACACGGTCGGCCACCGCATTCACCGTCTCTCGGGCGCGATACTCGAAGTCCCGCAGCAGGCTTTCCACTTTCTTCTCCAGCTCGCGGAGTTTTTCCTTTTGCTCCTTGCGGCCCTCAAGTTCAAGGTGATTGCGCTGGCGCGCGACTTCTTGCTCGCGGGCGCGAAGCTCGGTGCGCTCGGAATCCAGCTGCCGCAGTTCGCTGTGCAGGCGGTCTAAGAAGCGCGCGACGTCCTGCGCCTGCGAACTCATACGCTGGCGGGCGTCTCTCACAATGTGGGAGTTCAGTCCCAGCTTGTGCGCGATGTTGATGCCGGCCGATGCGCCCGGCACTCCGACACGTAGTTCGAAGGTGGGCGCGAAGGTGTTCTCATCGAATCCGACGGCAGCATTCATGACGCCGGAAGCGTTGGCGGCATAGACCTTCAGCGCGGTGTGATGCGTGGAGACGATGCTGAGACAGGACAAGCAGCGGAAGTAGTCGGCGATGGCGACAGCCAGTGCCGCGCCTTCTTCCGGATCGGTGGCCGAGCCCAGCTCGTCGAGCAGCACCAGCGATTGCGCGGTAGCCTGATGCGAGATGAAATCGATGTTGGTGACGTGCGCGGAAAACGTTGACAGGTTTTGCTCGATGGACTGGTAGTCGCCAATATCGGCAAACACCGAGTCGAAGATAGGCACCTGGGCGCGGTCCGCGGGAATGGGAATGCCGGACTGCGCCATCAAGGCCAGCAGGCCGACCGTCTTCAGCGCTACGGTCTTGCCGCCCGTGTTGGGGCCGCTGATGATGAGCTGGCGATGCTGGCTGTCGAGTTCGACGGTGAGCGGCACCACCTGCACGCCACGAGCTTTCAGGGTGCGTTCCAGCAGAGGATGGCGCGCATTGCGCAGGATAAGCGCGTCACCCGGGGCTGTGTTCCCTGAACCTTCGACCGGTGATGGCGTGACGGCTGACACCTGCGGCGGTGACGGATCAGCCGGGGCACCCGCCAGCAGCTTCACCGCAACGCAGTTGTAATCTTCCGCGAAGCGGGCTTTGGCAAACTGAAGCTCCAGCTCCGAGAGAACCCTGACCGCGTGGGCCAATTCGTCGGCGCGTTCGCCGAGGCGGGAGGTCATGTCGAGCAGGATGCGATGGATTTCCGCCTGCTCCTCTTCCAGCAGGCGGACGAGATCGTTGTTCTGCTCGATGGTTTCAAGCGGCTCGATGAATACGGTCTGTCCACTGGAGGACGCGCCATGGGCGACGCCCTGCACGCGGCGGCGTTGCTCGGTCTTCACCGGGATGACAAAGCGTTCGCCGCGAATGGTGACTAGCTCTTCCTGCACCGCACCACCTTCGGAAAGCCGCCGTAGATAGGCTCGCAGCGACTCCTGGATGGTGCGTTTCTGCTTCTCGATCTCGCGCCGGATGCGCGCCAGTTCGGACGAGGCCCGGTCATCGAGAGTGCCGTCGGGCAGGATCTTGTTGCGAAAATGACGCAGCAGGAGGGTGAAATCGGCAATGCCCTCGGAAAGCTCGGATACGGCATGCCACCTGCTCTGGATCGCAGGTGCGGGATGGAGTGCGATCTCGCGCCACTCGGCTGCGCGGTCGGCGAGCAGAAGCAGGCCGCGAATCTCGATGATCTCCAGCGCGGCTCCGGCGATGCGTGCCTTATCGATCAGCTGCCCAGGATCGAGCAGACCGTGGAAGTCGAAACGCCCTCCGGTCCGTAGGTATCCGCGCAGCTCTTCGGTCAGCTGCTGCTGGCCCTCGATCCACTGGCGGTCACGCGAGGGCGTGAGCTGCATCACCCGCTCATGTCCGAGAGGCGAGGCGGTGTAGATGACGAGGAGTTGCAGGAACAGATCGAATTCCAGGACGCGTTCGCTGGTGTTTGGGATGAGGCTGGGAGAATCCATCGCTTAGAGTCCTATGGTACAGGACGGGTGAGGATGATAAACCGGGCACCAAGCGTGCGGGTGAAGGTAACGGCGATGCCGGTATTCACGAGTTATTTACCTCCAGCAATAACGCGCGACTATCGTCCCGGCTATATGCCGGATACACTGATTCGGCGGATTGGCGCATCAAGACAGCGCCCCTTCAAAACAGAGG
>JBEKCJ010000141.1:0-9317 GCA_050014935.1 Candidatus Korobacteraceae bacterium
ATGGGGGTGCGGGGCAAGGGGACGGCGTTTGAGCCCCTTGCCCCGCTCAGTTCTTTCGAAGCCGACTGCTCCTGCGCGGGTCTCAGTCGAGTCTCGATGGATGTACATCCCGGTCGGCAATCTCTCGCTACGTTGGTACGAGCTTCACGCTACTGCTCGAACGACCGCGGATTTCCAGGCAGCATCAAACTGGACATCAAAGGTCAGCTAACTTTCGCTTGACTCTGGAGGTGAATGGTGATGTATCGTATAGGTAGCGCACGTAGCTCATTTCCCGGTGCCGTGCGTCGCTGGAAAATTTGCGGTCTCGCAGGAGCGAGACTCCTCAACGACGCCGCCCGGCCATCGGATAAGGCCGGATAAATCTAATCCGTTGCCGCCGAAAGGGGCTCCCCCCAGCGCAAGTAAGATGCGGTGGGACGGGGGGATACCTATGTCCAAAAACAAAAAGGGTATGGTCTGCCTCCTAAATAGTTGGGAGTGGGTAGGCTTGCGTATGTTTGGTGACAAGCCCGATTGTCGCAACCACCGACACATGTCTAGACGTCGCGTGTATGAACGCTTCGGCGACGCACGCTTCGGCGATGAACCATCAGCTCGAGTCTATGATGCTAAAAATGAGCTACTTGGCTTTATAGTCGTGGTCGCCAAGCGGGCACGATGGACTGACCACGCCGGGGATCTACGGTCTCAGGTGAGGATCGATCCAACTGGCTGGAAGCTGATCACCGCTGAGGTCGATCGGTTCCAGACAATAATTGATTCAGGCCAGAGCCCCCCTATGTTTGTCAGGCTTTCGAATTGGAGCGGAGTAAAACTGGGAATTTCAAGAACCAGACACTAGATCAAATCCAAGACAATATCAAACCACAACAAAGGCTGGCATCTGCCGGCCTTTTGCTTTCATGCCAAAACGGCAGCGAAACGAAGTCCGACTGAACAGATCAGACCACAAATACACGTCCCGAGACTCATCGGACGTGTGCCTGCTGAGCGCTGAGAAGTGCCGCTCGTTGCTCCCGCCGGGTTGCAATCTGAGCGACGCGCGGATAGAAGCTTTGCGAGATTCTCTCTACTGCCTTGCTGCTGTAGCCGTTGACATGGCTGCAGAACAGAACGCGGCTAAGAAAGAACCGCTCAGCCCAGCGGGCATACGCCCAACGAACCCCGTTCTCCTCTGCCCCGAAAACGGTGGCAAGAGCACGTCTTAGCACAAGAGACGGGCGAGTGGCCTGATGCTTTTCAAACTGGACGCGAGAAGTGTGCAATAGAGAGGAGTACACCCATGCCGCCTAAACGTTCAAAGCCAGGATTGGCGGACTGTAAAGCCATGACGGCAAGCGGTCATCGCTGTAAGGCTAAACCACACAAGGATGGTCTCTGCTTCTTCCATTCTGATCCGCAGCGCGCCGCCGAACTTGGCAGAAAGGGGGGCGTACACGCGATTTTTTACGTGCAGACGGGCCGGCTGAGAGTAATTCTTCCTGGCGGCGGCTGCCCAGAACATCAAACGACTGGTCCGCTTCCTCAGCCAAGCGCCGAATCCGACTCTCCCTGCAGCCGCCTAAGCAACCGACCCACAAACAAAACAAGAACCCCAGCGCCCAATCACACCGGGGGAATATCATCTCTGCGGAACTGACTTTTTCAACACCCACAGGCCATAGCGCAAGTGATCCTGGCTGTGAAATGCCGGTTAACGCGCTGGTCCTGGAAGCAAGGCACCGGTTTTGTCGCAAAGTCAGGAACGATTCGGTCCGCTGTTCTCCAGTACGCAAACTCCGCCCCACGGTTTGTCAGGCTTGCGGCCTGCGGGATCGGGGAGAAGCGACAGCAGCCACATGCCAAACGACAGCCGTTTCAACTTGGCCGCAGCCACTAAGAGCGAACGCGCCTCGACCACTTTCCAGCCGTACCTCGCGAAGAATTCTGGCCCCTCATCCGGCGCGAATTTTAGCGGCGAACCGGCCTCAACGAGCGGTCCACCAATGGCCTTCTGCAGCATCTTGAGAAGCGCAGGAGACGCAAGGTCAGTGACCCAGAGCCGGAAGCTGAACTGGGCTGACAGATCGCGGGCCAGTTCGGCAACGCCATCAGCTTGGAAGTAAATGATGAGCCCTTCGCTCACCACCAATACCCGTTTCGCTTCCTCCCCGAGACGCTGGAACAATGCGCGGCGTGCTGCGATATCCGTTAGATCGAGCGGTACACGCTCAAGCTTGCATACCGGACATTCAGCGGCGAGCGCTTCCTGCTTGTAGCTCAGCATGTCCGGCAGGTCGACCTCGACCCATCGAAGCGAAGCGGGAAGCTGCATCCGGTACGGCCTGCAATCGAGCCCGGCAGCCAGATTGATGACCATGTCCGTGGTGCCTTGGAGCACCTCGCGTTCGATGATTTGATCGACCAGCCAGGTACGGGCGACATAAGACCAGGAATGCCGCCTGGCGAATGGCATGCCAGCAGCGATTTGCACGCCGCGATCCCCGGCTAGTTTGCGCGCATACGGGTCGCGGAAGACCGCATCAGCGCGCTCACTCTCCTGTGCACGGTACACCGCTACCCACAAAGCGGTGTCGGAAATGTGGCGAATTGGATTTGGTGAGCTCATGGCGGGAGAATCATACCTGTTCGCAGGGGACGAAGCATGCGGCCACGCTTTGACGCTTTGACGGGGATCGTTTCGACACCGAGTCTGTCGCCGGGTCCTGCTCAATGCAATCAAGGGCGTTGCTAGACTGGCGCTCTCCGACTTGCCCAACTACCCTACTGAGTAAGTCCCGCTAAGTGCCTGATATTGGTAGCCGAGAAATTGGACTTTTCACTTGCCCAGCAACACTAGATTTCGGGCAGGCTGAGATGCAGCATATAAGAAAAACATCCCGTGGAGGATGTGAAACAAGATAGCGACAATGCTAACTGTCTTGGGGTACGGGCTTCGTAACGCGGTATGTTCTGCTCGGAAATTATCGAGAGACAAATTCGTGGTACCTCCACGGGGCATTGTTGACTTTGCTTTGGTGGAGTTTAGGCTGCCGCATGTTGACCGTCTGTGCCATATTGAACATTCGACGGGGTTGGTTGTGGCCACAGCCTTTCGGTAGTGTCAGCCACTCTCGATCAAGAAGGCCTATTCCTGCGATTCCCGTCTGACCTTTTGCCCAAGGCGATGTCGGCAAGCTTTAGAAAACTCCCATACACCTGCCACCCGATGAAGCGGTAAGTAACATCCACACCCATCGGCCAGACGCCAACCGACTAACTGTTGCGCCACTCTACTTTAGCGATTCTAGAGGCCTCACAGAAGGCACGACCATGCCCACCGTCCTCCGTTCTACTGCTCGATAGCCGTCTCCGACTTGGGTGGCTTCTGCTTCACCTGCTGAGGGCTCGGCAATTGCGAACGATCCCAGCCTCCGCCCAGAGCCTCCACCAGCGCCACGGCGTAGGCCATCTGTTCCACCTGAATACTGTTGAGAGTCTGCTGGTTCGACAACAGTGTGGTCTGGGCAATCAGTACATCGACGTAGGGATCAATGCCGTTCTCGTACCGGGCCTGTTCCAGCTTAAGGTAGGTTTGAGAGAGATTCACTGCCTGCTGTTGCTGCTGGATCTCCGTGGACAAAATGCGGACCTCGGCAAGACCATCCTCCACCTGCTGGAACGCAGCAAGCACTGTCTGGCGGTAACTAGCTAGATCGGCATTGTAGGTCGCAACGTATTGCTGGACAGTGGCGCGGCGCAGGCCGGCGTCGAAGACGGTTTCCGAGATCGACGCTCCGACGGACCAGAAGCGGGCCGGCCAGGAGAACCAGTTTGCGAAAGACGTGGCGTCAAAGCCGCCTTCCGCGCTTAATGTCAGATTGGGATAGTACGCTGCATAGGCGATGCCGATTGCCGCGTTGGCTCCAGCCATAGTGCGTTCGGCGGCGGCGATATCCGGCCGGCGCTCCAGCAGTTGCGAAGGAACGCCAATCGGGATCGGAGGTGGCGCAACCGTCATTGGCTTAACGGGAATAGAAAAAGCGGACGGTGATTTGCCAATTAGAACGGCGATGGCATGCTCGTATTGGGCGCGCGCGATTCCAACATTGGTTGCCCCGGCCTCCACGCTCTGTAACGTGGTTTCAGCTTCGACTACCGAGATCTGATCGTCAATGCCCGTTTCATAGAGTGCACGCGTCAGCTCAAGCGCTTTCCGATCCGCCTCCACCGTATCGTTGTAGATCTGTCGCAATTGGTCTTGGCCGCGAATCTCAAAGAAGTACTCCGCCAAACTAGCCTGCTCTGTGAGACGCTCGTTCTCGAGGTCGGCCGCGCTGACCTGGGCGGCGTATTGTGCTTCGCGCACGGTGTTGCGGACCTTGCCCCAAAGGTCCGGCTCCCACGACGCTTCCACCGGCAAGGTGTAGAGCGAGGCGCTGACTTGCGATCGGGAGGCTGAGGTCGAGGCCGTGCTGCTGGTGTTGGTGTTGTTTGTTCCGCTCGAGTTCGCCGAGGCTCCCGCGTGGGTCACCGACGGGACAACCGAGATGGTTGGAAAGTATTGCGAGCGGGCCTCGCGCACGATTGCCCGGGCTTCCATGAAGTTTTCGAAGTACTGCTTGATGTTCTGGTTGTTAATGTCCAGTTGTTCTTCCAGGGCGTTCAACTCGGAATCGTTGAAGATCTCCCACCATTTGCCGCGCAATTGAGCATCGGCGGGCTGCGCCACCGTCCAGCCTTGAGTTTCCTTGAACTGGGTGGGTGATTCCTTGTAGACGGCTGCTGGCGCCTGGGTCGCGGGTGGATGGTACTTCGGCCCCACTACGCAGCCCGATGTCAGTAACGAGAGCGCCGCCGCACACAGCCAAATCGTGCCGCCTGCTGGTTTTCGTCGGAAAATAATCATGCCGTTTCTGTCTGACCCACGATTCGTCTCACTCCACCGTGGTGCCTGTTCTGCATTCGCAGCCGCAGCCGGTCGAATGCCAAATAGACGACCGGCGTTGTATAGAGGGTGAGCATCTGACTCAGGATTAGCCCTCCCACAATCGTAATGCCCAGGGGCCGGCGGAGCTCATACCCGGTGCCCGTCCCCAGCGCCAGCGGCAGAGCGCCCAATAACGCAGCCATCGTCGTCATCAGAATGGGACGAAAGCGCAACATGCACGCTTCGAAGATCGCGTCGATGGGCTTCTTTCCCTCCTGGCGCTCTGCCTCCAGCGCGAAATCGATCATCATGATGGCGTTCTTCTTTACGATTCCGATCAGCAGCACAATGCCGATGATGGAGATGACGTTCAGGTCCTGCTTAAAGAGCATCAATGCCAGCATCGCGCCTACGCTCGCCGACGGCAAACTGGAGATGATCGTCAGGGGATGGATCAAGCTTTCATACAAAATACCGAGAACGATATACACCGCCAGCAGCGCCGTCAGAATCAGCAGAGGCTCGGTGCCGAGAGATTGCTGGTAAGCCAGCAGCGTTCCGGCAAAAAAGCCCTGCAGAGTCGAAGGAGTGCCGAGCCGCTTTTGCATCCGGTCGATGGCCAACGTGGCATCGCTCAAAGACATATTCGGCGCGAGGTTAAAGGAAATCGTGACCGAGGGAAATAGGCCCGTATGGTTGATGGCAAGCGGCGTAGTGTTGGCCTGGCTACCGGCCACCCCGAGCACCGGAATGTTCCCACCGCTGGATTGAAGGTAGATGTCCTTCAATCCCTCCGGGCTCTGCCAATACTGTGGAGCAACTTCCAGAACCACGTAGTACTGATTTAACTGGGTGTAGATGATAGATACTTCCGATTGACCGAAGGCACTGTATAACGTTGAATCCAGCGACTGCACGGTAAGGCCCAGCTTTGCCGCGTTGACGCGATCATAGTTCATCAACTCCTCAAGCCCACCATTCTGCTGGTCCGAGCTTAGGTCCTGCAGACCCGGCAGGCCCTGCATCGCACCCAGTATGGTCGGTCCCCACTTGGTAAGGTCCTGCACCGTATCGGATTGGATCGTGTACTGATACATCGCATTACTGGAGCGGCCGCCGATGCGCAGGTCCTGGACGGATTGCAGGAACGCGGAAGCTACAGGGAGGCGATTCAATTGGGGCCGCAGCCGGTTGATGATCTGACTGGCAGTTCCCTTGCGCTCCGCCAGCGGCTTGAGCGCAATATAAAGGGAGCCGGTGTTGGTAGCCCCACCTCCGCCGGTAAACGCAATCACATTCGCGACCGCAGGATCATTCTTGATCACGCTGCCGATCTGTCGAATCGAGTTGTCCATCGCGGGAAACGACGAGTCCTGCGGCCCGCGCACTGCACCAGACAACGCTCCCGTGTCCTCTACGGGGAAAAAGCCCTTGGGTATCTTGACGATCAGCACTACATTCAGCCCTATGGTTATGAAGAGCACGACCAGAGTGAGGGTCGAATGGTCGAGCACCCAATGCAGGCTGCCGCGATACAACGACAGCACCCAGTCAAAGAACTTTTCGTTGGCACGGTAGATGCGGCCATGTTTCTCCGCGCGCTCATTCTTCAATAGGTAGGCACACATCATGGGCGTGGTGGTCAGGGAGACGACCATGGACACGAGAATCGAGGTCGAGAGAGTAACGGCAAACTCGCGGAAAAGACGGCCAACGATTCCGCCCATCAACAGAAGAGGGATGAACACGGCAATCAGCGAAATGCTGATGGTGAAGACGGTGAAACCGATCTCCTCCGCTCCCTTCAGCGCCGCGGCAAAGGGGCTCATGCCATTTTCCAGATGGCGTGCGACATTCTCCATCACCACGATGGCATCATCCACCACAAACCCCGTGGCAATGGTGATGGCCATCAGCGAAAGGATGTCCAGGCTATATCCGAACAAGTACATAACGGCAAACGTGCCCACCAGTGAGACCGCTACGGCGATGCCGGGAATGAGCGTGGCGCGGGCATTGCGCAGGAAGACAAACACCACCAGGATGACCAGGCCGATGGAAATAAGCACCGTCATCTCCGCGTCATTGACCGAGGCACGGATGGTCGTGGTGCGATCCAGAACGATAGTGGTGTCGATCCCGAGCGGAATGGTTGCCTCAATAACCGGTAGTTGGGCGCGAATGCGGTCGACCGTGGCAATGATGTTGGCACCGGGTTGGCGGAAGATGATGACCATAACCGCGCGCTTGCCGTTCAAGTAGCCGGCAGCACGGACGTTGGCCACTGAATCCGTCACCTGAGCGACGTCGGAGAGACGGACGGCCGCGCCGTTGCTATAACCGACCACCAGCGGCTTGTAGTCCTGGGCGGCCGAGATCTGATCGTTGGCAACTATGTCCGCGGTCACAATGCCGTCGGAGATCTGGCCTTTAGCCAGATCAGCGTTCTGCAGGCTCAACACGGATTGCAGGTTCGCCAGGGTAAGTCCGTAGCTGGCCAACTGCGTGGGATTTGCGTCCACACGCACGGCTGGCAATGCGCCACCTCCGACCGAGACCTGCCCCACGCCCTGGATCTGCGACAACTTCTGCTCGATGACGGTGGAGGCTTCGTCATACATTTTGGCGGGGCCGAATTTGTCTGAGGTCAGGCCGAGAATCATGATCGGGGCATCGGCGGGATTGACCTTGCGATAGGTCGGATTGCCCGGCAGGTTGGCGGGTAGATAGGTTCGCGCCGCATTGATGGCTGCCTCCACATCGCGCGCCGCGCCATCAATGTCGCGGCTGAGATCAAACTGAATGGTGACCGATGTGCTGCCCAGCGTGCTGGCAGAGGTCATCTCCGTCACGCCCGCAATATGACCGAACTGGCGCTCCAGGGGAGTGGCGACGGACGACGCCATAATGTCGGCGCTTGCCCCTGGCAAGCCTGCACTGACGGAAATAGTTGGAAAGTCGACCTCCGGCAGGGGCGACACGGGCAACACCCCAAACGCAACCGCTCCCGCCAGGGCAATCGCCGCTGTGAGCAGCGTCGTTGCCACCGGCCGCTTAATGAACGGTGCGGAGATGTTCATGCTGGCCCTGCCAGTTCTCCGTCTCCGGTTGCCGGCTTGTTAGATTTCTTGGTGACACGCTGCGCCAGATTGTCAAAAAAGATATAGATGACGGGCGTGGTGTAAAGCGTGAGCGCCTGGCTCAGCAGCAGTCCGCCCACCATAGCGATGCCCAGAGGCCGGCGTAGTTCGGAACCGAAACCAGTTCCCAAAGCCAGCGGTAGCCCCGCCAGCAGCGCGGCCATGGTGGTCATCATGATAGGGCGGAAGCGGAGCAGACAAGCCTCGTAAATTGCATCGGTCGCGTTCTTGCCGCGCTTCCGTTCAGCTTCCAACGCGAAGTCGACCATCATGATGCCGTTCTTTTTCACGATACCGATCAGCAGGACGATGCCGATGATCGCGACCATGTTCAAATCCTGGCGAAAGAGAAGCAGTGCGAGCAAAGCGCCAACGCCCGCTGACGGTAGTGTGGACAGAATGGTTATGGGGTGGATAAAGCTCTCATACAAGATGCCCAGCACGATGTACACCGTGACCAGCGCAGCAAGAATAAGCAACGGCACATTAGCTAGCGAGGCGGTGAAGGACGCCGCAGTGCCTTGAAATCCGGCCTGCAGGCTGGGAGGCATGTGCAGGTCTTTTTGCACTTTGTCGACCGCCGTAATGGCCTCGCCCAGCGCGGCATTGGGCGCGAGATTGAATGATACGGTGATGGCCGGAAATTGACCCTGGTGGGTAATGGCCAGAGCTTCCGTCGTATTCTCGAAGTGCGAGAAAGCGCTCAGCGGCACCGCATTGCTCATGGCCGAACTGGTGGGGCCGGCGGAGTTTGCTCCCGTGCTCGACGGGGAGAAGGGGTTCGGCGAAAGCGCGTTTGTAGGAGGAGCAAGGATATTTGCCGATGGCGTGTACATTGCCGAAGTCGTCAGCGCATTGGATCCGGCGGAACTTGATCCCGACGACGCGAACGACGTAGAGGTCCCAGCCCCGGTTGCCCCCGCAGACGCATTGGACTGGATGTAGAGATGGTTCAGCTTGTTGGGGTCCAGTTGAAATTGCGGCTGACTCTCCAGCACAACGTGGTACTGGTTCACCTGCGTATACATGGTGCTGATTTGCCGTTGGCCGAAGGCGTCATACAAGGTGTTATCGATGGTCGAAACCGCGATGCCAAGTCGCGAGGCTGTCACCCGGTCGATCACCAGAGACACCGCCAGCCCTCCCAGTTGTTGATCTGTGGCAACATCTTCCAGCTCCGGCAACTGCTTCAGGCGGCCGACGAAACGGTTGGTCCAGTCATTCAGTTCATTCGCATCGGGGTCTTCAAGCGTGTACTGGTATTG
>JBEKCJ010000142.1:0-7046 GCA_050014935.1 Candidatus Korobacteraceae bacterium
ACGCGATCGTCATCGTCGATAGCGATGCCGTTGATCAGTCCAAAATGTGCCTGTTGGCCGTTCGCGATCAGCTCCACGTCGCGGGTTTCAGTGTTGAAGATAAAGACCGCTCCCACGCGCTGATCGGCCACATAGAGCCGCCCCTTGGAATCGACAGCCATGCCGTAGGGTCCAAGAAGCTGGAAGGGGAAATCCTTAGGGTTGAACTTCTCCTGTTGCGACTGCCCACCGGCCAGCCGATCCATCCACGTCGCTTTGGGTTTCGTTTTGGTAGCGGCGGGAGTGCGGTCGATCTTCATCCCTGCGAAGTAGGTGGTGTAGCGCACGCGCGGAATGGAAGGCGGCTGCGGCCAGACGAGTTTTGAAATGTCGATCTTGGAAAGATCCACGATTTCTGTCGGCTGGTCCGTTGTGGCAGGCGTAGCCGTCGTTTTTTTCTTGTCGCTGGCATAACTTGAAGCCGGCAAAGCCAATGCCCAGGCCAGCAGGAGGGCCAGCACCACCGTAATTTTGCTGCGAAGCGAATATGCGCCTAAGGCTGACATAGTTACTTACTCCCTGTTGCCGGCATCTGTTTCATGTCGACTCGGTTCTTGTGGCAGGTATCGCAAAAAGCCATGTTGTTCGCCTGGTCCTTCACCAGCAGATCGGGCTGCGCCGAAGAATGTGGCTGGTGGCAGGTCAGGCAGCTCATCGGGGTCTTGACCTTGGTTATGTTGGTGGGGTCCATCACATCAGCAACCGGATGACCTTCCACCGGATGACCCAGTCCATACCGCACCGGAAGGATCACGACCTTGTTCTTAACGTAGTAGTCGTCGGGCAGCTTAACCGTGCCGTTAAAGATAGTGATCACGTGTTCGGACTCCAGCTCTTGCGGATGCGAGTCCGGACCATGGCACTCCATGCACAGCGCGTTGCCCTTGGCGCGCAGCAGGTGCTCGTTATCGCCGCCATGCGGCTCATGACAGATGGCACAGCTTTGTCCGAAGGCCGGCTGATGCAGGTGCGCCTTCTTGAATTGCTCAGCCTGCTCGCTGTGGCACGCCAGGCAGGCATTCACAGGATCGGGCTGGATGAAGCCTGGAGTCTTGCCGGCGTGGGGGTTGTGGCAGGCGACGCATTCTCCCTGCGCCCCGGGATGCTGCACCTTCGCCTTCTCGATCTTCTCCGCCTGTTCAGCGTGACAGGTCACGCAGAGCGCCTTGGAATCCGGTTGCGTCAGGACGACTTTGCCGTCCTTTGCCGGCTGGTGGCAGGTGTCGCACGAGCCACTGGCGAAGGGCGGATGGGTGAACTTCTGCATCAGCTTGGCCTGCGCGGATTGGTGTGGATTGTGGCACTGAATGCAGTTGGCGGCGCCAAATGGCTGCCCCTGGTGCGCCTTGATCAGGCTGGCGTCTTTCACATCGTGGCAGTCGATGCAGAGCGCCGGAGTGGTTTTGGTGAGGTGGTACTCGAACTCAACCTTGCTCGGATCGCCTGTCTTGTGGATGGTGTGGCAGGTCTCGCAGCCCATGTCCAATGCCACGTGCCGGCTGCCTTTCTCCGGAACGTTCAGCCCCTGGGTGTGGCAGGTCAGGCAAAGGTTCTGCCCCTTATCGCCGGAGGTCGGCAGCAGCAACTGGAACTTATTGTCGGATTGGTGCGGGTCGTGGCACTTAAGACAATCGCGCACCCCCGGAGGATGAACTTTGCCTTTGAGATCGGCGGCATTCTTGTCGGCATGGCAGGTGATGCACAGCGCCTGCGGCGTGCTGGTAATCAGCTTTACGCGAGTGACGTCCTTGTTGACGCGGATCTCGTGACAACTGGTACACCCCATCGCGATGGCGGAGTGAACATTCTTCCCTTTGGCCTTGTCTTCATGGCACTCGATGCACTTCGCCGAGGGGGTGTTCTTGTCGAGCGGAACCGGATGGGTGGCTGCGCCCAGCCAAGGTGCGCTGGCGATCAGAACCAGACCCAGAATCAACCGTACTACCTTCACAGCAATCTCCCACCCCAACCAATCTGTATGGAGCACGTCACGTACCGTGGCTTGGCGCATCGTAGCACATCGTGCAAGTTAATGATTTGGAATCGCTTAGAAGATTGCAGAGAGGTATTTCCGGCGGCCGCGTCGCTGCGGAAATGGGTTTTCCCCCGCATTTAACGGTGAAATCCCCCACTAACTGGCCCAGATATTTCCTGATCTATCGCCAATTACCGCAAGGCCGCTGCCAGCTCTCCCTTGGCGATGATGGCCGCGACCTTGGCAAAATCGCCGGTCAGGACGCGGTCTGCGGTGATAGGAGTCGACACGGCTCGAATGGCAGACTGCGCTGCCTGGGCGCGCTTGCTGGTCTCCAGGGGAGCGCGGAAGTTCAGCGCCTGGGCCGCCGCCAGCGCCTCGATGGCCAGCACGTTCCGCGTGTTCGTCACCACTCGCAGCAGCTTGTTGGCCGAGGTCATGCCCATGGAGACGAAGTCTTCCTTGTTGCCTGAGGTGGAAATGGAATCGACGGACGCGGGGTGCGAGAGCACTTTGTTCTCGCTGACCAAGGCTGCCGCTGTGACTTGCGGCATCATGAAGCCGGAGTTGAGACCGGCGCCCGGCGCCAGAAACGCCGGCAGTCCTTCGTTGAGCGCGGGGTTCACCAGGCGTTCCAGCCGCCGCTCCGAGATGCCCGCCAGGGCGCTGACCGCAATCGCCATAAAATCGAGCGCGAAGGCCAGCGGCTCGCCGTGGAAGTTGCCTCCGGAAAGCACAACGCCGGGGGCGGTTGCGCCGCCAATGGTACGTTTCGGCGCGCCCACTTTCTTTTCCTCGAGGAAGACCAGCGGGTTGTCCACCGCGGAGTTCATCTCCACTTCAAACACCTGGCGGCAATGCGTCAGAGTGTCGCGTACAGCGCCATGGACCTGCGGCATGCAACGCAGCGAGTAAGCGTCCTGCACCTTCTGACAATGCAGATGCGATTCGCGAATCAGGCTGCCTTCCAGCATGAGCCGAAGGTTGTGCGCCACCTGCAACTGCCCGGCATGAGGCCGCGCCTTCTGAATGCGCTCGTCGAAGGCGACATCGGTTCCCTTCAGCGCGTCCAGCGTGAGCGAGCCTACGACGTCGGCGGTGTCGGCAAGAATTTCCGCCTGTAGCGTGGCCAGAAGTCCTATTGCCAGCATCGCCTGGGTACCGTTGATGAGCGAGATCGCTTCCTTGGCCTCCAGCACCAGCGGCTTGATGTCGGCGTGTTTCAGGGCTTCCGCAGCCGACGAACTCTTGCCCGCGCTCCTGACCTCACCCTCGCCGATCATGGTCAGGGCCAGATGCGCCAGAGGAGCCAGATCGCCGCTGGCGCCTACGCTGCCTTGCGATGGAATCAACGGATGGACGCCGCGGTTCAGCATCTCGCAGAGGGTGTCGATGATCAGCGGACGCACTCCGGAGAAGCCTTTGGCCAGCGAGTTGGCGCGCAACAGCATCATGGCGCGGACAACGTCCTCCGCCAGCGCATCGCCGACTCCCACACAGTGGGAACGCACCAGATTCACCTGCAGCTTGCGGACATCATGCGGAGGAATGCGCATGTCGGCCAGATGTCCCACGCCGGTATTGACGGCGTAGGCCACGCCCTCGTTGGCGAGCAAGTCCTCAACCACCGCGCGCGAGCGTTCCACCGCCAGCCGTGCCTGGGGTTGGAGCAGGATGGGACGGCGCTCATAGACAACCTGGCGCACGTCGTCGAGGGTTAAGTCGTTGCCGCTGAGGTGAAGCGCCTGCATGGTCTCTTCAGTGTGCCACAACCAGGGCCGTCGCGAAGGAATTTGTATCCCGGCAAGATCTCACGCGGGTTTTCCTGCCGCTTGCAGAAACGGCGTCAGATATTTCGCCGGCAAGGGGAGGCGCTTGAACTGCGCGTCAACCACCAGATGCACGGTCTCGCCTTCGGCCAGCAAGGTTTCGCCGGTGGCCCGCACAATCTCGTAGCCAAAGTGCAACAGCGAGTCGCGAACGTTCAGCAGCCGGGTGCGAACGCTGATCAGATCGTCGTAGCGCGCTGGCGCCTTGAAGCGGCACCGGGCTTCCACCACGACGACATGCAGTCCATCCTGCTCTTCCATCTCGCTATAGGTGAAACCCAGTTGCCGGAACATTTCTACCCGGCCAACTTCAAACCAGATGATGTAGTTGGAGTGATAGACGACGCCCATCTGGTCGGTCTCGGCATAGCGCACGCGCAGGCTGGTCTCGTAGACCAGGGCACGGGAGACCAGTTGCTCCGGCGTGTCTTCAGTCTTCAATTGCGGCTCTCACCATCGGGAAACAGCGGGCGCAGTAACCTGCTCCACGCCCGCCGCGGCAGAACTGTGTGAGGAAGCGAGTTCACTTGCTCGCCGGCGCAGGCATTTTGGTTGGCGCGGCATTGCTGGGAGCGGCCGTGCCCGGAGCCGAAGTGCTGGCAGCCGCTGCCGGCGCGCCGGCCCCATTCTTCACCAACTGCCCCCGCTTGGGTTCGCCGGACTCAACCGGCTTGCCGTCGGCGATGTAGTTTACGAACTGGGCGGGCAGCCCTACGCTGGCACCCTTCTGGAATCGATAATGCAGATGTGGAATGGGCCCGCTGCCACTATTGCCGCACTCGGCAATCACCTCGCCCTGCTTTACATTTTCGTCCAGTTTCACCCTGAGGCTGTTCTGCTTCAGGTGATTGAACTCGGAGGACTCGCCGTTGCCATGCGAGATGATGATGACGTTGCCGTCTGGCGGATCGCCGGCGGCTTTGCCGGGCGCGTAATCGTTGAAGGTCCCTATCGCCTTGACGACCGTGCCATCGGCGGGCGCCAGGATGGGTTGACCGAAGCAATAATAATCCTCGGCCTTGCTGCCCATTCCACCCGCTCCGGAGAATAGCCGGCCGTCTTTCAGATACACGAAGTCCATGGCGTAACGCAATTCGTCGGATATGGCGTATCCGTCGTTGAAGACATTGCGTCCTCCCTGGTACACCAGCCACTCGCCCTGGAAGGGCAAATGCAGCTTGGCGGTATCCTCGTAGCCGGCGTAGCGGCCTTCGGCGACGGTCTGCATCGGCCTCGGCGGCGGGAAGTCATCGATGTCGCCACGCTGGTTGAAAATGATAGTGGTTATGACGGGGACCCGAGTCTTGCCGAATGTCGACAGCCGGGAGTAGACCGTATCCGGCGCGAACAGGTACGGAACTATATTCTCCTCGAGCATCTGGGTCTCCGGCCCCATTGCGTCGCGCAATTTTTTGTTGATCTCGGCAAATGCCTCTTTGCCGGTTCCTTTCTTGGCCCGAGCAGCCTGTTTGTCCGAAAGGGTCCTTAGGTTCTCCGAAAGGGCCGCCCACAATTCGCTTGTCTGGGTATGACTAAACATTTCAAAAAGCTGACGCCCGCGTTCTAAAGCGGCTTTGCTCATTACCGGATACGGGCCGGACAATACCGGCTGAATTGGCGCTTGCGAAGCCTTCCCCTGCATCGCCTGCTCTGGCTGCGCCGCCGGTGCCTGCTTGGACGCGGACGGCGCCTGCTGTGCCGGCGCGGTGGCTGGCTGCTGCGTGCGGCCCGGCATGGGTACCAGCAAGACTGCCGCTAATCCCGCAGCCATGGAATGCAAACAAAATCTCATCATTTTCTCCCTGTGTTCGCCGCGGCTTGCCTCTTTGACAGAGCCTCCCGCGTTCGTAAAGTGTCCCTTATCCAAGCCCGGCATCTTCCTCGGCAGCCACAGCTTTGGCTGTCAGCCAGAACCCTTCAGGCAAATTTCTCCCGAAATGCTCGAAGAGAGGAATTGTAACAAGATATGGGGGAGTCCTGCTGGTTGGGAGCCAGGGGAATTCATCCACTGCGCCCAATTCGGTTGTCCCGCGCCATTGTTCCCGAAACGGCCCCTCCTATTGCCCCGTCCAGCGCGGTTTTCGCTTCTCCAAGAAAGAGCTAACCCCTTCACGGAAGTCCGCCGTGCTGCGGATGCGCGCGTTCTCTTCCACCGCAGCGTCGAGCTCGCGATCCAGTTCCTTGGCGGAAAAATTCTTCAGCAGCCGCTTGGTGCTCAGCAGCGATGTGGGGCAGTTCTGCACCAGAGTGGCTGCGAGTTCGCGCGCGCGCTCCAGAAGCTTGCCGGCCGCGACGACTTCATTCGCTAATCCCAGTTGGAATGCCTCCTCGGCATGGAGGATGCGTCCCGTCAATAGCAAATCGCGCGCGCGCTTCTCGCCGATCTGGCGCACTAGAAACGCCGAGACGATTGCCGGGATGAATCCGATGCGAACCTCGGTGTAGCCGAACCTCGCCTCGCTTGACGCGAGGGTGAAGTCGCACAGCGTTGCCAATCCACACCCGCCGGCAAGAGCGGGACCATTGACCGCTGCGATGGTCACCGTGGGAAAGTCATATAACGTGCGGAACAGCGTCCGCATCAGCCGCGCCTGCCTTATCGCATCGTCCTGGCTCTCTTCCGGCGACAGACCGGCCATCGCGCGCAGGTCGTCCAGGTCCATGCCGGAGCAGAAGGCTTTACCCGCACCGGTGAGAATGAGTACCCGTGCGTGCGATCTTTCGACCTCAGCCAGCGCGCGCAACAATTCGTCAACCAGGTGGAAGCTGATCGCGTTGCGTTTGTCGGGCCGGTTCAGCGTGATCGTCGCCAGCGATGCTTCATGGGTGAGCGTCAGGGTCTGGTAATTGCTCTTTGATTCCACCATAGTTTCCTGATCTTCCTGAAACGAGAAAGCGGGCCAGCTCCCAAAATCTTCTGGCGAAAAGCGAATGGCGAACAGCGGCTTCTCTCACATCTTCGGCCCGCTGAATCTATCACCAATCTCGCGTGCCAGACGCAGCGCTTCGGCGATCGGCTTCTGGATCGGCAAATCCGCACCGCGGCTGCGCAAGGCCTCCAGCAGCGTTTCCGTTGGGATGTTGCCTACCAGAACATCCTGCGCAAAAGGACATCCGCCCAGCCCACCGATGGCCGAGTCAAACCGCCGGCATCCCACATCATAGGCTGCCAAGACCTTAGCGGCCGCGTCATCGGGCCGGCT
>JBEKCJ010000143.1:0-6921 GCA_050014935.1 Candidatus Korobacteraceae bacterium
TTCGCGCGTGCGCAAGCTGTTCAGCATCGGCCATGAAGTTAGTCGCCGCCTGAAGCTCTACAACGGCTTTGATGCCGAGGTGCTTTATCCGCCGGTCTTCACCCAGGGCCAGTATTGCGCAGGACAGGAGTACTTCCTGCTGCCTGGCCGTTTGCATCGGTGGAAGAGGGTCGACCTCGCCATCCGCGCCATGCAGAGTTTTTCCGGCGACATTCCGCTATTGATTGCGGGCTCCGGAGAGGACGAACAGGAATTTCGCAAGCTGGCCGGCAACGATCCGCGAATACGTTTTCTGGGCTTCGTGAGCGACGCGGAAATGTTGAAGCTCTACGCCGGCGCACTCGCGGTTCTATTCGTTCCCAAAGATGAGGACTTTGGCTACATCGCCGTCGAGGCAATGCTGAGCCACAAGCCAGTCATCGTCTGCAAGGACTCCGGCGAGCCCGCGCGAATGGTGCAAAATGGCCGCTCCGGATTTGTCGTCGATCCCGATCCCGTGGAGATTGCCGGAGCCATGGGAATCCTGGCAGCCAATCGCCAACTGGCGCGCGAGATGGGCGAGCAGGCGTATCAGAGCGCGCCGTCGCAGTCCTGGGACAACGTAGTGGAGCGCCTGATCGATGCTGCATCTCCTCCGCGAACGCACTGGGGGTCAGCGGCAAGCCCCACGCCGGAGCGCAACTACACTTCGCTCCTAGTGGCTGACAATCAAGTGCTCGATCCGCCGGTCGGCGGCGGCCGCGTTCGCATTTATGAGCTCTATCGCCATCTCGCCATGCTGGACTTCGACATCACCTATGTCGGGGCTTATGACTGGCCGGGACCGGCGTACCGCGATCAGCTGCTGGCGCCGCACTTCCGGGAGTGTGTCACGCCACTGACGCAGCCGCACTTCGCACGCGATCGCCGCTTCCAGCGCGCCACCGGCGGCAAGACCACCATCGATGTCACCATTCCCAGGTTGCTGAGGTATTCACCGCGCTTTCAGCGCATGGCGCAAGAGCACGGCAGCGATGCCGAGGCCGTCGTCATCTCGCATCCCTGGGTCTATCCCTATGTGCCTCGGCGGCCCGATCAGAAGCTGATTTACGATGCCCACAACTGCGAATACATCGTGAAGCGACAGATCCTGAACGACACAGCCGCCGGACGGAAGCTGGTCGAGGAAGTTCGCGAGCTGGAAGGGGATTTGTGCCGCGAGGCCGATCTCATCTTTGTATGCTCGAACGACGATGCCGACCAATTTGTTGCTCTCTACGGAATCGCGCGAGACAAGATCGTCCTCGTTCCCAACGGTGTCGATGTAGAGGAGATTCAGCCCGCCAGCCGCGAGCAACAAGCGTGGGCGAGACAAGAGTTGGGATTGCCGCCTGACGAGCCGGTATTGATCTTCATCGGCAGCGGCTATGGGCCTAACACCGAAGCCGCGGCATTCCTGGTGCAAGAGATTGCGCCCAGGCTGCCCAACTGCACCCTTGCGATTGCCGGCGGCGTCAAGGATTCTTACCAAGCCTCACGTGGCCAGCGTGCGCCCGAGAATGTCACTTGGCTGGGAACCGTCGCGGCTGAGCAGCGGCTCTCCTTTTACCGTGCCGCCGACATCGCGCTGAATCCCATGTTCTCCGGCTCAGGCACCAATCTCAAAATGCTCGACTACTTTGCCGCCGGGCTGCCTGTAGTTTCCACTCCGGCGGGAGCTCGCGGACTGGAGCTTGCGCCCGACGACTGCATAGTTTGCCCCGCCGAGCAATTTGTCGCTCGCATAGAAGAACTGCTCAACGATCCCGCCGCCTGCGAACAGTTGGGGGCAAATGCACGAAAACTGGCGGTCGAGCGCTACGCCTGGTCGCTGATTGCGGCCGATGCCGCGCAGGCCGTCCGTAATCTCCTGCCAGGAGCGCTGACTCATGCTTCGCGAAGGTCTCCTTCCGTCACTGGCATTTGAGAGGCAGTAGTATGCTGGAGTTGTCTTGCGCTATCTGATGGTTTCCACCTACGCGCCCACGCATTGCGGCATTGCCGCCTATGCCGAGCAGGCCGTGGCCCAGCTTCGCGCCCAGGGGCACATCGTGGACATAGTTTCTCCCGACGCGCACGGTAACGTGGATTTTGCGTGGGACCTCCGCGGTGGCGCCAAAATCCTGAAGCTGTTTGACCTAATCCCGTATTACGACAAAGTCAGCATCCAGTACCAGTGGACGTTCTTCTATGCTCATCCCTTCGAGCGCGAACGCCGCTGGGAGACGCTGAAGACCACTCTTAGCTTCATGCTGCTGTTCTTGCGGACGCGCAAGATTGAGCTCGTCGCCCACGAAATTCCGTACATCCCCGGCAAGCAGGGCTGGCTGTACAAGTGGCAATGGAAGCTGGCGCCGAAAATCATTTTTCACACCGCAACCGAACTGGCGCACTTCCAACAGCACTACCACATGCGACTGCCGGCGTCGCAGGTTGAGATACGCAGTCACCACGATGCTTTCCAGAAGTTCTGTAGCCATACGCGTGCGACTGCGCGCCGACACCTCGGAATTCCGCAAGACAAGCTGATTTTTCTCAGCATCGGTTTCATTCAGCGCCACAAAGGATTTCATCGAGCGATGCAGGCATTCACTCGCTCGGGTTCGCCGGATGCTGAGCTTTACGTCGTCGGCTCAGTGCGAGTATCCAATAGCGAGAACCAACGATATCTTGCGGAGCTGCAACAGTTTTGTGCCGGAGATCCCAACTTGCACCTGAAGGAATCGTTCGTGAGCGACGAAGACTTCGATACCTGGATTACGGCGGCTGACTGGGTGGTGCTTCCCTACTCCGAAATATGGTCCTCGAGTGTGCTGGCCCGCACTAGGCTGCTCGAACGGCCGGCCATCGTGTCGGCGGTGGGTGGGCTGTCGGACCAGATGAACGATCGCGATCTGCTTTTTCACACCGATGAGGAGTTGCTTTCCGCCTTTCAGACGGCAGCGTCCCGCAGGCTGGATGGGGGCGTTTCCAGCTCGGGCAGTGGCGTACTATCACGCAGCGAAAGCTAAAGGGCATGTGTACAATCGCCAGCAGGGCCGCGTGAAGACCGTCGCCATCGCCATTCCTTCGCTGCATCGTCCTGATCTCACCGCTCGCTGCATTGATTTCATCCAAGCGCAGACCCTTCCGCCGGATGGCTGGGAGATCGTTGTCATCGAGAACGAAGCGCCGGCAGGAAAAGTTCTTCCCGATCCGCTGCCCCGGAATACCCGCCGCATTGAACTCCCGGCCAACGAAGGCACCACCGGCTCCATCAACCGCGCCGTCTCGGCAACCGAATCGCGCTATGTTCTTCTGCTGAATAACGACATCGAGCTTGCGCCCGATTACATAGCGAAGTTGGTCGCGGCGCTTGACGCCGACTCCAAGCTCGGCTTCGCCACTGGTAAGTTGCTGCGGGCTACGCAGCGCACTCATCTTGACGGGGCCGGAGATGCGATGCTGATGGCGGGCGGCGCGTATCGGCTGGGCAATCATGATCCCGACGTAGGCCAGTTCGATCGCGCCATGCCGGTACTGGCAGGTTGTGGCGCAGCAGTACTGTACCGGCGCGAGGCTTTTGCAGCCAGCGGCGGGCTGGACGCCGATTTCTTCGCTTATCTCGACGATCTCGACCTTGCCTTGCGGGTGCAGTTGCTGGGATATAGCGGAGTGTATCGGCCGGACGCAGTGGCTTATCACATCGGTAGCGCGACCCTGGGCGATACTCTGCATCCGCGCGTCATCGAGTACATCACGCGCAACCAGATTTATCTCCTGACCAAGGACTATCCGCGGCAGGTCTTTGTGCGCTTGCTGCCTCGGATCGTAATGTATCAGTGTCTGTGGCTGGCGTTTGCGCTGCGGAACGGGACGTCGGGCGTCTATTTCCGGGGATTGATGGCGGGACTTCGCGGCCGTCGCGTGATGCGACAGAAACATCGCGAACTGATTGCCAGGCAGCGAATCAGTGACGATCAATTTCTCGAACGGCTCCGGGACTCGGAGCGGCAGATCTATGAGTGGCAGCAGGCGCGGCCGCCGCAAGAAAGATCAGCATTGCTGAAGATTTATTTTCGCCTCTTCGGCAGGTCGTAACTGAATCTGCTGTCCGCCCGGCGTCAGAAATTGGTGGTGAGACGCATGGAAAAACTGCGCGACGGTCCGATGGCGTTGCCCGAGAAAAGCCCGCCGAAGTCGATGACATTCAGCACATTCGTCAGGTTTTGCCCATCGATCTGAAAGCGCACGTTCATCTTGTCGGACTTGTAAACGTCGGCACCGGCTGAGGCGCTGAGCAGTAGCGAAGGGTAGATGCGGCCGCGGGCGAAATTGATGCGACTGATGACTTGCGGGCCGTACTCCGCCAGTGCTTCCTGCTCGGTGCCCTGGAAGTCAAACGGCAACCCGGTGCCATATTGGACTCCACCAGCAAACCAGAAGCGCGGCTTAACCTGATAGACCCAGCGCGTGAACAGTGTATTGCGTTGATCCTGGGAATCAGGGAAATGGCCGGTGGTTTGGCTTATCGCCGCCTGCGCGTCTTCGCCAATAAACAGGCCGCCCGATACCGGTAACCACGCGTTGCCGACCATATAGGAATAACTGGCGAAGCCGGAAAGCTTGTGCCAGTTGGGCACGGTGATTTTTCCTTCCGCGCCATAGATGATCGCTTTCTGGAATGCAATTGGAAAGCTGATGGTCGTGTTGTCGATCTGATCGTCGTCGGCGTAGTTGGCGACCGTTCGCAAATAATAGTTAGCGTCTACACGAAGGTTGTTGCCGAACGTCTTGGACACGCCAGCTTCGTAGTAGTTGCCTTGCGAAGGCACGACGGGTAAGCGCAGCACATCCGGATTGATGAATTCAACTTCAAATGAGCTCGCGAGGAGCAGGTTCTCAAACGACGGCGTCTGGAAAACGCGGTCGTAGGAGAAGTGCGCAAGCAAGCCAATCGCCGGGAAGTAGCGTGAGATGGCCAGGCGAGGATCCACGGCCCACTTGTTGAGCACCAGTTGATAGTGGTCATAACGTAGTCCCACATTCGCCGTCCAGTTCCCCATACGAATCTGGTCCTGGACGAAGGCCGACTGCTCCAGATCTGGCCGCTGGCCTTGGCCGGGATAAGCGCCTGGGAAAGTGAAGTTCAGCGTGGTGCCGGGGTCGAACTGCGAAGGGTCGGTGATGGTGTAGTTGAAATTCTCATGCAGGAACGTGTTGTCCGACTCGACGCCCATCTTCCATTCATTGCGCCCATGGTCGATGGTGACCGTCCCCGCGAAATAACCTTCGTTGAACCAGTTGTGCTGAAACAAAATAATCGGAGTGGACAGAGCATTGGAGTAGAAGTCGTTGCCGTTATTGCGCAGCATGCCGCGAAATTCGCCGACCACATTGGTAGAGAAAATGTGCCGGTAGGAGAGCGCACCCATGGTTTCAAAGTTGTTGGCATTCTGCTGCTGGCAAGGAGGGCCGGTGGTTACGCCTGGGGGATAGCACCAAGTCTGTTGCACGATCTCGTTGGGTAGCAGATAGCGCGACAGTTCATACCGGGCGATGAAGTTGATCCGGTCATTGGGAGTCAAGTCGCGCTGATAATTGACGGAAAAATCGCCGATGGTTCCGGTGTTCGTGTAATTCTCTGGAACTACAGGATTCAGATAGTGGGCCGTTTCGGCGCCGGAAGCGCTAAACCCGAAAACATTCTTGCCCCACGCATACTGCATCTGTGCGAACGCGCCAGCCGAGTCGAAGCTGCCGCCAGATAATACAAACTGTCCGTGCCAGCCCGGCTGTGGGTCGCGCAGCGTGTTGACTTCAACCACGCCGCCCATTTTCCGGCCATACTCAGCGGGAAATCCGGCGGTATAGATGGTCATGGAATCCACATCGTTCGCGCCAATCTCCGGCCCAAAACTGGGAGAGCGGTTGTCGGTGAGCGGAATGCCGTCCACCACAAACTGCGTTTGATATTCGGAGCCGCGCGGGTGCAACACGGCGTTGCCTTCATACAGCCAGCCCGGCTGCGTGTTCACCAGGTCCTGGATGGACCGGCCCGGCAAGGATGTGAGCCGGTCCTGAATCGCCGCAGTCCCAATCTCGTTCACCGATCCGGCCTGATCGGGATCCAGCAAAGTTCCTTGTCCCTTTACCGTCACCGATTCCTGTACGGCGGCCACCTTCAGTTTGATTGCGTAATCGATAGGTACAGTCGAATGAACGTTGACTGACTCCGAAACCGGTGCAAAACCGGGTTGCTGGATGGTGAGCTGGTAGACCCCGTAAGCCAGGCGCTGCACGCTGAGCGTTCCCTGATCGCTGGTGATCAAGCTGTTGTGATACTGATTGGCCTCGCTGGTGATCTGAATGGTGGCTTTCACGCCGAGGCCGGCTGGATCAGTCACCGCAAGATGCAGCTCGCCCCGGTTGCTCTGCGCGAAGGCGGCGGGCCCAACAGCCAGGACTACACAAAGCAATACCCCACACCGAATCTTACCCATAGAAATTGACCCTGAAACCCCAGACCCCAGACCGCAGCTCAATACAGAAGCGCCGTGCAGCTACGTTAGAATATTCCCCGGACGGCTGATTTGTTCAGGGTTAATCGTATCGGGCGGCTCTTGGGATGCAATGAGTGGTTCCTTTCGCAGAAAAAAGGCTGAACGAAGCGCCCGCAGCAGGAATTTACTAACGTGGGGTCCAGCCAGCGTGACATCTGATTTTTCCAACCCGGTGATAGAGCTCACTCTCTCCCCAGCGGAATGCCGGGAGAACAGAGTCGCTTGCTCTGAGCACGAAGAACAAGTCATTGCCTTGTTCGATCAGCTTCGGGCCCCACTCCTTCGCTACGCGCTCTCCATCGGTCTGGCCCGCGCCGACGGCGAGGAGATTATCCAGGAGGCATTCCTTTCTCTCTTTCAG
>JBEKCJ010000144.1:0-6916 GCA_050014935.1 Candidatus Korobacteraceae bacterium
ATGTGATACGTCTGCGGAAACAGGTCCACCAGGTGCGCCTGCTCAACCCGATAGCCCGATTCTAGCAGCACGCGGAGGTCGCGCGAGAGGGTTGCCGGATCACATGAGACGTACGTCACATAGGAGGCGGACATGCGACTGAGCGCGGCGGTTGCCTTTTCGCCCAGACCGGCCCGCGGCGGATCGAGGACCACGAGATCGAGTGCCAGCTTGGAAGAACGTTCGGCGAGGAAGGTTTCGGTTGTCAACCGGATGCAGTTCACATTGGCCGGGACGTTGCGCTGGAGGTCGGCGAAAGAGTGTGGAGAAGATTCCACGGCCAACACTTGATCGAAGTTGCGCGCCAGGCGCTGGGTGAACAGCCCGGCGCCGGCGTAAAGGTCCAGCGCGGCGCGGCCGGTGCGGTTGGTAACGACGGTCTCGGCCAGCTTGTCGATGAGAAAGCGATTGGTCTGAAAGAAGGAACCTGCGCTGACCCGGTAGTCGGCTCCCACAGCGTGGTACATGAGAGATTGTTCGCCGATGGCTTGAAATGTTTCTGAATGGACCGAGGTTAGCGGGGCGTGGAGGCGAGATTCGTCTTCTACCGGCGACGCCGAGACAACGACCACACCGGTGAGTTGGGGCAGGAAGTTGCCCACCTGTGCAGCGAACGTCTGCATCGCTTTTGCGCTGCTGCGTGCTTCGTCAGGGCTAGATGCCGTCTTCGAGCGGACAGCCAAGGGCTGACGGGTGACAGCGGCTTCCGGCCGCACATAGAGCTCGATCAGCAATTTCGTGTCATCGTGGTCGGTGAAGAACTGCAACCCGTGCAAGGTGTCGGGCACAACTCCCTTGCGGCGACCGACAGTCCAGACGGCAGCGATGGCCTGGTTGATGAGAGGGGAACTGATGGGGCAACGCTCCACCGGCAGCAGGGCATGCGAGTTGTGACGGAAGTAACCAAGCGCGAATTGCGGCTGATGATGCACATGCATGCGGGTGCGATTGCGATAGCCCCACGGCTCGGCGGAGTGCAGGATGATGTCCTGCTGCAAGTCGAGCTTGGCGGTGCGGCGCAGGGTTTCGCGGAGGATCTCGGCTTTGTGGCGAAGTTGCGCGGCGTAGTCAATGTGCTGGTAGTGACAACCACCGCAGCGGGTGAAGTAGGGACAGGCCGGCTCGACGCGATCGGCGGAAGGAGTAAGGACACGGTCGAGCGTGGCGCGAACGAATCCGGGGCGGCCCTGGAGTAGTGAAGCTTCGACTTCTTCGCCAGGAAGTACGAACGGCACGAAGACAGCCTTGCCGCGCCCGTGCTCGTCGGCAGGAAGCCGCGCCAGGCCTTCGCCGCCATAGACCAGTTTTTCGATTTGCAGTTGCAAGAAATCTCCAATTACTAACCTATCTCATAGAGTGGTTTGTATCAGGGCACGGCTTTTAGCCGTGCCGACCGGTCGCCAAAGAAATTGGGCTTTAGCCCCTGACAGAGCAGATTCCGCAGGGGCTGAAGCCCTAGTCTATTCTTAGCCTTCTTCGGCACCACTCAAAGTCGTGCCCTGATACAAACCGGAACGATCCGCGAGGTGAGTCCCAGCTTACATGTAAAACAAACTCAAACGCGGCACATGATACTGCTCGAAGAGCCGCTTGTGGATGTATTGCTTTTGCAGTTGTTCGATCTGCGGCGCGGTCATCTTGCGACGATAGGGCGCCAGGTCATGGTCAGCGTCAGAGCGCACTTGATACAGCGCTTCGTCGGGCGTGGCGGCCAGCAGCGCGGCGAAGAGCTTCTCTTCGGCAATCGTAAGCCGCCGCTCCAGGTCCTCCATTCGCAGCGGTTTCTCCTGAGAGAGCGACTCGGCCAAGCCTAGCAGAGTTGCGGCAGTTTGTTGCGCGAGTGCGTGCGCCGAGCCGGGCAACTGGAGCCGATCGAGCTGGGTTGCGTTGCGTTTCAGATATTCGGCCACGGCAGATTGATCGAGGCCGGTGTCGCGCTTCGCTTTATCGTGATCATGCGCGGGTGCACCGACGGCAGCTTCCTTCAGCTCTTCGGCCGAGGCCAGTACTTCCTGCGCGCAGAAGGCGAGACCGTTTACCTTGCGGGTCTTGCGCGGCCGGCGCTCCCATTTGTCGAACGTTACATCGATGCCACGCAGGACCGCTTGCAACGGAATGCCTGCGTCCTTCCAGGTTTCCATCAGCGCCCAATCGAGGGGGGACATCAGCAGGAGCGTGCCGCGGCGGCGCTGGAAGTGCTCCTCGATTTCCGTGAAGTAGTTGAAGTAGTTTTCCACGATGTGAAGGGGGGAGCCAGCTTCCAACGATGTTTGTGCCGCCCCCGCGGGGCTCAATTCGCAAAATGGGAGCCTACTCCGCCCTGAAGGGCGGGGCTATCATCTTCCGTCTCGCAATCGCGAGACTCCAGTTACAGCGTTCCAGAATCCTTCATGAAGCATGGGGCGACGCTATCAAAACCCACATACCCTCGCATCCGTGCCAGCGGTTAGCCTTTCCTTCTGGACTTTGTGCTTGCGCTCTCCTGCGATTCCGGAACGCTCGCTGCCGCGCCTTCGCCGCGGCGCTTGCTATGCGCCTGATGGCGCTCATAGATGATTCGCAGGCCTTCCAGGGTGAGCAGGTCGTCGATCTCGCGAATGTATTTGGAGCCTCCGCCCATCAGCGCCGCCAGGCCGCCGGTGGCGACTACAGTCACGTTGTCGTTCAACTCCGCGATCAGCCGCTCCAGAATGCCGTCGATCAATCCGAGATAGCCGTAGTAGAGGCCCGACTGAACGCTATTGACGGTGTTGGTGGCGAGCACGCGCGGGGGTTTGCGGACATCAACGCGCGGCAGACGGGCGGTGCGGGAGAAGAGCGCGTCAGCCGAAATGCCGATGCCGGGCGTGATCACGCCGCCCATGTACTCACCTTTTTTCGAGACAACATCGAAAGTGGTCGCGGTTCCGAAGTCTACGATGATGCATGGGCCGCCGAACTTCTCGAATGCGGCGACGCTGTTGACGATGCGATCAGCGCCCACTTCGGCGGGATTGTCGTAATGCACCGGCATGCCGGTCTTCACGCCCGGTTCGATGAACAGCGGGCGCGACTGGAAATAGCGCTCGCAAACTTCCCGCAAGATGGAATCGAGCGGCGGCACCACCGAGGAAATCACGGTGCCCTGCACGGAGGTGAACTCAATGCCATTCATCGCGAACAGATTGCGGAACAGCACGCCGTACTCGTCCACGGTTTGCGTCTTGGTTGTGGAAACGCGCCAGTGCGCGATCAGCGGCCCGTAGGGCGCGCCGGGATCGGCCGACGTGCTCTGGAAAACGCCGAGCACGGTATTGCTGTTTCCCACATCGAGAACCAGGAGCATGATCTACTTTCCATCCAGCGCGCGGACGTTGCCCGACAGCACCGTCCGCAAGCCATTATCGGTGCGCAACAGCAGGAAGCCGCGCTCATCCAGGCCCTCGGTGACGCCTTCGTAGCCGCCATTGTCGTCAATACGAACGTGCCGGGAGCGGACGAACGAGGAGCGCTTTTCGAACTCCTGCAGAATGGCGGTGCGAGCGTTCTGGCCGTCCTCAACCAGCTTGTGGTAGTGCCCGTCGAGCGATTTTAGCAGAGCGGCGGCAAGCGCAACCCGCGACCACTCGCGCCCACTCTCCTTGCGCAGCGAGGTCGCGATGGGTTCCAGCTCGCCGGAAAACGAAGTGTGATTGACGTTGAGGCCGATGCCGATGACGACGTAACGCACGCGCGTGGGCTCGGCATTCATCTCGGTGAGAATGCCGCAAAATTTACGACCGCCGAGCAGGCCATCGTTGGGCCAGCGCAGGTCAGGGTCGAGGCCCGTAGTCTGCTTGATCGCGTCGGCCATCGCAAGGCCGGTCATCAGCGAGAGAAAGAGCGCGTCGGCGGGCGCCATCTCCGGACGCAACACGACAGAACAGTAGATGCCGACCGATTGCTCCGATTCCCAGCTATGGCCACCGCGTCCGCGACCGGCAGTCTGCTCTTCGGCAAGAAACACGGCGCCCTCAGGTTCGCCGTCGGCAGCAGCCTGCATGGCTGCAACGTTAGTGGAGCCGATGCTGAAGTAGTGATGAATATGGGAGGAGAAGATGGTCCCGCTGACGAGGGGAGCGAGAATATCGGGAAGCAAGAGATCAGGCATGGCGTCCAGTTGATATCCAGTGGCCAGATGGCCGGTGATCTTGAGGCCCAGCTCGCGCAGATGTTGCACCGCGCGCCACACTTCGGAGCGTGAGGTACCAAGCTCTTCCGCGATGCGCTGGCCGCTGATGACGACGGTGGCGTTGTCGCTCAGCAGGCGCACGATGCGGCTGAGACGCGCGTCGGTTGAGCCGTCGGAGCGGGTGTCCATGCGAGTTGGTGCCGTGCGGGCGATAGGAAGATTATGCGGGAAGACGCACGGAATAGGTAGCTTTGAGCTGCGAGCCACAGCTAAGAGCTAAGAGCCCCCTTCCTCACACCGGCGCGAGCCTCATGCTGAGATCGACTGCGGGGACGGAGTGGGTCAGCGCGCCAACCGAGATGAAGTTGACGCCGGTTTCGGCGTAGGCGCGAACGTTGTTCAGCGTGATGCCGCCGGAAGCCTCCAGCGGCACCGCCAGCTTCAGGCTGCGAACCCGTTCCACTGCCTCGCGCACCTGCTCGGGCGTCATGTTGTCGAGCAGGACGGCTTCTGCGCCGTGCGCCAGCACCTGTTCGAGTTCATCCAGCGAGCGCACCTCAATCTCCACCGTCTCCGAGCCGCGGCGGTTGCGCAGGGCGCGATCCAGCGCCGGCAGGACGCCGCCCGCCAGCGCGATGTGATTGTTCTTGATGAGCACGCCGTCACTGAGATCGAGGCGATGGTTATGGCCGCCGCCGCAAGTGACCGCATACTTGTCGAGCACACGCAGGCCGGGCGCGGTCTTGCGAGTGTCGAGGATGACAGTGCCAGTGCCTTCCACAGCCTCAACGTAGCGGCGGGTGAGGGTGGCAATGCCGCTCATGCGCTGCATGATGTTCAGGATGACGCGCTCGCAGGAGAGGATGACGCGAGCGTTGTGTACGACCACGGCGATGGATTGACCTTTGCGCAGACGCACGCCATCGAAGATTTCGGTGTGGCTGGTGACCTCGGGATGCGAGGTGACGGTGCCGTCAAGCATGGCGAAGACGTCGAGGATGCGGTGGACGCAGCCGAGGCCGGAGAGTGCGCAGTCCTGCTTGGCCAGGATGGTGGCGGAGGCGCGCTGGTTGACGTCAATGCAGGCGTAGGAGGTGGCGTCGCGCGTGGCGCGGTCCTCGAGCAGCGCGTTCTCCAGAATGGCGGTGATGCGGCGGTTTGTCCAGTCCATATTCTCGCGGGCCTGTGGTCCCTGCCGGGACCTACATCTATTACTAACCCTTACCCAGCACTTCGTGCTGGGCTAAACTGCGTCGTCCCACGTTGTGGGGCGGGGGCGCCGCGCTGCGGACAGTGTAGGACGACACGCCCATCCGCGATGCGATCGAAAAGCACGACGATCCCCGCAGGGGCTAAAGCCCCCGGGTTCTGATGATCGCTTTCGGCACGACTAAAGTCGTGCCCTGACACAACCCGAACCATCCGGCGACGCAACTACAAGTCGGGCCCTGACACAGACCCAATTTCGCGATGTCGCCAAAAGTCCTGCCCCGATACAGTACCAAAACAGTTGCTGCAGAGTTGTCACTCGACCTAGAAGCCTAGCCCCAACTCGGCCAGGGCGGTTTTGATCTTTTCGATCAGCATCTCTACTTCCGCTTTGCGCGTCTTGAGGCCCGCGACGACTTTCGCGGGCGCCTTGGAAAGAAACGCTTCGTTTCCCAATTGCGCGGTTGCTCGCGTCATTTCTCCAGTCAGTTTTTCCAGCTCTTTGCTCAGCCGGTCGCGCTCGGCCACGACATCGATCTTGCGCTCAAAGAGCACGCGCACATCGAAGCGGGCCGTACTGCGCGCGCCTGAGGCTTTGGCCAGCGACTGGTCGACAAAGGTTATGGCTTCGACGTTCGCCAGCCGCTCTACTGCGCTGCGATTGCTCTCCAGCATGGAACGAACGTCATCGCCTGCGGCAAAGACTTCGATCGCCACCTTCTGCTTTTGCTCGACCTTCAGCTCGGCGCGAACGTTGCGAACGCTGACGATCAAGTCCTGCAGGATCGCCATCGCGGTTTCGGCGTCGGTGTCGATCTGCGCGGGATCGGCCAGCGGATAGCGCGATAGCGCAATTGACTTGGCCGGTGGCTGGCCATCATAGACGGCATGCCAGAGTTCCTCGGTGATGAACGGCATGAACGGCGACAACAGCCGCAATGCGCCTTCGAAGATGCCGATCAGGTTCGCATAGGCCGCGCGCGCGGCTTCGCGATCGTCGGACATCAGGCGAGGCTTGATCAGCTCCAGATACCAGTCGCAGAACTCGCCCCAGAAGAAGTGATAGATCACGTGGGCGGCTTCGTGAAAGCGGAAGGTATCGAGGGCATCGTGAATTTCCTGCGCGACGCGGTTGAAGCGGGAGAGAATCCAGCGGTCTTCGAGGGTTTCGGATTTGAAGCCGTGAACACCCTTTGATCCACCCGAATCTGCATTTTGAGACGCCTTGAACTCCGCCAGCGACCACAGCCCAGCTTCCGTCGCGCGGTCGACGTTCATGAACAGGAAGCGCGCGGCATTCCAGATCTTGTTGGCGAAGGCGCGATAGCTTTCGGTCCGGCTTTCGGAGAAAGCGATGTCGCCGCCGGGCGCGACCATGGCAGCCATGGTGAAGCGCACCGCGTCGGTGCCGTACTTCTCGATGATCTCGATGGGGTCCATCACGTTGCCCTTGGTCTTCGACATCTTCTGGCGATCGGCGTCGCGCACCAGGCCGTGAATGTGGACGGTGCGGAAGGG
>JBEKCJ010000145.1:0-6900 GCA_050014935.1 Candidatus Korobacteraceae bacterium
GGCGTGGAAGCGATGGTTCCCTTCATCTACAGCACGTCTACGCCGCGCGCCCGCATCGACGAGGATCTCGCGATCCGCCGAAGAACCTTCCCGCAGGCGGCCGGGTACCTCGCGCAGATCCAAGGAGTCCTCGCGTGGAGTTCTTTCGACCGGCTCCACAACATTCGCGTTCCGACGCTGGTGCTCCACGGCGAGAAGGATCAGTTGGTGCCTCCAGAGAACGGACGTATTCTCGCGCGGAAAATCTCGGGCGCTCGACTGAGGCTGTTTGAACGCGCGAGCCACATCTATCCGACCGACGAGCCTGAGGCATCGAACCAGGAAGCCCTATCCTTTTTGGCAAACCAGAGTAGTAGATAATTCTGGGCTTAGATTCCGGATCGGCTGATGTTCCAGATCATCGGCGCCATGGCGGAGTTCGAGCGGTCGCTCATCCAGGAGCGAGTTCGCGCCGGCCTGCGAAACGCCAGAGCGAAGGGCAAGAAGTTCGGAAGGCCCCGCGTCGAGATTGATTCTGCGCGCGTGGCCGAACTACGCCGCGAAGGGCTTTCGTGGTCCCAAGTATGTCGAACCCTCAATGTGAGCAAGGGGAGTGCCCAGCGATCGGTCGCCACGATTGCCTAGGAGCGCAAGGAACCGGTAAGGGAAGGGTTTGCCGACAATCCACGGATAACTGAATACCTGACAACAAGCGCGTTTCCGAGGACTTATCAGCAGTTTACCGGCTCCTTTTAGCAACCATTGATAGGGAGCTCTCCAAGTTTCGGTTTATCCACCTCCCTTTCGGAATATAGATGGTGAGGCACGGTCACGACGCCGGCGCCGGCTCAGCAGCCACGAGAATGCGTCGGCCGCACCGCGGGCTGGCTCAAGTCGGCTTCTGATTAGTCATCCGGGACGATCCTTTATCACGTGGCAAACTACCGTTGTTCCGCTTCTACGAAGTGCGTTTACGGGGCTCTTCTTGTACCGGATATAGGACTACGGCGGGAATCTCTAACGGTGAATTTCGTCGATTCTGTAAGCAAGATGTTGAGCCGCAGGCCAGCCAGCTTCTATAAAAGCCTCGAGAATCTCACGCAGAGCGCGCTGGCCCTTATTCGCTCGCCCGGAAGTTGGACTGTGTGGGCTGACGCAAATACTTCCACGCCCGACTTCTTCGTCCTCCTCACGACAGAATGCGGATGTTGAGTTGGCGATAGCGTTCGATTCGTTTTGGTTCGCCGTGACGAAGCTGACAGATCTTACGAGCGAACAGGAGCTAAAGACAATGATCATCGAACCACTGCTCAGCAGTCTAGATGCCGCCGAGAAAGATCCGTTCCGACGAGAAGTTACAACGTCGAGTGGAGACAAGCCGCATAACGACAACAGCTAGCCAGCACGGTGGACCACGGATTGGCGGGACTTGGGGCGAGCTTCACTAATCCCCATAGTTAAGCCGAAACTTGGCGGCTTTGCGTTCCTCCTCGGAAAACAGATCCCGGTTTTTGGGCCGCGGCCCACCCGGACACCGTTTGGCAGGAATTGATTTGACGCCGATTCTGCCGAGGCCGTCGCCGTCCTGGTAAACGCAGCCAAGTCAGTGCGACGCCAGCGTTCTAGGGCTTGCCCAATTACCCCTGCGAATCTGCCCAGCTAAGTGCTTGATATTGTGAGCCCAGAAATTGAATCGTTCACTTGCCCAGCAACAGAAGGCTTCGGGCAGCCTGGACAAGGGTGCATCGCCGAAGACTTGGGCAGAGGCGAGCAGCGACGATATAATTCGGTGATGTGCGAGGCTAGCTTTTCTCGTAGCTTCCGAAAATCGGAGGTGGCTGCTGGTGGGAGTTTCGCGGGGGAAGGTAAGGCACTTTCTTGATCTGCCCGACATTTTCACCTTTGCCGGCCCTGTGCTCGGCTTTGCCTTCAGCCTCATGAGTCAGGGTTGTTGGTGACTTGGCTTGCTGTCTCTTTGGCTTCCCCTTCACTTCGTGGAAAAGTGCCTTTAATCTCATCCTTCTTGCTCTTGCTCATCGGTTGTCTCCTGGTCGTTGAGAATTGCTTAACTAAGGAGCGGGATTCTTGTTACCCGCACAGGAACCGCCATCCCAGCTCTTGACTTTTGGCTACAACAAGATCACAACATCTGCCAATAAGACGGCTGGCGCGCCATGCTGAATATCAAAAAGATTCTTCTTCCGGTTGATTTCCCGAATACCTCGCTAGAGGTGGTTCATCAAGCGGCAATGTTCGCCCGCCATTTCCATTCTGAGATCGTGATGCTTCACGTAGTGACGGCGCAGAGCCATGCCGCCGGCGTCCCGGAGGACGGCCCCGAGTTCGCTGCCTGGGATGTGCTGGCGGAAATCGCTAAACGGGCCCGGAAAAACTTGGACCAATCTCTCGGACCGGCGCTTGATGGCCTTGCCGTCCGATCCGCATTGGTCAAAGGCGACCCGGCCCACACCATCGTGCAGATGGCCCAGGAGGAAAAAGCCGGCCTGATCATGATGCCGTCCCATGGCTTCACGTTCAATCAGTTCCTGCTGGGCTCTGTAACCGCGAAAGTACTGGGCGGGAGCGAGTGCCCGGTTTGGACCAGTGCGCACGTGGAAGGATCGCCCGCGCAAGAGCTTGCCATCCGCAACGTACTCTGCGCGGTGGACCTCGGTCCCCGCAGTGACACTGTTATGTGGTGGGCCGCGCAAATGGCCGCCGAGTTCGGCGCCCGTCTTACGCTCGCCCACGTCACGGCCGGGGTGGAGCTTTGGGGCCCCGGCGGCACTTACGTCAGCGCAAAGTGGAAAGAGGCGCTCGTCAGCGACGCCTCCCGGCATCTCGCAGAGCTTCAACAACAGTTAGGCATCAAGGCGGACGTATTCATCGGCAGCGGTGACACGCCCAAGATGCTGAACGAATCAGCAAGGCAGATTAAGGCGGATCTGCTGGTCACCGTGTGCTACCCCTACGGCGGTAACTTGCGGATCCACGGCTACGGAACCATTTGCGCAGTACCGACTCCGGTTCTGAGCGTGTGAAGGCCTCGTCATCGGCGAGATGAAGATCGTTAACTCTGCTCGCGGTCTTCCTTTCGCCGTCCTACTAGCACTGCCTGCCTTATAGCCGGTTACAAAGTCCCCCGAATCGTTAGCGAAAAAAACGCAACTTTATGACACACTCGAAACTGAGCAATTGTGAACAGTTGGTGCATCGGTGCCGGCGGTACGATCGCACGGTGGCGGGTCTTTATCAGCACGCTGGGGCAATATCCTGCAGTTTGCCTTGTATTCGATCACCACCGTTGCGGCGGCGGATCCGCGCGCTCAAGGTACCGGAGCGGTTCCACGCCGATCTGTCGGCTACAGATAGGGGGCTTGGCAACGAAGTGCGCCTCCGAGTCATCCATAGGTTCACGGATTTCCTCTAGCACCGGAGTGTCGAACGGGTTTCGGGAACGCGGAGGCAAGGGCAATGTTGGCCGCAGGAGGGCGTCGCAAAGGCGAATTTGAAACCCATCTAGTTGCCACGGATTTTGAGCGAGTCTAAGCCGAAACAGGATATCCCTTTTGACGGTTGACACCAATGAGCCCCGTTTCATCGACCGTGGGCATCAGCTCCCGGCCCACGGTTCTCAATCTCGCCGGCACAAAACGGTAGCGTGGGTCCTATGGATTCTGTTGCTGCTAGCCTTTGCCCTTGCGGTCGTGCTGGTTTGGCACCATCACGATGCCGCGAAGAAAGCCGCGCCTGCGCCGCCGAAAATCACGATTACGCGCACGACCGCTAAGAAAGGTGACATCGGCGTTTACCTTGACGCAATCGGTACCGTCACTCCCGTCTATACCGATTCGATTACCAGCCAGGTGAATGGCCTGGTCGTAGCCGTGCACTATACAGAGGGTCAGCTAGTACGCAAAGGTGATCCCCTGGTTGATATCGATTCGCGTCCCTACCATGCCACGCTCTTGCAGGCGCAAGGCGCGCTGGAGCGAGATGAGAACGTGCTCGCACAAGCCCAGATGGATCTTGAACGCTACCGTGCTTCGTGGGCTCGAAACGCCATCGCCAAACAAATTTTGGATGACCAGGAAAAGCTGGTACTGCAAGATCAGGGCACCGTAAAAAACGACCAGGGAACGGTGCGATATGACGAGATTCAGGTTGAGTACTGCCACATCACGGCTCCCATTGCCGGGCGAGTGGGTCTACGGCTGGTGGATCCGGGCAACGTCGTGCAGTCTTCGGGAAACGTAATCCTCGCAGTCATCACGCAACTGGAACCGATCACCGTAATTTTCACCATCCCGGAAGACAGTCTTGGTCCGGTTGAAGCTCGGCTGCACAAGGGAGCCAAGCTCGCCGTCACTGCCCTGGATCGCACGGCACAGACGACGATTGCGAGCGGGAAGCTGTTGACGCTCGACAACCAGATTGACACCACGACGGGGACAGTCAAAGCACGAGCTGTCTTCGACAATAAGAACGATGCACTTTTCCCTAACCAGTTTGTAAACACGCGGGTGCTGGTGAATACGTTGCAGGGGGTGACGCTAGTTGCGGCCTCAGCGATTCAACAAAATGGCCAAGCATCGTTCGTGTACGTGATTCAAAACAATATTGCTCATATCCGCAACATAAAGACCGGAGTTACCAACGGTGGGGTAACGCAGGTTGAGGGCGTCAATCCTGGAGACGTTGTCGCCAACAGCAGCTTCGATAAGTTGCAGGACAATACCGCGGTCGTCGTGTCGAACAAGGTTTCGACCCAGCCTTCCCCGGCGGGCGCGAACGGGAACAGCGCCCCGTGAATCCGTCTCGCCCGTTTATCTTGCGGCCAGTAGCGACCGGTTTGCTGATGGCGGCAATCCTGCTGGTCGGTATGGTTGGCTATACACAACTGCCGGTCTCCGCATTGCCGCAAGTCGATTACCCGACCATTCAGGTGCTCACGTTTTATCCAGGAGCAAGCCCGACGGTGATGGCGACGACGGTGACGGCGCCCCTGGAGCGCCAATTCGGCGAGATGCAGGGTTTGAGCCAGATGACCTCCACCAGTTCCGGAGGCACGTCTGTCATTGTGCTGCAGTTCAACCTCACTCTGAATATTGATGTAGCTGAGGAAGAGGTGCAGTCTGCCATTAACGCGGCGCAGAGCCTTTTGCCATCCATTTTGCCCGCGCCGCCGATCTACAGTAAGACGAATCCAGCCGATGCCCCTGTGCTGACCCTGGCCATCACCTCAAATTCCATGCCGCTTTCGCAGGTTGAGGACCTGGTGGACACTCGCCTTGCGCCGAAGATTTCACAGCTCAACGGGGTCGGCCTGGTAACCATCAGCGGCGGCCAAAAACCCGCTGTCCGGATTCAAGCCAATCCCACGGCGCTGTCGTCCTACGGCATCAACATGGAAGATCTGCGCACAGCGCTGACCAGCGCCAGTGTTAATGCCGCCAAAGGGAACTTCGACGGCCCACGCCAGGATTACCAGATCGACGCCAACGATCAACTGGTCACCAGCGGCGACTATCGGAATGTTGTCGTTGCCTACCGGAACGGTGCACCGGTCATGCTGCCGGATGTGGCCAACATCGTGAATGGCGTCGAGAACAATAATCAGGCAGCGTGGATGAATCAGACCCCGGCGGTCATCCTGAACGTGCAGCGCCAGCCCGGGGCCAACACCATCAGCGTGGTCAACAGCATCAAGCAGCTCATGCCGCAGCTTCAGGCCAATCTGCCCACCGGCATTCAGGTGACCACGCTCACCGACCTCACAACCTCCATCAAAGCCTCGGTTTCCGACGTTGAGTTTGAATTGCTGTTGACCATCGGACTGGTCGTGCTGGTCATCTTTCTTTTCTTGCGCAGTCTCTACGCGACCATTATCCCCAGCGTGGCTGTGCCGCTGTCACTAGTCGGCACCTTCGGGGCGATGTACATCTTTGGTTACAGCCTGGACAACTTATCGCTCATGGCGTTGACCATCTCTACTGGCTTCGTGGTGGACGATGCCATTGTGATGATCGAGAACATCTCGCGCTACATCGAAGCGGGCGATCCGCCGATGGAAGCGGCACTCAAGGGTGCAGAGCAGATTGGCTTCACCATCCTCTCGCTCTCCGTGTCGCTCATTGCCGTACTGATTCCGCTGTTGTTTATGGGTGACGTGGTGGGGCGTTTGTTCCGCGAGTTTGCCGTCACCCTGGCCGTCACCATCGTCATTTCGGCCGTGGTCTCGCTTACGCTCACCCCGATGATGAGTGCGCGAATCCTGCGCCACAAGTCAAAAGAGCAACAGGGACGCATCTATCGTGCCTCGGAACGGGCTTTCGAGGGGATGATCGCGTTCTATGGCCGCACGCTGAAGTTTGTCCTTCAATACCAGACGATCACGCTGTTGGTAGCGGTCTCCACCCTTCTGCTTACGGTTTTCCTTTACATCATCATTCCCAAAGGGTTTTTCCCGGTGCAGGACACGGGCGTCATCCAGGGCATATCGCAGGCGCCGCCGACGATTAGCTCAAAGGCGATGGCAGCCACGCAACTGGAGCTTACAAAGGCAATTCTGGCCGACCCAGCAGTGGAAAGCCTGTCGTCGTTTATCGGCGCTGACGGAACGAATACGACCACCAACAGCGGTCGGATATCGATCAATTTGAAGCCGCTCGACCAGCGCAAAATCAGCGCGTCAAACCTGATCCGCAGGCTCAACTCCAGGGTGAGCCAGGTGCAGGGAATACAGCTGTTTATGCAACCGGTGCAGAACATTTCCGTGGACGACCGGGTGAGCCGGACACAATACCAGTACACGCTTGAAGACCCCGATGCGAATGAACTGAATGACTGGACCAACCGTTTCGTCGGCCGCCTGAAGCAGTTGCCGGAGCTGGAAGATGTTGCCACAGATCAACAACTGGG
>JBEKCJ010000146.1:0-7435 GCA_050014935.1 Candidatus Korobacteraceae bacterium
TCTGCCCGAGTTAGTGGGTGTCCCGGGTTCGCCCTTCGTTTGGGCTAACCTGGGGTTCGTTACGCCCCTCCCGCCCCAGGTTAGCGTCCAAACGAGGGACGCGAACCTGGGGCACCAGGCTGCGATCATCCTAGATGGAAAACAAAAATCATCACGGAAAAGAAGACGATCAGGTACGCCATCACCCAGCCGAATCGGTTCCATTCGCGCTTCGATTTCGGCCACCATGCCCAGAATGCATATCCCGCCAGCAGCGCATTCGGCACCATGATTAACATCTGTAGCCATGCTGGCCACTCTGGATAGGGTATGACTCTAATCAAAGTGCCGCCCCAGCCTTGGAGATTTGCTCGCGACTCCGATTCCTACGCCAAGCAGCATCACTAGCACTCCTCCGGGAATACCAATCGCTGCGGACACGAAAAAGTTCATATGCTTGATCTCATAAAGGAACGCATCTCCAACCAAAAAGACCGCCGCTCCCGCCCACAGCAGTAGACGGGAGCATCCTTGGAGCATTCTCTGCAAAACAGCTTGTCGAGAGTTAGTCATCGATTGCCTCCACATTGGCTACTATCGTGCCTCAGAATGCCGCTGAAATGGCACACCCTGCATGAACAGTAAGCTGACCAACAGTCGCCGCCGCAGCCACCGGAGCCAGAACACCCTCTGCTACTCCCTCAATAGCGCCAGACACCGTTTTTCCGATCACCCCAAGGGCGGGTGGCCCACCCTTTCCCTGGCTATCATACTCACTACTCACTACTTAAACCTCGGGTGCCCCATCCTTCTCGCCGCTTTTTGGCGAGAGGGTGGGCCCGGAGCCGTCACTGCTGAACTCACTGCTGAACGGAGCGCCCCCCAAACCTGACCGGAGTCCCAACCACCTTCAACCGCAGCGGCATCCCCATCCGCTCGCGCTTTCTTCCCGTCCACTCTGACTCAATCTCTACCACGCCTTCTTCTCCGGTGGCCTAATGACGAAAACTACTCCACTCCCAATCCTCCGGCTTCTCCACCAGGTCGCGCTTGACCGGGTTGCGGTGTATGTATCGCAGTTTCTCAATCCGCTTCTTTGCGGTGCGGACATTGAAATCATAGTAGCGCGCTTGCCAAAAATGTTCGGGCGCCCCAGCCTTGTCGCCCGCTGTTCGCGACGGGGTGGGTCGCAGCTTCTGTGCCGTGATCTGCTTCAGCATCTGGAGGGCAACCGCGAGCGTACTTCGTTCCGGTTCGCTGAGCAGCAGGTGGACGTGCTCGGGCATGATCACATAGCCGGCGACGAACAGACCACCCAAACCCGGACCCGCTCCAGCGACTGCTCGAACACGCGCTTGGCCTGCGAACTTGCCAGCAGCGGTTGACGACGATAGCAACTAAAAGTGATGAAATGTAGGGCGCCAGCTTGCTGGTAACGCTTAAGTCCCCAAGGCATAGGAAAACTCTACGAACATGAGCGAGCTCAAGCTGTGACAGCGGTCACCAACTGTCGCCCATCCTCTCCCCAAAAGAAGGGGAGAAGGATGGGGCACCCGAGTCTTAAGTAGTGAGTATGATCACCAGGGAAAAAATGGGCCACCCGCCAGTCGGGTTATTGCGCCTGGGGTTGCTGCGCTTGCTTCTCGTACACCCACTTGCTGGTAGTGGCCTTGGCTCCCCCAGTTGCCTGGTGCTCGACGGCCTGGAGGGTACCGCCGTCGGGGGAGAGGCTGTAGGTCACAACATCGGTCGCCTTGGTGCCGTCGCTGGCGGTGATCTTCTGATCGAGCACCAGCGAGTTGCCCTGCCAATACATTCGGATGTTGGCGGTGTAGAGTGAGGAGTTTTGCACGACTTCCTTCTGGCCGTCGGCCAGGATGTCGAGGTCCCAGCCGTAGCTCTTGTCGTCGTAGACCTGAGTGCGGGTCAAGCGGACCTGCGGATCCTTCTGGTCGATGTGCAAGGTCATGCTGGAAGGCGGCGTCCACTTGGGGGCGCTCTTCTGGGCGTTGAAGACCCAGGTGCCGGAGAAATCCGGCTTGGACTGGGGTTGCTGTCCCTGAGCAGCGATGGTCAAGACGAAGAGTGCAAGCAGGAAAGAAACCGGTGAGGCTTTCATGGGGGCGAATTTTAGCAGGCGAGATATAAGGAATTTATAAAGATTTCCGGAGCGCCGGCGTTCTCGAAGTGCAGGGCAACTGTCCCCGGGAGCGGCGGCGCGGGGGAGGAAAGCGGGCTTGACTTGGGCGTTGCCGGGCCGCTATACTAACTAACCAGTTAGTTAAAATGAAACCCCGGAAACCATCCAGCCGGCTCCCCAGCCCACTCCGTCGCGGCAGCCGTCGCCAGCCCGAGGTCAGCCGCAAGGCCATCCTTCGCGCGGCCCTGGTGGAGTTCGCGCAGCAGGGGCTGTCGGGTGCCCGAATGGATGCCATCGCCCAGACGGCTGGTGTGAACAAGGCGCTGCTCTATTACTACTTTCGCGACAAAGAAAGTCTCTACGGCGCCATCCTGGATCGCTTCTTCGCTCAGTTGCTGGAGCGCGTAATGACAGTGTGCGATCAGCCGGGAACGGCGGGCGAGCGCTTTCTCTCTTACGCCCGGGCGCACTTCGATGCTGTCGCTGAATCGCCCTACTACGCCCGCATCTTCATGAGCGAACTGATGAGCACCGCCCGGGGCGGATCGCCGCACTTCGATCGCCTCTTCGCCCAGTATCTGCGACCCATTGGCATCCGCGTCTCGGCGCTGCTCCAGGCCGGCGTGGCCAGCCGCGAGTTCCGCTCTGTTGACCCCAACCAGTTTCTGCCGTCGGCCATCGGATCGATTGTCCATTATTTTCTGACCGCGCCCCTGCGAGAGAAATTCATGCCTGAACGCTATGCCTCCTCCACCGAGCAGGCCATCCAGCAACGTCGCGCCGCAGTACTGGACTTCATCGCCGCAGCGCTTTTCACCGATCGCGACGCGGGCATCGCGCTGGCGGCAACGATCGCGGCGCAGCCACCGGCGCGCTCCCGCCGCGCCACTGCCGCACCAAGAAAGAAGACGGCCGACCAGCGCCGTGCTGCCTCGCCGCCGTCCCCACCCGCGCCCCAGCCAGCGCAGCCGCCAATTCAGGCTACCGGTCCTGATGCCGATCAACCCACCCCGTCCGTTGGATACCGATGGATGGACCGCTGGTTCCCGGACTTTCAAACCGCGGCCAAAGTCTTGCACGAGGAAGCGATGCAGCGCAAGAAGCCGAACCAACGAAAGCCGCCAACCACGCCCGGCGAGGAGCGAGGGCCCAAGTGAAACCGCACAAGTTCTTCTTCTTCTTATTGCTCCTCTTGGCCATTGCGGCCGGCTACTACTTTTATTCCACCGACCGCACCAGCGACACCGTCCTCATCGGCATCGTTGATGCCAACCAGGTCATCGTCAGCTCCAAAATCATGGGTCGCGTCGAGAAGCTGTACGTCGATGAAGGTTCCAAGGTGAAAGCCGGCGACCTCATCGCCGAAGTCGATTCTGCTGAACTCGAAGCCGAGAAGAATGCGGCCCAGGCGACCATCAACGCCTACGGCTCTCAAGTCTCATCGATGCGTGCTACCCAGGCGCAGACTTTGGGCGAGACCAACAGCGGCGTAGTCAACGCGCAGGCGCGGCTGGCATCCAGTAAGGCTACTCTGGCGCAGGCCAAGGCTGACCTGGTGCGCATCCAGAGCGATTCGCAGCGCATGATCGAGCTGGCGAAGGCTGGCGTCGAGTCGGACCAGGACCGTGTACGGGCCGAGGCCCAACTGGACGCGCAACAAGCCGCAGTCCTGAGCGCACAGAAAAATGTTGACGCTGCCCAGGCTGACCTGAACACCGCTAACGCTCGACTGCACCAACAAGGTGCCGCAGCCAGCAACGTTGCCATGGACGAAGCCCAGGTCGCCAACGCACGCGCCCAGCTGGCCGAAGCCGACACCCGCCTGGGTTACACCAAGATCTATGCGCCGGTCAGCGGAACCGTCTCCGTCCGCGCCACTCGCCAGGGCGAAGTGGTGAATCCCGGGACTCCCATCGTGACCATCGTCGACTTCGGCGACACCTGGGTCCGTGCAGAAGCTCCCGAGACGGAAGGCCGTTTCGTTTCTCAAGGCGACAAGCTGAAGGTGCGGCTGCCGGAAGGCCAGCCCATCGAAGGCACGGTGATCTTCAAGGCTGTGGAAAGCGACTACGCCACCCAGCGCGATGTCAGCCGCCGCAAGCGCGACATCAAGACCATCGGCCTCAAGTTGAAGGTCGACAATCCTGATGGCGCCCTGGTTCCGGGCATGACTGCCGAAGTCCTGCTGCCCAAAGACCTGTCCAAAGCCCTGGCGAAAGGCGCGCAATGATCTGTTGGAAGAGCTGTCGGAAGAGCTGCGCCGTTGCAGGTCCTCTAACTTGTCATCCCGAGCAGGCCTTCAGGCCGGCGACGGATCTGCGGTTCAACCCCTGTCGGGCCAGACGCTTTGTAACAGGGCACGACTTCAGTCGTGCCGAACGTGACGCATAAAAGATCCAAGCCGCTTTAGCCGGCGACACCGGAGCATGATGACCTGGTTTAAACGCACAACGACTCCAACCGACGCTGGTTCCCCCGAGCCGTCTGAAGTGCAGAACCTCGCGACACTGCGTCGGCAACCATACTCCCGTCCCGCGACGCGGGACGACTCAGCTTAGCCCAGGACGGAGCGAAGCGGAGTCCTGGGTAGGCTGGGGAAAAGTAACCGAGTCCCGGTAGGGACGGCAGGGTTTTCACCCAGCTCTGTCGGCATCGTGATTTGAATGGGCACGACTCGTGCCGAAGGCTGTGAGATGACCTGGTTTAAAACGACGCTGACAGACGCTGGTTGCCCCGAGCCCCCCAACGGCGACGCCATCGTCGTTGATCACATCACCAAAAAATACGGCGACTTCACCGCCGTCGACGATGTTTCCTTCGACGTCCGTCAAGGCGAGATCTTCGGCCTGCTCGGACCAAACGGCGCCGGCAAATCCACTCTGATTCGCATGATGACCACGCTGCTGCCGATTACCGCTGGCCGCGCGCTCATCAACGGCTTCGACGTCTCCAAACAGCCCGACAACGCCCGCCACTGCATGGGAGTCATTCCGCAGGCCCTGACCAGCGACATCGACCTGACCGTCGAAGAGAACTTGAACATCTACGCCAAGCTCTACGGTGTTTCCGCCGAGGACCGCAAGCGCAACATCGACGACCTGCTGACCACTGTCGATCTCCAGAAGTGGCGTCACGCGCAAACCAAAACCCTCTCCGGCGGTATGCGCCGTCGCTTGGAAATCGCGCGCGGCCTGGTACACAGCCCCAAAATCTTTTTCCTCGACGAGCCCACTACCGGCCTCGATCCCGTCTCCCGCGTTGCCGTCTGGGAGATGCTCACCAAGATCAAGAACAATCGCGACCTCACCATCCTCATCACCACGCACTACATGGACGAGGCTGATCGTCTCTGCGACCGCATCGCCATCGTCGATCACGGCAAGCTGGTGGCACTGGATTCGCCGCAGGCTTTGAAGGCGAGCGTCCCCGGAACCAACGTCATCGAAGCGCAGTTCCTCAACGCGCCGCCGGACTGGCAGGAGGAGCTGGGAAAGCTAGACGACGTTACCTCGGTGCAGCCCGAAGCCGCGCACATGTACCGCATTCTCACCAGCAATGGATCGAAGACCACCACCGAGCTGGTCGAACTCGCCGTGCGCTCCAATGTCCAGGTGAAGTCGCTGTCAGTTCAGAACACCACGCTGGACGATGTCTTCGTCCACTTCACGGGAAGGCAATTGCGTGATGAGCAGGTCAAGGCGTTTAGCTTCATGATGCCCGACCGTCCCGGGATGCGGCCATGACCGGTGAAGGCACGAGCACGCTTTGTAACCGGGCACCACACCCGGGTGCCCCATTCTGGCCATCATTTGGCCAGGGTGGGGCAGTTCAAACTCCCGACTCGACATTCGGGCAGCCGCTTTGTAATCGGGCACGACTTCAGTGTCTGTGTGAGAACTGCATTTCGTTTTCGTCAGTGGAACAGGAAGCCTGAAAATCGAGCGCCGTAGGCGCGAAATAATCTAGCCCAGCACGCAGCCGCAGGCGGAGTGCTGGGTAGAGTGGAAAAAATCACCGAGTCCCGTAGGGACGGCACAGTTCCCACGCAGACACTTTAGTCGTGCCGAAATGTGCTCTTTGATTTTGTTGAGCCGGCTTTAGCCGGCGGCATTCTAAGGCCTGGTCATTTATGAATCGAATGTGGGCAATTGTCGAGCGCGAGCTGCGCAAGTTCTTCCGCTCTCCTGCGTTGATGCTGGTGGCGATGGTGTTCCCGCTCGTTCAGCTCATCGTGCTGGGCAATGCTTTCGGCGGCAAGATCAAGAACGCGAGCCTCGGCGTCGTCGATCAGGACCATGGCACGCAAGCCGTCAAGGTGCGCGAAGCTCTGGCCGCCATCCAATCCAACGCGCGCACATTTACTCCTATTCCGTATGACAGCGACAAGCAGGCCATGGAAGATGTCCGCACCGGCAAACTGGACGGCGCCATCATCATCCCGCCGGAATACTCGCGCCGCGTCTACGAGCAGAACCATCCCCGCATCGCGCTCATTGTCGACAACACCGACAACATTATGAGTTCGACGCTGGAAGACGAGTTCGCCAGCCTGGTCAACGCTCTAAACAATCCCGACGTCGAGCCCTCGCGCATCTTGCAGCAAATCTCGCTCGACACCGTCGAGCTTTATCCCTACACCGAGTACATGAAGTATCTGCTGCCCGGCTCGATCGCCCTCGCGATGTTCGTGTCGGTCATGATCGGCGGCGGCATGTTGTACATCGACGACAAAGCCCGCGGCGTGCACGAGGGCTACCTGGTCACGCCGATCACAAAGTTCGAGCTGGTTGCCGGCCTCAACATCGCCGGTGCGGTGAAGGCCATCATGGCCGGCATCGTCATTACCGTGCTGGGGTCGCTGCTGTCGGGCCTGGGATCGATCTTCACCTTGGAAAACATATTGTTGGTTTTCCTGATGATCGTGGCCACGGCCCTCACCTTCAATACCATGATGTTCCTGATGATGGTTCGCGTGGAGGACCCGCTGGTGCCGCGCGCCACCTTCGGAATCCTCAATACGCTCCTGTTTTTCCCCGCCGGCTCTATCTATCCCATCAAAGCGTTTCCCACCTGGCTGCGCTGGATCGCCTACATCGATCCCTTCACCTATGCCGTGCACGGCTTCAAGGCGCTGCTGTTGAAAGACGCCGGCTTCGTGGCCATTCGCGGCGATCTGGCGTACCTGCTGGTGTCGGCCGCGATCATGATTACGATTGCCACCGCATTGTTTAAGCGAACCCTGTAAGGCCCCCGATCAGAGAACCCGCAAAGGCCGCCCCCTTTTGCGGCACCGACATATCGTTACGAGCAGGAGTT
>JBEKCJ010000147.1:0-7840 GCA_050014935.1 Candidatus Korobacteraceae bacterium
AATCCTCTCTGGACTCGTGACATCATGCACGCATGCGTAAGAAAGAGCTAAAGCAAGAGTCCAACCAAGCGATACTCGCTCGCGTCAAAAAAGAGATGGATAAGCCGCGCACGGCGGAATCCACACGCGAAGAATATGACGTCAGCCACACGCTGCAGGAACTGGAAAAGCTGCCGTAATCCGTGGCAGAAGGTCCCGGGCCGTCCGGGCGCAGGGGATGCTCCTGAGGAAGGAAAATAATGGCTAAGCTAACTAAACCAGCTCGTGATCGGATATCGGCAACCAAGTTCGCTTTCCCCAGGCAACGCAAGGAGCCGCTGGAGAACGCCTCTCACGTACGCAACGCAGTTGCGCGCTTCCACCAGGTGAAGGACGTGACGGAAGCGGAACGTAGAGCGGCATGGAAGCGGATACAGTCCGCCGCAAAGCGATACGGAGTGGAACTTCAAGAGTCCGAATAGCGCGAACATGGCACGGTGCGCGCCTCAGCGGAAACTTGACAGTTTGAAGTGGACTGGTGGTCTCCCGCGGCAGTCCGTCGGATGTGTTGCAACTTCAGGTTGCTGGTTGGTGGAAGTGAAAGAATCGCGAAATGCCTAGTTCAACTCGTGAAGCGAGCCAAGCCAAATGAAGGTGCGCTCGAAGGCTGGCTGCTTGCGAGGCCTCCCGCGACGATGTCGCCGTTCGACTGGAGGACTAGAGCTGACGCAGCAGCATACGGAGCATTGGAGCCAAAATCGGCGACGCTGATCCCGCCCTTGCCGAATGTAGTATCGGCTGTACCGGTGGAGTTGTAGCGACCGACTCCAAAGCCGATATCGCTCGCTGCGGGAGGAAAGTTCTGCTTGCTTGTAATGCCGCCCGTGGTGAGGAACTCGCCGCTGCTCAGTAGCAACATGCTTTCCCCCGTTAAAACCGGCGCGAAACCATCCGCGGCAATAGTGGGATCTACGGTGCCATTTGTGTTATATCGGATAATAGAGCCGGTTGTTGGCGCCGATGACCGGCACCCGCAGCGCCTTGCAGTACAACCGGCTGCAGCCAACGTACAGGTAACTTTACGGTTTTCGCATCCGCCGGGCTGGATGCAGGATCTACGACAAGTTGGGTGCCTCAAACAAGGTGGAAGCGGTTCAAATGGCTATTCAGCAAGGCGTTCTGCACGAGCGATACGGGTATTGGGGAGGTTAATCCGACTGGCCCTACACTGGCCCTGCACCCCCCCAAATATTTCTTATTTTCCCCTTGTCACGATTTCAAATCTGCCGGCCAGAAGCGAACGCAGGGCGTTTTGGGCGACCGGTACGGGTATTTGGGGGGCTGGAGCGCACCAAGACGCACCAAGGCCGGCCAGATTGTTTAATTCTGAACCGAGGGTGCGACTAGTTCGTCCGGGGGGGCCCGGCATCGTCAAACTTTTCCAGCCGCGCATCATCTCCAAGCTTCGCCTTGATGTATAGGAAAAACAAAAATCGATTTCAGACCACAAAATAGTTGGGGAGTACCGCGTAGAAGGGGATCGATCGTACTACTGCATTGTGGGATTCAGGCGCGCCCGACTGCCAACGGGCGTCCATTTGCAGAATGGAGGGGCTCTGCGGTTATCGATGCCGGGGAACTCCGGGCAGTGTTTGTAGGCGGAAAAAGACGTTGAGGAGACTATTCCGACATCTATCCGGCCGGTGAAGTCAGCCGGCCGACCCAGTACATCGGTCTTCCGACTCCGTCAACGAGAGGATTTATCCCGAAGTCCCTATACCGGGATTGGGCCCAGTTTAGCCGCGCCGGGCGGGGGCATTTCGGCTGCTTCAGTAAGGCAAACACGGCAGCAGAAGTCCGCCGTTTAGATCGGGGTGCCAGCAGGCCGAAATAGCGCATAGCGTGCCGGTAGCGGTCAGGGACATGTTCGGCAAGAGCGTCAACGAACACCTCCTTCGGCCACAGAAGTTCCACCCTACGCTTGGCTCGTGTATCCTTCGCCAGGAATCGTACTTCCTGATCTGTGATCTGCAGGATGTGACTCAGGGGGATCGGTGGTCGCCTAATGTACCGGCCTGCGTAGCGTAAGAACTTTGCTTTCGACATAACAGGGCTGATGTAGATAACCCACTGACGTCTGTATAGCTCTGCAAGGTCCTGCTTGAGCTGCTTGGTGTTCGAGTCCGACCTGAGAGCGCCGGCTCGTAGCACGAGCCAAAGATAGGTAGAGAGAGCGAGGCGCCACATCTGCATCAACTCGGACTTATTAAAATACAGCCGACCGATCCAGCGGCTTTGCGATTCCTGGAGGCCGCCAGCCGAGACCAACATGTGGAGGTGAGGGTTGAAATTCAGAAATCCACCGAACGTCTGAGGCACCACAATTAGAAACACGCGAACACCGTACCTGCTCTGGACCCAACGCTGTATAACCGAGGATCCAACCGCGGCCAGATCATTAAGGAGATGGCGATTCTGCTGCAAAATCGGCCTGAAAACGCTGGGGATTGTAAGGTTTATGCCAACATAGGCGATATCCGGAAGTACGGCTTCCAATTCTGCTTGCCACAATTCTGTGGCTCGATAGCCACAACTCGGACAAGCTCTCGACTTGCAGGTGTGAGGAACGAGCAGTCGCTCAGTTTCGGAGGAATAGATTTCTGCCCCCAAAGCAAGACTTCCACAATTAACGATTTTCAAGAAATTCTCCCGGACGGCTGGACGGGTGGCGTCATGATCCCAGCACCCGCGTGTATCAGCTAGGATCTGCTTTAGCATCTGGTTCTTTAGCATTTGGGTATAGCTCCTGTTGTGCATCGAGCTCCAAAAGTAATTCCTGGGTTAGAACAACAGCCCTGCCTTGGGCCCGGCTGGTAAAAACGTCGAATGAACCGGGCTTGCTAGCTTCAAGTGCGAACAGTTTTCTGATCAGATTGCAGCGATTGGGCGGGATGTGCAGCCTTTTTGGTCCATGCTGCGAAGCGAGGGCTCGCATGTCTTTCTTGATGTTCCTCTTACAATAGGAGAGCGCCAACTCATCTCGCTGATTTGCTGGTGGTCCCTTGCTCAATAGCCATGCACGGTGAATGGAAATTTCTCCCTTCCGTAACGCCTCCAGCAGTTCCGGCACCGCAGTGAGCGTCAGTTGGCGGACCTTGCTTACGTTACCGACAGATACATTTGCGGTGACGGCGATTCGAGACCGCACATCCACCCTTTCAGCTTCTGTCAAATTTGACGAACCTTTGTTGCGGCCGCCGACCTTCTGGTTGGAGCGAGCCTGCTCTTTGGACTGCGATTCGAGCTCCTGGGCCAAAAGGATTCGGCAGAAGTCGTTCAGGCCGTCCGATCGGCAATGCCTCTGTAGTAACCAAAGAAGAGCTTCCTCATCGCTCAGGTCGTAATCAATGCACGGGAGCGTCGCGCGCCCTCGTTGTAGAGCGAGCTGCCAGCGTGCATAACCGTCGATAATCGTGCGGTCGGTCGTGACCGCTAGGGGCTCGGAAAAGGCGAGATCCCCGCGTTTGGCGAGTGCAGACAACCTAGCGCTCGAGACCGCGAGATGATGTCTGACATAGGCCGGGTGCGGGCGGAGCTCGTCCAAGCGACAGGTTACGAGTTGGCCGACTCTCGGGAGACTGCCGCTGTCATGCCTGGATTCCACGCGCTCCTCCCTTTGAAATTCGTTTGAATCGAGTCCAAAGAAAAACCGCCCTGTGACAGGGCGGTCAATGGATGTAAGTTGGACGGAAATTTGGCCGAATGCCTCCTGGACTCAGCCTCTTGTCATCACTGTTTCGAGTTCTGCGGCGATGCCGAGAGCCTTGCCACTCAACCGCCCCATGGGGAGGCGGGGGTGTCGCCGGCTGTCCACCGCGGCACCACAAGCTGTGTGGACAGTTGGGGCATCGCCGTGCGGCTAGTGAGTGTCGTTTCCTTCCTTCTCGGTTTACGACGGCTCTCAAAAACCGGGAGTTAATTTGCCAAGAGAAGGTGCATGTTTGGTTGCATAGTCGAGTGCCGAGTTACATAATTCAGCCCGAACGGCAAGACATACCGTGACGTTAAGTCATTGAGTCCGCACAACAGGGATGTGGGACTACATATCTTCAAAACCGGCGATTGGCATCTTCGATGTCAATGGTGCGTTCGACTCGCACACGCTTCCGCCAGTTCCTGCAATGGTTTCTGCTTGGGCCCCGACGGGCGACCGGCGACCGTGACGAATGTGATGAAATTGTGATAGTGGCTGACGAACATCAGCCGCTCTTTTAAGAGTAGGGGCTCGAACCCTGGTCGGGCAAGGAATTGCTCGTACCAAAGCCGGAGGAAGCTAGATACGCTGCGATTCAAGGGTGGGCGCCGCCGCGGAATGCTTGCGCTGAAGACGAGGAGTCCGGAAGGCCCCGGGTTTCGTGCTACGATGCCATCGTGTTCAATTTTGGCAGACCAAGAACAGCCGGCGACTGGATCGTTCATATCGCGGGGGCAGTGGTCGCGATATTTCTTATTTGGTGGATGCTACGAGTCTACGTACTTTAGTACTTCGCCCCGTGTCTGTAATGACGAATAGCGGTGTCTCCTTTCCTGCTACTGTTTGCACGTTTCGCACATTTCTCTAATGCGCTAGGAGAGGGTCCCCGAAGCCAGTCTCTGGCCAGCCTCCAAGATACAGCCGGGTAAAGATCCCAGGTGCGAATTCTGTGTGGACATGCATGTCCCGAGCGCGACATCGTCTGCACCGCGAGCCGCCTCGATCCGGATAGGTTTCGTTGCGGTGGTGCCTTGGGTGTGGGCTTTGGTCAGGCGTCGCAATGTTGCTGCATTATCCAGGTCTTGACCCTCATATCGCAGCAGCACATCCCCCTGAGCCATCCCGGCCCGCGCTCCCTGACTACCAGGCCCTATGTTGGTCACCATAAGGCCCGCCTGCCGGTACTCTTGTGATACATGAATTAGCGATACAACACTATAGGCCCATTTGCCGGGCACTTCGACGAGCACGCTCTCGCGGTTGATGTGGGGCGGGCCATCCTCACAACTACGAAAAAGGTGAATTCTCTGTCTCCTCGGCGTCATATAGCCTCTCCTGAGGTGCGAGTTGAGCAAACCTGAATGCAATGCCCCAAAACACAAGCAGCCTAGCGCGGATGGTTCGAATCCCTATCGATGCGTGAAGTTGTTACTCGCAGAGAAACAAACTAGAAACTGCTGGATTCTGTCTTTCCTCACGTCTCGGCCAGCAGATCGATCAGAATGGGCGAGCAAGCATAGGTCACCCCAACCTCCAAGAGCAACGAAATCCGACCCGACGCGTTACTTCTGGCAGTTCTGCTCCGGTGACAGAATCTACGATTTAGGATCGGCTTTTCTCATTTGCAGCAGACCCACAGCGCTTACGAGGAGGACAATGATGCTCAGCAGCATCAGTTCCAGGGAGCCATCGGCCCGGTCAGGTGCGACTCCGAATATTTGCTCAATAAAGTTCACCGGCATACCCCCTAGGGCAGAAGCATCTCGCTGCCTCGTGAATACAGTACTACCAGCGTGTCGTTCTTTGTGGCGCCCGCAATATGCTCGACGTTGTAAGGGCCGTTCGGGGTCTGATAAACGGTCAGGCCTTGCCGCAAATGGACGCCGCTGAGTTCAGTCGCATTGGTCACGCGCCAGTTTGTTTCCGGGGTCCAGAAAAAAATCTGGAGCTGGCTTTTGCTGTCCACGGCGGCAAGGAACTCCACGTTATAAGGGCGGCCCCAATCCGTCTGCCAGCTTACCGGAGCTCCGGCAATCTTCTGGCCGGTCAGGCCGGACACGTTTACTACCTTCCAGTCGTGGCTGGGGGCCCAGTAAAAAACCAGCAAATCTCCATGCGGGCTGCGCGCCGCCACGTGATGTACCAACTCCGGGCCGTCGGGCGTGAGCCAACTGGTGGGAGACTCACTGGCGATCTTATAACCGGTTTTCTCACTCAGGTTCACCACCTGCCAATCCTGTGCGGGTGACCACCAGAACACCAGAAGATTACCTAGCGGATCGCGCGCCGCCAGGTGCTCATAAATGTAAGCGCCGGTGGTCTGCCAGTTCGTGGGAGTGCCGACAACTTGCGCCCCTGTTTTTTGCGTAAGGTTCACCGTCTTCCAATCATAGGAAGTCGAACGGTAGAAGACGATCAGCTGAGAGGAATCGTTGGCCGCCGCCAGATGCTCCACTGGTTCGCCGGCACTCTCGACAATCCAGCTCGTCAGGCCAGTTTGCAGCACTTCTCCAGTAAGATCCGTCAGGTCCCTGGCTTGCCAGTCGTGTGCGGGAGACCACCAGAAGTCCACCAGATGGCGACTGTGATCGACGCCTGCCAAGTGCTCTTCGTTGAACCCGAAACGCTCGGCCTGCCACGATGTCAGACCTCTGCGTAACTGTCGTCCCGCAATCTGCGACACATTCACAGCCTGCCAATCGTGAAGTGGCGACCACCAGAAAACCTTCACATCGTGTTCCGGTCCAATTCCACCGATGTGATCCACCATGTAAGGTCCATTGGGAGTTCGCCAGCTGGCCAGTTGATCGGTGCACTTCTGTTGCGTGATCGCGGTAATGTTTACTTCCAGCAGCGGCCAAGGCAATTGACTCAGTTTTAGCAACCCGCGATAGGCGAACTCCATGTACAGGGAACGCGTTACGGGATGCGATATGCGGTCATAGAACAATCCCATTGGCCGGGCACAGAGGGCGGTGCAGTTCACCAGCGTGGGCCAATGGACTCCGTCTACGCTGTAGAAGGCGCCCGCGGGCCCGGTCGCATACATCGTGTTCGGGTCGTCAGGATCGAATTGCATGTCCTGCAGGAGAGCATCGTTTGGCGTCGCGTTAGGAGGAATCGTAAACGGGTATACGCCATTTTCGCTGAGCGCAGCTTCCAGCGCAGTCTCCTCCCACCAGGATTGGCCGCCATCACCCGACCGCCACATATTTGATCCGTCCAACACGAACAGCCGCTCCGGACGATAAGGGTCAACGTAGTAACGCAGGGCAGCTTGCGGGCCGGTTTGCGCGCTCGGCACAATGGCTTGCCAGGCGGACATGCCGGATGTCCATTTCCAGAGACCGGAAAGGTTCCCGACATAAAAGACAGGCGCGTCATGACCACCTGAGGCCTGCACCACATTCATGGACGGATCAGGCAGCATTGGGCCTTGGCGAAACACATGTGCTCCGGACCCCTCATCGGTTGCGGTCGAGGTCCAATCGTCGGGATCGGTGATGGACGCCATGGCAGTGGAGCGCACCAGCCACGCGCCATCCGTTGCGCCATAGATGGTAATGAAGTCGCCGCCAGGACGGGGAGCCTGACCCGACAATGTAAGAACCAGAGGCCGGTAGCCAACCTCGGTGTTGCTGCTTATACAGTTCCAAGCCCAGCGTTGATTAGAAACCGGCCCCGGAGTCGTATGTCCCTGAGAAGTTCCTTGTCCGCCATCGGCTGCAGTATTCGCCGGCGCGGTGTACACAACCACTGCCCCATGATTGCCGGCCCGCGGAGCGAACACGAACAGCAGTGAGGGCTGCACCGGATCGCTGAAGCAGGCGTCGTTGTCGCCCTGCTGATAATCACCAGAAACATAATCAAAGCCGCCGTCGGGACTATAGAAGCCTCCGTTGTCTCCGGTACCGAAGCAGATCGCCGGCTCCGTACCTGGCGTCGGCATTGCCGCAGCATTGATCAAGCTCAAGGTGGAGATTCCGCGAGCGCGAGTCCAATTGGCTGCGCCGTCCGCGCTGAGATAGACTCCGCCGTCGTTCACCAGCCATATCCGCCCTTGCCCAGCTCCATCGGAGGCCAGTTGAAAGTCGGGCGACACGGCGA
>JBEKCJ010000148.1:0-6634 GCA_050014935.1 Candidatus Korobacteraceae bacterium
TGCCGGGATGGTTGTTGGCATCAGCAATCTTGACGTTTTCCTTCCAGATGGTGCCCGCCACCTCGGGACTCATGAAAGCTTTCACCGGTTTCGCTGAGGACATGAGGTTCACGAGGTAGGTGAAGGTCTTCTGAATCTCCGCCTGGTCATTCGGGTCCTTAAGAATGAGCGGCTGGGCCTCGGGCAATTTGCTGACGTACGAACCCGGAGTGTTGGCTTGTTTCGTCACGCCCACGTACTCCGAGTGATCGGTCACACCCATGAAGTCCATGGGCGTGTCGATCTTGATGTCATAGCCCAGGGGATGCTTGATGGTCTGGCCCTGCGCATACTTGAGGGCCTCGTCCGGGCCGGTGAGGCGGTTGCCCATGAGCCAGGCATCCACCGACCAACTGGTGTGGATGTGTTCCTCGCCGAAGTAGGCGTTGCGATCGGGATTGGCCTTCGGCGGTTGCTCAGGATTCGACGTCTGGCCAGTCTCGCCAGCCGACGGTGCCGGTTGTGACGTTTCCGATTTCTTGCAGGAGGTTAGAACACCGATGCCGAGCAGAACCAGCGCCAAAGCCATCGTTACCGCGACTCGCGTCTTCATAGATGCCTTTACCTTTCTGATCCTACAGACAACCAATCGACCCGTGCAGCTAATCCTCAATCCTAAATTCGGGACTCGGAATCGAGTGTGACCGCCGTCACAAAATTCGGTTCTTTCGCCGTGCTGTACAAGGGCAGCCGCCGGACCGTCTTGGCGCGGGCTATCCGGAGTGCGGGCAGGTCAGTGGCAATCCGGAGAATGGCAGCGATCCGCGCGGGAGAAGCACCGAGTCGTCCTGCCGAGCCCGCCAGCTGTTCCACTTCCTCTTCGAGCCGTCGGCGTTTGTCTTCGGCTTTTTCCCAACTACGGGTCTCCGCTGTTTGGCGAACAGTAGATCCGTTTAGGACGCCACGAATCCACTTAGGACAGCGGCAGCGCTTCCAGAAGCGATCAGATTTCTTGGGGCAATCGGATGTGTGGCGGGCGTAAACGAATAGGCCCAAACCGTACCTCTTGGTACCGCCTGCCGAAGCGACGGTACAAAAACGGCACAATATTTTGGTCTAGTTTATAAACACCTTAGAATCAGTAGATTAAGTTGGTGGAGGCGGCGGGAGTTGAATCTCCGCGCCTCACTGATTCTAAATAACTTATTGCAGAATCAATGCCGCTAAAACATCAGAAATCTCAGAAATGGGCGAATGTGTGTACGTGGCGTGTACGTGGACTTTCGCCAATTTTTCGAGTCGCTGCTAGCAGAGTGGATGATGCGCTATGGGACTTTACGCCAAAGGAGGCGACTTAGATGGAGCTTTCTGATGAACGGTAGGCGGCCATACTGCGCAATTCTTCCGATGCGATCTCTCCAGGGATGAGGGCGAACTCACTCGGCATAAAAACCCCTGTGCAGTTGGCGTCGAGCAGTTCAACTGCGACCTTCGCAATTACGCATTGTGCTAGCTCCAAATCCGTCGCTGCCGTTTGGTAATAAATCCAACAACAAGCCTTGTGGTCGGACCACGACTTTTTTTGACTGAGGCTGACTAGCCAGTCCACATCCTCCTCAGGGTTCGGTATGTATGGATGAGGCCAACTGCGAAAACTAAGTTGATGCGGCCCCGCCTGTAAGACCACTCCTTCATCGAACACCAAAATGCGACGGCCTGATCCGCGAGTGCTCCAGAACGCAAGCCCCCACGCTCGCTCCGCAGCAGCTTGAATCTCCTCCGCAGAAAATGTATGTGGTTGTCTGAGTAACAAGATCATCGCGGGAGGCTTGTCTTCTCCGGCTCGAAACCAACGTAGCGGGACAACACGTCGGAAGACACGGTGCAACACCGCCTCTATTCTGCCGTTGATCCGCTGCATTCCACTTTCCCAACGATAGCCGTGGTAATCAGGCGACCATCTCACAATAGTAGAAGGTCTGCCTCAGAGCAGAAAGATATTCTTGTGAAATGCCGACTACTTTGCAGCGAATTCTAGTGGAGGCCCAATCGTTTCCGCCGCATCCACTAAACCGCGAACAGAACTCGAAGCTTCCCTTTTTCGGGTGTACGTTTCATGTACGCGGACACACCTACGGCCTTGAAAATAAATAGGTTAAGGCCTTGGAGGCGGCGGGAGTTGAACCCGCGTCCGAAAATGTTACTGGCAAAGAGACTACATACTTAGTCACGTTCATGCGCCGGTGTTAGACGGCACTCTCGCAGGCCACGCTCAGAGCGGACAAGAAACGCAGCCTGCCAACCTGATGATCTCGCCGCCAACTCACAGGTGGAGAGTTGGCAGCCAGCTCACTGTGCGACGCCCTTTCTCAGCCCATGAGCAAAGCCGATGAGGACGGCAACTTAATTAATTAAGCTGCGTATGCCAGATTTTGGTTGGCAATTGTGTTTTTGCACACGATTACGGATGCATGCACTCCGGTATGCCTCTTTGCCGCAATCACTTCCGTCGAAGCCGTGACGCCCCCATACAGATGTGAAGCGCGGTCAACCTAACTGTAGCAGTAAAGACAGCTAAGTCAAACATCTCCACAATTAGATGCGCCGCTTACTCGCCGGGACTCGCTGCCGCAACCGGCGAGTCCTCAGAATCAAGGCTTCGGATCGGAGCTGATGATGTGGGTGGCGCCGAACTTCCGGTAGTGTTGGAAGAGGATGACATTGGTCGTGCAGGCGCCCATCCCGTACATTCCCTGATTGCACAGCGTCGATTCTGACTTGACCGGAAGCAGGTACGTTCCAGCGTCGCCCAGCGCCGTCATTGCGTAATCGATTACCGTCTTGGCTGAAGTGATCTCCGATCCGGGAGGCAGACTTGCCGGCTCCATCTCCTCCCGCAGGGGTCTTCCCGTCTCCGGTTGCAGCCATACTTCGCCATTGAATTCCGGCCTGAAGGCGCGTCCGTCGGCGATGCGAAACGTCCAGAAGACATTTTTCTTCTCGGCAACGTGGAACGCATAAATTGTCACCGGCTGGTTGCGCAACATAGATGTCTTTTTGAATTTGAACTCGGTTGCGCCCGCTATCTTGAACAGGTCCAGCAGGGCCGGGCCGAACTCGCCGGTGGAGCTGAACTGCATCTCGTTGGGAGGAGTGGTGGTGATGGCACTGACCGGGCCCGGGCGTCCGTCGATGGTGACGTTGGAATAGTGCTCCAGCCCTGCCTGGAACGTAACCTGCGCCTTGATGACCGTCTTCGACATTCCCTCCGAGGTAGTGGTCTGCTGCACAATGAAGTCGGGAAGCTGGTGACGGTAGGAGAGCGCAAATTCGCAGAGCTTGGAAACCAGGTCGAGGCGGCCATCGCTGGCGGCAAACGACGCGCAGTCGATGACGTTCGCCGAGGTTGTGCTTGGTGCTGGCTTAGCGGTCTGCGGCTGCACGGGCGCGGTCTGCGCCATGACCGTTGTGGGCAGCAGCGCGGCTACAAGGAGCAGCAGCTCGCAATATCCGGAAGCTTTCATGGCGTGAGTTTTCGTCCCATCATATTGATGTGCCGGGCTGGCGAAGTCAATTTCTCAGCAACGTCAGCCGCTGGTGGCCCCGCCTGCATGGCTGGAAACAGCTTCCCGGGGACGACAGCAACCTCAGCTAAGAGCTAAGCTTTTCGCCCTCGCCACCGATTCCTGCATCCCAGTCTGGGGAGAATCATCCAAACCTTTTACTTGCCTGTTAGTCTGATAACCGTGGTGCGAATGCATAAAGCGTTGATCCAGGTTGCGACGAACGACGGCTCGTCCCTGTTCGATGGGGACGGCGCTCGGCGCTGTTGTTGCCGGGAGACGATCGCGTGATTCCCGACTGCATTTCCTTCAACGCCATCCCGCATACCACCCGCATCTTTAGCGACTTCCTTTCTTACTCTCCCGCGATACGCAAGTTTTATCCCACGCAGCCCGATGCCGAGCACATTGCCGCGTTCGCCAAGTCGGTTCCGCGCGATCGGCAGCGGCAGGCCGCGGTAGCCGATGCGCTGGAGAAACAGAACCGCGCTTGGGGAGCTTCGGAGGCGACGCTACGCAACCTTCAGCGTCTGCGCGAGGGAGCGTTCGCGGTGGTCACCGGCCAGCAGGTGGGATTGTTTGGAGGCCCGTTGCTGGCGTTGTTCAAGGTAGCATCGGCGCTTGCGCTGGCGAAGCAGGTTGAGGCGCTAGGAGTGGAGTGCGTCCCGTTGTTCTGGCTGGCCAGCGAAGATCACGATCTGGCAGAGGTGAACCAGGCGCTGCTGCTGACCCACGATTTCCAACTGGCTCCCTTCAAGGCTGCGACCAGCGGCGTCCAGGGCGCTCCGGTCGCGAGCATTCGCTTTGCAGAAGGAACCAACGATGCGATCCGGCAAGCTGCCGAATTGCTGGGCGAATCGCTGGCGGCGGATTATCTGCGCGAAAGTTATGCCGAGGGCGAGACGTTTTCGAATGCCTATGCCAAGCTCTACACCCGCATTTTTGGCGAGCATGGCCTGGTCCTTCTCGATCCCGCCGACCCCAAATTGCACCGCATTGCTGCGCCGTTGTTTGCCGACGCGATACGCCGCACCGCCGAAATTGATGATGCGCTATTGGCCCGCAATCGCGAATTGCAGGCGGAAAAGTATCACGAGCAGGTAAAGGTCACGGCTGAGTCGACGCCGCTGTTCGCGCTGGTCGAAGGCGCGCGCGTTCCCATCCATCGCGCCAACGGCCAGTTCAAGATCGGCCGGGAAGTCGTCTCCACCGAGGAATTGCAGCGCCGGGTGCAGGCCGCGCCGGAAAATTTCAACGCTAATGTGCTGTTGCGCCCCGTGCTCCAGGATTACTGGCTACCCACGCTGGCCTACATCGGAGGGCCGGCCGAGGTGGCATATTTTGCCCAGGCCGCGGTGGTGTATGAGAAGCTGCTGGGCCGCGTTACGCCTATCGTGTCGCGCATGAGCGCAACCCTGGTCGAGCCCCGAATCGAGCGCCTTCTGACCAAGTACCAGGTCGATCTGCCGGAGCTTTTTCACGGGGAATGCCAGCTTCGCGACTGCATGGCGGCGCGCTCGTTGCCGCCCGAGCTGAAGCAGGACTTCGAGCAGGCAAGGCGGGCGGTGGAAGTGGCCATGCAGCGCGCGAGCGGGTCGTTGCAGAAGCTGGATCCTACGCTGGTGGAAGCCGCCACGCGCGCGTCCAGCAAAATGCGTTATCAGATCGACCGGCTGGAGAAGCGCGCCGCCCAGGCTGAGCTGCGCCGGAGCGAGATCATCACCCGTCATGCGGCGCAGATCGAAAACGCCGTTTATCCCCACAAGACGCTCCAGGAGCGCGAGATCGCTGGGCTGTACTTCTACGCGAAGTACGGGCCGGAGTTGATCAGCCGGCTGGTAGAGCTGGCGCAGACCCGCTGCCCGGAACACAAAGTGCTGGTGTTGGCCGGTTGACTCGCAAGAATCGTGCAAGAAATGTTGCCATTGGCTGTCTTTCCGAGGTAAAATCCCCGCAAAATAGCTTGTTTGGGTAAGCCAACGTAAAACCAGGGTCCGGCATCTCACGTCTTGAAGTTTGGAGTGCCAGCCATGAGTAGTGAAGAGCTCTTTCAGCAAGTGGAGCGGCTCTTACAGCGGAAGCTATCGCCGGAAGAGTGCAAGTTTCTTATCGTTGCCAGCCAGGTGAACAACCCGGAAAAGAAGGCCGTCGCCAAGGCGGCGACCGGAACTTCCGGAGTTGCGTAGCCAGCCCTCGCAGTAGCCAGCCTCGCCGACCATCACCGCCGGTTGCCCGACGGCAGCGGCCTATCTGTTATATTTGGCCTTCATCCCACCCGCAACGAGTTGCAGACAGGAGCGTCATCATGGCGAAGAGTGTCAACAAAGTCATTCTCATCGGAAATCTTGGCAAGGACCCGGAGGTGAAGTACACCCCGAGCGGCATGGCGGTAGCGCGATTTTCCGTGGCCACCACCGACCGCGTGAAAGACAAAGAGGGCAACTGGCAGGACCGCACCGAGTGGCACAATCTGGTGGCCTTCCAGCGCACCGCCGAGATCGCCTCCGAGTACCTGAAGAAAGGCAATAAGGTTTACATTGAAGGCCGCCTGCACAGCGACTCCTGGGACGACAAGGAGACTGGCCAGAAGAAATATAAGACAGAAATCATCATCAACGATCTGGTGCTGCTGGGCGGCGCACGCGAGGGCGGCGGCGAAGAAGGTGGAGGCGGTGGTTATAGCGGACGCCGCTCGGGAGCAGGCAAACCCTCCGGCGGCGGCTTCGACCAGCGGACGGCCGAGAGCGAAGCTCCAGCCAGCAGCGGTGGCCCCGAGATCACGGACGAGGATATACCGTTCTAGACTGCGTACTGGGCAATGCGACCCGTTTTGAATCCCTTCCGAGCGGCTATGACGTCAGGAGTTGTTGCCTGTCTGAGCCTTGGGCTGCCTGCGCAGGTCGCGCCTTCCTCAGCCTCAGATCATCAATGGCAACAGGTGCAGAAGTTGACTCACGGCGCTCAATTCGCATTTGTCGACCGCGACTTAAAGTGCGCGACCGGTCGTATACACTCCGTCAACGGCGGTGAAGTTGTCGTAAGAATGAAGACTGGCGACGTAAAGTTGGAGAAGAGGAACGTCCTCCTTGTCG
>JBEKCJ010000149.1:0-6314 GCA_050014935.1 Candidatus Korobacteraceae bacterium
ACGTCGAAAAGCTCGTCGCCGGATTCGTAGAAGTTGCAGCTTTGCCCTTTGCCGCCGAAGAAGGCCGACGTTGTGCAGAAGTTGCAGCCCATGGGACATCCGACGGAGGGGATGATGGTGGCGGCAGTGTCGCGCGTCTTGTCAGGAATCTTCATGCCGAGGACCCTCATGCCGAAGCCGGAGAGGATTTCGGGATGAGTGATGGGCGCTGCGGAATCTTCGCCGAGATAGCGGCGCATCCAGGCGATGCCTTCGCCACGCACAACGTAATCGGCATCAATCAATTTATCGAGAGCAGGAATAGCGGCGACGTGTCCGCCGATGACAATGGTGGACTCAGGCGAAAGCTTGCGCACAACGCGGCACATTTCGCGGACTTTGCCGAAGTTGGGGATGATGCCGGAGATGCCGACGACGTCGTAGGCGGTCTCGGTGAGTTCGCGCTGGAAGCGCTCGAGGGTAGGGAAGTCGAGCAAGGTGCTGGGCGCGGAGAGGTTGCGTTGAATCATCATCAGGCCCCAGGAGCGATGAAACATGCGCAGCGAGAAGCTGCCTTGCGCGCGGGTCACCTGGTTGTGATAGAGCTCCATGGGATTGATGGCGCGGCTGCCGAATTCGTCGTCACGCGCATAGGGGCCGAAGATGGAACTAAGGAGCACGCGCGCTTGAATCCCCTTGGGGTGCGGAGTAATCGAATCAGAGTTCGCGGTCGAAATCATGAGTCAATGGTAGGAAGAAGCGGCGAGTTTTTCCGTGATGTGCGACGGTTGCGGAGGGAAATGACAAAAGTATTACAGTGGGACGGAATTGGGAGGGGCTAAAGCCCAGGCTGTTTGGTTCTTCTTCGGCACGCTGAAGCGGTGCCGCCGCTCTGCGGCTTACCTTTGTTTCCAGCTTGACCGGGGGCTCACGCCCCCGTCTAACTGCATTCCGCCGCTGCGCGGCTGGATTTTGCGGGTGCTAAACAGTCTGCCGGAAAGGTCGGGGAAAGGCGATCCCTCACCGGCTGAAGCCGGTTCGTGATGACAAAAATGCTCTGAAGGTTGCGGGAGCACGGGTGCAGTCGTGCGTGGAAGTTACGCCGCTCGAAGCGGTGCTTTACCCTTGCACCGAATGGGAGCGTGCTGTAACTACTATTCGTCCAGTATGGCCGCCAGTTAGGGGTCGCTAGCGGTTTTCTCGGGCTGTGTAGTAACAATGAATGGTAGCGGATCCATCGGCCTCGACATCGACTGAGCAGTGGTGGAGCGTGCCGCCACCGTACGTTGCCGGGCAGCCCAATGAGCCGCATGTGTCGGATGCGCTTTCGTCGATGGTTCCGCCGCCAGTAGGCCTGCCTCCGCCGCCGCCGACCGGAGACGGCGCAAAGTGTTGTTTAAGGAACTTTCTCCATTCGTCCCGCGGAACAGAGCCGCGGACGATGTGCTCAGTGTACTTCTTTTCGTCGGCCATTTTGACCCTCCATTGGCCAGGAATTCGAGTAGCAAAGGAAGCAGCTTAACGCACGAGAATGGCATTCAGCAACAACGAACATCGGGAAATTAATCCCTGGCTGATCGCGATCGCGGTCATGTCGAGCACCTTCATGGAGGTGCTGGATACGACGGTGGTCAATGTCTCGCTGCCGCACATAGCGGGCAGCCTGTCGTCGAGCAACGACGAAGCCACGTGGACGCTGACGTCGTACCTGGTGGCCAATGCCATCATCCTGCCGATGACGGGCTGGCTGGCGGGACGCTTTGGACGAAAGCGGCTGCTGCTGATGTCGGTCACCGGCTTCACGGTGGCGTCGTTTATGTGCGGGCTTGCGCCCACGCTGCCGTTCCTGATTCTTTGTCGCGTGATACAGGGCGCGTGCGGCGGCGGTTTGCAGCCGCTGTCGCAGGCGATCCTGCTGGAGTCGTTTCCGTCGGAAAAGCGCGGGCAGGCGATGGCGTTCTGGGCGCTGGGAATCGTAGTTGCGCCCATGCTGGGTCCAGTGGCCGGGGGCTGGCTCACCGACAACTACAGCTGGCGCTGGGTGTTCTACATCAACGTGCCGATTGGGGTGATTGCGCTCATCCTGACGCAGGTTTTCATCTTCGATCCGCCGTATCTGCGGAGGGAGAAGACGGGCATCGATTACTGGGGAATCGGGCTGCTGGCGGTGGGCATCGGCAGCCTGCAAATCATGCTGGACAAGGGGCAGGAGGACGACTGGTTCGGATCGCGCTTCATTGTGACGCTGGCGGTGCTGGCGGTGGGGGGCTTGAGCGCACTGATCATTCGCGAGCTCACGGCCAAACACCCGGTGCTGGATCTGACGGTCTTCAAATACCGATCGTTTGCCATCGGCACATTCCTGATGACGTTCATCGGCTTCGTGCTTTACGGCAGCACCGTACTGTTGCCGCTGCTGATGCAGGTGGTACTGGGCTACACGGCCACGCACGCCGGCATCACGAACCTGCCGCGCGGGTTGGCATCGTTCCTCATCATGCCGGTTGTGGGGCGGCTGATCGGCAAATTCGATAGCCGCAAACTGCTGGGCATCGGCTTCGTGGCGTCGGCTTATGCGATGTGGGAGTTGTCGCGCTTCAGCCTGGACGTGGCGTCGCGAAATTTCTGGTGGCCGCTGATGATTCAGGGCGCCGCGTTGGGCTTCGTGTTTGTGCCGCTGACGACGATTACGAACGGGGGCATACCCAACGAGCGCATGGGAAACGCCACCAGTATTTTTAACCTGATGCGGAATATTGGCGCGAGCATCGGTATTGCTATGGTGGAAACCGTGCAGTACCGCGCGCAGCAGACGCAGATCAACGTGCTGGGACGGCACGTTTATGCGGAGAATGTGACGACGCAGCATATGGTGCAAAACTTGAAGGGGTATTTCATGAGCCAGGGTTCGAGCGCGGCGACGGCGACAGAGAAGGCGTATGGAGCGGTGTGGGGAATGGTGCAACGGCAGGCCGCGATGCTGGCTTACAACGACACGTTCTTGTTTCTGGGAGTGATCTTCGTGGCGCTGCTTCCGTTGCTGTTTTTGTTGCAAAAGCCGAAGGCGGTGAAGCCGGGCGAGGCGCTGATGCATTGAGAGGCGGTAGCTAGTGGTCAGTAGCCAGTGATCAGTGGTCAGTGGTCAGTGGTCAGTGGTCAGATCCCACGGGAGCTGGGGTTCGATGAGCAAACGGATTTTCGTTTTATTCCTGTTGATCGGAAGCTGGGCTGGTCGGCCGGCGGGGGCACAGTCGGAAGGTCCCGCGACGCGGTTGAGCGCGCCGGCCGCGCAAGCGAAGCCGCAGGCGAAAGCCTCCGCCACAAAAGCGAAATCTTCCGCCGCGCCATCGAAAGCGGCGGCGGCTGACGCTCATCACTGGTGGCAGAATGCGGTGTTCTACGAGATCTATACGCGCAGCTTTGCCGACAGCAATAATGACGGCATTGGCGACCTGAACGGAATTACGTCGAAGCTCGACTATCTGCACGAGATGGGCGTGGATGCGATCTGGCTTACGCCGTTTTTTCCGTCGCCGCAGGTGGACTTCGGATATGACGTCACCGACTACGAGAACATCGATGCCCTCTACGGTAACCTCTCCGACTTCGGACGTTTGCAGAGTGGGGCCGAACAACGCGATATTCGCGTGGTGCTTGACCTGGTGATGGACCGCACTTCCGACCAGCACCAGTGGTTCATCGACGCGCGTTCCTCGCGAAATGCGAAGCATCGTGACTGGTATGTCTGGCACGATGGCAAGGGCGCGAACCAGCCTCCCAATAACTGGCTTTCGGTTTACGGTGGGCCGGCGTGGACGCTCGATCCTAAAACCAACCAGTACTATTACCACGTCTTCTTTCCGCAACAGCCTGAACTGAACTGGCGCAACCCGGCGGTAAAAGACGCAATGTTTGACGTGACCCGCTTCTGGTACGACCGCGGCGTCAGGGGTTTTCGCCTGGATGCGGTGGACGCGTTATTCGCGGACGCAAAGCTGCGCGACAATGCCGTGTTGGCGGACAAGAATAACAATGGCGATGCCAACATGGACGAGCCGTACGATCGCAACTTGGGGGAGATCCAAGGGGTGCTGAAGGGGCTGCGGAAGATTGCCGACGAGTACGATGCGGTGCTGATCGGGGAGAGCTGGACGAGCAGCGTGGATCAACTTAAGCAGTACTACGGCGCCGAGCGCGATGAGCTGGAGCTGCCGATGAACTTGATGTTCACGATGGTGAAGCAGTTGTCGCCGGGGGAATTTCGCAAGCAGATTGCGGCCTTGAACGCCGCCGGGGGCTGGCCGGTTTACATGATTGGCAATCACAATGTCGAGCGCTCCTACAGCCGTTATGGCGACGGCAAGCACAATGACGCGATTGCCAAAGTGATGGCGGGGATGTATCTGACGCTGCGGGGCACGCCGATTATGTATTACGGCGAAGAGATTGGAATGGAGAACAACGATCCCAAGGCGAAGGCGGAGGTGAAAGACCCAAAGGGCAAGCAGGGATGGCCGCAGGAAAAAGGCCGCGATGGCGAGCGCACTCCCATGCAGTGGACCGACACGGTGAATGCGGGTTTCAGCAAGACCAGGCCGTGGCTGCCGGTGGCGGCCAACTACAAGACCCACAACGTGGCCAGCGAGCTGAAGGACCCCAACTCGATTCTGCTGTTCTACCGGCGCTTGCTGGAGTTGCGGCGCACAACTCCAGCGCTGCTGGAAGGCGCCTATGTTGTCCTCAACGAGAGCGATCCCAACGTGATGTCGTATCTGCGCACCTATAAGGACAAGGCGGTGCTGGTGGTCATCAACATGTCGGGCGAGGCGCAGAAGGCGAGGTTTGACCTGACGCCACAGGGATTTTCCACGCGCGAGGCGGAGACCTTACTGACGACCATGAGCGGGGTGTCGGGTAACGTAAGACTATCGGAGATGACGCTGGAACCGTTCGCGGTGTACATGGGGGAAGTGGGGCGGTAGAGATTCCATACATTCGAAAACCGCGAATGTTTGCAGGTTTCCGAATGACTCCAGGAGTCTGCTACCATGAGCGGGTTCGCGGAGGAGAGCCATGCCCGAATATGTGATCGAACGGGAAATTCCGGGTGCCGGGAATTTGTCGGATGCGGAGATCCAGGAAGTCGCCCGGAAATCGGTTGCGGTCCTGAAGGGGATGGGGCCGGAGATCAAATGGCTGCACAGCTATGTGACCGGCGATAAGGTTTATTGCGTCTACCTGGCGCCGGATGAGGAAACGGTCCGCGAACACGCTCGCCGAGGAGGTTTTCCCGCCAATCGGATCTCGGCGGTGCGGCGAATGATGGACCCCAATACCGCGGGTTGAATCAGCCGTCGCTTCCGGTGCGAAGAGTGGCGGGTCCAGCGCCGGAGGCCAGCGCTTCTTGAATGGCCTGCTCTACGGGCATGGCCCAGCCTTCCATCCACGCGGTCATGCCGGCAGCATTGCCCAGGGTGCGGCGAGCGAATTCCAGGACCTTTTCCAGTTTATGTTGTTCGGCAGGGGTGAGCGGGGTCACCAACCGCTGGCGGAGAGCGGCGGCGGCGCCGGCGAAGCGCAGGGCTTGCACGGCGTCGGATTGGGCGGCGGCGTTGGCGGCCAGACACTCCAGCACTCTGGCGATGCCGCGCTTATGACCCAGATTCTGAAACATCTGGATGCTCTCGCCGTACAGGCGGCGGGCCTCGTCGTTGTCACCCTGGTCCCAACTAAGCCCGGCTAAATCGGACAAGGCACTGGCGATGCCCCAGCCATCGCGCGAGAGGCTGAAGGCCGCCAGGCTCTGTTCGTAGAAGGAACGGGCCGGGGTGAGATCGTTTCTTTCCCGGGCCACATCTCCCTGGTAGTTCAAGGTCCAGGCGATACCGGCAACGTCCCCCACCTGGCGGAAGATCGCGAGGCATTCCTCGTAGAGGGCGGAGGCGCGCGCGGGTTCGCCTTGCAGTCTGGTGATGTTGGCCAGATTGCTGAGAGCGCGGGCCACGTCGGCTGGATCTCCGTCGTCACGCCAAATCGCCACACAACGTTCAAACAGCAGGGAAGAGGTGTCGAGTTCGCCGCGATCGCGGGCATTAACGGCCAGCGCGTTGAGCGCAACCGCGACCCCGCGGTTATCGTTCAGCTCCACACAGGTCTCAAGACTCTGGTCGAACAATCGCTGGGCGGAAGTGTAATCGCCCTGCTCGCCTGCCAGCACGGCGGCGGAAAACAACAGGCGGGAGCGCAGTTTGGGACGCGCGGCCGCACCTTCCAACGCGAGGAGTCTGGCGATGCGGTTGCGACCCTCGGTGAGATATTCGCGTGTTTCCCAGAAA
>JBEKCJ010000150.1:0-5622 GCA_050014935.1 Candidatus Korobacteraceae bacterium
GTCAACGGATCTACCCTGACCGGCAACTCCGCGCCGTTCTGGTGGGCCGGTTACCCCGGCGCTACGGCGTATTGGCTCGATGTGGGCAGCACATCCGGAGGGAACAACTATTACCAGTCGCAAAGCCTCTCCGCTTCTACCTTCGAGCAAACCGTCAATTCGTTGCCCAGTGACGGCAGCACGGTGTATGCGACCTGGTGGTACTTCGTGGGCGGCTCGTGGTCGTACATCGAGTATCAATACAACGCATTTGGCACCAACCCTCAAAAAGGTGTCATAACGTCACCGGCTCCAACTTCGACGCTGACGGGCAGTAGCGTGGCCTTCACCTGGACCGCAGGCGCAGGCGCGACCGGCTATTGGATTGACGCCGGCAGCAGCGCAGGCGGCAATCAGTACTTCCAATCCGGAAATTTGGGCAACGTGCTGACCACCACGGTCCCAGGTCTGCCGGTCAACGGCAGCACTGTCTATGTGACTCTGTACTCGCTGGTGAGTGGACAGTGGCTTAACAACCAGTACACCTACACGGCCTACAACGCAGGCAGCGCTCTGGGGGTCATGCAAACGCCAACACCCGGATCGACGCTGAGTGGCTATGAGCAGACGTTCACCTGGAGCGCGGGGTCTGGTGCCACAGCGTACTGGATGGATGTAGGCAGCACGGTGGGCGGTAACAACTACTATCAGTCGGGGAACCTGGGCAACGTGCTGACCTCAACTGTCTACAGTTTGCCGGCAAATGGCAGCCAGATCTACGTGACACTCTGGTCGCTGGTCGGCGGTCAGTGGTACTACAACGAATACAGCTACACTTCCGGTCCGTAGGGCTTTGAAGCGGTGTTCAATTTTGGGCGCCCCACTCATCCATGCTTTTCGGATGAGTGGGGTTTTTTAACGAGTCACAACAATCTCGCACCTTACAACCCCTGCCCCAAGCAACCTGGAGATTCGGCCCACACGAAACTGAATTTCGTTGCTACCTGCGTCAGTGACGTATCCATTCAAAGCACACCCTAGATACGATGCTTTTCGGATCGGCAGCCTGCAACTTGGGCGAGCACCTGGTTTTTCCATCACAGCACTGTGGTCGATTATCGGGACTCGCAGATCATGTCTGGACGATAGAGGAACTTGTTTGTTTGCTTTTAGTCTCGCGGAGTTTGGACGCTGTGAACTGGCCATAGACGGTGTAGACCTCGTCCAGTAAGTCGCGGACCTCAGGAGAGTAATCGTTCAAATCAACGGTTTGCGAGGGAGTTGGCCACCCGCTCCTGAATTCTCCCTACGACGGGTCAATCGTTGAATGAGTGACCGCGCCCTTGGCGGATAACGGGCAAAACGGAAGTTCGCCTGTTCAGGGACAACTTGAACTGTAACGCCCGTAGCGTCTGCGTCAAGGCTGGAGCCAAGCCGGTGCGGGCCGGCATTCCTTCACTGCTGGCCTTGTTCATCGTTACTTGGGGCGGATGGCGACAGGTAGAAAACCTCCATCGTTCTTGCCCACTTCCTTGGCTATGAGTTCGTTCAGCAGAGCATTCATGCGCAGGATCAACTCCTTGTTCCTTTGTGGATCGAGAGCGAGATTGCGTGTCTCGAGCGGATCGTTCCTGAGGTCAAAGAGCTGGATGTCGTTGTTGCGCAGAACTTGCTCGAGCGTTACCGGCGTATTGAAGTCGTCGGGGGCGTAGTAACGTGCAAACTTGTACTGTCCGTCGAAAGCAAAACTCAGGAACCCCCGTTTATCGAGTTTGGGTTGAAGCTCGGTCAAGGGCGGTGACGGTTTATTCTGGACGAGTTGCGTCATGCTGGACAGAAGATAGCCCGAATCAATAGTCATGGGAGCGACGTAGTTAAACAGGACGCCGGGGCGCACCGATTGCGGAGATGCGGTCTCGGCCTTTGCCAGGACACCGGAAAAATCGCGGCCGGGCAAATCCTTCACCGCCTCGCGCCGCTGTGCCTCGGACACTCCTGCCAGCCCGGGCAGGGTTGGCATCAGGTCCAAGTGGCTGGTGAGAGCGAAGCACGACTTGCCACCGGGGTAATTGGGGTGGGCAATAATCAACGGCACATGGGCGTTACCCTCGTAGGCGAAGGGACCCTTGCCCCGGATGCCACCGTGGTCGCCCGCCATCTCGCCGTGGTCGGCGGTGAAGATCACCACAGTATCCTTCCAGAGATCCAACTCGTCTAGGCCATCTTCAAGTTGTTTCAGGCTGAGATCCGTGTCACGGATCAAATTCAGATAGTAGTCGTTAAACACCCGCCACATATCCGGGCGATTCACCGGAATGAACCCGAGGACCCCCGACCAACCGAGTTGGTAGTCGGTCAGCGCCGCGGGCATTCCCGGGGCCGACAGCGATTCCTGCATCGTCGGTGAGGGAGCGGGGTTCCACTGCTTGCGGTACAGCGAATTTTTCGGCGGGGAGGTGAGCACGCCATTCACGACGGCTTTTTGTACCTGGTCCGTTCCCGGCACATTGGCATCCGCATACATGATGTCGTGCGGATTGACGAAACTCACGACCATGAAGAACGTTTGCCCGGACTCGCGCAGCCTGGGCACATTGCCTCGCAGCCAGCGGACGCTTTCGCTCGCGGTGTACACATCGGTCTTGTAGCCCTGGTCTGGGGTACCAGTCTTATCGCCGTCTGGCTGGTAGATATCGAAACCGTAAGGCTGGAGTGCTTCGCTATAGTTGACCGTCGGCTTGGGAGGGATGATGCTGGCATCCATCTCCCATTTACCGAAGAATGCTGTCTGGTAGCCCAGCTTCTTCATCATGGAACCCATGTTGGGCTGGTCAGTTCGCAGGCTCGGCACATAGCCTGCCTCCATCTGGTCGAAGACCCCGTTGACCTGCGGCGGTTGACCGCTATAGAGTGCCGCGCGGGAGGGAGTACACATCGCCGAGGCGACATAGTGGTTGCGAAAGGTGAATCCATGTTGCGCTAATCGCTCAAGGGCCGGCATGTTGTAGCCTGCGGCAACCGGCAAGTCATACCGTGTTTGATCGCGCAGTACCAGAATGACATTCAACGGGCGGTTCGGTGCCGGGACCTTCGCCGAAACTTGCGAGTGCGCGAACAGTGCGACTGCGACCATCGCAAGGAAACACAGCACTTTGCCAGTGAGACCGGCTACAGCGCGGGGCAGCTTTGGCCAGCTGAGTGGGGAATTCGTCACGAGTCTCCTTTTCGTGTCCGGGGACGGTTTGAAACCATGCCCCTAGCGCCGATCTTCCAGGCCCGTTGTCATCGAGGACACAAGCTTAGCCCTCGATGGCAGGCGGGGCAACCAGCCAGACTTAAAAGTAGGCAAGAATGAAATGGGAGGTTCTGGGTGTCGCCGACGTGGGCGCTGGCTCTGTTCCGGTTCGGGGGGCACCAATAGAAGCTCGGAATTGAAAAAGGGGCGAATCTTCGCGTTACGGCGAACAAAGCGCTGTGGCCCATTCGCATCTGCGGTCCTGTTGCCATCGCCTCAAAGCAGCAGGATTGACAATGTAACGAGACTTTTGTATCACTCCTATTCGGATGAGTGATCACCGCATGAAACGCACGTATTTTCCCGGTATCATCGACGTTGTCGTCGTCACGGATCCGGCAGAGATCCGGACAATTTCCAACGATTCAAGGTTCGACCGAGATCTCATAACACATGGTCCGGTTCGCAACGTGCAGCATCTCCGGAAAATGCTCCGCATTTTCTCGCTCAACGGCAGATTATTCGAACCTCTGCTGCCGCGCACCAGCCCCGGCCGCGCCGCCGCGCAAGACGAACTGTGGTCGCAACTTGCTGCCGACCCAACGCTTCGATCTTCAATAACGACCGATGCTGCCGTGGACGGATGCCTTTTTACAGTAACGAACGTTGTGCGCCAGGCGAAGACCTCCGGCGAGGTCGGCGGTTGTCCCTTTAGACGAGGCTCGCTCTTCTTTCTTGAGCTGGGAAGCGCGAGCAAAGGTGCAGCGAATCGTGACCTCGTCTTCCTCAATCAGAGTTGGAGCCGCTGTCCCGCCGAAAAGTGGGTGCCTGCGCTATTGGAAGGCGTGTGGACGCGTGTCCTGGCTACGTTGCATGAGTCCGTAACGCCTCGCGATGCCAATTGATAATGGCCGAGCCCCTGCCCGCCCCCGTCCCGCCGGGTCCTCGCGCCATGGTATTTATTATTGTGTTCACCGGGAAGATGGAAGCCCGTACACAAACCTATCGATTTGCGGATCGCCAAGACATGTGGTAACGTCGCTGGCGCTTTAGCCCGATTCCTAATGCTGTGTCTTTATGATTTTCCAGGAGGGAAGCCGGCACGCGCTGGAATTCCCGAAAGGGTCTATAGCGTGGGGCCCTTGGAGCCAAAGCGGAAATTCCGGAATAAATCGTTGCCCTCTTCGTGGATTTTGCGTGACAATCCAGCTACACGCAAACAAGGGGTCCATCGCTGTTTCGCCTGCGCTCCCAAGCTGATGGCCTCCCACGGGAGGATTTCGAATGCGCCGCATTCGCTGCGCTTGTGCCTGCCTGTCTCTCACCTTGCTCCTGGCCGCAGGCCTGCCCTCGCAGGACACCTGTCCGGCGCTTACTGTACCCAAGGTCATTCCCGGGAGCAACATCTTCAGCGATGAACAGGAAATGTTCCTGGGAGACGCGAGACGTGCCCTTCGACCACTACTTTGGCAAGGATTCCCAATGCCACGAACCCGACGGGTGAACCGCCTACCCTTTTCATCTGCTCCGGTTGCGGGACGCCCGCCACGGCGATGGCTGCTGAGCCATAGCGGATAGCTGTTCACTCCTTGACCGCTGGCGGAGGGTTGGCTAGGCGGTCGGAGATGAAGTTGTAGTTGCGAAGACAACAAAACGGAAATCTTCACTTTCGTGGAGGAAGCGTGAAACGAAAAGTGCTTTTCATCTGGCTGCTGACGTTTTGTGGCATCGCGGCCGTGGCTCAGACGAAACAGAGTAGCGCTTTCTTCACAACGTCCGATTCAGTAAAGATCCACTACATCGAGGCTGGGAGTGGTCAGCCCATCGTCTTCGTTCCCGGCTGGACGATGCCGGCATGGATCTGGCAGCCGCAGATTGACGAGCTTTCCAACAAGTATCACGTGATTGTCGTCGACCCGCGATCACAGGGTGAAAGCGATAAACCAACTTTCGGTCACCTGCCGGAAACCCGCTCTCGCGATTACAAGGAACTGATCGATCACCTTCAACTCAAACGGCCGGTCTTGGTCGGATGGTCGCTGGCATGCAGTGAACTGATGAAATATGTCGAGCAGTTTGGGACTGACAATCTGGCCGGCCTCGTTTTGGTCGACGGTCTTCTATGGGAGAGACTCAAACCTGATGTGTTCGCCGACTACTCGGGCTGGATGAACGACCTTCAGCAGGATCGGCAAAGGCAAGTCGAGGAATTCGTACACGGCATGTTCAAGAAGCCGCAGCCTGCGGCCTACTACAAGCGCCTGATCGACGCTACCAACCAAGTTCCAACCGATACGGCGGTTGTTCTCATCTATAACATGCTCGCGGTGAAGGATTTCTCCGCTGCCATCGCCAAAGTGAATCGGCCGTTGCTATATGCGTATGAACCGTTCACGCAGTCGACCGCG
>JBEKCJ010000151.1:0-5594 GCA_050014935.1 Candidatus Korobacteraceae bacterium
ATGCTCGGCGTCTGGAATGAGTGCGAAGGTTGCGGCCAAATGACAAGCCTGGAATGGTCTATGACCTCTGGCCCAGACGGTGGCACTGTTTATGCCTCCGGTACAGCCACTACGAGCGGTGGTAGCGGCGGTTTACTGGCATCCCAATTTCTCTATACCAATCAGTTTGGCTACGGTATCGACGAAGTCACCGTGTCGGGTCTGAATGTGAACTTTGGCACTGGGGGAACCTACTGGCTCAACTTGCAGAACGCTCAGGGTGGCGACGGCTATTTCTTTTGGGACCAAAATAGCGGCATCGGCTGCGGCGGAGACAATGGCATGGGAGGAGGCTGTCCATCGCTTGCTCAGGACAGCGGGGTAGGCACAATTCCCTCGGAATCCTTCACTATCCTTGGCACCCAGTCGAGTACTACGAGCACCAGCACGACGACGACCGGCACGGTTCCGGAGCCCAGCAGCATCATGCTGTTCGGGTCGGGCATTCTCGGCGTGGCCGGGATGTTGCGGCGGAGGCTGTTGTGAGCCAGCGCTCTCGAGTCTGAGTGAGAACCGTACCGCCCCTTCGGGCTCGGACAACAATTTCGAGCTGTACTCCCGCGCTTCCTACGGCTTACGAAAAGCTTGCCGTCCCTACAGGACTCGGATGCCTTTTCCTGCCCTACCCAGGACTCCGCTCCGCTCCTTCCTGGGCTGGGCGGAGTCGTCCGGCCCCGGCGGGAGGGGAGCACGGTTGCCGACGCTGCGGCGCAAGCGCCGGTATTTCAGTCAGCAATCTATCTGATAACACGTGGCTTAAGCTGTTTTCCCCCGAATTCATCATCCTTCAACCACAGCGCGAATCTAATGATGTAAGGATTACACAGCTTACGATGGCTGGGTGTACCACATGCGCCAGCACAACGACCAACCTGAATTCGAGGCCATGCTAGAGAAAATACAACCGAAGAAGCGCTACATATTCGCCAGCGACTTTGACCAGACCCTGAGCTTCAACGATTCAGGCTATGTGTTGAGCGAGTTGCTGGGGATTTCGACCAGCGAATTCGAGCGCAAGGCCACTGGGATGGCGCAGCTGAACCTGGTGCAGCAAGGGGGCGAGCTCGCCTATTTGCTGCTGCACGATCCGGAGTTCCGCTCGCGGGTGCGGCGTGAGCATTTGTACGAGGCGGGCAAGCGAGTGCGTCTGAAGCCGAACATCGACGCGCTGTACAACTTCCTGTCGGAAGAAGTTGACGGTTACCACTTCGATTTCTACGTGATCTCAGCCGGCCCGGTGGAAGTGATCCGCTCGGCGCTGGAGGGCATCATTCCGCCCGAGCACATCTACGGCACCGAGTTCGAGTACAACGCCGACGGCGAGATTGAGCGCATCAAGCAAGTGACCGCCGGCTACGGCAAGGTTGCCGTAATCGACCAGTTGCTGGAGAAGCTGCGCACCGGACCTGACCGGATTGTGTATGTGGGCGATGGCAGCTCTGACATTCACGTGATGCTGCACGTGAACCGGCGCGATGGGTTCACCATCGCCGTGTCGGAGAACAAGTACCTTGCGCCGATCGCCAAGCGCTCGGTGATCAGCGACAGCGCGCTGGCGATTCTGGTGCCGATCCTGGAGGAAGTGGTGGGCTGGGATTCGGCGAAGATCCGCGAGCTGTTCGAGGCCAAGGGCCTGCTGATCCAGCAGTGGGACAAAGTGCAAACCGACATGCTGACCATCGTGCCGATCGTGACGCCACAGGAAGAACAGGTAGAGGCGGCGCTGGCGGAGTGAGGAAGCAACTAGCAATTAGTTGTTAGCAAAACCAGCCCGCGATCGAAGATTGTGCCCCCGCACAGTAATAGGCCGCGGGACACTCGAAGTGCTTGCCATTGTCAGGCCAGGAAGCGACGACGCTGTTCAGGGCTGGGAAGCGGGCAGGCGGCCACGCTGGTGGAGAGACGGCGACGGTGTTTTGCAATGATTTTATACATGCTGTTTAGAATGTTCGGCGGAAAAACAGAGGCAAGAGCTGCAAGTGGAGACCACCAGCCTCCGACATAATCCGCCGCTTTTAGTACAGCGCTAGATTCGGCGACTGCGCGACCATCCTCGATCCACAACATTGACTCTACCGACTCCATGCCATGGGTGCGACGCAATTGCTTGCCCATTTCCGAATCGCGAGTCACAAACAACAGGTCGTGCCTTCGTTCATGCCGCAAAATGAACTGAACCGAACGGCTACAGAAGGCGCAAGAGCCGTCGTAAACCAGCATCGGCGAAGTGCTGACATCGTTTTGCGGGTTGATCGCTGACGCCATTGGATCCCTCTTGATTCCATATCATCACACGGCTCGCGCTTCCGATCCATTCCTGTGGTGATATCTTCGCGCGGATACACAACACTGGCTGGCGTGAAATCGTCTAGCGACCCGCGCTTCTACCTGACGATCACGCGGGCTTGCGGCCCCAGTTGGCAGTGAAGGTGATGACGCTGGTCCAGTAATGCGGATCGCGGTAATGGCTGTCGATCTGGGCCAGGATTTCCTCGGTTACGTGACCCGACTCGAGCAGTGCCGGGCGCAGCTCGTGAAAGGTTTCGATCCAATACCTGGCCCAGGGCGAGCCGCCGTTGAAAAGCGGCGTGTGGCCTTCGCCCGCCACATCCTGCAAGCCGAGAGCGTCCAGCCAGGCGGCAATCTTCCGTCCGATGAAGTAATCGATGCCAACACCGGCCGACCACTGCAACCATCCCTGCCAGAAAGTGCGTACCGGCTCGGGTTCGGCTACAGTGCAAGGAAGCATGTCTGGTTCGATGGAAAGCAGTACGCCGCCCGGCTTCAGCGCGGCGAGCATCCGCCGCAGGGCCAGCCGCGGGTCGGCGATGTGATGAAGCAGGGCACGCGCGACCACGAAATCGTAAGTGCCATCTTCGATAGGGTCGTGCAGAACGTCAAGCTTGCGGACTTCGAGACATGGAAGTTGCAGACCGGCAACGTAGGTGACATCGAGATCGCTGGCGACCACGTGGCCGCTGGGGGCGACACGCGAGGCCAGCCAGCGTGCGATGGATCCGTTGCCGCAGGCGGCTTCCAGACAGCGCCAGCCGGGCCGCAGGCCTAGCCGCTCGATGTGGGCGCGTTCGAGGGGGTCGAGCAGCTCTGACATCAGGGCCAGGCGATGGCGCTCGCCCGCCAGGTTGTGAGGCAAAATATAGCCGGGCATTGGCTTGCTCCCGGGGTTAGAGTTGAAGTGCGTTCGTACTATACGTGATCATTGGGCGCGAGAGAGTATTTGAATTGGGGTCACAGCGAAAATCCTTCTGGCTGCTGTTCACGCTGCTGAGCTTTGGAGCGTTCTTCCTGCCCTTGTGGTGGGGAGTGGGCGAGACGTTTGCTGCGCTGGTAGTGAGCTGGTGGATAATTTATAGAAGCGGGATTTATTAGGGCTGCCATTGCCCACCCTCTCGCCAACAGCGGGCGAGAAGGGTGGGGCACCCGCAACACTATAAAGCTACTTCCCGAGTTTGCCGCGCGGCGTTCCTACGCCGGTGCACTGGTCATAGTATGGGCCGGCATTGTGGCCGGCGCCATTAGAGCCGGTAGTGACGTCGTAGAAGTTCTGACTATAGTTGGTATGGTTGAACTCCTGCGCGTAGATCAGGTTGTTCTCCTGGTTGGTGAAATAGCTGCCAACTATAGGAGCCTGACCCTGGCGATTGTAGGCATTATTGACTATGCCGGCGAGCGCAGGCGAAGCTACGCTGGTCCCACCGACTACCAGCCATCCACTATATCCATAGGTATCGTAGACATAGACACCGCTAGCAGGATCGGCGTTAAAAGATAGGTCAGGAGTCTGTCGCGCACTCTGGCCAAACAAAGGATACTGAAAGCTGGTCCACGGCCCCATGCCGTTAGTAATGACAGGTGGACTTTGCCAGACTTCATACTGGCTTACTCCACCGCCGGAGTCGGACCAGCAGCTTTCGCTGAGAAAATTCCCACTAGAGTCGCGATTAACGGTGGTGCCACCAGCGGAAATTACCCAGGGTGAAGAACTGGGATAGGCAGCGCCCCATCCAGAGTCGCCCGCCGAGGCAAAATAGGTAATCACTTTCCAGTAGTACTTATAGAAGACAGCATCCAGGGTAACCTCGCCGGAGAACTCCCCACCGCCCCAGCTGTTGGAGATGTCACCGCCGCCAGCCTGGGTGACCTTAAGTCCGGCGACCTGCTCGGCGAAGGCCAGGTCGGCGAAGCTATTACTACAAGCTTCGACCAGGATAATCTGCGCGCTGGGAGCCATGGCATGGGCCCACTCGATGTCGAGGTCTTCCTCGACGCCCCAATCGGTGCTGCCGGAAGGCGTGCCGCTGCAGCTGGCGGTCATGCCGTTCAGGGTACCGTAGTAGGTATTGGCATAGATCTTGGTGAAGGCGGCCGCAGGCAAGCCATAGTTACTAGAGAAGGCCGCGAGGTCGGAGGCCGCGTTGGGATTGTCATAGGCGTCGACCAGTGCGATGGCACCCCAGCCGCCGGTAGGATGATTAGTGCCACCGGTTGCGGGATTGCATCCTGTATAGATGGGACCAACCTTGTAGACGCAACCCATGGAGGCCGGCGTCTCAGCAAAGGTATAGCTCGGTACCGGCGAGGACAATGGGTAGCCGGCAGGAGCGAAGATCAGGTGGTTGGTGTGGGCGCGCAGGCCGGCATCCCCGGGACGCAGGATGCTGCTGGCTGGAGTAATCACGGTGCCCGGCCGGGTGAAGATTTGCGGCGTGGCCGGTTGCTGTTGGTCAGAAGATATTGTCTCGTCCGGGGTGCGCTCATCAGCATCCTGAGCGGCCACCAGCGCAGAAGTACCGAAGGCAAACGACAGAAGCAATAGAAATGTAAATAGGCGGGACCTGGTCATAGCTTTCCTTTTTCGTGATGGAGTTCGTCGGCCAGCAAGCCAGTAGCGAAGGGTGGGTCAGTTGGAACAGGGATAAGAAAGTACGGTCTGGTGCAAAAGCGTCAGAAAGAAACCTGACCCACCGCCCGCACAAAGGCCGCTGGTGGGTACATCGGACGGAGGGTGGGAGACTTTAGGAAGCAGTGGTCAGTGGTCAGTAGTCAGTAGCCAGTTGTCAGTAACAGCAGATATCCGGCTTCGAGAATCATGGGGCTGAAGCGAAAGTCCCCACCCAAGCAAAGGAAGCTTGGGTGGGGCACCCGGCCCTGCCGCATTCTTACTTGTTAGCGATGAGCGACTCTATGCGCGACAGGCGCTGCTGTAAGTCATGGATCTGCTCCTGCTGAGTTTGAATCACGTCCTGCTGCGCAGAGACTAGGGCGTGCTGCTTTTGCAGTTCATTCAGCAGCATGGGAGCCAGCAACTGATACTTCACCGTGTACGGCTGGCCGTCTTTGTCGTATACCGCCATCTCGGGATAGACCTTGGCGACTTCCTCGGCGATCAGGCCGTATTGCAGTGTGTGCGTGCCGTCGTCATATTGTGGCTTGTAGAAGAAGGTGACCGGCCGCAATTGGAAGAGTTTGCTGCTGCTGTCAGCCATGTCGGCGATGCTGTCCTTGAAGCGGCGGGAAGAGACTACGGTGCCGAG
>JBEKCJ010000152.1:0-5270 GCA_050014935.1 Candidatus Korobacteraceae bacterium
CGTCGGCCGTCCTGCAAAGCAATCCCTCCCGGCAGTACACAATCCTGCACTCGCTCTATTCCCGCCATGACGCCGCCGCCGGGGATGCAATCTGCGGGACAGACTTTGGTGGTGATCCGGCTCTCTGCTCCGTTCGCGTGAAGAAACTGACAGGCTTATTCGTGCTTCCCGATGGCAGCAACGTAGACGCCACCTGCCAGGAATTCGGCATCGATGCGCTCGTAGTGGAGGATTTAGATCGCGTATGGCGGGAGCCGTCATCCTGGGTGTGGGCTCGGAGCCCAATCGTCGCGAATGATTATGTCAGAGGTTTTCGATGTGGTACGGCCGCCTCTGGGATTCACCGTTAGCTAAAGTACAGGCAAGCGCACATCGCTATCCACGATTTGCTCGCCCCCAAAATTGCGCAATCCGTTTCGAGTTGCCGACGGTATAAACCACACAGATGACCAGCACGCCCATGAAGGGGACGCCGTGTTCGGGAAAATAGGCGGCAACGGCGCAAGCGCAGAGGATGGTCGCGAAAGCTCCCATGGCGATCGCTACCACGGCGCCATCACGCAAAAGGTCCTCCCGTTCCCGGCTCAGCAGCAGCAGCGGACTGAACACCACATACGCCAGAAGTATCACGTAAGCCGCCGTTAGCAACGGTGTCTCGATGCGATTGATCCAGACGGTTGCGGTGTAAAAAGTTTGGTCGCGAACCACGCTACCGCCTTCGGGAGCGTGCGGATCTTGTGTTTCTGCAGGGCTCGGTGGCGCAAGGTTGTAATCGAACGTGTCGCCCGCGAAATTGTTCAAGACATTGCGCAGGTAGAGCAAAGGGTATTTTTTTGCAAGCTTCCAGGAGATGTGGCCGAGGTAATCGTAGAGATGAACAATCTGGCCTGGGTAATGGGCGTTCTCAGGACTACTCCAATCGAAGGCAGGAATTGGCAGCAACCCGCCCTGCCATGCGTATGTAATGTCACCAAGAGCATCCCAGACGTGATCCCGCTTCACCTGCCCGTTGCTGTTCGAAGCGAGATAACTTCGCCACAACCTATCGCCAACAACCCGATCTTCCGCATCCACGAGGTTAAACATGTTGTAGGTGGTTTCGGTCCTGAGCGCTCCGTTATACGTGTTGATGCGAAACTGTCCGATGTGAATCAGGTTCATGGTCATCCAACCGAGCACAAGCGGGCTAGCGGCAACCACGAGCAGTAACGCGACTTTCACTAACGACTTTGCGTAACCCCGCGTCTCAGGCAGATAGTTGCACCGCACAGCAAGAAGCACCAGCATGAAGCTGAGCACGACGACTAGAACAAGATTCTCGGGGCGAGTGATGATGGCGTAGCTGAAGCTCGCTCCACTCAGCAGGACGATAATCGTAAAGCCAGTGCCCTTGCGGACCGCCTGCATGCAGCGAAGGAAAAACAAGATTCCTAGTGTCAGAAAGAACAGCGACAGCAGTTCCGACAAGATGCGCATTTCGAAGAGACAGACGCCTCCGATTAGCGCAAAGCCGATGCCACCAGCGAGTGCCAGGTTTGCCCGCACGGATAGCGCACGCAACGAGAAGTAAATAAAAACCGCCGCCAACAGACCAAGTACAAATTGCAAGCGGACCGCCATATATTGCGACGGCACGCCCATGCCTCTAGCCATCGGCGCGTTGCCGGCCAACCATTGGGCGAGTCCGAGGAAGAGCGGATATCCCGGCGTTCGCTCGGCGTCGACATAAATGCGGTGCGTCCAAAGATAAAAGAGATCGGAATACATAGCGCTATCGCCAGACCACCACGGCTTATAGGCCATCTGATAGATAAGGCGAAAGGCAGCGCCGCTGGCGAGAATGATACCGACATGCAAAATGTCGGCGTGCCAACCTGGTCGAATCTGTTTCGGCGTTGCTGACCGTGCTTCAGCGTTCATTTCGACGGTATTCTCCATGTCCGTGCGCTGCAACTGCCTGTTCGTTTCAGAAGAATAGCCAAACGCCGCACGTTTGCATGTGAGAGAGATCACGCGGGCACGTGACCTGGTGGTCCTTTTAGGCTCGCCACCCGCGGGTACTATTCTCTACGCCTTTGAGACAGCGCTTGTGCCTGCTGACGGGCCTGTTCAGCCAGTTCTGGACGTCCGGCTTCCTCGTAGATGCGCGCCAGCCCTTGCCAGGCGCTCGCATCTTCCGGCATTCGTCGTACCGCCTCTTGCTGCCATTCAATGGCCAACGGCAGTTGGCCGGTGGCAAGGTATGCCTGAGCACGCCCGGCTGCAATTTGAGCAAAAAATTGGGGAGTTACCTTCATCCGGCCTTGCGAACGCCGTATTAGCTCTTCGGACTTGGAAAAGTCGAGCAATGCGGACTCAGGCCGATGGAGCATCAGGTCGATGTACCCGAGGAGGATGTCCTCGTCGATAGGGTACAGGGTGAGTTGCGCCGCGGTAACGATCAGCGGCCTGGCTTCTGTAAAGCGGCTATGAAAAAAGTAGAATCGGCCTAGAGAGGACCAGTTTTCGGCCGAATCCTTGTTCAGTGAGAGAGCGGTCCTATATTCCTGTTCCGCTCCTCCGCGTTTTTGCTGTTCGTAGATTGAGGCAAGAGTTCGATGTATGAGCGGGTCGTCAGGTGAGATCGCTTCACCGCGAGTCAGAGCTTCCATCGCCTCATCAATACGGTTCAGGGAAGATAGGGGAAGCCCCGAATTGTAATAAAAAATCGAAAGCTCCCGGCGCGACAAATTCGCTGGCGGCACGAATTCGTGAGTACCGCAGTTGACTTCGAACCGGTCGATCCAGGGGCGGTTCTCAGGACGATTGCGCAGCAGGACTATCGAAATCTCATCCAAATAGACGGGACGCCACAGATGGCTCCGGCATAGGGACATCAGATCTGGAGTGCCGCCTCCGCTGAAACGCCCCAGGGAAAAAAACAGGATATTTATACCTCGGCGATCCGACTCCTTCTCCCAAAGCGGAGAATCGGGAGGGGAGGAGATGAATCCCCACCTTTCCTCCCAAATGGCAGGGTCTACATTCCGGCCATCTATAAAATCGCCATAGGCCGGACCCAAACGCCAAGCGGTAAAGCCGCCCAAGTTGTAATCTTGAAAAATATTCCCAGGCAAACGTTCCCGTTGGATGAAAGCGGCGGCTCGTTCGGGGAACCACCATGACTCTCCGGAACCAAATAGCATTGCCGACCCTTCCACCACATCAGCCCGGCTGGATATAAGGTCGGCCATTCGCACGCCAACCAGCAGGCATAAAGCGCAGGCTGCGATGATTGCCAGGCAACGCACGACGCCAGATGGTTCGACCGAAATCTTCGCATCCCCTTGTCGTCTTCTTTGGAATTCCTCCGTCAAGATGGTGCTACCCAGAACAACGACAAAAACGGCAAACATGCCCTGATAGCGCATATGCTGTATCGAGCCGTAGAGGGCCACAGCCATCAGCGAAGCTGCTCCAAGTTGCCGCCTGCGCAGTGCGATGCCAATCACCACCACCGCGATCGCTGCCAGCCACCAGTAGCTGCAGCCGGGGCTTCGCCAATTCATTGCCTGGGTCAGGCTGGCAGGCGTTATGAGCATGGGTTGCAGCTCCCAGATATCGGGACCTTTGCCCGCCTGGGTGGGCTGAAGACCGGCCAGGGTCAAGGCGGCCTTATAGATTTTGTATCCAAACGGATTGAGCAGAGTAACGGCCACCGTGGCTGCCAGCGCAGGCCATGCCTGTCGCAAGCGTAGTAGGGCCGTCGCTCGCCGGGAGGGGAACACGAACTCGAGGGCCTCCATCGAAAGATAGGCAAAGAGGAGGCCAAGGCCGGCGATAAATCCGGGATGAAGATTCACCCAGAACAGCATGATCAGAGGCAGAATCCATAGCCGCTTCGGCGTACCGAGAGGCACACTTGTTTCCCCATCGTGCTCCGGCTCGGAAGCGAAAGCGCCAGCATGGTGAAAGCGCCAGAGTTCGACGAGGAAAATAGCAAAGAAGAACTGAGTGAAGAGGTCGGGACGTGGGCCCATGCGGTTAGCCAAGAGGGGAACGACGAAGATGGCCAACACAGCGGCCGCGATATTGCCTGTTCGCGACAATGTCCGCGAGAATGACGCCCGCAGCAGCCAGGCTACCAATGCTGTTAGCGCCAAGGCGCAAAACCAAGTCAAGCCTACGTATCCAAAGGCGCTGTAGATGCCATAGAACAAAACGCCGGCAAAGGGCGGATAAATCCACTCCGCTCCCGGTGACGTGTAGGACAGGACGTCGGTGCTGGGAATTGTATGATGCTGAACTACGTAACGCCCGGTGGCCAAGTGCCATCCCATGTCTAAGTCATAGAGCGTATGAAAACCCGACAGGAAGGCGTAGACCAAGGCCAATCCCATTAGTGCCAAACTCAACTGGCGCTGCGTCAGGCGAAACCATCGCCTGGTCCGTTGCTCGATTTCGGCTGACAGCTCATTTCCCCCAAGTTTGCGTCTTTACTTGTTCACTATGGAATTCGGATTCTGGGATTCTTGCAACTGCAACATCTGTTGTCGAACTTCGTCGGCCAGTTTCGTTTGCCCCGTTGCTTCGTAAAGTCGAGCCAGTCGGTCCCAGCGCCTCGCAACCCCCGGCGTTCTTTGTATTGCCTCCTGCTGAAAAGCAATCGCCTCACTCCAATGCGAAAGAAGCCGCTGCGCCTCAGAGCGTCCTTCCGCGATTTCAGCGTAAACTTCAGGCGCTAGCGATTCGGCTCCATTGCGATACGGGCTGCTTTTCTCGGCCTGGTCAAAAGCCACCAGCGCATCCTCCGGATGATTTAAAGCAATTTGAAGTTTTCCCATGGTCATGTAGATATTGAAAGGCTGAAGGGCCAGTCCTGCGGCGTGTTCTAAGGCCTGCAGGGCAGCTGCGTTGCGCCCCTCGTTTCCGTAAAGGGAAGCCAGAGAGTACCAGACTCCGCCATTCTCATTGATCGCGAGTGAGGTACGGAATTCCTGCTCGGCTTCCGCATATTGTTGCCGCCGTTCAAACAGCAGCCCCTTCAAGAGATGAACATTCGGATCGTCGCGATAGAGCGCAGCCGCGCCGCCGAGAGACCCTTCCGCGTCTCGATCCCGATGCAAAATGAAGAATAGCTCTCCCGAATTCAGGTAGAAGTCGTGAAGAACTGAACGCGAAGCCCCCGCCGGTGGAGCGAGAGCCTGAGTCGAGCAGTCTATTTGCAGCCGATTGATCCAGGAAGAATTGCCAGGTGTGTTGCGCAGAAATACCAATGAGACATCATCCAT
>JBEKCJ010000153.1:0-5008 GCA_050014935.1 Candidatus Korobacteraceae bacterium
GCAGCGCCGTGAACTCTTCTTCGAAGCTTCGAGTGCGATGGTGTTCCGCCTGGTTTGCGATGTACTTCGTCACCGTCTCTCGTGGTGATTGGCTCACGCTAAACGCGCCATATCCTTGCTGCCACTGAAAGTCCCTGGCGGTCTCGCGCAGCCAACGCGAGGTGTTTGCCTTCAAGTCCTGCATGGCTTTACCCAAGGTGATTGTCTGCGGCAACAAGATGAGCAAATGCAGACGGTTCGCCGTGCCGCCGGCGGCGACAACGTGAATGCCCTTGGCGTGCGCAAGACCCACAACGTAGCGCCAGAGTTCCTCGGGCTTGCGGATCAGATTCAGCCGGTCTTTCGTGCTGAACACGCAATGCACCAGGTTATGCGCGCAGGTATGCGACATACAGTGGAGCTTACTGGGATACAAATATGGTCGTCGGTGATGGTACGCACGCAACCATGTTCGCCTATGCCGCCCCTACGGGGCTCGAATGACAATCGACAACGTTTTTACCCAGCGCTTCGCGCTGGGCTAGACTATGACGTCCGCTACGCGGACTTACATTATCGGCAAAACATTTCCTAGCGCGACACATTTCCTGGCCCTTCGGCAACGGGCCGCCCAGCCAAAACCCTGCCAGAACGGGGCACCCGGAATCAGGTGTCGGTTTGTTGGTAAGAGAGGTAAAAATGTCGCGCCCTGCGCATCCCATCCTAGCCAAAGGCAGGCTAGAACGGAGCACCGGAGACTCGGCTTTCTCGAGGGGCACCCGGCCGGATAATCGCTCCCGTTTTCCAACGTGGTTCAACAGGCGGTTTGTCTTTCCCACAATATTTCCACACCTGGTGCCGGGATTATTCTAGGAACAGCCTCCCAATTCCGTCACACTAGTGCCTCATGGCCAACCCAGGCGATTTTGCGTACACCCTCAAGGAGCAGGCTGACATCGTCCGCATTGTGGGCGAGTACGTGAAGCTGCGCAAGAGCGGCGCGCAAAACTTCCAGGGACTGTGTCCCTTTCATTCGGAGAAGACGCCGTCCTTCTCGGTGCATGCCACACGGCAATTCTTCCATTGCTTTGGTTGCGGAGCCTCGGGCGATGTCTTCGCCTTCGTGCAGAAGATCGAGAATCTAACATTTCCGGAAGCGGTTCGGCTGATCGCCGAGAAGCTAAAGATCCCGCTGCCGAAGATGACGTACTCCTCGCCCGAGGAGGCACGGGCTGGCAAGTTGCGCGGCGGGCTGATCGACATCCACGAGCGCGCCTGCGCGTTTTTTCAGGAGCAACTACGACGACCCGACGGCGCGCATGCCCGCGAATATCTGGCGTCGCGCGGAATGACTCCGGCGCAGATTGCGGAGTTTCGCATTGGCTTCGCGCCGGACCACGGGTTTCTGCTGCGCGAGGCGTTGCGCGGCCAGTATGACGAGGAACTGATGCGGGAGTCGGGACTTTTTAGTTGGAAAGAGAAGAGTCAGGGGCCAGGGGCTAGGGACCAGGGACTGGAAAACAAGGGATCAGGGGCCAGGGATGAGGGACTAGCAGAAGGGCCGCGAATCTCAGAGGTTCACGAATCGAAAACGAGTCCCCAGCCTCCAGCCCCTAGCCCCTTGCCACTGGCCACTGCCTACTCCCGTTTTCGCAATCGGGTGATGTTTCCCATCGCCAATGAATCGGGAAAAGTGATTGCCTTCACCGGGCGCACGCTGTCTACAGACGAGAAGGCCGGCCCCAAGTATTTGAACTCGCCTGAGACGCCCATTTACTCGAAGTCGCGCGTGTTGTTCAATCTGGACAAGGCGAAGGAGGCGATTCGCAAACTCGACTACGCGATTCTGGTCGAAGGCCAAATGGATTGCATCTCGCTCTATACGGCGGATCCGCCATTCCACAATGTCATCGCTAGCTCGGGCACGGCGTTTACCGAGGTGCAGGCGAAGCTACTGGGGCGCTTCAGCAAGAACATCGTGGTCAACTTCGATCCCGACACCGCAGGCGCGGCCGCGGCGGAACGCTCGCTGGCGCTGCTAGTAAGCGAGGATTTTCAGATCAAGGTGCTGACGCTGGAGAGCGGCTTCGATCCTGATCTGTACATCCGGCGAAAGGGACGGGACGCATACGAGCAAGCACTGAAGCATTCGCAAAAGTATTTTGACTATCTGATCGAGCGGGCGCGGGCGCTGTTTCCAGCGCGCACGCCTGAGGGCAAAGTAAAGGCCGTGAATTATCTACTGCCGCATATCCAGCGGGTGCCGAGCCGCATTGTTCGGGACGAGTGGGCCAACGAAGTTTCGCAGCGGCTGGGAATCGATTCGACCATTGTGCGGCAAGAGCTGCGCCATGCCGCGGGATCGCGATCGGCCTCGCGGGTGAGCCCGGCAAGAAGCGGCGGGCTCACCGATGGCGAGCGCGTATTGGTACGCGCGCTGGCCAGTCAGGAGCTGTCGCATAGTCCGCTGACCAGCCGCGAAGGGCAGGACCTGGACTTCGAGCCAGCGCGGCAGGCGCACTTCGCGCTGACCCGCGAGCGGCTGCATGAAGGTTCGGCGGCGGAGCGGTTGATGGATGCGCTGCTGGTTGCGCACGAGCAGGGACTGGACCAGATGTCGCTTCCGCTGGAGGAGGCGGATCGCAATCTGCTGGCCGAGATTTTGATGGACGAACATGAAGAGCTGACTCCGGAGTTGCTGGAGAGCGCGATTCGGTCGCTGCGACGGCGAGTGCTTCGGCGCCAGCTGGAGGATTTGCAGCATCAACTGAAAGAGGCCGAACGGCGACAGGACCCGGCTTCAGCGGCGAGGCTGCTGCAGGAGCGCGTGAATCTGAGACGAGCCATTACCGCGATGGGAGGCGCTGTCTCCGAGATTGGCGGCCTTCCATAAGGAGGAGGTTACTTTGGTCACCTGAGTGCGCCTAACTGATTGACTCAAAAGGGTGAAGCTATTCGCGGGGTCAGACATCTAATTTATGTGAGGCAGGTGCCGGGAAGCGGTAGATAGAGGAGTGGAGAGCCACTCAATCCTGTAAACCGAACAAAAGGCTGGGAAGCGGCCGCAGCCTATGCTAGAATCTGTAAGTTTGTGCATGTTCCGGTACTGCAGTACCGGTCCCGCCGCAGTGTGCACACAACAAGCGCGCGCCTCTCAACAGGCGCCAGGCGAGGGGAAATTCCGCTTTGGCTCTAGAAGACAAGTACGACGACATCAAAAAACTGATCGATGTGGGTAAAGAGAAGGGCTACCTCACGTACAACGAGGTGAACGACCTGATCCCGCACGATGTGCATTCCCCCGACGACCTCGAGGACTTGCTGACCACCATCGGCACGCAGGGCATTGACGTGCTCGAGGGCCCCAAGATGGGGGGCGACAAGAAATTCGAAGAGATCGAAGCCGGCGAGGACATGGAACTGGACCTGTCGCCCGGCGCTCTGGAAAAAACCAACGACCCTGTCCGAATGTATTTGCGCGAGATGGGGACGGTGCCGCTGCTGACGCGCGAGGGCGAAGTTGAAATCGCCAAGCGCATTGAGCGCGGTCAGCTGCGCGTCCTGAAGGCCCTGTCGCGTTCGCCCATCGTCATCCGCGAGATCATCGCCATTGGTGAGGACCTGAAGCGCGGCGTGCGTTCCATCAAGGAAATCGTTCTCTTCGACGAGGAGGAGATCACCGAAGAGGTGGTCACTCACCGCCTCAACGAGATGACGGGCAAGATCGACGAGCTGCACCGTCACTACAAGAAGTCGAGTCAGCTTTTTGACAAGCTCGCCGGCATCCCGCAGAAGAAACGTCCGCGCGATCATCGCCGCTGCCGCTGGGCCTTGGGGCGCGAGCAGATCATGGTCTCGCGCGTCATCCGCAAGCTGGGTTTCACCAACAACGAGCGCAAACGGCTGATCGACCGCGTCAACAAAACTGTCGACAGCATGCGCGGGCTGGACAAGCAGGCGGTCAACTTCGAACGCCGCGCCGAGGCCACGCGCTCCGAAGAGCAGAAGAAAGAATATCGCAAGCAGGTCCGCCAGATCCGCGCCGACCTGGAGCGCATGGAGCACGACGCGGGCGCCAGCTTCACCGAGCTGAAGCGCACGCAGCGCGAGATCGTGCAGGGCGACGTCGATGCCGAGTACGCCAAGCGCGAGCTGATCGAAGCCAACCTGCGGCTCGTAGTCTCGATTGCCAAGAAGTACACCAATCGCGGACTGCAATTCCTCGACCTGATTCAGGAGGGCAACATCGGCCTGATGAAGGCGGTGGACAAATTCGAGTATCGCCGCGGCTACAAGTTCTCGACCTACGCGACGTGGTGGATTCGTCAAGCCATCACCCGCGCCATCGCCGACCAGGCACGCACCATCCGCATTCCGGTGCACATGATCGAGACCATCAACAAGCTGATCCGCACCTCGCGGCAGTTGGTGCAGGAGCTCGGTCGCGAGCCCACCTCGGAAGAGATCGCCAAGCGCATGGACATCCCGGTGGCCAAGGTGCGCAAGGTGCTGAAGATCGCGCAGGAGCCCATCTCGCTGGAGACGCCCATCGGCGAAGAGGAAGATTCGCATCTCGGCGACTTCATCGAAGACCGCGCCGTGGTCTCGCCCGCCGAGGCGGTCATCAACGTCAACCTCAAGGAGCAGACCGCCCAGGTGCTGCGCACCCTGACGCCGCGCGAGGAAAAAGTCATCAAGATGCGCTTCGGGCTGGAGGACGGCTCCGAGCACACCCTCGAAGAAGTGGGGCAATCGTTCGCCGTCACCCGGGAACGCATCCGGCAAATCGAGGCCAAGGCGCTGCGCAAACTGCGTCACCCATCGCGGTCGCGGAAGCTGCGCGCGTTTATGGATGGAGTGCACGACTAAAGGCAGTTGCCAGTGGCCGGTTGTCAGTTGCCAGATAAGACAGCCGAACGTCGGCCGCGCGGACTCGGTAGAGCGAACCTTCAGGTTCGCGTCACACGGACAACATAAAGACGGGGCTTTAGCCCCAGCGGGACGCGACCAGCGCCCCGTTGTTCTTTTT
>JBEKCJ010000154.1:0-4889 GCA_050014935.1 Candidatus Korobacteraceae bacterium
GGCTCCATGGCCGACAAATCGAAGAACAGGATGATGAGCCGCCGGTCCTTGATGGCCTGCGCCTGCTCGGAGAGCAGCGGATTCGCCGGCACAGCCGTAGCCTTTTTCGGCGCGGTACTCAGCAGGGCCACCTGCTGGTCTGCTACAGCGGGCGTGTTGTGCATGTTCTCAAGGTCGAAGCTCGACACCTTCTGTGGCTTGTTATCCTCCAGAATGGTGAAGTCTTCGGGCTTAAGGTCGCGCACCAGATTTCCATTGCGGTCGCGAACCGAGACATTCACCAGCACCAGCTCCGCCTCGGCTTTGAAGGTGTAGCCCGCCTGCTGGGCAAGTGCCAGGTCCGGACAAAGCAATGCAGCGGCGACAGCTAACGCGATTGCCCGATGCAGCACGGTTTCTCGAATTCTGGTCATGCGCCTCTAGAACCTGAACCTGGCCGTCATCAAAACCGAGCGCATCGCGCCTACGGAAATGACGCGACCAAAGGTTGGAGAGTTCACAACCGTATCGATGGCGGTGTATTCGGGATGATTGAAAACATTTGTCGCCGACATGCGCACCTCGAAGAAGCGGTTCTCCTTCAGCGGAAAGACCTTGGTCATGGCCATGTCGAAGTTGACCTCGCCCGGTCCTTCAATACTGTTGCGGCCGGCGTTGCCGTACTGTCCGACCGGCGGAATAACAAACGCGCCAATGTTGAACCACTCCCCAATTCCAGGACTAGACAGGCTTACCGGCTCGCCGGTTAGGTCCGGGCGCAAAGTTCCATTCACGCCGCTGTTCACATTGGTAAACGATCCGAGAATGCGCGGCGTAAACGGAAAACCCGAGGCGATGGTCCAGGAACCGCTCCATTGCCAATCGCCCAGTACATCGCGTCCTATACCTGATCCCGAAAGCCAGCGCTTTTCATGCCCGAAGGGCAACTCCCATAAGTAATCGCCAACGAACTTATTGCGCTGATCGAAACTGGAAAGGCCATATTCAGCCTTCAGGTTGTATGGATTTTGTGCCACCAGCGTTTGGCCGGTGACAGTACCGGTCGGGCTGACCAACGCCGAGCCCGCGCCGATGGTCGAGGCATTATCAAGCGACTTCGACCACGTATATGTACCACCTATGGAGATGGCGTGAGCTAGTCGTTTGCGCAGGCGTACGGTGCCCGCGTTCGCGTTGGAATCGGCGACCGAGTCTTCGTAGTAGAAGGCCGGCACGGCAGGATTGAGCAGTCCTAGCGGAGTTCGGTTGGGTGCGTCAAGCAGATCGAGGTGGGTGCCTTTCGTCCCGGTGTAGTCCAGATTCAACACCAATGTTGGAGTGATGGTCTGCTGGAGGTCGAGGTTCCATATCTGCACGTAACCCAAAGGATAATTCACATTGACCGCGTAGTTGTTGGTGATGGTGTTCACCGGCTGGACCGGAAATCCATTTTGCAGGGTCAAGTGATTTGTTGACGACTCGACATTCGTTTGCGTGAAGGAAAATGGCGGCTGGAACGCTAGATCCTGCGCAATGTTTGCATAAGCGCTGGTGTTGTAGTTGATGCCATAACCGGCCCGCACGACCGTGTCATTATGCACCTTCCACGCGATTCCCACGCGCGGGGCAAAGTCAAAGTGGTCGGGATTCACCAGCGTGATGGGGTATACCGTTCCCGTCAGCGGGCCCACTTGACCAGGGAAAACCGGAGCCACTGCGGTCAGACCCGGCGCGATATTCAGGTTAACGATTTGATTGGCGGTCTCGCTGAAAGGCGAGACATATTCATACCGCAGCCCGATATTGAAGCTTAGATTGCTGCCAACCCGCCATTCATCCTGGGCGTACAGGTCCCAGGAGTTGCCGCGGAAGTGATAGCCCGAGGGATTGGTGCCATATTGCACCGAAGTTTGCTGCGGTAGGCCCAGCAGGAAATCGGCAAAGTCGAAGCCGGTGCCCGCCACCGGTACGCCGTTGACGATCTGCGATGTGTTCAGACCAGTAAAGACAAAGCTGCCACGCGGGTTGCTGGCGGTTCTGCTGTTGATTTCCAGTCGCCGGAAATCTCCACCCCAGCGCAGGGTGTGTTTCTTGTGGGTATAGACCATTTGATCCGTGAACGAGAGGGTCTGGTTGCGATCGGAGACGGGTAAAGTGTCCTGAAGGCTTCCGAAGTTGGTGAAGGAAAGATTGGGCAGGCCCCAGTTGGCCGGGTTCTGCGAGACTCCGTTAATGCCTAGTAGCCCGGTGACATTGGTATTGTTTGCGTAAAGATTTTGGGTATCGATGGTGCTGAGATTGTATTCAACGCGAAAGGTATTGATCAGCCGCCCGAAGCTGCGCACGTAGCCAATCGGCACATCGTAACCGTGAGTAATGGTTTGTCCGCCGACGCTGGGGTAAGCATTGGTCAGTGTCTGGTCAGATTCGTGATAGTGGAATGCGAAGGTCAGATTGTTCTGCGGGCCGCGAAAGCGTCCCGGGCCGCGTTGACTGGCGGCGCCCAGCGCCTGATTCAAGCGAAAGTTGAGATCGGTGCTGTCGCTCTTGGCCGCGGTAATGGACTGGAAGTTCTGCACCTGGCCCGGCAGATTAGGCAGCGGAATGTACGCCAGCAAGCCCTTGGCAGCCGGGTTGATCAGGTTCTGGGGAATCGTGTTATTGGCGAACGGCAGCCCGGTCACCGGATTGATAATTTGCACCGCCTGACCATTCACCAGGGTCTGCGAGAAATTGCCGCTGCGCTCTGCCAGCGTGGGCACGGTTGAGAAGTAGCTGTACGGAGTATCTCCGAGCGTGCCGTTGTAATGCAGAAAGAAGAAGGTCTTCGATCCGTTGTAGACATGAGGAATGATGAGCGGACCGCCGACGTTGCCTCCAAAGCGCTGCTGCAAGTACGCAGGATTGGGTGACTGGGCACCGGTCAGCGAAAACGGCGCAGCATTCAGGGCCGCGTCATTGGCGGAATAGTAAATCGTCCCGTGCATCTGATTGTTGTTGGATCCACGCCCACCCAGCCTGGGTCCTCCACCGCCGCCACCACCGCGACCGCCAAACCCTCCACCGGCCATTCCCCCACCTCCTGCGCCCGGAACGCCTCCTGTCGGGTTATTTTGCAGACCGGCGCGGAGTTCGTCGGAACCTATTCCAGCCTGGCTCGGCGAATTCGAACCCGAAACTGCAACCGACTCCGTTGCAATCGTTGGCGGCACACCTGGAACCGGCATTCCTGAAGGCGCGACCGATTCGCCGCCATTTACACCTTGATCCGCGCCAGCGTCACTCTGCATTACCGACAGCGCCTGGAAGCCGCGGTTTCCCCCGCCTCCGCCGGCTCTTGCTTGCTTGCCACCTAGAGCGGACTCGGAGCGCGACAGGAGGACGATCTCGAGATCAACGCGGGGATTCTGGTTGGAGGGACCGACGGTCACGTGCGCCATAGCGGTAGCGAATGCTGCCATCTGGGCGCGCACGGCATATTCGCCATCCCCGGGCAGCGTGAGTTTGTAGCTGCCATCGGAACCAGACCACTCTACGACCCTCTGCCCCGTGGCGTGATTGACGGCGGTCACCGTTGCTCCCGGTACCGGGGTTTTGCCGGACTTTACCACGCCTGTGAGGGTTCGGAGCTGTGCACTTGGGCCCGGTACTTGGCTCCAGGAAAAAAAGCACCAGAACAAAACGACGGCCAAAGTCGGGAAAAGAACGGTGTTCCTCTTCAGGACAGACTTCTCCAAAGCCGTAAATAGCATGACAACGAGCGGCATGAGGGCTTTATGTGCGCAAGTGACGTTGTCCTACCCAAACAGCCCCGGTCGTCGCCACCAATTCTGCCGCCGAGCCGAGGCACACAAGTATGCATTCCTCAAAGCTGGCTGACTAGTTCCGGAAGAAATACAAGGAAGTACCGAACTGAGAGCACAGAACCACCGCCGGGCCTGCGTGAACGCCATGCCCAAAGCTCAGAGAGCGGGGATGCCCATTTCCTTGCCTAGCATGAGTTGGTCGGACTGAAACTCGGCGAGCGCTTTTTCCAGACTCTCCGCCGTCCCGGCAAGCCGGCGCGAGTTTAGCTTGTTTTGCTCCAGTTGTTGCGAGATGCCTTTGGCGCTTTTATTGACCGCGCCGCCAGACTTCGTCAGCTTCTTAACCAGATTCTTCAGGTCGGCTTCCTGTGAGTCCGAAAACGATTGCAGGAAAGTTCGAGCGTCGGTCAGGGTCTTATCAACCGAATCCTGTAGTCCGCCGGCTCTGCCGGACAAGTCCTCGGAACCATTTGAGGTTGAGCTCAGGTGTTGAAGGTCTTGCGCCTGCTGCCGGGCGGCTTCCGTGTTCCTGGTCATCAGGCGAAACTGCGCGATCTGTTCGTCGGTGGCCTGTTCCGCGACAGTACGCTTGAAGGTTGCCGAGTCTGGATCAGCCGGTTGCGCAGCCGTCCCGCCGTTGTTGCCCGAGGTGCCGTGCCGCCCTCCATGTTGTCCCAACAGACTGAGGGGAAACGAAAAGAGCAGCAGGGCAATGATCGACCGAGGGTGGCGCATCAAATGTCTTCTCTTCTTAATAGACTACGACAAGAAGGCGAACGATACCCAGTCGTAACCCCATTGGCGATAACTTTGCTCGTGCGGCAAAGGATGGCATCCCCTCTATTGGAACTCAAGCACCACAATCTCAGGATTTGATCCCAGGCGCAGCGGAGGCCCCCACGTCCCGGCACCGCTCGAAGTGAAGACCTGCATCTCGCCGATCCGGCTTAAGCCGTACACAAACTGCCGGTAAATCCGTCGCGCCATCCAACTCCAGGGGATAAACTGCCCGAGGTGAGTATGCCCGGATAGCTGGAGTGAAAAACCCGCAGCTTCGGCGACTTCCGGATGGTCAGGGGCATGTGTCAATAGAATGCTCGCGCG
>JBEKCJ010000155.1:0-4811 GCA_050014935.1 Candidatus Korobacteraceae bacterium
AGGAGCTCATCAAGCGCGGCAACGTGTACATTGCGCAGCCGCCGCTCTATCGCATCAAGAAGGGCAAGTTCGAGCAGTACATCAAGAATGACGCCGAGTTCGTGAAGGTGATGGTGAAGCGCGCGGCCGATGGCATCGTGGTGCGTTACGGCGAAGGCGCTGCCGCCTTAGACGGCGCTCCCCTCACCAAGTTCATGACCACGCTGAACGACTACATCAGCTTCTTCGACAAGGTAAATAAGCGTATTCGCGACGAGGTGATCACCGAACTGCTGCCCAAAGCTGACCTGGTGAAGCGCGCCGACTTCGAAGGTGACAGCACGAAGCCGCCGCAGAAGATCGCCGCGCTGGAGAAGGCTCTGAAGGCGATTGCGAAAGAACGCGGCATCAAGGAAGTGGGACCGCCGCGCTTCGAAGAGGAGCACAGTCTGTGGGAACTTAAATTTGTCAACTCGCAGGGTGCTGAGCATGTCATCAACTGGGAGCTGGCGTCGACGCCGGAGTATCGCCAGATGATGTCGAAGTACAAGCACATTGAGCCTTACATGCAGCCGCCGTACTTCATTGAAGCGGTGAAGAAAGATTCCGGCGGGAACGGCAAGGAAGAGCTGAGCGACGCCGAGCGCGCCGATCAGGAGAAGGCGGAACAGAAAAATCCCAAGACATCGAAGCGCAAGACTGAGGCGGCAACGGTGGAGAAGAGCTCGCCGCGCGAGCTGTTCGATTACGTGCTCAACGAGGGCCGCAAGGACTACACCATCCAGCGCTACAAAGGTCTGGGCGAGATGAGCTCGCAGCAGCTCTGGGAGACGACCATGGATCCCGAGCGGCGCACGCTGCTCTCAGTCAAGCTCGAGGACATCACCGAGACGGAGACGATCTTCACCACGCTGATGGGCGAGGACGTGGAAGCGCGGCGCAAGTTCATCGAGGACAATGCGCTGGACGTGAAGAACCTGGATATTTAGCGGAGCATTGCCCCGGGCTGGATGATGAGCATCGCCCGTGAGCGGATCCCGTCTTTCCTGAGGGCGTGTCGCCGCTGCGGCGGCTGGGCTACTCACGGCTGCGTGAGCACGGTGTGGTAGGGATCGAGCGCTAACTGCTTCACGTCGGCTGGAGCGGGCAGCGTGAAACGGGTATCGGCGCCCTCGGCGAAGACACGGCCCAGATACACTTGCCGGTCTCCGTCGACGCCATAGATGGGGACGCTGGTGACGAGGTCGATTGGCGCCGAGTCCTGGTGAACAACGCCACTGACGGTAGTTCCTGATGCTTTGCGCGCGAACTTCACGCCCGACAATTCAAGCTGTGGGAACGCCGTTCCGTTGACCCAGCCATCGAAGAACCAGTCCAGCGACTTGCGATTCTCGAACCTCAGCTCTCGCGGCAAGACTTCCTCGATAGCCTGCTCGAAGTCGGCATTCGTGATTTCTTTTCCCTGAAAACGAGTTACCAGGCTGCGCAACAACCCAAGGAAGACGGTGTCGTCGCCGTTGGGATTGGCCGGCGTACGTGAGGCGTCGCGCAGCATCCAGCGCAGCATATGGATCAGCCAGGTGCCGCGGCCATAGGCGATGATCTCGTACCCGTTGGGAAAGTGCGAGGAAGACAGCCGGCTGCCCAGCGTCACCGGACCAGCTTCCACCAGGCGATGCCCATCCCGTGATCGGCTGGCCAGGATGCGGCGATAGTTTTCCAGCGTGAGCTGAACGTCGCCCGGCCGCGAGCGCTCCAGCAGCAGCAGCGAGCAGTAGTTTGCAAAGGCTTCCAGCAACCACTGCTCGTGATAGCTGGCCCATGAGACCTGGTCGCCATACCACTGGTGCGACAACTCGTGCGGCATCATGACTTCGCTGTAGATCACCGCGTCGGCGGGCGAGACATTCATGGCCGACAGTTGTTCGGGCTGGAGGTAGGCGTAGCTGGATAAGAAGATCAAGCCTGGCCAGCCTTGGCTCTCCGCGCTGGGATTTTCCGTGAGCGAAAGCGAACTGAAGGGGTAAGGCCCCAGCATCTGCGACAGCGAGGTCAGGGTATCGGCCGCGCGTTCGGCGAGCGATTCACCAACGCCAGCCGGGTTCTGCAAGGGCGGCGGCGGCCACGGTATGGGATCTATCGTCCCGGGTGCGTGGGGCGACAGCAGCGGGGATGAGCCATTTGCCAGGTCGGGAGCGGAGCGCTGGAATTCGGTTCCGCGCGCTGCGTAGGCGTCAACGTCAATGTTCATTGCCTTGGCAGAGCTGCGGACGTACTCACCCAGATTGAATCCGGCGATGGGAATAGGTTGCTCGCTGACCCAGTGACCGATGAAGCCATTGCCGTCGCGCTCCAGCGAAACCTGTTTGCCGGTGGCAACCAGCGACCAAGGTTGCGGAAAGCGGAAGGTCAGATCGTAGTTGGCCATGGCAATGCCCCGGTTGGGATACCACGTGCCGCGTGCCCCGACGTACAGCAAACCGCCGCCGGCATCGGAGAGCACCGAGCCTGCGTAGGTAAATCGCAAAGGAAAATGCGCACCTGGCTGCAACGGCGTGGGGAAGACTACTGCGATGGTATCGTTGCCGCGCCGCGAAAGTTCGCTCCCCTCAAGGGCCTCGTTCTGGATGAACTCCAGCGGCTTGCCATCGAAGTCCACTCGCTTCACCTGAAGGTAACGCGACAGTTCGAAGAGCACGACGCGCGTGCCGCCTTCTTTGACATCGACATCGAGGGTCGCGTCCGCCGAGAGGTTGCGCACAGAATCAAGCCTGGCATCGATGGTGTATTTACCGATGGACAGGACGCGGGGCGTCCAGAGTGGGCCAGTCGGCCCTCCAAAGCGGGTATCGGAGAGCGGCGTCTTGCGTAGCGATCGCATGGGGAAACTCATCCACAGGTCGTAATAGACCTGGTCGCCATGGGAGGAGGCGTTGCCCACCACAACTTGCTCCGGGCTGCGCGTGTCGAAGAAAACGTCGAAGACGCCATAATGCTCGCCCGCAATGCGCGCATGCAGCAGGTGATCGGGAACGGGTGCAGCCTCGCCCGAAGCAGCCGCGGGCGGCACGCTGGTGAAGGAGATACAGAGCCGCATCGCGTCGATTTCAGCAAGACTACGTGCATGGCCATCGTTGCGGGTGACGAAATCGGCGGCATCCTCCGGCGGACGCAGAAATGGCTGGAGCTCCTTCGCCGTGTCATCGTTGAAGCGAAAGTAGGCCGAAGAAAACTTTTCCTCCAGCACTCCAGCGTTGATGAACAGGCCCAGGGAGGCCCGCTCCATACGATCGGGCGGCCGTACCAGCACTTCTCCATCACCCTCAAAGTAGGCGCCGGTGATGTGGCCATCCACGGCATGGGTGAAGGCGATGGTGCCATCGTTCAGCCAGATGTGTATGTCCTCGCGGTCGATTGCGGCTTCGCGAACCTGGAAAACACGTTGTGGATCGAGCCCCACGCTGCGCAGAGCGTGATACAGCGGCAGGATGGGACCTGACAGAGCTGACGGAGCAGGGGCGGCTTCGGCCGCCTCCGCCGGAGGGGAAACCGGCGTCAACGATGCACGCTGTTGCGCCGGCGCGCCGGCACCATGCAACAGCCAGAGCGCAAGGGCAAGCTGGCGAACCGCCGAAATGGCCCGAGGTGTCATAAGGCTGCTTCAAGGATGCTACGGAAGGCGGGGGGTTGTCACCTCAGGTGGGACGAGCGGCAGCCAGGTGAGGTTCAGTCGGGGACCGAACCGGAGGGGGTATTTTCGGCCATGACCAGTTTCTCTTCCAGTTCCGCAACGTGTTCCATCAGGTAATGGTCGTAGCCTTTGAAATTGCGCAGGCGATAGAGAAACTCGCCCAACAGTAACAGCCGGCAGCAAACTACCACGATAAAAACCAGGGCCAGGGCGATGTCGAGGTGAGCGTGAAAACTGGTGTAAGCTTCCTCGGCCTCTCCGGCACGTCCGGCGGATCGAATGGCTACCACCTCCAGAAAGATGCCGCCCAGGAACAATCCCATCAGCACCAGGATAAACACGAAGGAGCGAGCCACGTAAACGATGGTGGCAAAGGCATTGTTGTGGCATTCGCATAAGTTGAAGAGCTTGGAGTTAACGGAAAGCAGCTGCGCCTTCAAGAACCACGTGCCCGGCCGTTGCAACGGCAAGGAAATGAAGTGCCGCACAGTATCGGCATAGAGCGCCACCAGTCCGCTGAAGAGTACGACAACGATCTCCAGGTAAAGAGCGTGGTTATGCAGCCAATATTGCAAAGAATTCAGCATCTGGGGGCAAATATAACACGAAATGGCAGCGGTGGGAGGTGACGTAGGGACAGCCCGGGACGGACTCACGGGGGAAAGCCATCGACCGGGCGGTGAGAAAAAGAGCCCACGCCTTTAAAGCTCACGCCAAGCGAGCGGGTGGGCCCTGGGATAATTCACTCGAAGAAGCGAACGGCACCTTGCCGGTCGCTTAAGCAGGAAGCCATTCGGCGATGTGCGAAGGCATCGCCGATTGCTCACTGGTAATTGCGCTGCACCACAGCGACGTGCTAACGCGAACCGATATTCACTTCCCGGCCCCGGCGCACGTATCCGCGACATGTTTCACACTCGATACCTTAAGAACGGGTACCTGGTGCGGGGAGGAAGCAGTGCCCTCCATGGTACTGCTCTCACTATGTATCCCTTCCGTTCCAGTGACTGCGATGGTGTGGCCGACCTCGGGTTTAAGCTTGTCAGCGTAACCGGAAAGTTGATGTTCCTTACCGCTGCTGTCGGTAAGCACGTAATGGTGCTTTGTATACTGCAGGCAACCTTGGACCGTTGTCATACCG
>JBEKCJ010000156.1:0-4528 GCA_050014935.1 Candidatus Korobacteraceae bacterium
CAGCGGGCGCACGGCCGTGCGCGACCTGCACGTTGCCAACGTCAAAATAGTAGTAGGCAAAAACCGAGCAACCTACCGGACTCACGAAGATCGTCTTATCCTGCAACCCCAGGTCCTGCAGTGCTTCGGCAATGAGCTTGTGTACAACTCCATGCCCGCAGCCGGGACAATAGTGGGTCTGTTTTTTCAGCTCCGACTTGCGCTCGTACAAATCATAGAACAGCGGCGAACGGGAGTGGATTTCTTCGTATTCGCTGGGGCTGTTTGCAGCGTCGGCTTCGACCTTAGCTTCAGGATTGCGTTCGAGTTTAACTTCGCCCTTAACCTCAGTTGTAACTTCAGTTATGACTTCGGCCTTAACCGGTGGCTTGATTTCCCGCTCGATGACGCCGACCACGCTCTCGTTTGCCATTTTCGTTGTCCTCTTACAACCAGCAGAACTGGTCTCAGACCGCCACAGCCATGCGTGACAACACTTGTTCCTGCAGCTCCCCGACCGACGGCACATTGCCACCTACGCGGCCGTAGAACTCCACCGGCACCTTGCCGTTCAGCGCCAGGCGCACTTCCTCCACCATTTGTCCGTTGCTCAATTCGACGACTAGAACTTTCTGCACTTTCGCGGCCGCTTCCGCCAGCGCTTTCGAAGGATAAGGCCACAAAGTGATTGGGCGAAACAGCCCCGCTTTCACGCCTTCCCGGCGCAGCGCTTTGACCGTGGACAGGAGCACTCGGGACACAATGCCATACCCCACCAGAAGCACGTCGGCGTCGTCGGTATAGCACATTTCGCAGCGCTGCTCGGCCTGTTGCGCGCGGATGTATTTGGCTTCCATCCTGCGCTGGTGGGCTTCGAGCGCGTCAGGTTCAAGGTAGATGGAACTTATTAAGTTGGCGCGCGTTTCCGGGGTTCCTTTTACGGCCCAGAGCTTTTCCGGCAGCGAAATCTCACGGTTGTTGTCGGGATATTGAAGCTCCAGCGGTTCCATCATCTGGCCGACGAAGCCATCGGTAAGTACCACGGCCGGATTGCGATATCTATCCGCGAGTTCGAATGCCAAAATTGTGAAATCGGCCATCTCCTGCACCGATGCGGGAGCGAGCACGAGGTTGCGATAGTTGCCATGACCACCGCCTTTTACCATGGCGAAATAGTCGCTTTGCTCGGGTGCGATGTTGCCCAACCCAGGCCCGCCGCGCATGACATCCACGATTACGCACGGCAATTCCGCTCCGGCCAGGTAAGATATCCCTTCCTGCATCAGGCTAAGGCCGGGACCGGAAGATCCGGTCATGGCGCGTACTCCGGCTGCTGAAGCCCCATAAACCATGTTGATGGCAGCGGTCTCACTCTCGGCCTGTATGAAGGTTCCACCGACCTGCGGGAAGTAGAGCGCCGCAGCTTCGGCAATTTCGCTGGCCGGAGTGATGGGATATCCGTAGTATCCGCGACACCCGGCGAGGATCGCGCCTTTGATTACCGCAACGTTTCCCTTACAGAGCTGGCGCATGTTCGCCCTCCCGCGCAGGTGCTTGCGCTTTCCCCTTGGCTCTTGCCTTTATCCGGTAAACGGTAATCGCGCCTGGCTCAGGGCAACAATAAAAACAGATTCCGCAGCCCGTGCAATCCCGCCCTGTATAGTGTGCTGGATGAGCGCCATAAGCGTTTAATTCGGGCCCGAGTTCTAGACACTCTGGCGGACAGGACGCTACGCAGAGCCCGCATCCCTTGCATTCTTCGACATCGATTGCGACCTTGCCGCGCGCTTGCCCTGCCGGTTGCCCCACCGCTTGACCCACCGATTGCCCAACCGATTGCCCAACCATGGTTCACCTCGTCGTCGCTGGCCGCCGCCGTCTTTGTCGCCACGGTCGCCCAGGCGGAGAGTGGCTCCGCAGCCACCTGCTTTTGTCGCCAGCCGCGTGGTCTACCCCGCCACACTTGATTAGAGTCTTTGTTTTAGCGTCAGGCGGTGACTATGCACACCAGTTGGTGTGAGGCGCATCACATGAGGATGGCTCGGTCATTGGTCATTGGTCGTGAATCATTGATCCTTGGAGCCAGCTTGTCGGGTGCAAGTTCCCACACGGAGAGTTACTCAGACTGCAAATTGTTGCGATGAGTGCGAGATGGTATAAAGTCGTGATCGAGTGCGAGGTCAGGTCATGAGTTGTCTAGAAATGGGTCGTCCAGAGATGGGCCCTCTCAACATGAATCGTCATTTTGCTTTGGTTGTTGCTCTGCTCCTTGCGCCACTCTCTGCTATCCAGGCACAAAACACGGCCGCGCCGCCTCCGGCCCAATCAGAGCCAACCCTCTCGACCAAAGCTCCCTCCGTTACGACACGACCTGCCACCGACCGTCGGGTGACACTCGATGTGCAGGTTACAGATAAATCTGGCGCGCTCATTCGCGGCCTGCAAGAGCAAGACTTCGCTCTGCTTGACGATAAACAGCCGCAAAAAATCGTCTCCTTTCAAGCTGTGGACGCCGGAGCGGCCGCCACTTCCGATCCTCCCATGGAAGTCATAATGGTTGTCGACGCCATCAACACCACCTTCCATAGCGTTGCTTACGAACGAGACGAGGTTAAGAAATTTCTGCTGCAGAATGGCGGCAAGCTCGCCTGGCCGGTGAGGTTCGTCATGTTTTCGGAAGCCGGAACCAAGATTCAGAGCGGCTCCTCTCGCGATGGAAATGCCTTGGCGGCGCTCTACGATCAATACCAACTTGGACTCCGGTCCGCCAACCGTTCTCGTAGCGGAGGGTTCTACGGAGCGACCGACCGTATTGACATGTCGCTCAAAGCCCTGATGTCGATTGTAGAGTTGGAGAAGACTCGACCGGGAAGAAAACTGATGATCTGGTTCAGTCGCGGATGGCCGATGCTCTCGGACACGCGCAGTCCCCTCACTTCCAAAGGTGCGCAACAGACCTTCAATTGGGTCGTGTCAGCGTCCACCGAACTCAGGCAGGCCCGCATTACTCTCTATAGCGTTGACCCAATCGGTCTGGCGAACGCAGGCCAGTTGCGGAGTACGTATTACGAAGATTTCTTGAGGGGTGTAAAGTCGCCGTCGAAAGTGCTTCCCGGCAACCTCGGCTTGCCCGTGCTGGCAGTGCAAAGTGGCGGACGCGTCTTCAATACCTCCAATGACCTCGAGACCGCCGTCGAAGACTGTGTGGCCGACGCCAGTGCTTATTACATTCTCTCGTTCGACAGTCTTCCCGCCGACCAGCAGGACGAGTACCACGCGCTTCAGGTCACTGTCGATAAGCCAGGGATGACGGTTCGAACCCGCACTGGTTATTACGACCAGCGCTGAGCGTTTCGACAATTATTGAAGAGATACGGTTTGGTTGCGGCCCTGGACCACGTGCTGCAATCCCTTTACGGCGCGCATGTATTGGGCGCGTTCGAAAGCTTCCGGATCTGCGCAGCGCAGCTGGCTCATGCTGCCTTGCATCTGGTGCACGGATTCGTACTCGTGTTTTTCCATCCACTCCACCACGCCTTTTTCTACTTGTCGAAGGTGTTCGATGCCATAACGCAATAGAGCCGAACACATCATGGTTACGTCGGCGCCCACCATGAGCAGCTTGATTACATCTTCGGGGCCATGCACACCGCTGGTCGCGGCCAGGTTGGCACGAATATGGCCATAAAGAATGCCGATCCAGGTCAGCGGCAGCCGCAAATCTTGTGCGGTGCTGAGCAGCACGTTGGGCTTGATCTCCAGTTCTTCGAGATCGATATCAGGCTGGTAGAAACGGTTGAACAGCACCAGGCCATTGGTGCCCAGCTGATCCATCCGCTTGGCTACATTTGCCAGATTGCTGAAAAAGGGACTGAGCTTGGCCGCTACCGGAATTTGAACGGAAGTTTTCACCTCCCGGAGAATGTCGGCATAAGTCGTTTCTATCTCGGAGCCGAGGATCTCCGTATTGGTCGGAATGAAATAGAGATTGCATTCGATGGCGTCGGCTCCGGCTTGCTCGACCTGCCGGGCATACTTTGCCCACCCGCCCAGAGTGGCGCCATTGAGGCTGGCGATAATCGGGATATCCACGGCGGACTTGGCCTTGCGAATGTGCTCCAGATACTCCTCGGGGCCGGTGTGGAATTCGCTGGAATGGGGAAAGTAAGTTACGGACTCGGCGAAGCTCTCCGTGCCGGCGTTGAGATGGAGTTCCAGTTCCAGCGCTTCCTTATGCAGTTGCTCCTCAAACAGGGAGTAGAGCACGACGGCCGAAGCGCCGGCGTCTTCGAGGTTACGAATGCCGCTGATCTCCTGCGAAAGCGGGGATGCGGAAGCGACCAGCGGCGTGCGCAGCTGCATGCCAAGATATTTCGTGCTTAGGTCCATGATGTTTCCCTCTTTGTATAGTCGTGCGTATGTCTCGCTCTATCCTTCACCGCGGGGCTCGATCGTTCTACGTCGATTTTACGGTCTCCACCGGCGCGGGTGGATCATGACGCTTCTCCGCCGGAGTTGCAGCCGCCGCATTCTTGCGCTGCGCCAGGTA
>JBEKCJ010000157.1:0-4327 GCA_050014935.1 Candidatus Korobacteraceae bacterium
GCCTACGTTCTCTGAAGCGGAGACCACTCACTCCAACTGCTAGAACGACTGCATCAGCGTCCCCTCGGAGTAATGGTCACATAAGACAAGAAAGCGGTGTGGTCGCCGGAATTCATCCCCATGAACTCCACTGTGTGATAGCCGCCGTTGCCGACCGTGAAGACAGCCGTCTGCAGGGCGAATGGTGTACAGCTGGAAAGCGCCCAGGTGCCGACCACCTGGCCGTCGATCAAGGCCTCCACGGTCTGATTACCGTCGAAGCTGCACCGTGATCCTAAGTAAAAGCTGAGCGTATAACTCCCCGCTGCAAAATTGACTGCCTGCCAGACAAACCCGCCGCGGTCCTGCAAGAACACGGCTAGGTTGAAAGGCAGTCCCGTGAACGACGGCGGATAGAAAATTGTATTGGGGCCGGTGATCCCGGAGCCACCTTCCAAGGAGGTTGGGGCCAGCTGGCGAGCCGCGACCTCTCCCAGGATCCAACCAAAGCCGGGGCTTTGGTCAAAGTCCTGCGTGTTGTAGCCGTATGGGCAGCTGGTCACGGCGCCCTGGTAGGCGTAGCCGTTACCGCACTGGACGAGTACGGCGCCAAAATCGAAATTGATGATGTTGACCTGTCCAAACGCGCTCGCCGCGAGGATCAGCATTGCGGAGAGAAGGAGGGCCCTTGCAAAAGTCGACATGATTAACCTCCAAATGTTTCCGAGCGGGATTTAGCGTTCCGTGGGAGTAATGACGGCATACGACACAAACGCTGTGTGGTCTCCGTGATTTATTCCTCGAAACTCCACGGAGTGTGTGCCGTCTATAGTTATGGCGAAGGGCGCGGCTTGCAACGTGAAGGGTGTGTAGCTGGAGAGCGCCCAGGTACCGATCACTTGGTCATCGATCAACGCCTGGACCGTCTGATTGCCGTCATATAACGTGCTGTATCGTGAGCCAAGGTAGAAGCTGAGGGTGTAATTTCCGGCGGTAAAGCCGCTAACTGCCTGCCAGACAAATGGGTATGCGTCCTGCAAGATGACCGCTTGATTAAAGGGCAGCCCGTCGAAGGGCGGCGGGAAGAAAATAGTATCCGGCCCAGAAAGTCCGGGGCCACCATCCAGAGTCATTTGGGGGCGGCAGCAACCAGCCAATACCGTTCCCAAGATCCAGCCGAAGCCAGGGCTGCCGTTGAAGTTTTGCGAGGGTCCTGCGTGTGGGCATGACAGCACAGGTCCCTCATACGCGTAGCCGTTGGAACACGCAATGCGGACCGCCCCGAAGTCGAAATTGACGATGGTTTGCCCCCAGGAAGTGGGTCCCGTCACTATCGCAACAGCGGAAAGGAGGAGGGCGTGCAGAAGCGCGGACATGATGAACCTCCAACTCGAAGCATGAGCGCATGGTGGAATGCCCAGAAGGCATTTGTCGGTGATGGAGGACACTTTTGGGAAGAATAGTGACTTCGCATTCCCAATTCGGAACGAGACGTCCGCCCGCCTTTCCCATCCCTTCCCGACTCATTTATACTTGCCCGTTTCGCGTATGCTAAGAACAGGAGATGTAGAGCCCAAGGAGTGCCGGTGAAGATCCTGGTCTGCATGAAGCAGGTCCCGCAGAAAGACGCGCCGCTCAAGCTGAACGAGAGCGGCACGTGGATTCGCGACGATGTTTCCTACGAAGTGAACGAGCCCGACGCTTATGCCCTCGAAGAGGCTTTGCGCCAGAAGGAAAAGCACGGCGGCGAGGTGGTGGTTATCACCAGCGGCCCGGCGCGCGCCCAGCAGGTGTTGCGTGAGGCGCTGGCCAAGGGTGCGGATCGCGCTATTCATCTGGAAGGCGATGGATTCGTCACGCTGGACGCTTTCAACACCGCCAAGGCGTTTGCCGCCGCCATCAAGGACGAGAATTTTGATCTGATTTTCACCGGGCTGCAGTCCGACGATTACGGCTTCGCCCAGACCGGCGTTATTCTGGCGGAGTTGCTGGGCTGGCCGCACGCCACCATCATCATGCAAATCGAGAAGGGCGACAGCGGCATCCGCGTGAAGCGTGAGTTGGAGGCAGGATTCTTCCAGTTTGTTGACATGCCGCTGCCGGCGGTGCTTACTATTCAATCCGGCATCAACAAGCTGCGCTATGCCACCCTGATCGGCATCAAGCAGGCCAAGAACAAGCCTATGAAGAAGCTGGGCTTCGACGAGATGAAAGCATCGCTGGGCGACAACCTGCAAAGGATCGAGAAGCTGTACATTCCGCAGAAGACGAAGAAGACCGAGGTCATGGAAGGTCCGCCGGGCGAAATTGCGAAGAAGTTGGTGGAGAAACTGCGCAACGAGCTGAGAATCATTTAGGCAGTTAGCAGTTAGGGAAGCTCCGATTAAGAATTGCTTTGAAAGGGGCCCCCCTTCAGGCGGTCCGCAAAGTTGAGCAAATGAACCAGGATTTAGCCGCTGAGGGACTTCGTCATGAGTTGATCGGAGTTTCCTAGCAGTTATCGCTTTAGCCTGGTCTGAACGCCGTTTGGCTAAGGGCTAAGTGCCAGCATTGGCATCTAATCGGGTGGGCCAAATCCGTAAAAAGGAGCTATCCTCGTATGCCAGGATTCGATCGCGATCAGTCCGCCATTGACAACACCGTTGAGAATCGCCGCCTCGGCTCGGTCTTGCTCACTGTGGGCTGGATACTGCTGTGGATGGATGCGATTCTCGGAGTTTTCTTCTTCATCAGCCTGCGCAACGGATCGTGGTTTTGGCCGATATGGCTGGCCATTGAAGGCGTGCTCGGACTAGCGCTGGTGATTATGGGAACGCGGTACCGGCGGGCAATTGGCCCGACCCGTTTGGGTCAGCGAGATTTGGCCCGCACGTTGGCGCAGCAACGGCAGGACGACGCGGAAGACCATCGGGTAGCTTGAGCGCTCTGCGGCGTTTAGGTTTGGGAGTGGTTGTGAGCGTGGCCAGTCGCAGCGGGGGAGCGCCTGTGTCATCTTGAAAGGGACGAACGGATCGCAATGGCAGATACCATCCTGGTCGTAGTGGAACAACGTGAAGGCAAGCTGAATCGGGTTTCCCTGGAAACACTCGCCGGCGCGCAAACTTTAGCTGCCGAAACCGGCTGGACGTTGGAAGCGGCTGTGGCAGGCAGCGGCGTCGGCGACATCGCCAATGAGATCGCGGCGAAAAAAGTTGCCAGGGTGTATGACATCGAGTCTGCGAAGCTGGAGCCCTACACTCCCGACGGCTTCGTTGCCGCGCTCAAGAGCTTTATCCGGCAGAAACAGCCCAAACTGGTGCTGATGCCGCACACCTACCAGGTGCGCGACTTTGCCCCAAAACTTGCGGCCGCTCTGAACCGGGCGCTCATCAGCGACGCCGTCGGCTACAAGTACGAGGGCGGCAAGCTGCTGTTTACCCGGCAGATGTTCCAAGGCAAATTCGCGGCTGACGTCTCATTCGTCGGTGAAGCTCCCTACTTCGCGACTTTTCAGAACGGGGCATTCCGCGGCGACCAGGTCCAGCAAGGCGATGCTGCCGCGCCGGTCGAAACTGTCAGTGTGGAGATTGGCGATAACATCCTGCGGAATAAGCCGGAAGCGCCGTTCAAAGAGGCCAAGCAGGCGGTCGACCTGACGCAGGCAGCCATCATCGTCGCCGTCGGGCGCGGAATCAAGGAGCAGAAGAATATCGACCTGGCCAGGCAATTGGCGGATGCGCTGGGCGGCGAGATCGCGGCCTCGCGGCCGATTTGCGACTCTGGCTGGCTGCCTATGGACCGCCAGGTGGGTTCGTCGGGGCAGACCGTCGCACCCAAGCTCTATCTGGCGTTGGGCATCAGCGGCGCGATCCAGCACGTAGTCGGGATGAAAGGCGCGCGCACCATCATTGCCATCAACAAGGATTCGGAAGCGCCCATTTTTGAGATTGCTGACATTGCCGTGGTGGGAAACTTGTTTGAAATTGTCCCGCCGCTGGTGGAGGAGGTCAAGAAAGCGAAGAGTGCTTGAGCATCTGCTGAAAAGAGTCATTCATTAGGCGTTACTATCTTACTTGCTTGTCGCGGGTGGACTGGCGGTCGACCCGAAACCTGCTATCCTGCTTCAGCAGTGTCCTGAATCGCACTCGCGGTGAAAACTTTTTCGGGTGTTGATCGAGTCCGAGAACTTGCGCCTCCCTCGCTGCGTATAACACCTTTCCCCTGTTCGCTGTCAGGCGTCTGACACAGTGGCTGGGTATCGCGTAGTGTTGTAAGAAGTAGGTAAAGATCTGAACTGTATTGCCTCGGGAATAAGCCCAAATGATCGTGTTTCGCACCCCGCTCCCTGATGTTGATCGTCCTGCAATGG
>JBEKCJ010000158.1:0-4294 GCA_050014935.1 Candidatus Korobacteraceae bacterium
GAGGCGAACTGCTTCATCTTACCTTCGGCACCGCCCACACGCTCCTGTACCAGCATGGCGAAGTAGGTGCGAATCATGTCGTAGCGGTCGGCATCGCTGGGCAGATCGTACGCGCCGGTCGCGGTGTACTGCTCGATCTGGCGGAAGATCCACGGGTTGGAGGCAGCGCTGCGGCCAATCATCACCGCGTCGCAGCCAGTCTGCGCAACCATGGCGGCCGCATCCTCGGGCGAGCGCACATCGCCGTTGCCGATGACGGGAATCGTCAGCGCATCTTTCACGGCGGCAATCCAATCCCAGTTCGCCTGCCCGCTGTAGCCCTGCTCGCGGGTGCGAGCGTGCAAGGCGACCGCAGCCAGCCCGCATTCCTGGGCCATCTTTGCCAGGTTGATGTGCACCACTTCCTTGTCGCTCCAGCCGGCGCGGAACTTCACGGTGAAGGGGATTGTCACGGCCGAGCGCACCGACTCGAAGATGTTGCGGATGAGCGGCAGGTCGCGCAACAGTCCCGAGCCGCCATTGCACTTCACAACCTTCTTTGCGGGACAGCCCAGGTTCAGGTCGACCACGTCGAAGCCCAGGTCCTGAACTACGCGCGCCGCGTCCGCCAAGGTCGCGGGATCGCTGCCGAATAGTTGCGCCGAGATGGGATGCTCGTTGCCGTAAAACGTGAGGTACTGTTTCGCCTTCTTGTCTTTATGACGGACGATGCCGTCGGCGGAGGTGAACTCCGTCATCATCAGGCCGCAGCCGCCCAGGTTGCGAATGAAGCGGCGAAAGACGGTATCGGTTACGCCGGCCATGGGTGCGAGCACAGTCGCTGGCCGGATTTCGACGTTGCCGACCGAAAGCGATGGCGGCACGCGCGCGCCGGCGGGCGCAATCCGTTCGGCCGGGTTGTCGTAGAACTTGTGCACAGAATGATTGTAAATGAGGTCGGTAGAGCAGGGTTGTGGCAACCGGGTGTCGCCGCTCTGCGGCTCGGGTTTTGTTCCACTTCGAGCGTGGGCTGACGCCCACGCCTAAACATCATCTCGCCGCTTCGCGGCTGGTCTGACCGGAGTTCGAGCAGTATGTTCCACCGTAATATTCGTTTGTCGGTTGCAACACAGTCTCCATCGCTGTCGATTGACGCGGCACTGAAGCGGTGCACTGCGCTCAGAGCTGATTTGAGATTCGACGGTGGGCTCGACTTACGGCATCACCGCGGCAACATTGGGTGGTGCGGTCGTCGTGGTATCGGGAGTGGAATCGGGCTTGGGCGGCGAATTGGGCGACGTGCTTGGTGGCACGGTCGCACTCTTCTTCCTCGCTGGCGACGGCAAGTTGAACTCGACGCCGCGGTCGTCATTGGCCTTCACGGTTGCGGGAATATCGAGGTCGGCGAGCGCAATCTTCTTACGCGCCTGATCGAAGACATACAACGAGTCGCCCATGATGGCGTAGTTGGTCACTTCCTGCTGATGGCCGTTGCGGAAGACCAGGACCGTTGGGTCGCCCGGCTTCACATCCACCGGTGCAGGAGCGGGCGGTTCTGGAGGCGCGGCTGGAGCGTAAGCCTGCGGATAAGCCTCTCCTTCACTGTAGGGTCTTGCCGGCGGCTGTTCCACCACCATGTGAAGGCCGGGATCGTTGGGCCCGACAGGCGGGCCGGAGTAGAGATCGGGACCGGCACCGCCTACGTAGTCATATCCGTAAGCAGAATTGTCCACCGGGTAATAGTAGGGAACGGCGTAAGCCCAACCTCCGCTGCGATAACCATGACCACCGTGATATCCGTTGTAATACGGACCGTAGCCATAGTGATAACCGTAGTTGGGGATGGAAGTGACGCTGGGCAACGCATTCGGAGTATGCCGCGCAGCGGTCGAGGTAGCGCTGGGCGCAGGAGCCAGGAAGTGTCCGCCAACCGTCGTCGTTGTTGGTGGACCGCCATACTGCGCGGCGGCAGGGAAGGCCACCGCTATGCCAAGAAGAGAAGTTGCGATCAACCGATGTATCGCTGTTTTACTCAGCGCGGGCCTCACAGAATGGCCTCCGGTTCCCATGCTCCCTCAGTGTAATCCAACCCATTGGATGCGGGAAAGTTTTTAGTGGCTTCGGGAGTTCAGATTCAGAAGGCCATAAACGTCGATCATGACGTTCGCGATCACAACGCCAACTACCACGGCATTGGCCACCACCGCGTAACGGCTCTCCAGCAAATCGGCGGAAACCCCCGCCATAAACAGGATGAGGAAGGGAAGCGCCAGCAGAAAAAATGTGAATGCGGCGAAATGCATGCGCAGACCCAGACTGAACAGCAGGACGCTCACGATCAAAGGGGCCGCTGTACCAAAAAACCGGGTCCGCTTCCAGCCAATAAAAGTTGCCAGCGTCACCGCGGCAAGGACCAGCAGACCCAAGCCATTTTCCAGGAAGTACCGCGACAACAGCCACGATACGCCGGAGGAGAAGAAATCGCGCGAGGCGACTTCAAGCCAGTCTGCGTGGGTCAACGCCTTGGCGAATACGACCAGCCGAAACCCGTAGAGCGGCAACAGAAGCACCAATCCCGTGACACAGGCGGCGGCGAAAATCACCAGCGCAGCCGCCCGTCGGATGTGTGCCACCCAAAGCATAAAGAGCAGCGCCGGCAACAACAGTATCCAAAACGAGAACTGCGCCCCAACGCAGATGGCGATGGACAGCCCCAGAAGCAGTATGCGCTTCCAGTTCCACAGCACGACTTCGCGCGGAGCATAGAGCGTGTGGGCCACGGCAATGCTGGTGAAGATCAGGCCGAAGCCACCCCAGGCGCCCACCACGGCTGGCCCAACCTGGCTGGCGCAGCCGATCGCCAGGGGCGAGAAACAGTAGAGCCCCAGCGCCACATATCCTCCAATATTTCCATAGAGGCGGCGCGCGACGTACCACAGTGAAGCCCCCAGCAACATGCCGACAATCATGAACGGCAGGCGGATCGCCATGCGGTAGCGGTTGAAGTCGTCGACATGGCTTTCCGCGCCGCTCAGCCTGGCGGCTAGACCGGCCAGCAACGGAACCAGCGCGGTGTGCTGGGTCGAGTTGGCATTCCCATAGCCCTCAAGCTGAAGCAGCCCAGCCTCGATGTAGACACCTTCCAGCGCCGAGAGCGGCTCGTGGGCAATGAACCACACACATTGCAGGGCAAATATCAGAAGCAGGACCAGCGCGATCAATTGCGGTGCACCAATGCGCGAGTGCAGGGAAGAGAAAGACATGAGCTTTTGTTGTAACACGACACTGGGCCGGAGGCGAACAGCCGGCGGAGCTCGCCGGCGCTACTCGGATTCCAGTATTACTTGTGCCATGGCGAGATCGGCGGTGTGAGTGATCGACAGGTGGGCGCGGACGGCTCCCAGGCTGCGGAAGAATTCTTCAGCCTTGTTATGGAAGGCGATGGTGGGACGACTACCCGGAGATCGCCGAACTTCTACGTCCTGCCAGGTTACGCCACGGTTCCAGCCGGTGCCGATGGCCTTCATGGCAGCTTCCTTGGCGGCGAAGCGTCCGGCGTAGCGCTCAGCCCGGTTCGCCTTCGAGTCGCAGTAGCGGATTTCGTCTGGCGTGAAGACGCGCTCCAGGAAGCGCCGCCCAAAGCGCTCGATGGAGTGGGCGATGCGATCGACCTCTGCGATATCTATGCCGGTACCGACAATCATGGTTTCTTAGCTGCAAGCTTCGAGCCGCGAGCGGCCAGCTGGTTAAGTCTACCGATAGCTGAACAGCAGGCCAGCAGGCCTGCGAGACCAGGCTCATCGCTCCAGCACCGCCTTCCCCGAGGATGTGCCCCGGAATGAGCTCGCGGGTCGGGGCTCGAAGCTCCCGGCAGGATACAATGCAACATACTGATAATACAAGGCCTTGCTACACTTGTGGGAGCGTAATCCGCAGAAAGTGCTTGGGATTTTTCCGCAGCCGCTGCTATCATAAAGCTGCTCGATTGATCGCCGTTGTACGCAGCAGTTCCTGCCTAATAGCGCTCCCTGCCTGCATCACACCCCGATCGAATTGCAGCTACATTTAATTTAGAAGGAACATGTATCACCATGGAACAAGGAACAGTTAAGTGGTTCAATGACGCGAAGGGCTACGGCTTCATCAGCCGGCAGAATGGCGAAGACGTATTCGTACACTATTCTGCGATTCAGACCAATGGCTTCCGCAGCTTGCAGGAAGGCCAGGCCGTCTCGTTCAACGTAGTCAAAGGGCCCAAGGGCTGGCAGGCGGAGAACGTACAGGTCCTGTAGGTCTCGAGCTTGAAAGTTCGAAG
>JBEKCJ010000159.1:0-4289 GCA_050014935.1 Candidatus Korobacteraceae bacterium
CGTACTCTGCGTAGAATGCTCATTTCCGGTTGCTCTTGCTCCATGACTCACGAGCGCGGTAAGGAGGTCCTATGATTGTCGGTGTTCCCCGCGAGAGTTATCCGGGGGAGCGGCGTGTGGCGCTGGTGCCAGGCGTGATTGCCAATCTCGCCAAGGCGGGCCTGGAGGTCGTAATTGAAGCGGGCGCCGGCGTCGAGGCCGGCTATCCCGACGCGCAGTACGCTGACAAAGGCGCCAAGGTCCTGGCCAGCCGCGGAGACGTTTTCAGCACCGCCGACATTATCGTGCAGGTGCTGTGTTATGGCTCCAATGACCGCACCGGCCGGGCCGACCTGCCGCTGTTCCGGCGGGGTCAAACCGTAATCGGCTTTCTGCGGCCGCTGGGCGATGTTCACACTCTGGAAGAAATTGCCGCCACCGGTGTCAGTTCGTTTTCGGTGGAGCTGATGCCGCGCATCACCCGCGCCCAGAGCATGGACGCGCTCTCCTCCATGGCCACCATCTGCGGCTACAAAGCCGTGCTGGTCGCCGCCGATAAGTTGCCGCGTATCTTTCCCATGCTTACCACGGCTGCCGGCACCATCACGCCGTCGCGCGTGCTGATCATTGGCGCTGGTGTTGCCGGCCTGCAAGGCATCGCTACCGCACGCAGATTGGGTGCTGTCGTTTCAGCTTACGACTTACGCCCCGTCGTCAAAGAGCAGGTGCAGAGCCTGGGCGGAAGGTTTGTCGAGCTGCCTATCGAGGCGGCCGACGCGCAGGACGCCGGCGGCTATGCCAAGGCGCAGGACGAATCGTTTTATCAGAAGCAGCGCGAATTGCTGGGCCGAGTGGTTGGCGAGAGCGATGTGGTCATCACCACCGCTGTGGTTCCGGGCAAGAAGTCGCCGGTGCTGGTGACCAAGGAGATGGTCGCCGGGATGGCGCCCGGCTCGGTGATCGTCGATCTGGCCGCCGAGCGCGGCGGCAACTGCGAGCTGACGCGCCCCGACGAGACCGTCGTCGTTCACGGAGTGAGCATCGTCGGCACCGTCAATCTCGCCAGCACGGTGCCTTATCACGCCAGCCAGATGTACGCCAAGAATCTCGCTAACTTCCTGGTCCACCTGGTGAAGGACGGCAAGCTCCAACTGAATCTTCAGGACGAAATCACCGCCAGCACGCTGGTCACGCAAAGTGGCGAGCTGGTGAATCCGCGGGTACGCGAGTTCTTCGGACTACCGGCGCTGGTCTCGCAATCTGCGACTGGCGCAAAGGAGACAAATTAGTGGTAACCACCGACCTGTACAACAGCCTCTACGTCTTCATACTGGCGGCGTTCATCGGCTTCGAGGTGATTCGCAAGGTGTCGCCGTTGCTGCACACGCCGCTGATGTCGCTGACCAACGCGCTGGACGCCATCGCCGTCGTGGGCGCAATCATCCTCGCCGGCGAACACAAATCCACGCTGGCGGCCGTGCTGGGCACCATCGCCATCGTCGCCGCCACCAGCAACATCGTTGGCGGCTTCATCATCACCGATCGCATGCTCAAGATGTTCAAATCCAGCCGGACGCAGAAACCATGATCGCTGGCAACCACATTATCGAGATCACCTACATCATCGCGGTCATCCTCTTCATCCTGTCGCTGAAGTGGCTGAGCTCGCCGGCAACGGCGCGGCACGGCGTATGGGCCGGCGAAGCCGGCATGCTGCTGGCCATCGTGGGCACCCTGTTTTACCGCGGCATTGTCGATTACAAATGGATTGCCATTGCGCTGGTGCTGGGCGCAATCATCGGCGTGCCGCTGGGCAATGTGCAGATGACCGCCGTGCCCCAGCGGACAGCGCTCAGCCACGCTTTCGGCGCGCTCTGCGTCACCCTGGTGGGCACGGCGGAGTTCTATCTGCGCGCTCCCAACATCTCGCGCTTCATGATGTCCATCCTTTCGCTGGAGGTCATCCTGGGCGGGTTGACGATCACGGGCAGTCTGATGGCCGCGGGCAAGTTGCAGGAGGTCCTGCCGCAGCGGCCCATCACCTACAAAGGCCAGAACTTCGTCAATCTCGGGATGCTGGCGATCGCGGTCGCCATCGCCGTCTACCTGGTGCTCAATCCCGATGCCATGCACCTGTATCCCATCATGGTCGGCATCGCGCTGGTCTTCGGCGTGATGATGATCATTCCCATCGGCGGCGCGGACATGCCGACGGTGATCTCGCTGCTGAACTCTTACGCGGGACTGTCGGCTGCGGCGATGGGCTTCGTGCTGAACAGCAAGCTGCTGATCGTGGCCGGCTCGCTCGACGGCGCTTCGGGCTTCATTCTCTCCGTCAACATGTCGAAGGCGATGAACCGCTCGTTCACCAATGTGCTCTTCGGCGCATTTGGACAGGTGGCGCCCGCAGTGGCCGGCGCAGTTGAGCAACGCAACGTACGCAGTGCGACGCCGGAAGAAGCCGCTTCGATTCTCTCGGCTGCGAACAAGGTGGCCATCATTCCCGGCTACGGTATGGCCGTGGCGCAAGCGCAGCACAAAGTCCGCGAGCTTTACGACGCGCTCAGCAAGCGCGGCGTCGATGTGAAGTTCGGCATCCATCCCGTCGCCGGCCGCATGCCCGGACACATGAACGTGCTGCTGGCCGAGGCCGACATTCCGTACGACAAGCTGCTCGACATGGACGACATCAACGGCGATCTGCCGCAGACCGACGTGGCGCTGGTGATCGGCGCTAACGACGTCACTAATCCAGCGGCGCGCACCGATCCCAGCAGTCCCATCTACGGCATGCCGATTCTCGATGTCGATAAGGCGCGGACGGTGATGGTGATCAAGCGCAGCATGAGTCCGGGCTTCGCCGGCATCGACAATCCGCTGTATTACCTGGACAACACCCTGATGCTGTTCGGCGACGCCAAGCAGTTTGTGAACTCGATTGTGCGCGAGCTGACCGGCGCGGGCGCGCACGGATAATAGCTCGGCCTGAATATGCACAGCCCCCCACAGCTTTTCCTGTGATTGCCTGCAAGTTTCGCTGCTGTGGTCATTGCGTATGAAGTCGCGGGACGATAGATTCAGTTTCAGGAGCGCCCCGTGACCACCCCAACTGAAGTATGTCCCATCTGCGGCGGCACCGGATGGCAGACCGTCGAGCACGGCAAAGACCGCGAGGCTGTGCGCTGCGAGTGCCGCGTCAAGGGCCGCAGTGGGCGTCTGCTGGCGGCAGCGCACATCCCGGCGCGATACGAGCATTGCGATCTGAGCAACTTTCAGTACGATCCCGACGACAAGAGCCAGACGAGCATCATCAAGGCCAGGACTTTTGCCGGGCGCTTCGTCGAGGACTATCCCGTCGAGAAGACTGGGCTGCTGTTCGTCGGCTCGGTGGGCGTGGGCAAGACGCATCTGGCGGTCGGCATCATCAAAGACCTGATCCGCGAGAAGGGCATTCACTGCCTGTTTTGCGATTATCGCGAGCTGTTGAAGTCGATCCAGAATTCCTACAATCCGTCGGTGCAGGCGACGGAAATGGAGATCTTGCGCCCGGTGTTCGAAGCCGAAGTGCTGGTGTTGGACGAACTGGGCGCGGTGCGCAGTACGGAATGGGTGTTCGACACCGTCAACTACCTGCTCAACAGCCGCTACAACAACAACAAGACGACGATCATCACCACCAACTTTCCTGACGGGGAAGAAACCAACGTGGAGATCGACAATCTGCGCAGCCCGTCGGCGACGGAGCGTGCCGCGCGCCGCGAAACCCTTGGCGACCGCATCGGCGAACGCATGCGCTCGCGGCTGCATGAGATGTGCAAAACGGTCGAAATCAATGGGCCGGACTACCGCCAGCACTCGAAGCAGGCGCGGTTCCATCGCATCAGCGCGCCCACCCGCCTGTCGCTGCGGAACAGCAAAAGGAATGGCTAGGCTGCTTGGACGGGGCATTGCTTGTGTAATCGCCTGTTCACAACAGTAATCGTTGAACGCTGTTGCCAAACGCTTACCTAATGGGAAGACAAATAGGAATTCACGCGACTGCGGCGGATGCAAACAGCCTTCTCGTCTACCTACAAAAGACGGAGTCTGTTGAGGTCGCGTTGCGAAGCGGGAACACGGCCATTCCACAGCGGTTGGCGTTCCTGCCCGATATCGGTCACACCTTCGTCCTCTGGAGCAACAGATTCGCGTCGGAGATACAACGGAATTACATTGCGAATGCCGAACCGCCGTATTACCTCGTTGACGAATTCTCAGAAGCAGTTCTCGAACTCGACCTTCCACGTTTCACGACTTGGGAAGGACGACCT
>JBEKCJ010000160.1:0-7255 GCA_050014935.1 Candidatus Korobacteraceae bacterium
CTTTGGATGGCTTCATCACGTCGAACATGGCGATTGTGCCGACGAACAACGGCTCCATCGACGCTTACGCGGCTGGACTCACGCAACTGATTTTGGACATCTCCGGCTACTTCGCACCGTAGCATGTACCAACTGCAAGGTGCTGGACAACTTAGTCCAGCACCCTTGCCAGGAGGTTTTGTTTCATTCCGTCACGAGCTGACCGGACGGCAAGAGACGCCGGCAGCAAAGCAACTCATCCTGACCACGGTTACTTTCCTGGAGCTTTCTGGGCGCTGGGCGGCACCAGGTTATTCATCCGCAGATACATGGCGGCTGCGCTGTAGTGGTCGGCCCAGCCGGCTGCCATGCGAACCAAGGCCGATCCCCGCGTTCCGGTCTGGCCCTCATACAAAGTGACCGTCTGCCCCAGCGCACTGTCGTCGGCTTTGGCCAGCACCTGTTCGCAGTAGGCGAAGGAATCCTTCAACGCCTTGGTCAAGGTGTCCTTGGGATCGGTCTCGCTGAGTTTGACGCTGGGCGCGGGCTCGCCGGCAACGGCCGCGCACAGCGAATTGTTGGCCTCAGCGCTGTGCATGATCAGGTGCCCAAAGGTAATTTGCTCGGGCGTCGGCCGGTAGCTGTATTTGTCGGCCGGCATTTCCTCGGCCGCGCCGGTCAGGTTCTTGCCGAAGCGCGTCTCCATCTGGCGCACCGTGGTGACAATTGGATTGGCAGTATTCGGCGAGGATTCCTTGGCTTGTCCCGGCAACACAGGGACGGCGGCCAACAGCATGAGAGTTGTAGCGGCAATGTGTTTCACGGTTTCTCCCCACAATCAGATGGCTAGAGAATACCGCAAATGGAGTGGCGACGCTCTTCGCGGTTCCGGTTCGCCATTCGCTTTTCGCTTTTCGCTTTTCGCGTGGAAAAAGTGCGCTCTGAACGCTTTGTAACAAGGCATGACTTTTAGTCGTGCCGATAAGCTGCTTATTTTGTGATCACGAGCTGGCTTCAGCCGGCGGCACAAAAAGTCGGAACAGCAGATCCCTCGCGGCCTGAAGGCCGCTCGGGATGACAAAAATAGACGCCTGACCGGCACGACTGAAGTCGTGCCCTCTTACAAAGCGTTCGGAGAGGACTTTTTCCGCAGCCTGTGAAGCCGTACCCGGTTACAAAGCTCTGGTCTACGCAAAATGAACCACCGACTCGGGACGCCCGCTCGCTCTGGCGAAGAGCGAACGGCGAATGGCGAGCAGCAAATCGCCCCCCCTCCCTACTCGCAGAACACGCGGACCCGTTTGCCCGACTTCGTGTCCATATCGACGTGAAGCTCATCCAGCGCCTCCCCGGCGTTCTGCATGAAAAACTTGGGATCGATTCCCTCCATCTGCATCTTCTCCATGACCTTGGGCGGCAGCAGAGTTCCAAGCTTTAGTCCCGAGCGCACAAAGGTCAGCGGGATGCGCACGTTGACATCGTCGCCGCCGGGCCGCTCCATCTGCACGCGCAGATACTTCTTGGCCGGCGTGGCGGGCGCACTGCTTTCGGTACCGGCGCCAGCGCCAGTATTGCTGTCCGGCGTCGCCGCCAGCTTGTCCAGCAGGCGCTCGGCATCGGCGGACGTGATTTTTCCCTCGGCCAGCATGTCCAATACTCTTTTGGTTTCAGCAGACATAACGATTCTCCTGTTGCGATCTCAACCGAGTTTCTCCAGGGCGTCCTCCACCGTGATCTCGCCGCGCGAAAGTTGTTCCAGCACGTAGGCCCGCGGCGACGGCGCCTGCATCGATTTGTCCAGCGCGGCTCCAATCGCATTCAGCCGGTTCTTGACCGTGGGATAGCTGATGCCGAACAGGCTCTCCATTTTCTTGATGGAGCCGTGATGGCGCACGAATGCCATCACGAACGCCTGATCTTCCAGCGAAAGCTGCGCCAGAGTGGGCAGTTCAATCTGCCCGTCCATCGAAACATTACAGCCCGGACAGGCCATGCGTGTGATCTTGAAGGGCTGACCGCATTGCGGGCAAGAGGTTTGGGAAGCCATGGTGATAACTCGGTCAGGAGGCGATTATGCGATTTAATGTTAAATTTGTCAAGCACAAAATTAATTAAATAAAGATATATATTAATTTACATTGGTGCCTCTTCGCTATCGCTATTCGCCGTTCGCTATTCGCTATTCGCTATTCGCTATTCGCCAGAGGGGGATCCGTTCTGATGTGTAGCCGATGAGTGCAGCACGCCTAAGCTTTGTCAAAAGGCCGTGATCCACCCTCGCTCTGGCGAATAGCGAATAGCGAAGGGCGCATAGCGGAAAAGCGAACAGCGAAGACTCTCGCGCTAGACTCGCTCCAATTTTCCTTTGCGCAGGCGGAAGCGCAGGCCGCGCCATTCGACTTCGTTGCCGGCAAAGCTTGCAATCCAGACCAGCAGGGCGATGAAGTCGCGCAGCGGCAACAGCCACAGATCGCGAACCACGCGCGGGTCTTGCAACACGCCGCGGCCTACAACGACAGCTGAGGCAAACCGGGTTGCGGCCGCGACCGCCAGTATCAGCCACGTCCACCAGGCAACCGGATCCAGCAGCACGGCGAGTGCGGCCCACACCAGCCCGAAGGTCGCGATCAGTCCGAAGTATTGCGCGGGACGGCGGTCTTTGATGTTGCGCGCCCAGCGCATCTGGTGCAGCCAGAGTTCGCGGAAGGAATAATGCGGCAGCGCGGTTTCGACGATGGTGTCGGCGAGTTCGATCTTGTGGCCGGCGGCCGCGGCGCGCGCGCCCAGTTCGTAGTCGTCGCCCAGATAATCGACCAGCGGCTCCAGTCCGCCGATTTCGCGCAGAACAGTTTTCGTAGTGGCGATGGTCGCGCCCAGTCCGAAGCGGATACCGCCTTCCATGGCGCGAGCCACCAGCACTCCGCCGGTAAAGTCGGTGCTCAGGCCGAGCGCCTCCAGCTTCGAGCCCAGGGTATTGCCGGCGAGCCCACGATAGAGCGTCGTCGTCATGCCGACGCCAGGCTGCGCGAACGGCGCCAGCACGCGCCGCAGGTAATCGCGGCCAACGACCATGTCGCTGTCGTTGATGATGACGTGCTCGTAGCTGGCTTGCGGCAGCATCTGCACCAGGTTGCTGACTTTGCCGTTCAAGCCCAACTCTTGCCGGCAATGAATCAAGCGCACGCTGCGCAGTGCTCGACCAGCGCGACCGCGGGATCGTCGAGGCTCTGCACTCCGAACAGCACTTCGTATTCGGGATAGTCGAGGACGCAATGGCTGCGGAACGCGGGATACATCTGTGGGTCCAGCCCGCGCAGCGATTTCAGAATGCTGACCGGAGGCGCGAACCTGCGATCGACCGCGCGTCCGCGCTCCGCTTGAAAGCGCTTCGCGGCCCATATCGACATGGCGAAGTAGACGGTCCCGGCCACGCCCAACAGGGAGCAAACTGCCGCTATGAAGATAAGAACGGAAGGCATGGAGCGCGTTCAGATTAGCAGAATGCTGAGCGGGCACGGTTGCGGCGGCTTGGCCGGCCCGATCCTAAAACGCTAATGACGCAGCCTAATCCGCCGCCGCCGATAAGGTTCTGGCATCCACCGCCGGCGGCCTGGCGCCCTTGATCAGCAACCAGAACATGAACACAATCTCTCCGAAGGAGGCAGGCTGGGAAAAGGTGTACACCTTGTGCTGATATTGCGGCAGCAGCAGGCTGGTAAGGCTCAGGAATACCCAAGCGAGACCGGCGAGGCCGAGCCAGACGCCCAAAAACCGCGGCAGAAATCGCGACCGGTACACCAGCAACCCGAGCGGAAAGAGCCACAGGCCCCAAAATATCTCGGCAACATTAAATCCGTGATCATGCAGATTGAGGAACAGCATAGCCAGAGCTTCCCGCTGAGGCTTGTCGAATATCGACAGGAAATCGGCGCCGCGCACCAGGACGAGAGCAGCGATGGCGTTCAACTCATTCAGAAACGCTATTGGGACCTGGACAACAATCAAGATCACCATGAGCGCGGCTTGCCGCTGGTTGACCCCTTTGAACAGCTCGTACAAAGCCCAGGCCACAAAGATGAAACCGGCCTGGCCGATGAGTCCGGCGGCGATGCCGAGGCGAAACAGTGTCTCGTGGGCCGCGATGTTGCTGGCGGTCGCCCCTGCGTTTCCGTCCACAATCAGTTGGCCGGGAACATAGCCCATGGCGAAAAAGCCGGGTATTGACGTGAGTACGTACAGCAAGCCTGCGAATCTGCCGGGGTTCCTGGCAAAACTCATCTGTCCTCGCTAGTGAGAGTTTAGTCGTAGATACGGCGAGGACCGTAAAAATGTTCTGTGACGCGACAGAAGCGGACCTGGCTGGCAAGGGCCCACCCGTAAACCGACTGACGGTGTCGTGCCCCTGGAATCTTCTAGCCGAGCTATGGCGAGCTACCACTCCCAAAAAAAGAAATGCCGGGAAAATGCTCCAACAGCTATCGCACCGTTCATGGCCAACAATGCGATAGCTTCTGGAGGCCGGGTGAATTAGAAAAGCTTGCGGCGCACTGCACCAATCGCGGCGAGGAGGCCGGAGCCGAACAGGAAGATGCTGCTGGGCTCAGGTGCTGTGCCAGTGGTAGATGTCCCAGTCGTGCCGGTCGTGGTGGTGCTGGAACAGTTGTCGATGAAGTTGTCATCCAAAGTCACCGCACCGTTCAGGGCTATAATCCTGCCGCAATTGTCGGTAGCACCGGTGTTCAGTGTGTCGCTGGCAACCGCGATAACCGTGCCCTCAAACGAAGTAGTAGTACCGAGAGTTGCGGAGCTCCCAACGTTCCAATAAATATTGTCGTTTTGCCCCATGTTGATTCCCACTACCATCGAGGCGCTTGCCGTGGTAAGTGTGCTGCCAATCTGGAAGACAACGTTCTGATTACTCAGTCCCTCCCAATTGATCATGAGCTCTCCCGTCAACTGAGCTGACGAGTCGAAGTTGTAAACTCCCGGCGTAAGCGTTAGGCCACCGAGGTTTTGTCCCGTCAAGTTCTCGTTGGAGGACAGACCCGCAAAGAAGTTATAGGCGGCCAAAGCATCGGCTTGAGCTTGCATCGCCACCGCATTGCCGTCATATATGGTTCCGTTCACGATGCCTGGGGGAAAGCCCGTAATCGATGTACCTGGGTAAACGCCCAAGTCTCCGTCGATCACCGTGGGCCCGGTGTTAGTGACCGCAGAGGCGCCAAGGACCCCGAACATCCCGGCGGATCCGAGTTGAGCCTGGGCGGAGAGGACTAGGAATAGAGGGACAACCAAGCACAAGACACGTAGCAATTTCACAGGCTTCTCCTTTTTCCGAAGTGGGCTGGTCTTGCCACCTCAATTTCGTGGCCTGGACCCCACATTGCGAAGGAGCATAGCATTCCCTACCCGAAAATGCCACGCATTATCACCTATTGGTGACAATGATTATCACGCATTAAGTACTATCGTGGTGGCCAGGCTATGGCCCAAGGTGGGAAGCGTGTCGTCCTGTATCAGGCATTATCTTAAGATTGCCAACGGTGCGCGAGGCCTCAGGCCGGCCTTGTTATCGCGCCATTGCGGCGACAAGCCAGGCGCAGCACTCGGCGTGGTCACGCCCTTCGTTTTCCTGGAATGAATCAGAGGGCAGGGAGAGTCGTGCTTACCTTCGATGATCCGCGTCAGCGCTGTCCCTAATTGTTCTATCTGAAGTTCAGTCAGAGGATAAAATCCCCAGCGGACGATCGCTAGATAATTAGCCTTTATTTCGGTAACGATTTGCGCGCCCTTATGTGTGCATTCAACAAATCTCTCGCGGCGATTGTCGGGGTTCGGGACGCGCCGGATAAGCCGTCGTAGCTCAAGATTGTCGATCAGGGAAACCATTGCATTCTTATGGATGCCGAGGCTACTGGCCAGTACGCCCTGCTGCAAGTGCCCTTCACTGGCTGCTAGCAGGATGAGGAGCAGGTTTGGCTCAAAGCCATAGTTCTTTTGGCAAAACAGCGCCATCCGGCCATGACAAATCCTTGAGACCAAGAGGACCCGAAACATTATGGAAAAGCGAGCACCCGGGAACAGCTTGAGCGGATTCGAAGATGTATCGTCGATGTTGGCGGACTCCTGCGACCTCATGCACGCCGGGAGTTCCCAATTTCTTGTCGCTTTGTCCTTAGTCCCAGATTTCCCAAGGTTTCTCGGTTGTTCGGTCATGGAAACCCTCCGTTGTACGACCTCCCTGCGGGACGATCGTCATGGGCGGAAAGTTGAAGTCGTGCGGGAGCTCACGACCGGGGACGGCGAGGGAGCGACAGGTCGGCCTTTCGTGTCGCAGCTTTGCCCACCTACAAGCCGCACGCAATAATCCATAACACCTATGGAAGCGTGCAAACCTTCTTACGCTGAGGTGTCCGGCTCACCAGTAGATGTCTTGACAAGAGAGTGTGACAAATTCCAAGTCCGGAAAGAATCGGCCAGTGCTTCTAGAGTGCCCTCTGATCACACGAAGATTTGACGAGAGCAGTATACGCCGATATAAGAAGAAAGTGTGCAATATTGTACAGACAGCCAAAACCCGCCCGTCTTAGGATTTCTGAGAACTTAAATCCACATCCGAAGGGGAGTAAGGCTCAGGGGGAGCCACTCCCTTTTGGCTTTATAGCAGCCCGTTTCCACTGGCTGTCAGACGGAAGCGCAAACTCTCAAGCTTCTGTTGACGCATTTTTCCCACAATTCATGCCCATAATCCTGTGGTGCGCTTCGACCACTGCGACCTTTAGTCAGGGATTCGGTCATTAAATGCCATGGTTACGATGGACAAGACATGACGAGACCATGGGGTTCGAAGATTGCATATTCATGTATCTTGATTGACTTCCTGGGACTAAGATTAGGAACCGCGCGGAGGTAACCAAATGGAGCTACCGTACTTGGTTGTGTTGCTATTTGTGGCTTTTGTCGTGCTCTACCTGATTCTGGCAAGCTTCTTCACGGTGAGCACGGCCGAGGTCGCCGTGATCACGCGATTCGGCAAGTTCCTTCGGGTCGCCGAGCCGGGCTTGAACTGGAAGCGGCCGTTCTTCGATTCCGTGGCCGGCATCGTAAGCCTGCGGGTGAATCAAATCACCCTGACCATGGAGACCAAGACCAAGGACAACGTGTTCGTCACCATTCCTATCTCAGTGCAGAACCGGGTGTGTCCTGAAAAAGTCTACGATGCTTTCTATAAATTGTCCGATCCGGTGGCGCAGATCAAATCCTACGTCGAGCAGGT
>JBEKCJ010000161.1:0-4186 GCA_050014935.1 Candidatus Korobacteraceae bacterium
CTGTCGATCCTGGCCGCGACGGTCGCCGTCGACGAGCCGCGCTGGGACGGGCAGGAACGCTCTACTCGCTATCAGGACTTCCAGAAGAGCGGATACTACGTTCCGGATTTTGGCGACGACGCGGCTGCATCCGTCCTGTATCGGGACACCATCGATCACCTCTTCGCCGAGTATCGCCACTTCTCTGAGGAGATGTTTGGCTACCTTCGCGAGCGCACGCCCAAGCCTGCGGAGATGAAGCAGGAGGCGTACGAGCGCACGCTGCGCGCCCGCGCCTTCGACCTCTCGCGCTATCTGCTGCCGCTGGCGACCAATACTTCGCTGGGCCAGATTGTCAGCGCGCGGACGCTGGAAAATCAGGTCTCGCGGTTGTTGTCGCACACCCACGCCGAAGTGCGGTATCTTGGCGAACTGCTGCGGCGCGCCGCACAGGAGCCCGCTTACGACGTTGGTCATGCCAAAGCATGGGCATTGCTGGACGAGATTGCGCGCGAGTCTCCGGAGCTGGCCGGACGCGCCGGCGAATTCCTGATGCGGCCCATCCGCGTCGCGCCCACGCTGATGAAGTATGCCGAGCCGAACGCCTACGAGATCGAAACCCGGCACGAACTTAGGGCGGCGGCGAAGGAATTGTTAGCAGGCGTTGCCATTGAGCCGGCCCCGACCGTCGATTTGCTCGACGGCGATCCGCTGGAGATCGAACTCGCAGCCACGCTGCTGTATCAGTACTCGCATCATCCCTATCGGCAGATTCGCGAGGTCGTACGCGCGCTGTCCGAGGCGCAGCGCCGCGAGATTGTCGACATGGGGCTTCGTCATCGCGGAAAGTACGATGAGGTCTCGCGGGCCTTCTGCGCCGGACAGCAATTCCGCTTCGACATCCTGATGGACATTGGCGGCTTTCGCGACCTGCATCGCCATCGCCGCTGCGTGCAGATTGTGCAGGGCTACACCACGGCGCACGGCTACGACGAGCCAGTAGAGATCGATTCGGCAGGATTGGCCGATCGATATCAGGGTGCGATGGAGCGCGCGCGCGATACCGCGGCGCAGCTTGCCGCCGGCGAGTCAACTGAAGCGGAGCAGCAGTCGCAATACGTCATCCCACTGGCCTTCCGCAAGCGCACCCTGTTCAAGATGGATTTGGCCGAGGCGATTTATATCAGCGAGCTGCGGACGGGCGCGGCCGGTCACTTTTCCTATCGCAATGTGGCCTACGCGATGTACGAAGCGGTGGCGCAACGCTATCCGTCGCTGGCGAAATACTTCCGGGTGACGGATGTACGCGAGCCCGTGGACCTGCTGAAACGATAGTCGGACCATGGCGCGAATATGACAACAAGATCTCGGACCGCAAGCTGCATCGTCGTAACCCTGGGCCTGCTCTTCGTGCTGTACGCATCTGCGCAGGATGCCTCGAAGACTCCAATGCCGAATAACAAGGACGTGCTGATGACCGGACATGCAAGCGGAACATTTGACGTAAAGGTGGTTCCACAGGCGGCGGGCGATCAATCCAAGCCGGCTACCGTCAGTCGAATGTCCATCGACAAGCAGTTCCACGGAGGCCTCGAAGGCACCAGCAGGGTCGAGATGCTGACCGCCGGCACCGACGTGAAGGGCTCGGCTGTGTATGTCGCAATCGAACAGTTCACCGGGACCTTAGCGGGGCGCAAGGGTACTTTCCTGCTGCATCACACTGGCATCATGACGCGCGGAGCTCCGCAGCTGACCGTGTCTGTGGTGCCCGATTCGGGGACGGGCCAGCTCGTCGGCCTTACCGGCGAGATGAACATCACCATCGCCGACGGGAAACATTCCTATGACTTCGCGTACACTCTGCCCGAGAACCATTGAACCAGCTCCAACCCATATGGGGCCGGTTGTAAGTCCGCAAAATATTACTCGAGCGTTACTACCTTCAGATATACCCGGAGACCTGCGTCCTGCCGGAAATCCGCCTCGAATCCGTGCTACCGCAATCGCGGTCACAAGCCAATGTGAGACACGAACGTACATGTACTTTCGTTTCGTTTGCTTCGCTATTTGTTCGCTTTTCCGGCGTAACTCAATGTATAATTGCAACGTCAGGTATCCATGCGCTCTCCATCGCGAATCGCCCATTCCACGGCGCCTGCCTCACTGACCCATTGCATTCATCTTCAATCTGTCCTCCCGCGCCACTGCTGCGCCGGGATGGAGCAGCCAAGGAGCGCCACGCATGGCGGACGAAAAAACTGAAAAGGGCCGGGCCATCGACCTGGCGCTGTCGCAAATCGAAAAGCAATTCGGCAAGGGCTCCATCATGAAGTTGGGGAGCAAGGGCGCAGTAGTGCCCATCTCCGTGATCTCCACCGGCGCTATTTCTTTCGACGCCGCACTGGGGGTCGGCGGCTTCCCGCGCGGCCGCGTAGTCGAGGTCTTCGGGCCCGAATCTTCCGGCAAGACAACCATCGCCCTGCAAGTGATCGCCGAAGCGCAAAAACAAGGCGGCATGGCGGCCTTTGTCGATGCCGAGCACGCCCTCGATCCGATCTACGCAGCCAAGCTGGGCGTTGACGTGGACAACCTGCTGGTCTCGCAGCCTGACTATGGCGAGCAGGCTTTGGAAATCGCCGAGGCCCTGGTGCGCTCCGGCGCCATCGACGTGCTGGTGGTGGATTCGGTTGCCGCGCTTGTGCCCAAGGCCGAGCTCGACGGCGAGATGGGCGACAGCCACGTCGGCTTGCAGGCGCGCCTGATGTCCCAGGCCCTGCGCAAGCTTACCGGCATCGTAGCCAAATCGCACACGTGCCTCATCTTCATCAACCAGATTCGCGAGAAGATCGGCGTCATGTTCGGCAATCCGGAAACCACCACCGGTGGCCGCGCACTGAAGTTTTACTCGTCGGTCCGCATCGACATTCGACGCATTGGCGCCATCAAGGACGGCGACCAGGTGGTTGGCTCCCGCACCCGCGTGAAGATCGTGAAGAACAAGACGGCTGCGCCGTTCCGCGAAGCCGAATTCGACATGATGTACGGCGAAGGCATCTCGCGCGAGGGCGACCTGATCGATCTGGCGGTGAGTCAGAACCTGGTGGAGAAGTCAGGCTCGTGGTTCAGCTACAAAGGTGAGCGAGTGGGCCAGGGCCGCGAAAATGCCAAGACGTTCCTGAAGGAGAACAAGGACATCGCGGCCAAGATCGAAGTCGAAGTGCGAAAGGCACTGGGACTGATCTCGAGCGCCGACAAGGCGCAAGCCGCAGCCGCCAATGCCGAGGCCGCACCGTCTCCACAGCCCAAGCCGCCTGCCGGGCGGAAGTAAGCATGGAATACTGGGAGGCCTGAAATGTCAACTGCCCCACTAACGATCCCAGCGGACGATCCTAAACGAGATCTCACGCTGGCGCAGCCCGATAACCTTCCTCACATCGGTCTGGTCGGCGACACCTACACCATCACCGTGACAGGCGAGCAGACCGCAGGACGCTTCTGCGTAATTGATATGCATATCCCGCCAGGTGGCGGCCCGCCATTGCATCGGCATGACTTCGAAGAGACCTTTATCCTGCTCGAAGGCGAAATGGAAGCCACTTTCCGCGGCAAGAAGTCGATCGTGTGTGCCGGCGACACACTGAACATTCCTGCGAACGCTCCGCATCGGTTTCACAACGCTTCCATCCTGCCGGTACGCATGCTGTGTATCTGCTCTCCTGCGGGACAGGAGAAATTCTTCCTGGAAGCAGGCGTACCTGTGGCCACGCGCACGACGCCCCCTCCGAAGCTGAGCGAAAAAGAGCAGACCGCGTTTATCGAGAAAGTGAAGGCGCTCGCACCGAAGTACCGCACTGAACTGTTGCGGGAGGCGTAAGTCATCGCCCGGTCCCGCGCGTCGGTCGCCCACGCCCACACGCTACCCGCCGCAGCAGGAAATTGAGAGCTGCCGTGCGCCATTCGCGGCGCGGCCACATTCTTCGTTGCTTGCCGACGGCCGGCCAGAATAAAATCAACCAGCCGTAAATCCCAGCCTCCGAGGACCCTTGAAGGATATCGTCGCCATCTATCCCGGATCGTTCGATCCCGTCACCAACGGCCACCTGGACCTGATTCACCGGGGAAGCAAACTCTTCGATAAACTGATCGTGGCCATCGCGCGCAATCTTGATAAGGGCGAGACGCTCTTCTCCATGGAGGAGCGCAAGGA
>JBEKCJ010000162.1:0-3879 GCA_050014935.1 Candidatus Korobacteraceae bacterium
ACCAGCAGCAGTCCCACCATCAACAGCGACGTCGCGATGGGCCGAAGAATGAACGGCCGCGAAATACTCATGTCTGCGATCCGATATTACCGGAGGAACTCCCGCCACTTCTTTGATGGGCCGGAGCTTGTGGAGCGACCTTCATGCCCGCCTGCAATTTCTCCTGACCGTCGGTGACCACGCGATCGCCGGCCTGCAATCCGGAGGAAATCACCACCGTGCTTCCCTGGGTGAGGGCAACCTGGACGGTGCGCATCTGGACGGTGTTATTGCTGTCGACTACGTAGGTGTAGGTGCCATCCGGGCCGCGGTTCATGGCGCTGGCGGGCGCAGTGATGGCGTCCTTGCGCTTCTCCAGCAGCAGGTGAGCATTGACGAACTGGTTCGGCCACAGGGCGTTGTCCGCGTTGTCGAAGGTGGCCTTCAGTTGCACCGTTCCGGTGGTCTGATCGATCTGGTTGTTGATGGTGAGCAGCGTGCCCGTGGCCAGCTTCGTCTGGTCATCGCGGCTATAGGCGTCAACCTCCAGCGTGCCCTGATGCATACGCTTTGCGACTTCCTGCAACTGGTCTTCTGGGATGGTAAAGACCAGGGATATCGGCTGGAGTTGGGTGATGACGATCATGGCGGTGCCGCCGGCCGCAGTAACGTAATTGCCGGGATCAACCAGGCGCAATCCAACTCTGCCGGGCACAGGCGACTTGATGTAGCAGTACGTCAGGTTAAGCTTGGCGTTGTCGATGGCAGCTTTGTCGGCGGCGATGGTGCCTTCGTAGGTCCCGAAGGATGCTTCCAGCGTATCCAGGTCCTGCTTGGCGATGACGCCCTGCTCATAAAGAACTTTGTTGCGCTCGTACTGCGCCTTGGCGTTGGTCAGCTGGGCTTCGTCTTTTTGCAGATTCGCCTCGGCCTGGGTGAGCGCCACCTGGTAAGGCCGGGGATCGACCACGATCAGCAGTTCTCCAGCTTTGACATCCTGGCCCTCGCGAAAGTTCACCTGCATGATCTGGCCGTCAATGCGCGTCTTCAACGAAACCGTATTCAGTGCCTGCACCGAACCGAGGCCGGTGATGTACACGTTGAAGTCGCCCTGCTTTACCGTAGCAACTCCCACGGGTATGGCCGGTGGCGGCGCATTGGCCTTTGCGCTCTTCGTCGCGGACTGCGAACTACAGCCTGCCAGGACGGCGCAAATCGTCACCGCCAATCCCAGGCAGAACACCCAGAAGACGCGACCCTTGCTTCCTGTACCAAGACATGCCCCTGTCTTCAAGCACTCCTCCTCAACATCACCTGCGACGTGCGCCAACCCAAAGTGTCACCGCAACCTGTCTGAACACAATCAGGGTCGCAGGCCAGGTTGTGTCAGGGCACGACTTCCAGGCCGTGCCGTCGAGCCCTTGCAGGTTGACGGCTCCAGCCGCTGAGGCGCAGCGACTAAAGTACACGTCAATTCTAATGCCCACAGCACGGCTGAAGCCGTGCCCTGACCCAACCGAACTCCGAGAACCCTGTCTAACTGCGGCTGGACACACTGCTTGCAGTACTATTACATCACCAATATTAGACCGGACGGGGCCCTCCATCGCCGTTAAGAGTAAGTGAAGGAAGGTTAAGAAGTGTGAACCCTGAAAACACATCTCGAAACAATTCTTCACCGCACGCGCGACGAGGAAAAGGCAAAATAAATCCTGTGAATCGTCTGCTCATCGTCGACGACGACCACGCTCTGGTCAATCTGCTGAAGCGCTTCCTCGAGGGCGAAGGTTTCCGCGTGGACGCCGCCTACGATCACGCTTCCGGCTTGAACGCCGCGCTCTCCAGCGAGCACGAACTCATCATCCTGGATGTGATGCTGCCTGGCGGCTCCGGGTTTGAGCTTTTAAAGGCGCTCCGCCAGCAATCGTCCGTTCCCGTGCTTCTGCTGACGGCTCGCGGCGAGGCTGTCGATCGCATCCTCGGACTGGAAATCGGAGCCGACGACTATCTGGCCAAGCCCTTCGATCCTCGCGAACTGGTGGCCCGGGTGCGCGCCATCTTTCGCCGCACCCGCGAGCCCGCGCCCGCCGCTGCGCACAACGAGCATGACGAGATGCTCGCGGTGGGCGACATCAGCATGTCGCTGGCTACTCGCACCGTCACCTGCCGGGACACGGCGGTCGATCTCACCTCCGTCGAGTTCAACGTACTGGAGCTTTTGCTGCGCCATGCCGGCAGCGTCGTCACCCGCGAACAGATTGCGGAAGTGGCGCTGGGCCGCCCCCTGAATGCCTTCGATCGCAGCGTCGATGTACATGTCAGCCGCTTGCGCAAGAAACTTGGTGGCTGTCCGACGGCCGAGGACCTGATTCGTCCTATCCGCGGCGTCGGCTACTTCCTGGCCGCCGAAACCCCGGAGAAGAGCCGGGTATGAACCGCCGTCTGTTCTGGAAAATCTTTCTGCCCTTCTGGGTGGCGCAGGCGATTTTGCTGGGCGCGCTGTATCTTCGCGTGCACTACCGCATCTCCTCCGAACATCCCTGGTGGATCCAGCCCGAGCGCCGCGAAATGCCGGTGCTGGCCTCGCTGGCGGCGCAGCGCTTTGAGCAGGCTGGCCCTCCCGGTGTGGCCCAACTGCTGGACGGTCTTTCGCTGCCGCACCGCTCGCGATTCTGGTTGCTGGACGGCAGTGGTAACGAGCTTACCGGCCGCATCGTTCCCGATAGCATTCTGCAGGCCGCGGCAACCGCCGACCGGCAGGAAGGCTTATACCACTCCTACGAAGCCAACGTGCTCGCGGCGCACGTGACGACGGACCACGGGCAGTATCTGCTGATCGCCGAACTCACGCCGCCACCGCTCTCGGAACGCATTCCCGGCGACCTGCTCTGGACCTTGAAGCTGGGAACGATTTTCTCGGCAATCATTTGCCTTTTGATTGCGCACTATCTGACCAAGCCGATCGAGCGCATGCGCGATGCTACCCACGAGCTGGCCCGCGGTAATCTCGACATCCGCGCCGGCGAAAACCTGGGCAATCGACAGGACGAAATCGCCGACCTGGTGCGCGACTTCGACACCATGGCCGGAGAACTGCGCAATCAGATCCAGAGCGAACGCAACCTGCTGAGCGGCGTCTCGCATGAACTGCGCTCGCCCATCGCGCGCATCCGCCTGGCGCTGGCGCTGGCGCGCAATGCCGACGAGCCCGAGCACGCCGAGATGCTCGACCGTATCGAACAGGACACGATCCAGCTCGATTCCATGCTGGAACGCATTCTGACGGTCGCGCGGCTGGAGAGCGGACAGCAGAAGCCGAAATTCGAGCCGCTGTCGCTCAACGATGTGGTGGATGACGTCCTGCATGACGCTAACTTTGAAGCCGCTGCGACTGGAGCTGAGATTACCTATCGCCCCGGCGCGGAAATCAAGGTGAACGGCGATCCCGGACTGCTGCGTAGCGCAGTCGAGAATGTTGTACGGAATGCGATATTCTACTCCGGCAAAGAGGGTAAGATTGTGGTCTTCCTCTTCAGCAGCGAGCGCGACGCGGTGATCAGCATCCGCGACAACGGGCCGGGCGTTCCGGAAAACGCGCTGCCACTGCTGTTCAAGCCGTTCTACCGAGTCGATGATTCTCGCGGGACGAATACCGGCGGGATGGGACTGGGGCTGGCGATCGTGCGCAATGCCGCAGCCATCCACGGGGGCAGCGTGTCAGCGAAAAACGTGTTGCCGCACGGACTCGAGGTCGAGCTCCGATTGCCGATGACGCCCATTGCACACGGCAAGCGCAGCAGCGCAGAGAGAGCCATTCCGACCGAAGCTTTGTACGGAGGAAGGGACTCGAGACCCACCGACAACTGCGTTTCTTAGGGTGAAACTATTGCTTTTGTATCG
>JBEKCJ010000163.1:0-3829 GCA_050014935.1 Candidatus Korobacteraceae bacterium
GCTACGAATTCTGTCAGCGCTGCCGTGCTGCCCTTTACCAGCCCCAAAACCGCAGGGAATATCGGAAGTGTCGCCAATGGAGCAATGGGGCTTCATGACTTGGCAAAACGCCCCGAAAACTTCAAGGACGCCCTCAACAAGCTATCCTCTGCGAGAGATGTTAAAGAGGGTTACCAAAGCGCGAAACAGTTGCTGCATCAGGCAGACACTTGGCTGATGAACAAGGCGATGTCGCTGACTCCGTATTTCTAGCAATCGAGGTTTCCCGATGAGCGATCAGACAAGTACCTTTTTAGATAGGAAGCGACAGAAGATTTCGTACGTGCTCGGAATGGTCGTGGCAACGCTAGTGTACGTCGTGTCACTTCTTGAGCCTTCGATCCGGGGCCCCAAGGCGTGGGCCATATTCCTTTGCGGTGGTTTCGTTGTGTTCGTCTGTGTTCTGAAGCTCAGGAACCTTATTCATGGAGTCGGGTGGGTCTTTCCTCGTAGTGGCAACATGATGCTCTGCGTCTTGGCGGCGGAAGTTTGGCTCCATTTATGGTTCTCACATTAAGCTCCGCAGACTTTCTGGCGAAGGGAGGTACTGATACGGCGGGCGTTCCCCGTGAGTTGGCGCAAAATACGGCCAATGAGAACACGCCAGTCGGGAGCACTACAGAAGGCGAACTCGCAAAGACTATGACTCACGAGGATGGGAGCCTGAGCACTCCCAAGAAAGGCAATCCAGACGTGCTCGGAGATGCCAAAGAGGCGCTGGCGAACGCTATTATCAACAACGCAGAACTCAAGAAGCCAGGACAGGTAGCGACGCCCGACAGACCTGCCTCGGCCCAAGATGCGCAGGTGATGAAAGACGCTGTTACGAACAGGGCGAATGGTGGGGCCGATCCGGTCGAGGGTCGAACTTACTATGGAACTACGCATAATCCAAATGTAAAGTCGCGGGATGCGGGTAACCATCTTAAGGGTGCGGCGGGCCGCGAATCGGTATACGAGAAGTTCGGTCCTTTCAAAGACAGCACCAGTCGGCGACCGACTTGGATTGTCATCTACAACAATCCAGGACAGTAGCTCGCGAGGTGGGAGGATGCTTGCTATGAAGAAAATCACGCTAGCGATATCACTGCTGTTTGGGTTGGGCGCAACTGTCTACTCGCAGGAGCAAGCGCCGCAACTGCTGCTGCACGCCGCTCAGTGCCTTGAGGCGAAGCAGTTCTTGCCGTCCTCGAAAGCAACAAAGCTGACCTTCGGATACTTTCTCGATGAGAAATCCTATCCGGGGACAAAGGAAGTGTACGTCGTAGTCTATGCCGCTCCCGCCAGATCGAACGGATTGGTTTTTGCGATTGTATTCACGCAACGGGACGACCACGAGGTCTTCGATATCCAAAACAACGCCGGGTTTGTTCTGTCCAAGGATGAGCCGATCGGCGTTTTTTTCGTGACTCCCCCGCTTGGCGGTACGTGGACGCAGGAACACCTGGCATCGGCGATCAAGGAGATCGAGAAGCAGCACAGGTTTGCTCTATCTATAAAAGACCTATCTGCTGCCGATGCTTCCGTTGTTTGCGAGTCGTACACGGACCCTCAACCGAAGTAGGGTGAAAAGTAGAGAACCGGCTGTGCATGACTCGCCGATCTGACCGCCGAGCAGAGTACCTGCCGCTGACGTTTTACGGCTGCCAGGACGCACGATCCGGGAGCGGGTGAGGGTCGGACTGAGCTACTCAGGTTGCCGGGGTGTTCTGAGAGTTTTTCTTTAGCCGTGGGTTGGGTTCTGGCCGCGCCGATCTGTAGCGCGGCCTTGCCGTCTTCGCCTGCGATCCATTCCCTAAATCCGGGGTGTAGTGGCCTGCCGATGCGGGCCGTGATCAGGGTCTGATTACCCGTGCTTTCCGGGTCCGATTCCTGACCGGGCGGTGTGGTGATTCCGGCACGGTGAAGGGTGAGGTTTTCGCGTTCCCGGAGTGCGGTTGAGGGGTTGAGGGTTTTTAGCCGTGCTGCGCACGGGGTGGAGGGGTGACACGTCACCCCTGAAAGGGTGCTGCGCGGTAACTTGCGGTTAACGCGCGCGAACTTGAAGAAAGCAAAGCGGCTAAGAGGAAAATCCCGCCATCGCGGTTGCTGTAGAGCAACCTGAAGTTACCGCAGGCGAACTTGTTGATTCTTAAGCGCGGCTGCTAGTCTCGGCTGTGATGGCGAGAGAGGGAGCCGGGACATGGTGAAGCCGCCGCCGCGCACGAGATCCATCGGTTTCAAAGTCAGCGAGGAAGAGTACGCGCAACTGGAAACGGCGGCGCAGGCCGACGGTCGGAAGCTCGGGGAATGGTGCCGCGAGGCGATCCGCAGCCGCTCTCGCTCGCTCACCTTCTCCCGCAGCTCGTACGCCTTGCGTGCATTCTCCGCCGCAACCTAAGAATTATTTATGAGATGACCGCTAGCCCTTTACCAACTTCTCCATCTCGTCCTCATCAATTACCGCGACGCCCAACTCCTTAGCCTTGTCCAGCTTCGAGCCAGCCTCGTCGCCGGCGACAACGTAATCCGTCTTCTTGCTGACGGATCCGACTACTTTGCCTCCGGCATCTTCGACCAGCTTCCTGGCTTCGTCGCGCGAATAGCGGGGCAGCGTTCCGGTCAGCACGAAGGTTTTGCCGGCCAATGTCGTTCCACGCTCTTTCTTTTGGCCAGTGAAGCTCAGCCCTGCTGCTTCCAGCCGCTTGACCAACGCCACGTTCTTGGGCTCGTCGAAGAATTCGCGGATTGCCGCCGACACGCGCGGCCCGATCTCGTTCACTTCTTGCAGCTCCTCTTCGCTGGCGCTCATCAGCGCATCCATCGAGCCAAAGGCTTCAGCCAGAAACTGCGCTGTGCGCTCGCCGACAAAGCGAATCCCCAGCCCGTAAATGACGCGCTCCAGCGGCGCGGTCTTAGATTTCTTGATCTCGTCGAGGATGTTGTCGGCGGACTTCTTGCCCATGCGTTCGAGCTCGAGCAGCTTTTCTTCAGTGAGGTTGTAGATGTCGGCGACATTTTTCACCATGCCGGTCTCGACCAGCTGATTGACCAGCGCGTCGCCCATGCCCTCGATGTTCATCACGCCGCGCGAGGCGAAGTGACGGATGGTCTCGCGCAGCTTGGCCGGGCAGTTCGCGTTGACGCAGCGATGGTCGGCTTCGCCTTCGGCGCGGACGACATGGCCGCCGCAGACGGGACAGCGCTCCGGCATGTGAAATTTCTTGTGGCCGCGCGGCTTGTCCTCCAGCACCTTCACGACTTTGGGAATCACGTCGCCGCCGCGCTCGACCAGCACCCAATCGCCAATGCGAATGCCCAGGCGGTCGATCTCATCCATGTTGTGCAGCGTGGCGCGGGTGACCGTCGTGCCGCCGATCGGGACCGGCTTCAGCCACGCGACGGGCGTCAGTTTTCCCGTCCGGCCCACCTGCACCTGGATGTCTTCGATCTGCGTCTCAGCGGAGTGGGCGGCGTATTTGAAGGCGATGGCCCAGCGCGGCGCCTTGCCGGTGAAGCCGAGTTCCTGCTGGAGCGCGATGCGGTCGACCTTCACCACAATGCCGTCGGTTTCGTAGGGGAGCGAGTCGCGTTCGGCCTCCCACTCGGAGATGAACTTCCATACCTCGTCGATGCTGTGCACGAGGCGATGATTGGGATTGACCTTGAAGCCGGCGGTTTCGAGCGCCTTCAACGCTGCGGAATGGCGGTCGAAGATGGTGTGGCCGTCGACGAGCAGACCGTAGGCAAAGAAATCCAGGCGACGCGAGGCGGTGATCCGTGGGTCAAGTTGGCGGACGGTGCCGCCGGT
>JBEKCJ010000164.1:0-3749 GCA_050014935.1 Candidatus Korobacteraceae bacterium
TCGCGATTTGCGGTGGTCACCATATTTTGGGCGGACAGCAACTCGTTTCGGCTTAGTGTAGATCATTCCATAGCCCGACCACCGTCCGCTCGTTTAGCATCACTGCATGACCGCGTGGAATCGCTCCCGGAGGTGCGGGCCTAACTCGTGATCGCCGTCATCATTCCGGCTCGCAATGAAGTGGACGTAATTCGTGCGTCCGTAGCATCGCTTTTGCGCCAGAGCTGTGTCGACGCGCTGCAAATCTTTGTCATCGACGATAACAGCACCGACGGCACCGCTGAGGCTGTGCGGCAGGCAGCGGCTCAAAACTCGCATGGCGAGCGCGTAAGCGTGATCAACGGGCGTCCTCTGCCTTCTGGATGGTCGGGTAAGCTCTGGGCCGTGCAGCAAGGCGTCGAGCCGGCGCTTGTCCTGTGTCCTGAATTCCTATTGATGACGGATGCAGACATCGAGCATTCACCGGAGAATGTGGCCACCTTGGTTCGGATCGCCGAAGCCGGCGATTACGATCTCGCTTCCTACATGGTGAAGCTGCACTGTCGCAGCCTGGCGGAAAAGCTTCTCATTCCAGCCTTCGTATTCTTCTTCTTCATGCTGTATCCGCCCAGATGGATTCGCGACCCGCGGCGTAGGACCGCAGGCGCAGCCGGCGGTTGCATGCTGATTCGCCCCGCGGCTCTTGATCACGCCGGAGGCATCCCGGCCATCCGCCAGGAGATCATCGATGACTGCGCACTGGCCCGCGCGGTAAAACAGACGGGCGGCAGAGTCTGGCTTGGGCTGACGGCGGAGACGCGCAGTCTTCGCGCCTACGACACATTCGCGGAGATTGAGACGATGGTTGCTCGCACCGCGTTCAACCAGCTCAGGCATTCGACTTGGCTCTTGTTGGGGACTGTACTGTCGATGCTGCTGGTGTTTTTCTTGCCTCTGGTGCTGCTGGCAAGCCGATCGCCATTGCCTGTCACGATTGGCGCCGCCGCTTACTTGTTGACTAGCGCCGCATACCTGCCGATGGTTCGCTTCTATCAACTGAATCCGCTTTGGGCTTTGACGCTGCCGCTCAGCGCGGCTTTCTATGTGGTTGCCACCATGCATTCGGCCGTTATGTATTGGTCGGGCCGTGGAGGCGAATGGAAAGGCAGAACTCAAGACGCTGTGCGGTCACAACATTGAAGCCCCGCCGTGAACCATTCCAGCCGCGTCGCGGTCACGATTCCTGCAAGCGAGGATATTGATTGGCCGCGCAAGAAAAAGGCACGGGGAAGGAGTGCCCCGTGCCGTGCGCGCCGGTTAGCGCGCTTTCTCCTGCTGAGGGGAAACTTTAGTCGTTGGCCGCGTTGCTGCTCCGCACATGCTCGTGATCATGCTCGCAGGTCATGGGACATTCGCCCAGGATTGGCCGGCAGGACGGATCCTGTCCGAGCTCGATCATCTGCGACGGCACCTTCATTTCGCTGAACTGCTCGGCTTCCGTCGAATGCTCCAGTGCGGTGACCGAAGACTTGCCGCTGGCGATCACTTGAGTGACCGCATCGAAATATCCCGTGCCGACAAATCGCTGGTGCTTTACCGCGGAGTAGCCGTGGCTGTACTCGCGAGCGAATTCCTTCTCCTGCACGCGCGAGTAAGCGGTCATGCCGGTGTCCTTGTAGGCTCGCGCCAGCTCAAACATGCTGAGGTTGAGCACGTGGAAGCCGGCCAGAGTGATGAACTGGAACTTGTAGCCCATCTCCGCCAGCGCCGGCTGGAAGCGCGCAATGGTTGCGTCGTCCAGCTTCTTCTTCCAGTTGAATGACGGCGAGCAGTTATACGCCAGCAGCTTGCCGGGAAACTTCTTGTGAATCGCATCGGCGAAGAGCTCGGCTTCCTTCAGGTTCGGTTGTGAGGTCTCGCACCAGATCAGGTCGCAGTACGGCGCATAAGCCAGGCCGCGGGCGATGGCCGAGTCAAGTCCGCCGTGAATCCCGTAGAAGCCTTCCGGCGTGCGCTCGCCGTTCAGGAATATGCGATCGTAGGGATCGATGTCGCTGGTGAGGAGGTGTGCGCTGTCGGCATCGGTGCGCGCTAACACCAGCGTCGGCACACCCAGAACGTCAGCCGCCAGACGTGCGGCAATCAGTTTCTGTATCGCTTCCTGCGTGGGCACCAGCACTTTGCCGCCGAGATGCCCGCACTTCTTCGCGGACGACAACTGATCTTCGAAGTGCACGCAAGCCGCGCCCGCCTCGATCATCGCCTTCATCAGTTCGAAGGCGTTCAGGGTGCCGCCAAAACCAGCTTCCGCATCGGCAATCAGCGGAACAAACCAATTCATACCGTTCTTGCCTTCGGAGTGATGGATCTGATCGGCGCGGGTCAGCGCGTTGTTCAGACGGCGCACCAGGTTGGGCACTGAGTCGGCAGGGTAGAGGCTCTGGTCGGGATACATCTGGCCCGCATTATTGGCGTCGGCGGCGCACTGCCAACCGCTGACATAGATTGCTTTCAGTCCGGCCTCCACCATCTGCACTGCCTGATTGCCGCTCATCGCGCCCAGGGCGTTGACGTAGGCGCCGCTGTTCAGCATCTCCCACAGGCGCTCGGCGCCGACGCGGGCAAGCGTGTATTCGATCGGAAGTGTGCCGCGCAAACGCAGTACATCTTCCGGGGTATAAGGACGTTGGATTCCCTTCCAGCGAGGGTCGGTCTTCCAGAATTTTGTGAGCTGTGCCGCAGATTGAAACTCCGCCATGACGTGTCTCCTCATCTATTTCGAGTGTTATAGGAGAGGTCGTACCGACCGCTCGGGTTGATGGCAATTATTCAGGGCCCTGGATGAATCAAGCAGAACGAACATTCGGTTCAACATACTGAACGCCAATTCTGCATGGTGTACGAACAATAGCGGCCCGCCAGGAAATCACGCAAGCCTGATGTTCGTAATATTGAACATAAATTCACAATCGTGTATGCTGAAGGTGGATTCCCGTATTGGTAAACTGGTGGCTATGGCTTCTTCGAGCGATGTTTCTTCCACTGCCGTCGAGCGTACGCTGCTGATCCTGGAAGCTGCCGCACAGCGCGAAGGCGGGATGTCGAACGCAGACTTCAGTCGTAAGTTGAAGATTCCAAAGAGTTCCGCCAGCTACATCCTGCGCACTCTGGAGCAGCACGGCTATCTGCGCCGTGATCGAGAGGACGGGCGGTATCGCCTGGGCATGAAGGTTTTGAACTTGTCGCGTGCTGCACTCGGTGGAATTGATGTCCGCGAGGTGGCGCTCCCGATCATGCGGCACCTGGTCGACCGCATCCACATCACCACCCACCTGGCCATCCTTGACCACGGCGAGGCGGTTTACGTTGAAAAGGTCGAAGCGCCCAGTTTTATCAAGATGAATACCTGGATTGGCCGGCGGATGGAGGTACATTCCACCGCGGTGGGAAAGTCGCTGCTGGCCTACCTTGATGCGAAAGAGCGCGACGCCATATTGCGCCAGCGTGGGCTGAAGAAGCTGACCACCCACACCATCACTACGCTGCCCAAGTTGCTGCAGGAACTGGAGCGCGTGCGCCAGTTGGGATATGCAGTAGACGATGAAGAGAACAGTCTGGGCGCGCGCTGTGTTGGCGCGCCTATCTTTAACGGCGACGGGCAGGCGGAGGCGGCCATCGCTTCCACCGGTATCATCAACGATGTGCCACGGGATGCGATTCCACACATCGCCGACATGCTGAAGGAGGCGGCGCGACGCATCTCACATCAG
>JBEKCJ010000165.1:0-5066 GCA_050014935.1 Candidatus Korobacteraceae bacterium
CACAGATTGACAGGGCACCCAGAAAACTCTTTCTCCAATTCGTAGACTTCATGTTCGCTCCTTGTCTGCGGCTCAACATATCGCACCAGGAGGGGTCTCTGTCGTCATCCTTTCAGGTGATTTTGGCCGCGGAGAGAAAAAATCATTCGTTTGAGGGAGTAGTTTTGGAGGCGAGTAATTCTGGTGCGAGTAAATCAGGGGAGGATACCGAATTCCTTGCCGAGCTGCACCGCTTGTGTCCTTCGCCTAGCCCCTAGCTTGTCGAAAACGCGGCTGGAGTGCGTCTTAACCGTGTTCTCGCTCACAAAAAGCTTCTCGGCTATCTCTCGGTTGCTTAGACCTTGAGCTATTAGTTCAAGGATCTCAAGCTCGCGGCGAGTGATATGGAGCTCCTCTCGTTTCCTCTCGTCTGGGACAAACGCCTGCGCGGCAGGGACAGGAACCTCCTTCACAACAATTATCTGCCGTTTTCCTGTTACCTTGAGGCCAAGCGAGATGCCGAGAACGGCAAAGGTCGCCGCGATCAGCCCACCGTAGATTTCGATTGAATGTTCAACTACCAGGAATTGATACTCCGTCCACTTGAGCAGTGCAATCAGGATTCCACCGATCAATCCGTACATCAGCACGTGGCGCTTCATAAGTTCTTGGACGATTATCGCCGGATTATCGCACCACGGCGGTGTAATCCTACTGCGTGCAGGGCAAGACCAACACTTGACCGGCGCCCGAGTCACGGGTTCATGCACGACATGATAAAACGTTTCTACGGTCAGGGCGCTCCTACAGAAGTGCCAATGCGGTTGCCGGATGCTGGCCGACATATGAGGAGTAATCTCCCCCAAGCCGGTTTCTGGCCAGTCTACAGACGCCGATAGTTCGGTGGCGACAAGCGTGTTTCTCGTCAACTTCCGACAAGCGCTTCCCTGAGTTTAACCCCTTGCTGGATTCGTTGACTGCAAGGGTCCGCCTCCGTAAGATGAGGTGACCCAAAGCATGATCGGCGAAACCATCTCGCACTACCGCATCATCGAGAAACTCGGTGGCGGCGGCATGGGCGTAGTGTACAAGGCCGAGGACACATCGCTCGGTCGCTTTGTCGCCCTGAAATTCCTGCCGGACGATGTGGCGGGAGATCCCCAGGCCTTGCAGCGCTTCCGCCGGGAAGCACGATCGGCTTCCGCTCTAAATCATCCCAATATCTGCACAATCTACGAAATTGCGGAGCATGATGGGCAAACCTTCATTGCGATGGAGTTTCTGGACGGGGCCACCCTCAAGCACTGCATCGCCGGGCGCGCGATGGACATGGAAACCTTGCTCTCTCTGGCCATCGAGATCGCGGAAGCGCTTGAGGCGGCCCACGCAGAGGGCATCGTGCATCGCGATATCAAGCCTGCCAATATCTTCGTTACCAAGCGCGGACATGCCAAGATTCTGGATTTTGGTCTCGCGAAAGCTACCGCTGCGAAAAGAGTCGTAGGGCCAGTGGGGGCCGGGGAAGCCGCGCAAGCTACGGCGATGATTGAGGAGCATTTGACCAGTCCAGGTTCCACACTGGGTACGGTCGCGTATATGTCACCGGAGCAGGTGCGTGGAAAGGAACTGGACGCCCGCACCGATATCTTTTCTTTCGGCGCGGTGACAGCGCGCCCGTGGACCCGGTACGTCTGAACCCGGATCTTCCCGGTGAACTCGAGCGCATCATCAACAAGAGCCTGGAGAAGGACCGCGACCTGCGATATCAGTCGGCGGACGAGTTGCGGGCCGATTTGAAGCGCCTGGCGCGGGACAGCAGTTCGAAGCACGCTTCGGTGGCACAGGTCGCGCAGTCTGGCTCCGGATCGATGCCGTCGCTTCCGGCCGGAATCCAGCCGAGTGGCACGTCATCCGTTGCAGTGTCCCGGCAGAACCCTCTTCTGTATATTGGCGCGGTGATCGTCCTGCTGGCCTTGGGCTTTGTGGGTTATCACTTCTGGTCCACTCAGGCAAAGGACTCTGGTACAGGCAAGGTCACCAAGATCAGTGAATGGAACCGGGCCATAGACTTCCCCATCCTCTCGCCCGATGGCCGCACCATCGCCTTTACCTCGCAGGTGGATGGTTACGACCAACTATTCGTGATGTTGACCTCCGGGGGCCAGCCTCTGCAATTGACCAAGGACGAGGGTAACAAGAATCCGCTCGGCTTCTCAGCCGATGGCACTGAGATCTTCTTTGGACCCAGCATCGGCGATTACGAAATCTGGTCTATTCCTACCCTGGGTGGTGTTCCCCGGCACTTGTCCAATGGAATTGCAATAACTCCTTCGGCCGATGGGCGCTCACTCTTCGTAGGCACCTATGATGGAAGAATCGTTCGCACGGATCGCAGCGGCGCTGCGCCCGAGACGTTGTACAAATTGCCCGATCAGAGGGGAGAGCCAGCTCTATTCGCATATCCTGATGGCGGCAACCTGCTCCTGCTTTTGCACTACCCTGACCACCTGCAACTGCAGAACTTCGACCTGGCATCGCGCAAGATGGTTCAGGAGTGGAGTATCCCCGAAGCTGTAGGACGGGTTAGTTGGGGTCAGCCGGGCAAGTCGGTTTATGTTTCTCGCGTGGTGAACGGCATCCGTAACATCTGGGAATATTCGCTGGCTAACGGGGGGCTGAAGCAGCTTACCTTCGGCCCCGGTCCGGATCGTAACCCTCTGCGGGATTCCTCCGGCAAGGGCCTCTATTTCGTGAACGGCAGGTCATCGGGAGTTCTTACCCTCTATCGCCCGTCCACAAAACAATCGATCGATGCGGTAGGGGAGCTCGCGACTCAACCGCTCATATCGCACGATGTCCGCCGCCTGGCTTATCTCACGGAACCAGAACCGGAGCGCCGCCAGTTGTGGATCGCGGATATCGATGGGAACAATGCGAAGAGCGTTAACACATCGGGTTCGCACATCGAGACTCTTGCCTGGTCGGAAGATGATTCGCAGTTCGTGTTCTCGGACCAGGATGCGCAAGGGAAGGGCCGCCTGTTTCTGGTGAATGCCGATGGCAGTCACCTGCGCCAACTGCCGGACCTGCCGGGCCTGGCTGAGTTAGCTGCACCGGTGCGCGGTACATCTTCCATACTTGTTTCCACGGTTGACGCGCACGAGGCACGTGTCGGCAAAACCTGGAAACTCGACTTGAGCGCAGCAGAATCGAAACCGGAGTTATTGTTCGAAGGGTGTCTAGGGGCGCTGGACATCTCCCCTGACCGCAATTACCTGATCGGAACCGTGCTGTGGGGAAATGATCCCGGGATTTATCAGTACTCCCTTAGCGAGAGGAAATGCACGCCGCTGAAGCCCGGTTTAGCAAGCTACATTGCGAAATTTGCCTTGGATGGCAAGTCGTTCCTGTATGCCGCCACAAAACACGGCCAGACAACCATTTATCGGCAGAAATGGCACGACGGCGCCGTGAGCGGCGAGCCGCAGCCGGTTTTGGTCTTCCCATTTGCTATTCGTGAGGACTTCAGCGGTAATGCATGGGACGTCCCGCCCGACTTATCGGCCATCCTTTACGCGCGTCCCACGGGCCACGACGACCTCTATTTCCTTGCCAACCATTGAGCGATGTTTGAGCCCACTGCGTCGGCTTGTTCAAGGAAACGCCCAACAAGTCTCGTTCTGGGAGAGTCTGGCACGCTTAGTAACAGGAAACGCCCCAGGGTCTACGAATGCTATTGGGCGCATTTCGCGACGGAAATCCACTTGGACGAATAGTCGCCGTTCCGTCCTTGTGGCCGCGACCTGGTGGAGTTCTTCAACAGCACGGGTCGGACGTTTCACGTCCAAGTAGGTTCCAATGCGGTTGCGGGGTGCTGGCCGACTTATTTAAGATATGCCAAAAGGGTTACAAGAAGATCGCAAGAGGACGGGCCTGCGACGCCAAGCAACAACTACATAACGCCAGGCGGCCTGCAGCGCCTCAAAGATGAGCACCGGTTTCTGCTCACCAGGGAACGCCCGGCCGTGACGGAGGTGGTGGCGTGGGCTGCGAGCAACGGCGATCGCAGTGAAAACGCCGATTATCAGTACGGCAAACGGCGGCTGCGCCAGATCGATGGACGGATTCACTTTCTCACGAAGCGAATCGAGTCCGCGGAGGTGGTTGACCCCGAAACTCCGAGAGCCGGGGTGGCGGCGACGAGGGCATTCTTTGGAGCGACTGTGCGCTATGCCAATGCCGCCGCAACGGAGCGAGTGGTGAGCATCGTGGGCACAGACGAGGTCGATCTCAACCGCAACCACATCAGTTGGGTGTCGCCTCTGGGGCGCGCGTTGATGAAATCGGCAGCGGGCGATCGCGTAGTTCTCTCAGCGCCGGGCGGTACAGCATACCTGAAAGTGCTGGAAGTGTGTTACGAGCGCATTTCGGTGGAACCGTTCCGTGAACCACCTGGAGCTGAGGCCTCGGCAAAGGGACTCCCTCGCGGAGCCAATCAACCTGACGAAGTTTAGCGAAGCGGCACATGAACATTCCAGGCTCCACGCCCGGGCGCATGGTGAGCTGGCTCACGGGCTATTTTTTGTTCCGCTATGGTTCGAATCCCAGTCAGGAACGCTCGCGTATAACGCCGCCGTGTTTAGCGACTGCTCCCAGCGGATCGTCAGCCACTCGGAAGTAATCCAGTTTGACGGCTTCTCAACGTTCCGTCCTTGTGGCCGCGACCTCGTGGAGTTCTTCAACAGCTCGGGTCGGGCGATTTCCGTCCAGGTGGATTACTTCCGAGCCGCGCGTGATCCGCGCGGAATCTGGCTTGCCGACAAAGGACGCATTTAAAATTCTTGCTGCCTAAATCCAGTGTCGCTTGAACCCCAGCAACTCCTGCCCAGATGCGATAGCTTACACTCAAACTACATGCTCAACCGGGGCTATGCCTACTCCACCTTCATCAGCGGCAAATACCATGGACAAACCCTGCTCTCCCACTTGGCAAGCCTTTACCCCCACTCAACCCCACAAGCCTGGCAACAAAAACTGAACAATGGCGAACTCACTCTCAACGGCGTCACCGCCACCGGAAGCGAATC
>JBEKCJ010000166.1:0-3384 GCA_050014935.1 Candidatus Korobacteraceae bacterium
CTACGCAGGCGGCTCTATAGAGGCCACAATCGTGCCGACAACGGCTCAGACTCCAGAGCCGAAAGAACGCGCGTTGTTGATCATAGGGATGGGTGTCATGGCGGGGTTACGCCGAAGAGCAGCGATCCGGCCGCGCGCGTCAGAGCGGGGGCCAGTCAGAGACCCGTCGAATCTCTCGGTTCGAAAATCCCCTGTCCTCCGATCCTCAGAACCGAGGACACGACGTGAAATAGCCAACGGGACCACCTCGTAAAAAGGAGTCTACCGGACAACATGAAGCGGCGCAGGCCTCCCGCACAGGCCATTCGGGCATCGTGAACGCGTCTGCGCCGATTGGTTCGCCAACTACAAACTCCCGTTGCTATCTGTGTAAGTGCCAGTAAGCGTGAATCTCTCTTGCCCCCGGCCCTGGAGTCTGTTGCCGAGAGCAACCAGAGGCGCTCGAAGCAGGATCGGAACAGCCCAGGGCTGCAGATACTGGGCAGCTGATTGGCGAACCTATAACGACCGCGAGATGTGTGCTTGAAGTTTGGCTCCCCATGTAGGACTCGAACCTACGACCCTTCGGTTAACAGCGGGGGAACCTTCCTAGAACTGCGGGTCTGAGGTTACTCAAAAATACACGGATTTGGTGTCGTTTTGCAAGGATAAAACGCCAGGTGAACAGATATTTCTGCCTCAGGGATCGACTTTTTGAGCGACCAGCTCAGATGCGGTTAACAACGAAGCCTGCTTAGCGCAAACTCCTCCGTCGATTCCCCCAGCACCAGCCTTCCCAGCGCAGCCGGAAGGCTCATGCCGTCGCAGGTATGTTCCAGCAGTTCGTGAGTAAATCCTGTAGAGGATGTGAACGGAGCACTGGCTGTTTACTAAGCGTGACCTAATTCAGCGGGGAGCCAGACACCATTTCGATCAGGGCCACCAATTCAACACGCAGAATGTCCAGATCGGAATGCCATTTCCGCACGTAGGCAATGGCCTCATGCAGGTCAGTCGCCGCGACCCGTTTTACGGGTGGTTGGCCTTCCCCAATCACAACGCCGGTGAATTGATACAGGCGGGCTTCGCAGGCGCCGCTGCGGCCCGGCCGGAATCCAGTCTTTAGCGCGTGGGGTGTTCGCTGGGAACGTGTCCTGGGCATGTGCGACAGCATAGGCTGATTTATATCAAAGAAAGCAGGTCGTAACCGGGCCGAACTTCAACGGCACGGCAACTTGACTGTGGCGTGGAACGAAGTGATGAATGTGATGACCGTAAGCACATGCAATTAGAGACCAAGTTCCTGCGCCTCCGAACCGCAGTAACGCTCCGTACGCTTCCGGCTACCAAGTGTTGTCCGCCGTGGTGTACGCGTGCTTGGAAAGATGAAATAAGGTGGGCCTTGGGTACGTCAGCGTATTGATAGCGGGTAATCAGGTACACCCTTCCCCGCCTTCTGGTAGATGCTATTCTGCAGGTGCTTCACGATTTTCCTGAGCGCCTCGGGGAGTTCTTTCCGGTCGCTAACCGACGGGTGGCTGTACTCGTTGGTCGCCTGGCTCGCCGCCTGCGAGCATCCCTTCCAACCGCTGGCTAGGAGCTGGGCGTCAGGCGGAAGGGCTGATGAACTTACCTCCATCGAAATCGTCAATGCGGACATCCTTGCCGCCGAACCTATTGCTCTTCTTGCAAACGGTCGGATTGCCTGCTTCGTCCTGCTTGATGCCCACGAATTCAATCAGCCACCGCGTCGCGGCCAGACGGCCTTCCCATATTGAATCCGTGGCGCATCGCCAGTAAATCTTTTCAGTTCACTCGGCTGCTGCGGATCGATGGTTGCCGTCGCTCGCAGAATAGAGTTTTCCTTGGACAGGCGTGCGATGGCAGCGCGCACTCGATGCGGGGTGTGCGTCTCCAGCCATTCCTTCTGCTCGCGTGCTTCCATTTCTCAATGATAAGGATCGATGCGTCGTCCCAGTGCTGTTGAGGATGATGGAAAATGCTCCCATGCCAGAGAACCCCGAGCAACCCATTCCGCCCGCCAACTTTAGTCATATGAGTTTCGTTTAACCGGATTGATGAGCCGCAGCGGTTCGTCTGGATCGTAGTAGAAACCGTCCGGAGCAGACTCCGCGACTGGTTTGCGAGCTTTTAGATCGGCGATCTTCTGACGGATCTCGTCACCACTCGGGCTCTGCGCGGAATACTGAGGCAAGGGTTTGGAAGTAGCTGGTGTCGATCCCGATACACCGCGGGAGAGCTTTCGGGCGGTGTTTCTCCGCCTTCTCGCTCGCGCCAGCAGAAACCTACTGACCGCACTCTTTGATGTTACCAATTGGCACTTTTCAGCGAGTAGCGCGGCGATATCCCTGCACGTGAAGCCCTGGTGTCGTAACGTGTCCACGAGTTCGCCGTAGGGCTCCAACGGCGAGCGCCCCTGTTTCGCGTCTACATTGTTCAGGACATCGTGAAACTTGTGTTGCATCGGTGCTCCAAAGCTTAAACTGAGCCCGCCCTAAGTGGGACAAAACCGGGACAAAGGCGGGACAAATGTGGGATAAAGCCGGGACAGATAGCCCGCAACGCGAGCTGCCCGAACCTAAGCCGCCAGGCTTAGGGATGGTGTCTAATTTCAAATAACGCTCTCGAAGGAGAGCGAAAGCAGTTGCCACTCTAAATTGCCATTCTGGTGCACGGTTGGCGCGCATTGGCTTCATAGCTCACCTTCGAGCCTTCGGACGACGATTTCATTAATGAACCGCACCGCTTGGGCGGAGAAACGCTCGGAACGAACACTCGCGCGCAGCGAAACGACCCGATGAGTGGCGATTGCAGGCAATAGCAGATCGAGCCCGGCGCCATTGATGACGACGTCGTGGCTGGCAAACGCCATCCGCACCTGTTCGCTGTCACCCTCCGCGCAAACAAATTGATGCCAGGAGAGCACAACAGTCTGCTTTTGAAGGACGATCTCCAGCGTTGCACTAGGATCGCCGGCGCCGATGACCCACGGGGCGCTACCGCCCGAACCCACGTTCACGAGCGCGCTCCTTTCGCAGTGGGAGTCGATGAACTTCCTGTTGAATAATCTCCTTCGAGACGGAACTGAGCAGCGCCGCTGCTGCTCTTTGGACCATCCTCCGTGCCGCCATGGTGCCGCGTAACAGCTCCATGGCCGACGTCCGTGCCATTGAGCTGCCGAGCATCTGCTGCAAACGTTCCTTGTCGCTCGTGATCACCGTTACGCCATGCCGGCCACGGGACGCTGCAACGTAGAACAGCTCCTTTTGCATGCCGTCGCAGGAGAGTATGACTGAGTCCACCGTCTTGCCCTGGCTGCGACGCGCTGTAACGGCGTAGCCATGGGTGAAGCTCCGGTAATCGGCGGGCAATTGGCGGCCATCT
>JBEKCJ010000167.1:0-2938 GCA_050014935.1 Candidatus Korobacteraceae bacterium
TCACGTTTACTGGCGTGGGCACCGGCGCAGTTGCCGTGGCTAACACCAGCTTTAGCACCGCTCCATCAACCTACCAGCCGGCCTATGGCGCAGCGCCTGGTTATGACCTGGCAACCGGCCTCGGCACCCCCAACGCAACCAACCTGGTAAGTGCCTGCGCGTGGCTGCCAAACGCTAACCCGGGAATCTTCGCCCCAGTGAATGGGTCCACACTGCCAGGAACCAGCGTTGCTCTGCTCTGGTATCCCAACGCCAGCGCTTCCAACTACTGGGTAGACGCAGGTTCCACCTACGGCGGGAACAACTACCTTCAGTCCGGTCCGCTCTCCAGTAACGGATGCGGCCTGACGCTGAAGAACCTGCCCGACAACGGCAGCACCGTTTACGTAACCTGGTGGTACGAGATAGCGGGGACGTGGGCGTACACCGAGTACACCTACACGGCGTACGGTGGCCTGGGTGTTATCACCTCGCCGAGCAACGGCTCAACCCTCACCGGCAGCACCCAGGTCTTTACCTGGAGCGCCGGCGCGGACGCCTCGGCCTACTGGCTGACCGCCGGTAACGCACCGGGCGGCAACAACTACTACAGCTCAGGTAACCTGGGCAACGTCCTCACCACCACGGCGACTGGACTGCCAACCGATGGCAGCACGATCTATGTGACCTTGTTCACCTATGTCGGCGGTCAGTGGGTCTACAACCAGTACAGCTACACGGCGTCTGGTGGCGCGAGCAACTACGCCGTGATTACGTCGCCGACGAATAACACGGAAGTCGACGGCACGTCGGTCACATTCGACTGGAGTGCGGGCAACGGCGCTTCAGGCTACTGGCTGGACATCGGGAGCACTCAAGGCGGCAACGACATTTACCAATCGGGCGAACTGAGCTCGAGCACGTTTAGCGCGATGGTAAATGACATGCCGAACGATGGCCAGGAGGTCTACGCCACGATGTGGACGTTGATCAATGGCCAGTGGTACTACAACCAGTACATGTACCAGTCGGGACCGATGCTGGGCAAAAAGCCTGGTCAGAGGCAGCCGGGGGTACAGCGGCAGCTCACCAAGCGGTAAGCGGACGGGTGTAAGCCCGGCCAAAAGCAAGCTCGTGTTTCTGTTCCAGGGGAACAATTTTGCGGGGCAGGGAACACGGCGATTCGAGGGCACGGACTTCGGTCCGTGCCCTTTTTTGCTGCCCTTGCAGCCCGCATGTCGAAGCGGTCGCCGCATGAGCGTCGAGCCACTGCCAATCCCGACCGGCCCTGGACTCCTTATTGACGCAGCAATATCGCCAGCCGCGGGAAGACAAAGTGCCCAGCCGCGTCATCAATGACATTGATCTGACAGGTGTAGAAGCCGGGCTTCAATTCTGAGAGCGGTACTTCCAACTGAAAGATGGCGGCATGACGGTTAGGCACAGTGAGTTCTTGAACTTCAGTCAGCGAAGTTTCATACGCCTTGACGTCGCCCTTGAAGAAGGCCACGTTGCTCAGCAGCCTGACCGCGTTTTTCGGATCGGCGTTGGAGGTGTTTTGAGGCGTAACCTTCTTGCCACTCGCAGTCTGGGGAGGTGCATTGCGGCTGCGTGCCGGATCGTAGACCTCGTAGTAAAGATATAAGTGCTGGCCACTGGAGAATACGCGGGTCACACTGGGAATAATTTCCGAGCCATTGCGGATGAGAGGGTCATTCGGGTTGTCGTGCTTGCCGGCAGGCTGAAGCTGGCTGGCCATGACGATCGAGCTCATCTTCAACGGCGCAGACTTGAGATCGGGAACCGTGAAATCGGTCTCAAAGGCTCCCATCTGTCCATTTTCGTTTTCCCGTACCACAATCTTCAGGTGATATTTCCCGGGGGCCAAGACCAGCCCATTGTCGTATTGAACATTCTTGCGCTGCACTTCATTCGCGGCGTTGACCGCGAGCTTCACCGTGTCACGAATGCCGCCGGCTGGAATCTTTCTCTCGTCCGTCACCACCCCCAGCAAATCCAGGGTCGCCTTGTCCTGATCGCGATTGCGGGTGAACGGGATTGCCGAGCCGGGAACGATCAGGGAAATCGGAACGTAGTATCGATTGTCGGCGAGGCGGAAGTACCCCGTCGCCAGGTAAAGCGGCAGGTCGGTGTTGGGCAGATCCGACGCCAGCTCCTCCTGAAGCTGGCGCTCGCGATCGTCCTTGTTCGAATGCTTGAAGTCAGCCGCGGCGTAATAACCTTTGCGATACTCCAGCTTCACCCCCGGCCGATTCACCCGCACCGTGATGCGCCGGAACTTTCCATCGCGCGCCGCATTGCTGCTGTGGTACCCCAGCAGGTAGTACATGTCCATGTCCTGCTGCACACCGCGAAATACGCGGCCGAAGTCGTTGGAATCAAGATAGGCGCGGCCGCCGGTATCGACGGAAAGTGAAACCAGCGTTTCCTGCGTGGTGAAGTTGGAATTCAAATCGTTCAAGGTGGACTGCCCGTTGTAGGGCGAGATACCCCGCAGGCTGGCGTTCTGCGCTGCGCCGCCCGGAGGCAACGCCTGCAACCCGCGAATATCCATCGTATAAATGGCCATGTTCGCCAGGACGGCTGCGTTGGTGGCTGAGCGCAGCTCCGATTCATTCTCGATGCCAGTGCGATCCATGCCGCTGGAAAAGTAAATCAGCGCCTTCTGTTGTGGGACGCTGGCCACCTGCTGCGCGATGGTTCGGATCGCTTCCAGCCGCCGGTCAGTGTTGAAGATGTTGTATTCCGTGTCGTCAACCGTGAAGGAATTCGCGTTGTCAGGAGTGCCTTCGGTCGTTCCCACACTGCCTTCTTCGAAGCCTGCTCCAGCCCCCAGATTGAAGCCCTCCAGGACCTTCTTAAGCTGGGCGCGATCGGAAGTGAAATCCTGCTTGAGCGTGATGCTGTTGCCCAGCGACACGACTGCAACCAGATCGGC
>JBEKCJ010000168.1:0-4433 GCA_050014935.1 Candidatus Korobacteraceae bacterium
AAGCGCACCTTCCCGGCCATCGACATTCAGCGCTCCGGCACCCGTAAGGAAGAGCTGCTGATCCCCAAGGAAGATCTGGCGCGCATCTGGGTCCTGCGCAAAATCCTCAACCCGCTGTCGCCGGTAGAAGCCATGGAATTGCTGATCGACAAGCTAGGCAAAGCCCGCTCCAACGGCGAGTTCCTGTCGAACATGGGATCGCTGTAAGAAACAGTCAGCCGTCAGCTATCAGTTGAGGCGAATCGGCTCTTGGCTGTCAGCCTTTGGGAAAACGCTGATCAAGTTCGAGTTTTGAAGGGGACGGCCTTCAGGCCGTCCGGCAACGCCGCAAAATCTTAGCGGCTTTAGCCGCTGAGAGACCTCGCTAGGACTTAATCAGGGCTTTCTCAGCTGTTAGCCTTTAGCTCTTAGCAAACAGTGAGACCCTGCGTGTCGGCTGGATGAGGGAACCTCGAAGAAGCAGCCGCGAAGCGGCGGCATTGCAGTTAGCCCTGGGCGTGAGCCCTGGGTAACGTCCCCCAAAAGACCTGAGTCCCTTCAGGGACGGCACACCTTCGTCACTCAATGGCCAAACCGTTCAACGGCGTTTCTTGAGAACGACCCTTCGATTCCCTTGGTCGTGTCCTTCGCCCAAGAGCAAATGCAAATCATGATTCGCTTCATTCTTAAAGAGTAGGCCCGGTGCCTGGTGCCCCGGGTTCGCGCCTTCCTTTCGATGCTAACCTGGGAGTGCTGCCTCCGGCATCTTCATGGGTTACGCCGCATACCGCAGGATTTCCACCTCGGCGTTGCGGGCAGCGGCTCCTTCGGCCCGCTGGTACACTTCCTGTGCGACTAGGCTGTCGAGGTAGTACTCGCCGCAGTTTTCGCAGACATCGGCGGGCACATCGCGGACCACCACCACCGTCTTCCCGCGCTCCAGCGTAACCGTCACCGTACCCGGACGGGTCATATCTCGTCGGGCGGAATGCTACGTTGAAACATGCGCTCGATGCGTGCCTCGAGAAATGGATGCTGTGACAGTCCATGTCACAATCGTATCAAGTTGGCTATTCATAATGCGGAGATTTTCGGTTATCGTGTATGGCACGGCGGCGACCAAACGACCTGCGCCTGGGAAAATGATGCTCACACGACGACTGATTCCGGCTATCGCACTGGCTGCCTCGACGCTGCTCGCAGGGCAACTGGCGTCGGGACAAACGCCACCCTCGCTGGCTACCGGGCACTCGCTCCCACTAGCTCCGCAGAACCTTCCCCTGGAAAACCAGTCGAAGCTGCTGCTGGCAATCACGCCGCGCGTCTCTTCGCCGCTCCAGCCGCTGCTCGACTTCCGTGACTCCGACATCAAGTTTAACCTCGGCGAGCTGATGGGCAATCTGCGCGATACTCGTCACGAAGGCTGGGTGCTGGCCGCCTATCCTGATCCCAAAACCAGCCGGCCCTTGATTGGCGCTGGTTTCAGTCTCGACGTTCCCGTCAGGGAGCATCCACAGTCCGATCCCTTGAATCCCACTCCCTTCCTCGAACCGTCCAGCGCCCAGCTTTGGCAGGCAGCCGGACTTGATTCGCAGAAACTTCAAGCCATACTCAACCAATTCGACGAGGACCTTGCGGCCTGGACCAAGAGAAATTTCCAGCGCAAGATCCAAACTCACGACCTCACGCCCCAGCTGACGGAAGATGAAGCGACGCAACTGCTCCGCATCTCTGCCATTCAGGCGGTGCACAACGCGCGCGCCTATTGCCGTCAGTTCAATCAGCTCACCGGCTACCAGCAGATGGCGCTCAGCCAGCTGGTCTTTCAGATGGGCGTGAACCTTGAGGAATTCACCCATTTCCTCGGCGCCATCAATGACGATCCCGCCTATCGCGACGCATCGCTGCTGCCCGGAGAAACGGAGACCGACGCCCAGCACTGGAAGAACGTGCAAAACATGCTGATCCAGAGCGACTGGGCCCGGCGTTACAGCACCCGCGCCGTCGCGGTGATCGCCATGTTCGATCCCGACTACGCAAGCGATCCCTCGGCAGCCGAGCACAAAGTGCGTGTGCAGGTCCATCCCTACCACCACAAGCGCCGCGCCGCCACCGTCAAGACGGCCAGCGTCACTCACAAAAAGAGTTCCACACATCGCACCCATCAAAGCTGAAGCAGAATTGGCGCGGTCGGGTCTGACACCCTGAATTGTTTTGAAGGGGCACGCCTTCAGGCGTGCCGTGTAGAGCGGAAAAACGCTCAGAGTCCCGTAGGGACGGCACGATTCTACCTCACGCATCGGAGCTGACTTGCTAGAGCTGGCCTTTCGGCCAGCGTCCAACCGGCGCTTTCATCTAGTGAGCCAGCCACAGCCGGCGCCACAGTGCAGACTCCGCTTTGCACATCCCAACCCTGCCCGTTAGAATCGAAACTTGGCGGCGTCTGTGTGAATCTCCATGTCACTGAAGCAGTCGGAAGCGATCGTGTTGCGAACTTATCCGCTGCGCGAGGCTGACCTGCTGGTGACCCTGTTCACTCGCGCCGAGGGCAAGGTCAAAGGGGTTGCGCGTTCAGCCAAGAAGTCGAAGCGGCGCTTCGGCGGAGCTTTGGAGCCGCTGACGCTGGTCCGCCTGTACTACGACGATCGCGAAGGGCAGGAACTGGCGCGGCTGGACTCCTGCGACATTCTGGAATCGCCGCTGTCGGAAACAGTGGATTACCCGCGTGTCGTGGCGCTGGAGCACGTCGCGGAGATGCTCGACGAGTTGTTGCCCGACCGCGACCGCTGACGTATTTTCAACTGTGGCTGGTGCGGCTGGTGGGATTCTTGCCGGAGATCGGAGAATGCCTCGCGTGCGGCGCGACCCTGAACGGCGATCGGGCTTACTACCATGTGTTGGCCGACGGCCTGATGTGTTCGCAGCATAAGCGGCTGGCTTCATCGCAACTGGCGCCGGAATCGCGCGCCGTGGCGGCGCAAATGTTTCGCGCTCCAGTGGAAAGCTTCACAGAGCTGCGGACGACGGAATCCGCCACTGGTGATGCTGTCATGCGCGGCGGCGTTGGAGCGGCGCACTATGCCGATTTGCGAAAGTTTCTCACGCAGATCATCGAGCGCCACATCGAGAAGAAACTGGTAACCGCCAGCATGCTGGCGAAGCTGTGAGCTCCGGCGAAAATATCGAGATGTGTCATCCCCAGCGGAGCAGGCGTGGCTTCGTCACTGCAACCGATGAGTCTCAGTTGTTTTTGGATTTTCTCGGGATCGAAAATGAGGGCTCTTTTCCCGCGTCCTCGACCATCGTCTCTCTGTGGCCATGGTCATTGGCACGACATAGTGCGAGCGCGGAGCGCGGAAGTGCCGTTAGCCCCGGGCGGAAGCCCGGGGTGAGCTGTCATAATGGTTCTGAGTCCCTTCAGGGACGGCACAAAATCGCCGGGGCTTCAGCCCCGCCCAACGAGACGAGCTTTGTCTTCCTCCCACAATCCGTTGACGTTTCAACAGCTGGTCCTGCGGCTGCAAACCTTCTGGGCCGAAAACGGTTGCGTCCTACAGCAACCCTATGACGTTGAGGTCGGTGCCGGAACCATGGCGCCGGAAACGTTTCTGCGTGTCCTCGGTCCCAAACCCTATCGCGTTGGCTATGTGCAACCATCGCGGCGACCGGCCGATGGCCGTTACGGCGAGAACCCCAACCGGCTGTTCAAGCACATGCAGTTTCAGGTCATCCTGAAGCCGCCGCCCGCGAATGTCCAGGATCTTTACCTCGAATCGCTCAAGGCCATCGGCATCGATCTCCGCAAGCACGACATCAAGTTCGAAGAAGACAACTGGGAGTCGCCTACGCTGGGCGCGTGGGGCATCGGCTGGCAGGTCATGCTCGATGGCCTCGAGATCACCCAGTTCACCTACTTCCAGCAATGCGGCGGCATCGATCTCGATCCCATTTCCGCTGAGCTGACCTACGGCCTGGAACGCATCGCGGCCTTCCTCCAGGACGTGGACTCGATTTACGACATCACCTGGGTCGTCGATCCCGATGGCCGTCCCGTGAAGTACGGCGAGATTCGCCTCCAGGATGAGCTGCAATTCTCCGTCTATAACTTCGAATGGGCAGACGTCGAGAAAGCCTGGAAGCATTTCGAGCTATATGAAGCCGAGTGCAAAGGGCTCTTGGGAAGAGTTAGCCATAATCTTGGTACCCTGCGCATCCGACACGGCGCGATTGCACCAGAGGTTCTTGAAGTGCTGACGGACAGAGGTGAGGGAGCCGCAGTTCGCGCTTTGCGCGCCCCACTGCTGGCTGCCTACGATCTGTGCCTCAAGTGTTCGCATTTATTTAATGTTCTAGATGCGCGTGGAGCGATCTCGGTGACTGAACGAGTCGGGGTGATAGCTCGAGTTCGAGCGCTCGCGGTTGAAGTAGCCAAACTCTACGTCCAACAGCAGGAA
>JBEKCJ010000169.1:0-2539 GCA_050014935.1 Candidatus Korobacteraceae bacterium
CTTCACAAACGGCATATGTAATACCGCAGCCGGCACTATTTACGACCCCTATACGGTGAATCAGACTACGGGAGCGCGCCAGCCTTATGGCTTGGACCCGACCGATCTTCCGAATTGCCCGGGCAACTGCATTCCAGCCGCCGAGATCAACTTCAACCAGGCCACCGCGAAGTTGGTGAGTCTCTATGGCCTGCCAACCTCCAGCGGAATCGCCAACAATTTCACCGCGGCGAGCAGCGGCGGTGGGAATACCAATCAATCCGACGTTCGCATCGATCAAAATATAAACAGCAAATCCAGAATTTTTGGCCGGTTTAGCTATAACGGACTTATCGACCTGGCCCAGAATCCGTTTGGAACTGGATTGTGCCAAGACCGCTGCGCCGAAAATTATCACACCAAGGCAGCGGTAATTGACTATAACTACTCCCTAACTTCGAATACGATCCTGGATTTTAACTTTAGCGCCAGCCGCTTTATTTACACTCGCGCGCCCATCAATTCCGGGTTCGATCTGACCACCATAGGGTGGCCAGCCTCCTACAACGCCGTGGTTCCGACCGCGGCCAGAACTCCTCCAACGCCTTGCATCACTGAAGATAAGACGGTGAGTTGTTCGCAGGGAAACAGCTTCATTCAGGACTACAATACCCAGTTCAACTTCTCTCCGTCGGCCACCATGATTCGCGGGCGCCATACCATTCAGTTTGGCGGTCAACTGGAGGAAGGCTTCGATAACTACGCGCAGACGAATATTGCGAGCGGCTTCTTTGGTTTCAACGGCGCCTTTACGCAGGACAATCCTAAAAACCCGACACCTGGTACCGGTGAGCCGATCGCCGATCTGTTGCTGGGATTGGGGCAAGGCGAAAGCCAATCGGTTGGAAACCAGACCTCTGGCGTGGCTGAAGTTCCAGCTTTGACTGCGGGCAAACAGACCTACCGCGCGTTGTTTGTGAACGATACTTTTCATACCACCAACAAGCTGACCCTGAACCTGGGTCTCCGCTATGAATTGCAGGGAACCTGGTCGGAGCGGTTCGACCGGCTGACTTATTGGAACCCGAATGTGACGAATGCCTCCGTCACTGGTTGTTCGGGCGCCTCAGGCTCTACCTGTCCGGGTGATGTCTTCAACGTGGGAACCGGAGTCAACAGCAGCCGGAACAACCTGCCCTTGGATAAGAAGGAGTTTTCCCCGCGCATTGGGTTTGCTTACGCTCTTGACTCTAAGACCGTCATCCGCGGCGGGTATGGCATTTTCTGGATTCCGAATTATGTTGCATTCAACACGAATCCCGACAATGACATCATTAACCTGGCCACCACAGCCTACGTGCCGTCCACCAATGCCGGCTTGACTCCTGCGAGCACCGTCGACTTTAGCGGTTGCACTTTGGCCGGAACAACCTTTGCTTCATTTACCTGCACCATACCAGGGCCCTATGGGGCCGGTGGCATCGTCGCCCCCCCTGGTCGAGGCACTCCGACTCAGACTACAAGTCAGTTTGTGGCGGGCCAATCTCTGAATCAAACCACCGCTTACACTGATCCTAAAGAAGGTTATGTTCAGCAGTTTAACCTCGATGTCCAGCGCCAATTGCCGGCTGGATTCTTTGCCGATGTGGCTTATGCCGGGTCGATAGGTGTCCACCTGCAGCAGAACACCGTTCAGATTGACCAGATCCCGGATGCGGATTTGGCGTTGCAAAGTGCTCTTACTGCGCCGGTCACCAACCCCTTCGCCGGAATCGCAACCGGCCCGCTGGCGCCATCGGTTGCGCCGACCATCATTGCCGGCCAGCTCCTGCGCCCTTATCCCGAATACACGGGTGTCAACATAACCGGTTATGGCTGCTGTGAGAGCTCCTATCACTCCCTGCAAGTCACAGTTACAAGGCGTTTTCAGGGAGGGGGCACGCTGCTCGCCGCTTACACCAACGCCAAGCTGATGACCAATACTGACACCCTGACCAGTTGGCTTGAGGGCAACACGGGCGGAACCGGGGGCGTGCAGGACTGGAATAATTTGAAGGGAGAGCGCTCGCTCTCTTCGCAGGATGTTTCGCAGCGTCTGGTGATCAGCTATGTTCTCGATCTTCCCTTCGGCCACGGCAAACAGTTTCTCGGCGGCGCGACCGGTGCGGTAGACAAAGTTGTTGGCGGATGGGGCGTTGACGGCGTAACCACGTTCCAGCGCGGTTTCCCGCTGAAGATTAGTTATGGTGGCAGCACTCCACTGTCAAGCGCCAGCCTGGGGACCGGGAAGTTACGCCCGAATGTCGTTGGCGGGTGCAGCAAAGGCGCCCCGTCCAGTGGCACGGCAGCAAAGGTGGCCGAGTGGTTCAACACTGCGTGCTTCACGGCTCCGGCCGACTGGGGCTTTGGCGACGAACCGCGAGTGGATGCGACTTTGCGCCAGGATGGCATCAACAATTTCGACTTCGCCATCTTCAAGCGGACGAGATTCGGACCGGACGACCGGTTAGGCCTGGAATTCCGCACCGAATTCTTCGACCTGTTCAATCACCCGCAATTT